>NZ_JBVHQF010000010.1:0-66833 GCF_055567555.1 Streptomyces sp. NPDC026522
GGGAGAGTAGGACGCCGCCGAACAATCATTGTGGGAAAGCCCCGCACCAGCCCTTCACGGGCATGGTGCGGGGCTTTTCTGCGTTCACCGGCCGACAACCGTAAAAAGTCCTACGGATGCCCGGCATGGGTCGCGTGGCCGCCGAGCCACGACTCGTAGGGTGGTCGTATGGGCTATGACCTCGTCATCTTCGACAACGACGGCGTGCTGGTGGACAGTGAGCCGCTCGCCAATCGGATTCTCGCCGGCTACCTCACCGAGCTCGGGCACCCGACCTCGTACGACGAGTCGCTCCGCGACTACATGGGCGGCGCCGTGCACCGGGTGCACGATCTCGTGCTGGAGCGGACCGGGCAGCGGTTGCCCGAGGAGTTCGACGAGATGCTGCACTCGCGGACGTTCGAGGCGTTCGCCCGGGA
Organism: Streptomyces sp. NPDC026522; assembly: GCF_055567555.1. NCBI lineage: Bacteria > Bacillati > Actinomycetota > Actinomycetes > Kitasatosporales > Streptomycetaceae > Streptomyces > Streptomyces sp. NPDC026522. The sequence goes on from NZ_JBVHQF010000010.1 coordinate 420, forward strand.
ACTCCGGCCCGTCGACGGGGTGGAGGAGGTGCTCGGGGCGCTGACCGCGCACGGGATCGCCTACTGTCTCGCCTCCTCCGGGAGCCACGAGCGGATCCGGGTCGGGCACCGGGCCGCCGGCATCGACGGGTGGTTCGAGGAGGAGTGGATCTTCAGCGCGCAGGACGTGGGCCGCGGCAAGCCCGCGCCCGATCTGTTCCTGCACGCCGCCGACCGGATGGGCGTGGCACCGGCGCGGTGCGTGGTCGTGGAGGACAGCCCGCTCGGGGTCGCGGCGGCCGTGGCCGCCGGAATGGAGGTGTACGGGTTCACCGGGATGATGCCCGCCGACCAGTTGGCCGGGGCGACGGCCTGCTTCGGCGAGATGAAGGACCTGATCCGGTTGCTCGGCATCGAGGAGTGACCGAGCGTTTTCGGCGCTGCCTCGTGCCGGGGCGGTCCAGGGCCAGCATTTACAAAGCGTAATGATACGCTACGTACCGTGACAATGGAGCCCGAGGGCATCTCTCGACAGCGCACGACCGCGCCCAACCACGTCTATTACTTCGACATCGGGACCGGCACCTGGCATGGAAAAGCCACCTTCCGGGTCACTTCCTGGCGTCGTCTCGTGCGCAGCCGCATCGGATTGACGAACAAGTTGCTCGCCACCGCCATGCACACCATCGAGCTGCTCGCCGGCGCGCCACGGCAGAGTTCGACGATCGTGGCGAAGCCGGACGAGGGCGAGTTCGGCCAGGCCGACAATGTGGTCAGGATGTCCAAGTTCGGCGTGACCCTCTACCTCTTGGAAGAGCAGTACGTACTGGACAGCAACGGGACCGGAGTCACTGTCCGCGCGAAGGAGAGGCTCGGCCCTGTGCCGGGCCTGCTCACGCGGGCCTTCACCTACTCTGCGGAAATTCGCGACGAAGGCATGGCCGCGACCTACCACATGCCGTTGCTCGAAACCCCTTGGACAGCGGACTATCAGGTATCACCCGACCGCCAGAGCCTCTTCGCGGAATTGGTGTGCGACTGGGGCAGGGCGACCGAGGAAACCCGCCGAATCAGCGCGCCGGCTTAGCGGGCGGCAGGGACGTACCCCCGATGACCGCCGAGTCCATGCTCCCCGCCGAAAAGGTCACCCTGGTCGCCGGATTGCTTGCCGACCGGGTCAGGCAGTACGACACCACGCACGATCGCCGGGCGGCGTTCGCCTACACCTACTACCGCCTCACGACGACGCTCGCCACCGCCCTGGACACCGGCAGCCCCGCGTTCAACGACCCGCCGTGGGTCGCCGAGCTGTGTGAGACGCTCGCGTCGGCCTACTTCGCCGCGATGGACGGCATCGACGCATGGCTGGCAGGACGACCCGGTGGCTCCGCGGACGAAGTCCGGCCCAGTGACCTGCCGGACTCCATCCCTCAACCATGGCGAGACGTCTTCGCCGCTTCGAGTGTCCCGCGCTCGTACACGCTGGAAGACGTGCTCTTTTCCATGATGGCGCACATTTCGTACGACTTGCCGGGAGCACTGCGGCGCATGGCGACGTCCAAGGGCGACCGCAGCCACATCGCGGACTTCCACCGCATGAACGACGTGCTGGGGTCCTGTATCGACAGGGTCCAGGACGACCTTTCGTCCAGGTACATTCATGGGCTCAGCTCTTTGGACAGGCTGTTCACCCGTAGTGACGAGCTGTTGACCAATTACGGGATCCGGGTCGCACGGGGCTTGGCCTGGTTCAACTGCGACAGACTGTTGGACCCGGATGCGACCGAGGAAGCGTCGCGGTCGATCGGCAGGAGCACCGGCGCGCTCATCTCCGAAGTCCGCTCCCCCGGAGACTGGAAGCTGCGCGCCGGCCTGTGGATCCTGCGCAGGTTGATTCCCGAACGCCGGCACTGGCCCGCGGCGAATACGCCCATCGCGTAGTACCGCGCGACTGAAGGCCTGGCGGATCCTCCACCGGGCCGGGTGCAGCCCGAGCCGTTTCACATCAATCGCCGCCGCCATCCTCACCCTGGAGGGGCAGCGCTGAAAACGCTCACTCACGGGTGACCGATGACGATGACCGGCTCGCGATTTGGGTGTGTGATCGCTCTACCCACAGGTAGCCCGGCGCCCTACGCTGAGCCGCCATGACAGATGACGTGCGGCTGCGCCGTGGCCGGTTGTCCCTCGGGTTCAGTTTCTTCGTGCAGGGCGTGACCTTTGCCCTCCTCGTGACGCGGATCCCCGCCATTCAGGACCAGTACGGGATATCCGACGGGCTGCTGCCCGCCTTCCTGGCCGCCGTGCCCGTCCTCGCCGGGGTCGCCAGCGTCGTGACCGAGCACCTGGTGAAGCGGGTCCGGCCCAGCGTGGTCCTGCGGTGGGCCCAGCCGCTGGTGCTGCTCGCCCTCCTCGGTGTCGGGGCCGGCGATCAGTTGTGGCACGTGGCCCTGGCGCTCGGCGCGTTCGGGCTGTCGGTCGGGGCGCTCGACGCCTCCATGAACATGCTGGGGGTGAGCCTCCAGCGCACGTACGGCCGCAGCATCATGCTCGGGTTCCACGCCTCGTACAGCCTGGGCGGGATCCTCGGGGCCTCCGCCGCGTGGGCGGGGGCCCATTGGCATCTGGGGCTCTTCGTGAGTTACCTGCCGGCCGTCGTCCTCCTGCTGCCGGCGGTCGTGGCCGGGAGCCGGTTCTACGTGGACCAGGGCGGCCCGGGTCCGGGCGGGGAAGCGGGCAAGGGCTTGGGGGCCGGCGGGTTCGGACTGTTGCTGCCGCTGTGCCTGGTGATGGCGTGCGCGTACATCGGGGACTCGACCGTCTCCAACTGGAGCGCCAAGTACCTCCAGGACGTGCTGGGGAGTTCGGAGCAGCTGGCGACCGTCCCGTACAACGTGTACATGGTGACCACGCTGCTGGGGCGGGCCGTCGGGGACCTGGGCGTGCGCCGCTTCGGGCCGGTCGCGGTGGTGCGGGCCGGGACGGTGGTCGCGGCCGGCGGGTTCGCGGTGGTGGCCGCCGCGCCCGGGGCGTGGACGGGGATGCTCGGGTTCACGCTGCTGGGGATCGGGCTGTGCGTGATCGTGCCGCAGACCTTCGCCGCCGCGGGGAGGCTGTTCCCCGGGGCGTCGGACACGGCCATCGCCCGCCTGAACATCTTCAACTACGTCGGTTTCCTGGTCGGTTCGCCGCTGGTCGGCGGGATCGGGGACGCCTGGAGCTACCGCGGGGCGATGCTGGTACCGATGGTGCTGGTGTTGGTGACGCTGTTCTATGCCCGTTCCTTCGGGGTCGTCGGCGCCCGATACGGTGTCGGGCATGAGCGGCGAGCCGGTGACCGGGTTGTTGATGTGGGACGAGGCGGTAACGAGGTATGACTTCGGGCCGGGCCATCCGATGGACCCGGTGCGCCTGGCGCTGACCATGGGGCTGGTGCGGGCCTTCGGGCTGGACCGGGCCATGGAGGTGCGGGCGGCCCGCGCGGCGGGGGATTCGACGCTGCGGCTCGTCCACCGGGAGGACTACGTCGCCGCGGTACGGGAGGTGTCGGCCGATCCCGGCCTGGCCGACGGTTCGTACGGGCTCGGGACCGTCGACGACCCGGCCTTCCACGGGATGCACGAGGCGTCGGCGCTGATCGCCGGGCAGTCGGTGGCGGCGGCGGAGGCGATCTGGCGCGGGGAGGCCGGTCACGCGGTGAACTTCGCGGGCGGGCTGCACCACGCGATGCCGGGCGGCGCGGCCGGGTTCTGCGTGTACAACGACGCGGCGCTGGCGGTCGCCCGGCTGCTGGAGCTGGGCGCGGAGCGCGTCGCGTACGTGGACGTGGACGTGCACCACGGGGACGGGGTGCAGGCGGCGTTCTGGGACGACCCCCGGGTGCTGACGGTGTCCCTGCACGAGCATCCGCGGACGCTGTTCCCGCAGACCGGGTGGCCGCAGGAGACGGGCGGACCGGCCGCCGAGGGTTCGGCGGTCAACGTGGCGCTGCCGGCCGGGACGGGGGACGAGGGCTGGCTCCGCGCCTTCCATGCGACGGTGCCCGAGCTGCTCGCGGACTTCCGGCCGCAGGTACTGGTGTCCCAGCACGGGGCCGATACCCATTTCGAGGATCCGCTGGCCCATTTGGCGGTGTCGTTGGACGCGCAGCGGGCCGTCCAGGAGGGGTGTCACCGGCTGTCCCACGAGTACGCGGACGGCCGCTGGCTCGCCCTGGGCGGGGGCGGTTACGCGGTGGTGGACGTCGTGCCGCGCTCCTGGACCCACCTGGTGGGGATCGCGGCGCACCGGCCGGTCGATCCGGCCTCGGCCGTGCCGCCGGAGTGGCGCAGCGAGGTGTACGCGCGGACCCGGCAGCCGGGGCCGGCGCGGATGACCGACGGCCGGACGGTGGGGTGGCGGGACTGGGAGGCGGGCTACGACCCGGCGGACAGTACGGATCAGGCCGTCCTGGCGACGCGGCGGGCGGTGTTCCCGGTGCGCGGGATGCTCGTGTAGGGGGTGCGCGGGGCGAAGCATCGTTACGCCAACGGTGGGGCGGTTCGGTGGAATTGGTGAGGGGCCGGGGCGGGTGCGGCAGCATCGGAGGGTGTTGAGCACCGGCGCGCTGCGTGCGCATCTGCTGGCTTCCCGGTTGGCCGGGCCCGTCGCCACCTCGCGTGAGGAGAGCCTGCGCAGTTACAGACTGTTCGCGGCGCGCGATCCGCGGGTGCTGCTGGGGCTGGAGCCGGAGCGGTGCTGGGGTGAGGGGGAGCTGCTGCGGCTGATGGCGGACCGGTGCGGGGTCTCCGCGGACCCGTCGCACGTCAGCGGGCCGGACGTGATCGATCCGGAGCGGACGCTGGCCGGGCTGGAGGCCTTCGCGGCGCGGCTGCGGGAGGTGGCGCGGGCGCGGTCGCCGGTGTTGTTCGGGACGGGTCATCCGCACCGCCTCCTGGGGTTCTACGCCAGTTTGGCGCGGGCCCTGTCGGCGGCGGGCTGTGTTGTCCTCACCCCGGCGCAGGGGGTCCGTGTCGACATGGCGACCCGGTTCGGCGTACGCGGGCACCGCATCGATTACGTACGGGGGGTCGCACTGGTGCGGGAACCCGGCGCGCGGCCACCTGCGAGTGTCACCGGCGCGCACACCCATTCGCCGCTGCCGGTTCGGATCGCGCTGGGGGCGTTGGCGGACGCGGGCGGGCCGTTGCCGGAACTGGTGGTGGGGGACCACGGGTGGGTCTGCGGTGCAGGTCAGTTGGGTGTGGCGGCGATCGGGCTGGCGGATACGGACGATCCCGCGCTGTTCGTCGGGGAGGCCGAGGGGCGGGTCGCGGTGGCGGTTCCGCTTGATGACGGGGTGCGTGCGGATTTCTACCGGCCCCTCACGCGGTACGTCGTGGACCGGGCCGGTCTGCCGTGGCGTCAGGAGTGGCCGTAGCTCCTCTTCCCCACTCGTATCACACGCCCCTACTCTGGGGAGTGAGCGTGCGACGACGGGGCGTAACCGGAGGGGAAGCCGGTGCCCGTCATGCGCGGAAGGTCAAGGTGTGTCATGGCTGCTGGCGAGAGGCCTCTCAGTGAGGTTCAGTTCCTGACCGTGGCGGAGGTCGCCTCGGTGATGCGAGTGTCGAAGATGACCGTGTACCGCCTGGTGCACAACGGTCATCTGCCCGCCATCCGGGTGGGCCGGTCCTTCCGGGTCCCCGAGAACGCGGTTCACGAGTACCTCCGAGAGTCCTATGTGGGGGTGGAGTCGGCTTGAGATGACTCTCGGGTTGCCCTCGGATTACAAGCTCAGAGCTCGGGCGGGTAGGCTAGGCCGACGTAGGTCGTGTGGGCCCAGACGCCCCGCACCGATCCCCGCTGGCGCGGGGATGTTCCGAGAAGTGAGCGAGGGTAGTCGTGGGCTCTGTTATCAAGAAGCGGCGTAAGCGGATGGCCAAGAAGAAGCACCGCAAGCTGCTCAAGCGCACCCGCGTCCAGCGCCGTAACAAGAAGTAAACGGCAGCTGTACGTGTTCTCCGCAGCCCCTCCACCATCCTGGTGGAGGGGCTGCGGTGTAGCCGGGGGACTTCTTCGAGGGAGGCGCTGAACTCGTGGGCAAGGTCGTTCTCGTCACTGGTGCTGCCCGGCAGCTGGGGGGCCGCTTCGTGCGGCGCATCCAGCGGGAGCCGGATGTCGAGCGGGTGATCGCGGTGGATTCGGTGAGTCCTCCGCACCGGCTCGGGTCGGCCGAGTTCGTGCGTACGGACATCAGACGCTCGGCCATCGCCCGGGTGCTCGCCGAGCACGCCGTCGACACGGTGGTGCACCTCGCCGTGACGGGAGGCAGCGCGGGCAGCGGCGGTGCGCGCAGCGCCGTGAAGGAAACGAACGTCATCGGGACGATGCAGCTGCTCGGCGCCTGCCAGAAGTCCCCGACGCTGCGGCGGCTCGTGGTGAAGTCCAGTACCAGTGTGTACGGGGGCACCTCGCGCGATCCGGCCGTCTTCACCGAGACCACGCAGCCGAAGTCGCTGCCCGCGGCCGGCTTCGCGAAGGACGCGGTGGAGGTCGAGGGATACGTACGGGGCTTCGCGCGCAGGCGGCCGGACGTGGCGGTGTGCGTGCTGAGGTTCGCGAACATCCTGGGGCCCTACGCGGATTCGGCGCTGGCCGAGTACTTCTCGATCCCGGTGATGCCGACCGTGCTGGGGTACGACCCGCGGCTGCAGTTCGTCCACGAGGACGACGTGGTGGACGTGCTGCGGCTGGCGGCCGGCGAGCCCGAGCGGGGGACGCTGAACAGCGGTACCTTCAACATCGCGGGCGACGGGGTGCTGCTGCTGTCGCAGTGCGCGCGGCGGCTGGGGCGGCCGACGGTGCCGCTGGTGATGCCCGCGGTGACGTGGGTGGGGTCGGCGCTGCGGGCGGTCGGGGTGACGGAGTTCTCGCCCGAACAGATCCGGCTGCTGACGCACGGGCGGGTCGTGGAGACCACGCAGATGCGGTCCACCCTAGGGTTCGAGCCGATGTACACGACCGCCGAGACGTTCGCGGACTTCGCGCGGAGCCGGGGAAGCGGGCTGCTGCCGCCGGAGCGGGTGGGGCGGGCCGTGGACGGGGTGGCCGGGATGCTGAACGCGGATCTGTCGGGTGTCGGGCCGGCGGCTGAGGGAGCGGAGCGATAGTGGCGGACGCGAAGGTCATCCCCTTCGACGAGGAGCGGCCGCGGCGGCGGCCGTCGCGGCGGGTCCGGGTGGCGCAGCCGGCCGGGGAGCCGGTGGTGCAGCCCGTACCGGAGCCTGCCGTGGCGGGCGCGGGCGCCGGGGCCGCGGGCCGGCCGGGTGACTGGGACCGGCGGATCGCCGGCGGGCTGGCTTTCCTGCGCAGGCGGATCACCGGGGAGTACGAGGTCGACGACTTCGGCTACGACAAGGAGCTGACGGACCAGGTCCTGATGTCCATGCTGCGGCCGCTGTTCGACAAGTACTTCCGGGTCGAGGTCAAGGGCATCGAGAACATCCCGAAGCAGGGCGGCGCGCTGATCGTGGCGAACCATTCCGGGACGCTGCCGCTGGACGGGCTGATGCTCCAGGTGGCGGTGCACGACCACCATCCGGCGGAGCGGCACCTGCGGCTGCTGGCCGCGGACCTGGTGTTCATGCTGCCGGTGGTGAACGAGCTCGCGCGCAAGGCCGGCCACACGCTGGCGTGCGCGGAGGACGCGCAGCGGCTGCTGGAGGCCGGGGAGCTCGTCGGGGTGATGCCGGAGGGGTTCAAGGGGATCGGGAAACCGTTCGGGGAGCGGTACAAGCTCCAGCGGTTCGGGCGGGGCGGGTTCGTGTCGACGGCGCTGCGGGCGCGGACGCCGATCGTGCCCTGTTCGATCGTGGGGGCGGAGGAGATCTACCCGATGGTCGGCAACGCGAAGACGCTGGCGCGGCTGCTGGGGGTGCCGTACTTCCCGGTGACTCCGACGTTCCCGTGGCTGGGGCCGCTCGGGATGGTGCCGTTGCCGACGAAGTGGACGATCCAGTTCGGGGAGCCGATCTCGACGGAGGGGTATCCGGCGGAGGCGGCGGAGGATCCGATGCTGATGTTCAACCTGACGGACCAGGTGCGGGAGCAGATACAGCACACCCTGTACCGGCTGCTCGTCCAGCGGCGGTCGGTCTTCTTCTGAGGGCGGCCCTTCTGGGGGCGGCCCTTAAGGCAGGCCCGGGCCCGGTCCCGGGGTACGGGGCAGCGGTGCCCGGCGGACGATTCCGCCGGGCACCGCTGCGCGCTATTCGGCGTCTTCCGCCTTGATGCCGAGGCCGGGGAGCAGGCCGGGCAGGAGCGGCGGAAGGGTGATGTCCGGCTGGGGCTGTGCCGGGGCCGCTCCCGAGGGGGGCGGCGTGGCCTGACCCTCTGCCGGCGGGTGGAGCAGATCGCCGGTGCCACCCAGCAGCCCGCCGGAGGACGGGGGCTTGGAGGCCGCTGACGGGGGCGCGCTCGGGGGGGACGCCGCCGGGTGGCCTGCGGGGGGCTCGGGCTGCTGCTTGCCGGGGGAGGCGCTGGGCTTCGCCTGGCCGCCCGTGGACCCGCGGGACTGCTCCGGGGGCTTGGGCAGCAGGTTCTGGATGGGCGCCACGTCTTCGTCTATGGCCTGGAAGACCGACTCGACCTGCCCTCCGACGTCGGTGAGCTGCGCCGGGAGCTTTTCCCGGAGCTTGCCCCACGCGTCCCGGTGGGAGCGGGAGAAGGAGGACAGCATCTGCATCGGGCCGAGCGAGCCGTCCCGTTCGTAGGCCGCCTGGAGCAGCCGGTGGCCCTCCGCCGCGTCGTGGCTCATGCCCGCCAGGGCCCGGCGGATCGCGCCCAGGGACTCGTGGTCCAGGACGCCGGTCCGGCCGCGCTCCATGAGCCTGCGGGCCTCCGAGAGCCGGTTCGAGGCCTGGTCGAGGTAGAGCTCGCCCCGGTCGGAGTCCTCGTCGGCCATGCCCAGCTTGAGGTCCTCCATGCCCAGCTTCACGGGGTAGAGGGAGTCACCGGGCAGGGCGTCGGTGCTGGCAGCGGCCACTCCGCCGAAGGCCCCCGCGGCCACACCCACGGTGAGGCCGCCCGCTGCGATGCCCTTGGACCAGCGGGAGCGGGGCCGCATCTTCCGGAGCGAGGTCGCCCGGTGGGCGCCGCGGCCGGTCCGCTGTTCGGGCACCAGAGGGTCCGGTGCGGCACTGCCTCCGGCCCTCTCTTCCTTCACCAGGGCCTCCATGGCGGCGACGAGCTGTGCTCGTTGCACCACTTTGACCTCGGGGTCCAGCACCGGGCGCGGCATTCTTTCGCCGAGCGCGTTCGCCAGGGCCAACAACCGGTCGTGGTCGGCAGGTTCGGCAGGTGCCTCGGACTGCTCGGCCGCCGGGTCCGGTTCCGAAAGGTCGGACGGGGTCCGCTCCTCCAGGGCCTGGGCGAAGGCGTTCGCCCGCCGGTGCGGAGTCACGTTCGCGATCACTGGCGGCACCTCCTCTCGTCATGACGATCGACTCCCCCAGGTGTCCGGAAGGTTGCCTTCCTTGAGCACATCCACACTTTCGAGTGAGCGGCTTCGGGCAGGGCGTGTCCACAGGGAGCCTGCATTCCGCACAACGAGCGGCGCGGCACTTGGGTTACGGACGAAGGATGATCGGACCACAGCGGCATCGGAGTCATCAACGGGATCGGTGGCGGGAGGCGGTCAGCGGGCGTCGTCCGGGAGGAGGCGGGCCAGGGTGCGGACCGCCCGGTACTGGAGCGTTTTGATCGCGCCCTCGTTCTTGCCCATCACCCGGGCCGTCTCGGCGACGGAGAGGCCTTGCAGGAAGCGCAGGGTCACGCACTCCTGCTGCTGCGGGTTGAGTTTTCGCACCGCCTCCAGCAGGGCCGCGTTGGAGAGGGACTCCAGGACCGAGTCCTCGGGGGACCGTTCCACCTCGTTGGCGTCCAGCATCTCGCCCGTGGTCACTTCCAGGCGGAAGCGGCTGGACTTGAAGTGGTCGGCCACCAGGTTGCGCGCGATCGTCACGAGCCAGGCCCCGAAGTCGCGGCCCTGCCAGGTGAAGGTGGAGATGCGGCGCAGCGCGCGCAGGAAGGTCTCGCTGGTGAGATCCTCCGCGGTCGCCTTGCCGCCGACGCGGTAGTAGATGTAGCGGTACACCGTGTCGCTGTACTGGTCGTAGAGCCGGCCGAAGGCCTCGGCCTCGCCGGCCTGGGCGCGTTCGACCAGGTCCATCATGCGGGCCTGGTCGCTGTCCGCGGTGGGGCGGCGGGCGGCGGGCGCGCTGGTGCCGGAGGCGGTGCCCGCACCGCCCGCGCGACCGCGTCTGCCCACCGTCGCTCCGCCGTCGGTCAGGGCGTAGCAAGGACCGGCCGGGCCGAGGCCGGCAGGGACCGCGGCGGCGAAGGCGGGGACGGCGTACGCGGTGGGGACGAAGCCGCGCAGGTGGTCGAGGACCGTTGCGCGCAGCGTAGCCAGGCCCGAGGCGTCAACCCCGACAGGTGGGTACACGGGACTCCCAGAGGCAGAGCTTCCATCACGTGCAGTGCGGGACCGTTCACCCGTCGTGGCGACAGATGGGCGGTGGCATGCGTTTGAGGAGAATAACGCTTCGTACAGGCAGCGCTACACCCAGTTGCTCAAATCACCGGTTCCGACACTTCTGTTGCGTACCCAGGGCATATTCAGTCGCAGTTGGTGATCGGTTCTTGATCGGTTGGGTACGCGGAATGGGCGCTTCCACTGTGCTGCGCGACCGAGTCGGGCATGCCGGAGTGCCGCGCCGACGGCGCGGGTAAAGGTGCGGGGTTGCGCGCGCGGTCCACCGCGGGCGCGCCGGGGCTACTTGCGGCGGCGGTGCAGGGCGATGGCGGCGGCCGTGCCGCCTGCGATCGCGCCGACGCCCGCGGCTGCCGGGACGCCGACCTTCACGGCCTTGCGGCCGGTTCGATAGTCGCGCAGGCGCCAGTCGTGGGCCTGGGCGTGCTTGCGCAGTTTTGTATCGGGATTGATCGCGTACGGGTGTCCGACCAGCGACAGCATCGGAATGTCGTTGTGCGAATCGCTGTAGGCGGCGCAGCGTTCGAGATCGAGTCCCTCGGCGGCGGCCAGGGCGCGCACCGCCTCCGCCTTGGCGGGGCCGTGCAGCGGCTCGCCGACCAGGCGGCCGGTGTAGATGCCGTCGACGGACTCGGCGACGGTGCCCAGGGCGCCGGTCAGGCCGAGGCGGCGGGCGATGATCGTGGCGGTCTCCACGGGGGCGGCCGTCACCAGCCACACTTTCTGGCCGGCGTCGAGGTGGGCCTGGGCCAGGGCGCGGGTGCCCGGCCAGATCCGCTCGGCCATGTACTCGTCGTAGATCTCCTCGCCGATCGCCATGAGTTCGCAGACCTTGTGGCCCTTGACGATGGACAGCGCGCTGTCGCGGGCGTCCTGCATGTGCTCGGGGTCCTCGACCCCGGCGAGCCGGAACCAGGCCTGCTGCCAGGCGAAGCGGGCCAGTTCGCGGCGGCGGAAGAACTCGCGCTTGTAGAGGCCGCGGCCGAAGTGGAAGATCGCGGCGCCCTGCATGACGGTGTTGTCGAGGTCGAAGAAGGCGGCGGCGAGGTCGTCGCCCCGCACGGGGAACTCGGCCTCGGCGGGCTTCTCGGCGGGCTTCTCGGGGGACTTCTGCGGGGCCGCCTGTGGTGCTCCGGTGAGCGGCGGCGCGTCGTCCTGCGCGCTCTTGCGCGCGGCCTCGGCCGAGGCCTCGCCTGCCAGCACGCTGCGCGCGGTGGCGGAGCGCCTACGGGGGGTGAGCCATCCCAGAGCGGCCATGACGCGAGCATAGCCACTGTGTTCGGGAGTTCCCGAACCGAGGAGGAACGCGGGCGTGAACTCTTCGGAACGGGCGCCTCCCCGCCCGTCGGCGGTTCCCGCGGGGCGCGGGACAATGAGGACATGAGTCCTCTGTTGCGCCGCAAGGAGAAGAAGCGTCCCGAGGAGCGGCTGGTCACGCTCATCGGGAAACCGGGATGCCATCTGTGTGACGACGCGCAGGAGGTGGTCGAGAAGGTCTGCGCCGAGACCGGCGCGCGGTGGGAGAAGAAGGACATCTCGCAGGACGCGGAGCTGTACCGGCTGCACTGGGAGCAGATCCCCGTGGTGCTGGTGGATGGTGAACAGCACACCTTCTGGCGGGTGAACCCCGAGCGGCTGCGCCGGGCGTTGGAGAGCTGACCGTCCGGCCGGTTACCATCATGGGCGATTTGTGGGGGCTCGGGGGCGTATCGATGAGGAGTGTGTACGGTTTTGCCCCCCTCCGGAATTGAACGGGTTCGGCCCGTTCCCGGTTCCGCCCGTTGGCGCCCGGAGCGCGTGACCCCGGTCACTTTGGTCGGACAAAGCGGACACAATCTTTGTGCACGCGTTCACAAAGACATAGCCTGCTTCCGACGGGGCGGTCTTGGGACAAGTGACCGCCTGCAGCCCCGCTCATCCCGCAGGAGCATCGTGGCAACTGGCCGAACTCACCGACCGGCGACCCGCAGCCGAGGTATTCCCGAGGCCACTGTCGCCCGGCTTCCGCTGTACTTGCGTGCCCTCACCGCGCTCTCCGAGCGATCGGTGCCCACGGTGTCCTCCGAAGAGCTCGCCGCCGCCGCCGGGGTGAACTCCGCCAAGCTCCGCAAGGACTTCTCCTACCTCGGCTCGTACGGCACGCGCGGGGTCGGCTACGACGTCGAGTACCTCGTCTACCAGATCTCCCGCGAGCTCGGGCTGACCCAGGACTGGCCGGTCGTCATCGTCGGCATCGGCAACCTCGGCGCGGCCCTGGCCAACTACGGCGGTTTCGCCTCGCGCGGGTTCCGGGTCGCGGCGCTGATCGACGCCGACCCGGCGATGGCGGGGAAGCCGGTGGCCGGCATGCCCGTGCAGCACACCGATGAGCTGGAGAAGATCATCGAGGAGAACGGGGTCTCCATCGGGGTCATCGCCACCCCGGCGGGCGCGGCGCAGCAGGTGAGCGAGCGGCTCATCGCGGCGGGCGTCACCTCCATCCTGAACTTCGCGCCGACCGTGCTGTCCGTGCCGGACGGCGTGGACGTGCGCAAGGTCGACCTGTCGATCGAGCTCCAGATCCTGGCGTTCCACGAGCAGCGCAAGGCCGGCGAGGAAGCGGCGGCCGCCGCGGGCTCCGCCGGCGACTCCGGTACGGGCGCGGTCGCTTCGGGCGCGGCCGTGAACCCGGTGACCGCTGCCGCCGGCCCGGTGACCGCTGCCGCGAACCCGGCTGCCGCCTCCGCCGCCTCCGCCGTCCGCAAGGGCGGCCCCGAGGGTGACGTTCCGGCGGTGATGCCGGCATGAGTCTGCTGGTCGTAGGGCTGAGCCACCGCAGCGCGCCGGTGAGCGTGCTGGAGCGGGCCTCGCTGTCCGCCGACGCCAAGGTCAAGCTGCTGCACGACACCCTCGCGGCCGAGCCGGCGACGGAGGCGACGGTGCTCGCCACCTGCAACCGCATCGAGCTGTACGCGGACGTGGACAAGTTCCACGCCGGTGTGGCCGAACTGTCGACGTTGCTGGCGCAGCACAGCGGGGTGGCCCTGGAGGAGCTCACCCCGTACCTCTACGTGCACTACGAGGACCGGGCGGTGCACCACCTGTTCTCGGTGGCGTGCGGGCTGGACTCGATGGTGGTCGGCGAGGGGCAGATCCTCGGACAGATCAAGGACGCGCTGGCGCTGGGGCAGGAGCAGCACACCGCGGGCCGGCTGATCAACGACCTGTTCCAGCAGGCGCTGCGGGTCGGTAAGCGGGCGCACTCGGAGACCGGGATCGACCGGGCCGGGCAGTCGCTGGTGACGTTCGGGCTGGAGCAGCTGTCCATGGGCGCCGAGGTCTCCGCGTGGGCGGCGGGCAAGCGGGCGCTGGTGATCGGCGCCGGGTCGATGTCCTCGCTGGCGGCGGCCACGCTCGCGCGGGTCGGCGTCGCCGAGATCGCCGTGGCGAACCGGACCGCGGAGCGGGCGGAGCGTTTGGCCGGGATTCTGGTTGCCTCGGGCACCGGGGTGCGGGCGCGGGCCGTGACGATGGCCGCTGTGCCGGGTGAGTTGGCGCGGGCCGACGTCGTCGTGTCCTGCACGGGCGCGACGGGGCTGGTGCTGACCGCCGACGACGTGCTCGCCGCCGCTTCCCGGGGCGCTGCCCCGGACCCCGCGCCTCAAACGCCGGCGGGGCTGGATGGGCGGGGCGGCGCTCTGGCCGTCGCGCCTCAAACGCCGGCGGGGCTGGATGGGCGGGGCGGCGCTCCGGCCGTCGCGCCTCAAACGCCGGCGGGGCTGGATGGGCGGGGCGGCGCCCTGGCCGTCGCGCCTCACGTGGCGGACGTGGCCGGGCTGGACCGGGACGTACTCGCCCGGCTGGTCGCCGCCGCCGAAGGCGGCCGGCGCCTCGCCGACGCCGGGGCGGCGCGGGTCATCACCAGTGCTCCGGCCGAGCCCGACGGGTGCCCCGTGGGTCCCGACGGGCGGTCCGCGCTGACCGGGGTCGACGCCAGCTCCCTTGAGCTGCACGGCACCTGGGCCGACCAGGGCGAGGCCGCCGCGCACCGGCAGCCCCGCAAGGGCGCCCGGAGCCAGGTCGACGTCCGGCCGGTCCGGCTGGCGCTGCTCGACCTGGCCATGCCGCGCGACATCGACGCGGCCGTGCACCGGATCCCCGGGGTGCGGCTGGTCGACATCGAGTCGCTCGCCGAGGCCTCGGCGGACGCCCCGATGGCGGCCGACGTCGACGCGGTGCGCGCGATCGTCGCCGAGGAAGTGGCGGCCTTCGGCGCGGCGCAACGGGCCGCGCACATCACGCCCACCGTCGTCGCGCTGCGCGCCATGGCCGCCGAGGTGGTGGCCATGGAGGTGGCACGGCTCGACGGCCGCCTGCCGGATCTGGACGAGCGCCAGCGGGCCGAAGTGACGCAGACCGTGCGGCGCGTCGTAGACAAGCTCCTCCACGCGCCGACCGTGCGCGTCAAGCAGCTCGCGAGCGAGCCCGGCGGCGCCGGGTACGCGGAGGCGCTGCGTGAACTCTTCGACCTCGACCCTCAGACGGTGGCCTCCGTCAGCCGGGCGGACGCGGCCGATCCGAAGAACGACGACCCAGGACGGGCATCATGAACACACGTCCCGACCAGCCCCTCCGGCTTGGCACGCGACGCAGCAAGCTGGCCATGTCCCAGTCCGGGCACGTCGCCGAGGCGGTACGGGCGGTCACCGGCCGGCCCGTCGAGCTCGTGGAGATCACGACTTACGGTGACGTGTCCCGGGAGCACCTCGCGCAGATCGGGGGCACCGGCGTATTCGTCACCGCCCTGCGGGACGCGCTGGCCCGGGGCGAGGTGGACTTCGCCGTCCACTCGCTGAAGGACCTGCCGACCACGCAGCCCGCGGAACTGGTGATCGCGGCGATGCCGAAGCGGGAGGACGCGCGGGACGCGCTCGTCGCCCGGGACGGCCTGACCTTCGAGCAGCTGCCCGACGGCGCCCGGATCGGCACCGGTTCGCCGCGCCGCACGGCGCAGCTGCACGCGTACGCCAAGAGCCTGGGCAAGGTCATCGAGACCGTGCCGATCCGCGGGAACGTCGACACCCGGATCGGGTACGTGCGCGCCGGTGAGCTCGACGCCGTGGTCCTGGCCGCCGCCGGCCTGAACCGGATCGGCCGCGGCGACGAGGCCACCGACCTGCTGTCCGTGGACAACGTGCTGCCCGCACCCGGCCAGGGAGCCCTGGCCGTGGAGTGCCTCGCGTCGGACCCGGCCCTGATCGCCGCCCTCGCCGAACTCGACGACCCGTTCACCCGGGCCGCCGTGACCGCCGAGCGGTCCCTCCTCGCCGCCCTGGAGGCCGGATGCAGCGCCCCCGTGGGCGCGCTCGCCGACCTGCTGGCCGACGGGCAGATTGTCAATGAGATGCGCCTGCGCGGAGTCGTCGGAACCCTCGACGGCTCGACGCTGGTGCAGCTGTCCACCACCGGTCCCGTGCCCCAGTCTTACGACGAGGCCATGGCGCTCGGCCGCGAACTCGCGGACGAGATGCTGGCCAAGGGCGCGGCCGGTCTGATGGGGGAGCGATCGCTTTGAACCCCTCAAGTCCCACTCCCTCCGCTTTTGCGGCGGTCGCCGCCCACGGGCACGTCACCTTCCTGGGCGCCGGCCCCGGTGACCCGGGTCTGCTGACGCTGCGCGCCGTGGAGGCGCTCGCCTCGGCGGACGTGCTGATCGCGGAGCCCGAGGTGCTGGAGGTCGTCCGTACCCACGCGCGCGCGGGTGTCGACACGCCGCAGCTGACGATCGCTGACGAAGTGTCAGCAGCCGCCGGGGTGCCGGTGATCCGCGACGCCACCAATCTTGTCATGGAGGCCGCGCGGTCCGGCAGGCGGGTCGTGCGTGCCGTCACCGGCGACCCCGGGCTCGACGGCAACGCGGCCGAGGAGATGCTCGTCTGCGCCACCGAGGGGATCCCCTTCGAGGTGGTGCCCGGTGTCGCGACCGCCGTCGGCGTGCCCGCGTACGCCGGTGTGCCGCTGCGCGGCCAGGGCGGCGCGGACGTGCGCTTCCTGGACGCCCGGACCGCCTCGGCGCGCTGCTGGAGCGAGGTCGGCGCCAGCGACGGCGTCCTCGTCGTCTCCGCGACGCTGGAGACGGTGTCGGCGGCCGCCGCCGAGCTGGTGGGCGCCGGGCGCAAGCCCGACACCCCGCTGACGGTGACCGTGGCCGGTACGACGACCCGGCAGCGGACCTGGAGCGCGACGCTGGGTTCGATCGCGCAGGTCTTCAAGCAGGGCAAGGTGCTCCCCTCGCCCGAGGGCGCGCGGCCCGTCATAGCCGTGGTCGGCGAGCACGGCGCCACCGCGCGCCGCGAGGACCTGGCCTGGTTCGAGTCGAAGCCGCTGTTCGGCTGGCGGGTGCTCGTGCCGCGCACCAAGGAGCAGGCCGCCTCGCTCTCCGACCAGCTGCGTTCGTACGGCGCGGTGCCGCACGAGGTGCCGACCATCGCCGTGGAGCCGCCGCGCACCCCGCAGCAGATGGAGCGGGCCGTCAAGGGCCTGGTGACCGGCCGCTACGAGTGGATCGCGTTCACCTCCGTCAACGCGGTGAAGGCGGTGCGGGAGAAGTTCGAGGAGTACGGGCTCGACGCGCGCGCCTTCGCCGGCATCAAGGTCGCCGCGGTGGGCGAGCAGACCGCCGCCGCGCTGGTCGAGTTCGGCGTGAAGCCGGACCTCGTGCCGAGCGGCGAGCAGTCGGCCGCCGGACTGCTGGACGACTGGCCGCCGTACGACCCGGTCTTCGACCCGATCGACCGCGTCTTCCTGCCGCGCGCCGACATCGCGACCGAGACGCTGGTCGCGGGCCTGATAGAGCTCGGCTGGGAGGTCGACGACGTCACCGCCTACCGGACGGTGCGCGCGTCGCCGCCGCCGGCGGACACCCGTGAGGCGATCAAGGGCGGCGGCTTCGACGCCGTTCTCTTCACGTCGTCCTCGACGGTGCGCAACCTCGTCGGGATCGCCGGCAAGCCGCACAACGTGACGGTGATCGCCTGTATCGGCCCGGCGACGGCCAAGACGGCGGAGGAGCACGGCCTGCGGGTCGACGTGCTGTCGCCGGAGCCGTCGGTGTCGAAGCTGGCGGAGGCGCTGGCCGAGTACGGGGCCGCGCGCCGCGAGGCGGCCAAGGAGGCCGGCGAGTCGGTGTACCGGCCGAGCGAGCGCCGCCCGGGCGCGCGCCGCCGCCGTACCACCTGAGGGCGGCCGTAGGACTCGACGGGGCCCGGACGCGATGCGTCCGGGCCCCGCGGCGTACCCGGGGTGCGGTGCGGCGCGGGGGTGCGGGCGGGTACGGCCTACGCTGGTTCCCGACTGTTCTCGATGCTCGAAGAGGCGACTACAAGATGAGCACGTACGGATCCTTCCCCGGCTCGCGCCCCCGCCGGCTGCGCACCACCCCGGCGATGCGGCGGATGGTCGCGGAGACCCGCCTGCACCCCTCGGACCTGATCCTCCCCGCCTTCGTGCGCGAGGGCATCAGCGAGCCCCTGCCCATCTCGGCGATGCCGGGCGTGGTCCAGCACACCCGCGACACCCTGCGCAAGGCCGCCGTGGAGGCGGTCTCGGCGGGCGTCGCGGGGATCATGCTGTTCGGTGTCCCGGCGGACGAGAACAAGGACGCGCTGGGCACGGCGGGCACGGAGCCGGACGGCATCCTCCAGGTCGCGATCCGCGACGTGAAGGCGGAGGTGGGGGACGATCTGGTGATCATGTCCGACCTGTGCCTGGACGAGTACACCGACCACGGCCACTGCGGTGTCCTGGACGAGCACGGCCGCGTCGACAACGACGCGACGCTGGAGCGGTACGCCGAGATGGCGCAGGTCCAGGCCGACGCGGGGGTGCACGTGGTCGGGCCCAGCGGGATGATGGACGGCCAGGTCGGGGTGATCCGCGACGCGCTGGACGAGACCGGGCACGAGGACGTGTCGATCCTGGCGTACACGGCGAAGTACTCGTCGGCGTTCTACGGTCCCTTCCGCGAGGCCGTCGCCTCCTCCCTCCAGGGCGACCGCAAGACCTACCAGCAGGACCCGGCGAACGCCCGCGAGTCCCTGCGGGAGCTGGCCCTGGACCTGGAGGAGGGCGCCGACATGGTCATGGTCAAGCCCGCGGGCCCCTACCTGGACATCCTGTACCGGGTCGCGCAGGCGGTGGACGTGCCGGTGGCCGCGTACCAGATCAGCGGCGAGTACGCGATGGTCGAGGCGGCGGCGGAGAAGGGCTGGATCGACCGCGACCGCGCCGTCATGGAGACGCTGCTCGGCATCAAGCGGGCGGGCGCGGACACGATCCTCACGTACTGGGCGACCGAGGTCGCGCAGTGGCTGGGCCGGGAGCGCTGAGGGGTCCCCACCTGGGTAGCCTCGCCCGCCGGATGAGTACCGGCACTCATGCGCGGGCGGCGCGGCGGTGGCTGGATGGGGGCATGACGCAGAACGCCGCCACCGCCACCGCCGCCCCCGACCGCCGCGCCTTCGTCGCGCCGCTCGTGGCGACCCTGATCACGCTGCCGCTCGGCCTGGTGGCGCTGTTCTTCGCCGGGATCAGCCCGATGGCTTGCGATTCCTGCAACGGCGACGAGGCGCACCGGTTCGACGACAGCTTCGCCGCCGCCTTCACGGTGTTCCAGGCCGGCCTGGCCGTGGCGCTCGGCCTGCTGGTGACCGCCTGGGTGCTGCCCTGGCAGCGCCGGCACGCCGCGAAGCGCGTGCTGCTCGCCGCGCTCGCGCCCGCGGCCGTCCTCCTGGCCTGGGTCCTCTTCTACGGCATGGTCGACTGGCCGTAGGCCGAGCGGTGGGCGCACCCTGGAGGGAAGAGGTCGACCTCTGGAGGTGATGCCTCATGGCCACGCTCGCCGGGTGGCACGTGGAGATGGAATTCACCGAGGAGGGCCACCGCACCAGCGCGGCAGCCCTGCTCAGGCTCATGGACGGCACAGAACTGCGGGCGCGCGGCTACGCCATGCGCCATCCGTCCGACACGGACCAGCTCCGGGTCGGTGAGGAGATCGCGGGCGCACGGGCGCTCATGGATCTCGCGTCGCAGCTACTGGACAAGGCCCACACCGAGATCGACGCGGAGTCGGGCCGGCACTCCTACCCGCTGACCCAGTGAGCGAGGCGGGTCCAGGTAGCCGGTGAGAGGGTGAGGACGGGACCGTGCGGGACCTTCGAGTCCCGCACGTGTACCTGGTCGGCGGGGCAGGTGGCCATCTCGACGCACGCACCGCCCTCGTCACCGCTGTAGCTCGACTTGCGCCAGGCGACGGCAACTTCGAGGCAGGCGCCGCCCTCGCTGCCGCTGTAGCTGGACTTGAACCACACGAGTTCGGTGCTCATTGCTCTCCTAGCAGCCGGTCCAACAGGGCCTTCGTCTCCACGAAGTTGAGGGCCTGTGACCGCAGCATCGCATACTTCTGCGTGAGGATGCTGACCTCGTTGGGGTCCCGTACGAGGATGCTGCCGCGCTGGGTCTCCGAGTACGCGAGGTGCTGGTGCTCGGGGGTTTCGAGCAGGATGAACGGGCCGTTGAGACCCGCGTGGGCGGTGCTGCCCAGGGGCAGCACCTGGATGGCGATGCCCGGCCGGTCCGCGCAGGCGCGCAGGTGCCTGAGCTGCTCCCGGTAGACCTCGTCGCCGCCGATCCGGTCGCGCAGGGCCGCCTCCCAGATGACGAAGCTGAGGGTGGGCGGGGTGGGGCGGCGCAGTATCTCCTGGCGCTTGATCCGCAGGGCGGTCTGGAGCTCGATCCATTCCTCGCCCGCGTACGGGACGCGGCAGCTGAGCACCGCGCGGGCGTAGGCCTCGGTCTGGAGCAGCCCCGGCACGGTCATCGTGTCGTACCAGGACAGCGCCAGGGCCTCCCGCTCGCGCTCCATGTACTCCTCGGCCCAGGCCGGGATGGTGTCGACCTCCGGCAGCCGGTTCGCGGCGACCGTCAGCAGGCCGGGGAGGCCGAGGATCCGGTCCATCCGCTCGGCGACGTCCGGCATCAGGACGCGCCTGCCCTGCTCGATGGAGGCCAGCGTCTCGACGTCTATGACGACGAGTTCGGCGAGGGCGCGCTGGGTCAGTCCTTTGGCTACGCGGGCGACGGCGACGAGCTCACCGACCATCTTCATGGTCGTCGAGTTCGGCCGGGCCCTCTTCCTTGGTGGCATGAAAGTGAACTCCCCACCTGTGCACGAGTGATAGCCGTGACAACCCGTACTCAGTGAGGAGTACGGGTCGGTCGCCTCTGTGACGCTAGTCACAGACCGCGACGCTCGTCAGGTGAACGTGACGAATGAACCCGCCCTCGTGCGGGACCGGTTCTATCCGCGCAGCCGTCAAACCGTCGCCGCAGCCAGGCACTTCGCGGCCGAGACCCTGGACGCGTGGGACGCCGGGGCCCGGCTGGACGACGTGTTGCTCTGCGTGAGCGAGCTGGCCACCAACGCCCTGCTGCACGGCGTGCCCCCCGGCCGGGGCTACCGCCTGCGGCTGTTCCGCTTCGACGGCGTCGTCCGGGTCGAGGTGCACGACAGCGGCGGCGGCCGCCCGCGCATCGCGGACCGCGACGCCGCCGCCGAACGGGGCCGGGGGCTGCTGCTGGTCGCGGCCGTCGCCGACCGCTGGGGCGTCGGCCTGCGCAGCCCCGGCAAGACGGTGTGGTGCGAGCTGGACACTCCTTAGCCCCGCCCCCGCTCCCCGACCCGGCGGTGCCCAGCGGAACGTTCGCCGCGCGACCCGGGACCCGACGCCCCCGGTCGGGGCCACGCGGGCGCCGCCGCCCGGTTCCGCAGGGCGCGGATCAGGGTGGTGAGCTCCGGCTGGTCGCGGTGGTGGCCGAGGGTGGCGACGCCGATGTGCCGGGTCGGGGTCGGCGCCTCGACCGGGACGGCGCGCAGGCCCGGTACCGGCGGGGCCAGGGCGATGGACGGGATCAGCGAGAGGCCGAGGCCCGCGGCGACGAGGGAGCGGGCGAAGAAGTAGTCGGTGGTGGTGCCGCGCACCTGGGGGTCGAAGCCGGCGCGCTCGGCGTACCGGCGCAGGTACGCCTCCGTCTTGAGGCAGCCGAGCACCCAGGGCTCGTCCGCCAACTCGGCGAGGTCGAGCGCCGCGCGGTCCGCCAGACGGTGCTCCTCGGGCAGGACCACGTACAGCGGGTCCGCCATGAGGGGCGTCCATTCCAGGGCGGGGCTGCGGCCGGTGCGTCCGGGCAGCGGGCCGTCGAAGCGGTAGGCGAGCGCGAGGTCGACGGCGCCCCGGCGGACCAGGGCCAGGCTGTCCTCGGGCTCGTCCTCCCTGACGTGGACCACCGTGTCGGGGTGGGTCGCCATCAGCTCGGTGAGGGCGCCGGGGAGCAGGAGCCGGCCGCCGCTGGTGAAGGTGGCGATGGCGAGCCGGGTGCGGCCCGTGCCGAGCCGGTCGACCTGCTGTCGCGCGCGGGTGAGTTCGGCGGCGACCGACTCGGCCGCGCCGACCATGATCCGTCCGGCGGGGGTGAGGGTGACCCCGCGCGTGCTGCGCGCGACGACCGGCGCGCCCAGGCCGCGCTCCAGGGCGGCCACCTGCTGGGAGACGGCCGAGGGGGTGAGGCGCAGGGCCGCTGCCGCCCGGTTGAAGCTGCCGTGCTCCGCCACCGCCCGCAGGACGCGGAGCCGTTGCACATCGATCAACAGTTTTCCTTAATACGCGGGTACCAAGTGGGCACTTCTGCCGGGGGCGGTACGTCTTCAGGATGGCGGCATGCACACGACTCACAGGCAACAGGTCTGCGTCATCGGCGGAAGCCGGTACTTCGGGAAGCTCCTGGTCGAGCGGCTGCAGGCCGCCGGACACCGGGTCACGGTGGTCAACCGCGGCTCCGCCCCGCCGCCGGCGGGCGTGGAGCACCTGGTCGTGGACCGCGACGACGAGGCCGCCCTCACCGCCGCGCTCGGTGACCGCACCTTCGACGTGGTGGTCGACCAGGTCTGCTACACCCCCGTGCAGGCCGCGATCGCCGTGCGCGTCTTCGCCGGGCGCACCCGGCGGTACGTGATGACGTCCACGATCGAGGTGTACGACCCGGCCACTGCCGAACCGGGGGCGCTGGCCGCCGTCGCGCCCGGTACGCCGGTCGCGGAGGACGTCGTGGACCCGGCCGGCTGGCCGGTACGCACCGACCTGCCCTGGCACGACGCGGCCCACCGGGAGGCGCACTACGCCGAGGGCAAGCGCCAGGCGGAGGCGGTCTTCAGCCGTGGGGGCCGGTTCGACTTCGCCTGCGTGCGCAGCGCCCACGTACTCGGCGGCGGCGCCCGGGAGTTCACCGGCCGCCTGGCGCACTACGTCGAGCAGGTCACCCGGGGGCGGGAGATCGCCGTGCACGCCGGGGCGCGGCCCACGGTCTTCATCCACTACCGGGAGCTGGCCGAGGTGCTGCTGTGGGCCGCGACGGCCACCGCGTTCACCGGGCCGGTGAACGCCTGCTCCGACGGTCTGCTCGACGTACGCGACCTGGTGGCCGTGATCGCCGGGCAGACCGGGGGCAGGCCCGTGTACCGGACCGTCGCGGCGGGCGGGGTCGCGTCACCGTTCTCCTTCGAACGGCACTACGCCATGGCCAACGACCGGGCGCGGGAGTTGGGCTTCGCCTTCTCCCGCACGGCCGACTGGCTGCCCGGCGCCGTCGCGGAAGCGCTCTGAACGGCCCCGTAGGCCCGCCCCGTCCGTCAGAGGCGCTCGGGGGTGCGGATGCCGAGGAGCGCCATGCCCTTGGAGAGGGTGCGGGCGGTCAGGTCGCAGAGGAAGAGGCGGTTCTCCATCTGCTCCGCGGTGTCGGCCTTGAGGACCGGGCACTGGTCGAAGAAGGTCGAGTAGAGCGTCGCCAGCTGGAAGAGGAACGCCGCGACCTTGTGCGGGGCGTACTCGGCGGCCGCGTCCGCGACGACCTCCCCGAACTGGTCGATGTGCAGGCCCAGCGCCCGCTCGGCCGGGGCCAGGGCCAGCTCCGGGTGCGCGACGGGCCGGACCTCGCCCGCCTTGCGCAGGATCGAGCGGTTACGGGCGTACGCGTACTGGAGGTACACGGACGTGTCACCGGTCAGCGACACCATCTGGTCGAGGTCGAACTTGTAGTCGCGGCCGGCGGAGGTGGAGAGGTCCGCGTACTTGACCGCGCCGATGCCGACGTACTGGCCGTTGGAGACGATCTCCTCCTCGGTCAGGCCGATCTTCTCGCTCTTCTCGCGCACGACGGCGGTCGCCCGCTCGACGGCCTCGTCCAGCAGGTCCACCAGGCGGACGGTCTCGCCCTCACGGGTCTTGAACGGCTTGCCGTCCTTGCCCAGGACGGTGCCGAAGGCCAGCTGGACGGCCTTGACCCCGTCGTTCAGCCAGCCGGCCCGGCGGGCCGTCTCGAAGACCATCTTGAAGTGCAGGGACTGGCGGGCGTCCACCACGTAGATGAGGGTGTCGGCCTTGAGCTCGCCCACCCGGTTGCGGATCGCGGAGAGGTCGGTCGCGGCGTAGCCGAAGCCGCCGTCCGACTTCTGGACGATCAGGGGCGTCGGGTTGCCGTCCGGGCCCTTGTACTCGTCGAAGAAGACGCACAGTGCGCCGTTGGAGCGCACGGCGACGCCCGAGTCCTCCAGCAGCTTGCAGGTCTCGGCGAGCATGTCGTTGTAGCCGGACTCGCCGACGACGTCCGGGTCCTGGATGTCCATGTCCAGCTTGTGGAAGACGGAGTAGAAGTAGATCTTCGACTCGTCCACGAACCGCTGCCACAGCGCGAGGGTCTGCGGGTCCCCGGCCTGGAGGTCCACCACCCGGGCGCGGGCCCGCGTCTTGAACTCCTCGTCGGAGTCGAAGAGGGCGCGCGAGGCCTTGTAGAGGCGGTTCAGGTTGGACATGGCCTCCTCGCCGGAGACCTCTTCGCCGCCGTCGGCCTTGTGGTCCAGCTCGTGCGGGTGCTCCAGGAGGTACTGGATGAGCATGCCGAACTGGGTGCCCCAGTCGCCGATGTGGTGGCGGCGGACCACCTTCTCGCCGGTGAACTCCAGGATCTCGACCATCGCGGCGCCGATCACGGCGGAGCGCAGGTGGCCGACGTGCATCTCCTTGGCGACGTTGGGCTGCGCGTAGTCGATCACCGTGGTGCCGGCGTTCGCGGCGTACGGGACGCCGAGGCGGTCGTCGGCGGCGCGGGCGGCCAGCGTCTCGATGATCGCCCGGTCGCTGATCGTGATGTTGAGGAAGCCGGGGCCGGAGACCTCGATCTCCTGGATCAGGTCACCGGTGGGGATCGCGCCGACCACGTCCGCCGCCAGCTCGCGCGGGTTGGCCTTGGCCTTCTTCGCGAGCGCCAGGATGCCGTTGGCCTGGAAGTCGGCCCGGTCGCTACGTCGCAGCAGCGGGTCGCTGGCACCGGCCTCCGGCAGGGCGGAGGCGAGGGCGTCCGCGACGCGCTGGTTGACGGACGAAGCGAGGGAAGGGACCGAGGCCATGAGCTGCCGTTCCTGTGAGGTCGCGCCCGGGGGCACGCTGGGAGGTGAACTTGGTTGTTCCGACAAAGCCCGAGTATCCCACGGGAGGCCCTGCGGTTTCCCGGGAGAAAAGCAACCCCGGAGCGGCCCGTTCCGTCTGGGAGAATGGCGTAAGCCAGCATTCGAGATAGAAGGACGTGTCGTGGCTCAGAGCAGCACCGAGACCGACTGGGTCTCCCGTTTCGCGGACGAGGTCATCGCCGAGGCGGAGCGCCGAGCACCCGGCAAACCTGTCGTCGTCGCGTCCGGACTCTCCCCGTCCGGCCCGATCCACCTGGGCAACCTGCGCGAGGTCATGACCCCGCACCTGGTCGCCGACGAGATCCGCCGCCGGGGCATCGAGGTCCGGCACGTCCTGTCCTGGGACGACTACGACCGCTACCGCAAGGTGCCGGCGGGCGTCGAGGGCGTGGACGAGAGCTGGGCGCAGCACATCGGCAAGCCGCTGACCGCCGTCCCGGCCCCGGCCGGGTCCGCGTACGGCAGCTGGGCCGAGCACTTCAAGGCCGCCATGGTCGAGTCGCTGGCCGAGCTGGGCGTCGAGTACGACCCGATCAGCCAGACCGAGCAGTACACGACCGGCGTCTACCGCGAGCAGGTGCTGTTCGCGATGAAGCACCGCGCGGACATCGACGCCGTACTCGACCAGTACCGCACGAAGCAGAAGCCGGGCGGCAAGAAGCCGCAGCAGAAGCCGGTGGACGAGGCCGAGCTGGAGGCCGCCGAGGGTTCGGGCGCCGCCGCCGAGGACGACGGCAGCGCCGAGGGCGCGGAGTACTTCCCGTACAAGCCGTACTGCGGTGCCTGCGGCAAGGACTTCACCAAGGTCACCTCGTACGACGACGCGACCACGGAGCTGACCTACGTCTGCACCGAGGACGAGTTCACCGAGACGGTCGCGCTCAGCGAGTTCAACCGCGGCAAGCTGGTCTGGAAGGTCGACTGGCCCATGCGCTGGGCCTACGAGGGCGTGATCTTCGAGCCCTCCGGCGTCGACCACTCCTCGCCCGGCTCGTCGTTCCAGGTCGGCGGACAGATCGTGCACATCTTCGGCGGCGAGCAGCCGATCGGACCGATGTACGCGTTCGTCGGCATCAGCGGCATGGCCAAGATGTCGTCCAGCAAGGGCGGGGTCCCGACCCCGGCCGACGCGCTCAAGATCATGGAGCCGCAGCTGCTGCGCTGGCTCTACGCGCGCCGCCGCCCGAACCAGTCCTTCAAGATCGCCTTCGACCAGGAGATCCAGCGGCTGTACGACGAGTGGGACAAGCTGGAGGCCAAGGTCGCCGACGGCTCCGTGCTGCCGGCCGACGCGGCCGCGCACACCCGCGCCGTACGGACCGCTGCCGGTGAGCTGCCGCGCACCCCGCGCCCCATGCCGTACCGCACGCTCGCCTCGGTGGTCGACATCACCGCCGGGCACGACGAGCAGACCCTGCGCATCCTGTCCGACCTGGAGCCGGAGCGGCCGCTGGCCTCGCTGGACGAGGTCCGGCCGCGGCTGGACCGCGCCGAGAACTGGATCACCACCCAGGTCCCGGCCGACCAGCGGACCCTGGTGCGCGAGGAGCCGGACACCGAGCTGCTGGCCTCGCTGGACGACGAGGGCCGGGAGTCGCTGCGGCTGCTCCTGGAGGGGCTGGACTCGCACTGGTCGCTCGACGGGCTGACCACGCTGGTCTACGGCGTGCCGAAGGTGATGGCCGGGCTGGAGCCCGACGCCAAGCCGACGCCGGAGCTCAAGGTCGCGCAGCGCACGTTCTTCGCGCTGCTGTACCGGCTGCTGGTGACCCGGGAGACCGGGCCGCGGCTGCCCACGCTGCTGCTGGCGGTGGGGGCGGACCGGGTGCGCAAGCTGCTGGCCGCCTGAACCCCCGTAGGACGTGAGAAGGGCCCGTAGCCCCGGTGGCCACCGGGGGTACGGGCCCTTCCGCCGTGCTGGTGGGGCCGCTTACGCGATGTGCTCGTTCTCCAGGTCGCGCTGGTAGCGGAGCTTGAGCTCCGGCATCAGGCGACGGATCATCGAGGCGCTGCGCGGGTGCACTATCCCGTGGCGGTCCGAGAGGTGTATGTCCACCTGCTCCGGGGTCGGGAACTGCGAGTGCTCGTCGAGGAAGCCGCGGAACACCTCGTAGGCGGCCTCCGTGAACTTCACCTCGTCGATGTCCGCGTCCGGGGCGGTCTCCGGCTCCGGGGCGGGGGCCTGGTCCTGCTGGTCCGGGCCGGCCGGAGCCATGACCGGGGTCGGCTCCAGGCCCTCGACGTACTGGGGGTTGTAGCCGCCCTCGTACGCCGCCTGGGGGGCCAGGGGCGCGGCGAACCAGGCGCTGTTGTGGGCCGCGGGCATGGCGGTCGGCTCCACCGCGAAGGGCAGCTGGGCGGGGAGCGGGCCGGGAACCACGGGCTGCGGGGCGGCGGGCTGGTCGCCGGGGGCGCCGGGGGCTTCGGGCGCCCGGCCCTGCGGGGCGGGGGTTCCGGGCGCCTGGCCGTGCGGCGCCGCTTCGAGGGCCGGGGCCGCGGGCTCCGCATCCCCTTCCACCTCGGCCGGGGGCAGCAGCAGCGGCTCGATGCCGGCCGCGGCGAGACCCGTCGGGGCCGTCTGGGCGAGCGGCACGCCGATACGGGCCAGGCGCAGCGGCATCAGCGCCTCGACGGGGGCCTTGCGGCGCCAGGCGCGCCCGTAGCGGGCCTGGAGGCGGGCCTGGTAGATCAGCCGGTCCTGCTCCATGCCGACCGCCTGCTCGTACGAGCGCAGCTCCCACAGCTTCATCCGGCGCCACAGTTTGAAGGTGGGGACGGGGGAGAGCAGCCAGCGGGTGATCCGGACGCCCTCCATGTGCCGGTCGGCGGTGATGTCCGCTATCCGGCCCACCGCGTGCCGGGCCGCCTCGACGGTGACCACGAACAGGATCGGGATCACGGCGTGCATGCCGACACCGAGCGGATCCGGCCAGGCCGCCGCACCGTTGAACGCGATCGTCGCGGCGGTCAGCAGCCACGCCGTCTGGCGCAGCAGCGGGAACGGTATGCGGATCCACGTCAGCAGCAGGTCGAGCGCCAGCAGCACGCAGATGCCGGCGTCGATGCCGATGGGGAACACCAGCGAGAAGTTGCCGAAACCCTTCTTCAGGGCCAGCGCGCGCACCGCGGAGTACGAACCCGCGAAACCGATGCCCGCGATGACCACGGCTCCGGCGACCACGACACCGATGAGTATCCGGTGCGTACGAGTCAGCTGCATCGCGGCCACCCGTGATCCCCTCCCCTTCGACGTGCTACGAGCTGCTGCCGGGAGCTGTGACGAGCCCGGGCAGGCACAGAGTACGGGTGACTGGATGTCAGCCCTACCGCTGCCCCCGCCTCCGCCGTTTCCTACTGCCCCGCGGACTTCGAGGGCTCCGGGGACTTGGACTCCTGCGCCGACTGCGACGGCTGCGGGGCGCCGCCCTGGGGCGCGCCCTGTCCGGGGGCGGGCTGGCTCGCGGCGGGCTGGTCGGCGGGCTGGCCGGGGGCCGGCTGGCCGGTGCCGGCGGCCTCGACCGAGGCGGCCGTCTCCTTGGCGGCGGCGATGGCGTCCTGGAGCAGTTTGCCCTGGTCCGGGGCGGCCGCGCCCTCGTAGGCGGCGCCGTTGTAGTCGAGGGTGATCACGACGTTCTTGTCGCGTACGACGACGGTGGTGTTGAAGAAGTCCACGTCCTTCTTCACGCCGTAGGCGACGGACGTGCCCTGGTCGCCGATCCCGCCGGCCTGCTCCACCTTGACGTCGTGGGCGCCGTCGACCTTCTTCGCCGTCTCGACCTGCTTGTTGTACTGGTCCTCGGCGCGCTTGTTGCCGCTGCCGAGGGTGGCGTGGGAGTCGTAGCGGACCAGCGAGATCGACAGCCAGTGGTACTGCGAGCCCTTGAGCCCGTCCTCGTCGAGGCCGTTCCAGGAGCAGCTGGCCCGGCTGGAGAGGTCGTTCGACTTCGTCGCGGCGCCGTTCTTGTCCTTCGCCTTGGGCACGAGGGCGTCGACGGTCTTCGGCTGCACCGCCTTGCAGGGCTCCGGCAGCGTGCTGAACGCCACCTTCTCCAGGGTGGGCGTCTTCTTCCCGCCCGGCTTGGAGGATGCGGAGGAATCGGACTTCTTGCCGTCCGAGCCCGAGGCCTTGCCCGAATCGGAGGAGCATCCGGCGACGGTGAGGATCACCGGGACGGCTGCGCAGGCGAGAACGCGGGTGAGGCGCGAGGCTGATCGGTGCATGGTTCCTTCAGTCGTTGGGGCCGTCTCACGGGCCTTCTTACGGCCTTCGTGCGGGCCTTGCTGCGGCCCTTGCTGCGGCCCTTGGTGTCGGCGCGGTTCGGGCGCGGGACTCGAACAACGGTAGCCCGACCCGGCGCCCGGCTGCTGTGCGCGCCGTCACGCGGGGCGCGCGCGCCCCCTTCCGGCGCGTACGGTCAGTCGTTGAAGCGCTCGACGAGCGCCTGCGCCAACTGCCGCACCTTGTCTTGGGTTTCCGTGCTGGAAGGGGCGGCGCCGGGCTGGGCGGGCTGGACGCTGTACTCGATGGTGACGATGACGTTCGAGGTACGGAACACAGTGCGCACGGTGCGCGACTGGGCGGTGCTGGTACCGGCCGGGCTCAGCTTGTCCTCGATGTACGCCTCGTTGCCGAGCCCCTCCAGGACGCGCGAGCCGAGCTCGGGCGCGGCGCTGGGGCTGGGGCTGGGGCTGGCACTGCCGCTCGGGCTGCCGGCGGGGCTGCCGGCGGGGCTCGGGGGCGTGCTGGGGGCGGCGGGTGCGGCGGGTGCGGCGGGTGCGGAAGGCGTCGCCGTGGCGCCGGGGAACGGCAGGTGCGCGTCGGTGAGGCGGCGTACGTACACCTGCCGCGCCTTGTCGTCGTCGCTCGCGGCGGCCCGGTCGTACGAGACCACGCGCTCGAAGCCGATGGACAACAGCCGGGTGTCCGAGGGCGTCTGCGCGGTCCACCTACAGCCGACGCGCCGGTCGGCGTCGTACGAGGCGTCCGCGGTCCCGGCGTAGAGCTGCTCGCGCTGCTCGTTTGTGAGGCTCTCGTCGGCCGGGAGCATGGCCCGCAGCCGCTTGGCGTCGACGGCCTTGCACGGCGCGGGGAGGTAGCGGTACTTCCCCGGCTGCGCGGGCAGGGCGGTGCTGCCGCCGGCCTTCGCGTCGGTGGTGGTGCCGGGCTTGCTCGTCTCGGTGCACCCGGTGAGGCCGGTGACCCCGGCCACGAGCGCGGTGAGCATCGCGACGCCTGGCAGGGCCCGCCGTCGTACTGCCTTGCGCTGCACGTCCCATGGCTCCCTTCGGCCGGCCGGCTGCCCGGCGGTCAGGAAAATTGCTTTGCCGTGGCTGGGGCACGGCTGGACACAATGTCTATCGCACACGCTGGTGCCGGCGCCGGTTCCTTGTCCGCTTTGGAGCCATGAGCGAGGCTTTTTGCGTATTCCGACTTTCCTGTGGTTAACGGGGTTTTGAGGCTGTTATGTCGTATGTAGAGGTGCCCGGGGCGAAAGTTCCGATCCGGATGTGGACCGATCCCGCGTCGGTCGAGGACCACGCGATGCAGCAGCTGCGCAACGTGGCGACGCTCCCGTGGATCAAGGGCCTGGCCGTCATGCCGGACGTCCACTACGGCAAGGGCGCCACGGTCGGTTCGGTGATCGCGATGAAGGACGCGGTCTGCCCGGCGGCGGTCGGCGTCGACATCGGCTGCGGCATGTCGGCGGTGCGGACCTCCCTCACGGCGAACGACCTCCCGGGCGACCTGTCGGCGCTTCGGTCGAAGATCGAGCGCGCGATCCCGGTGGGTGTGGGCCTGCACAAGGAGCCCGTGGACCCGCAGCGGCTGTACGGGTTCGGGGCGAAGGAGGCGGCCTACGACGACCTGTGGCAGCGGTTCGACTACCTCGCCGATGCGGTCAAAAACCGCCGGGAACGGGCTGCAAAGCAGGTCGGAACGCTCGGTGGGGGAAACCACTTTGTCGAGTTCTGTCTCGATCAGTCCGGTTCCGTCTGGCTCATGCTGCACTCGGGTTCCCGCAACATCGGCAACGAGCTGGCGAACTTCCACATCGAGGTGGCCCGCGGGCTCTCCCACAACCAGGGTCTGGTCGACCGGGACCTGGCCGTGTTCCTGGCGGCGACCCCGGAGATGGAGGCGTACCGCAGTGACCTCTTCTGGGCGCAGGAGTACGCGAAGTTCAACCGCGCCGTGATGATGAGCCTGTTCAAGGAGGTCATCCGCAAGGAGTTCCGGAAGGCCAAGGTCTCCTTCGAGCAGGAGATCAGCTGCCACCACAACTACGTGGCGCAGGAGCGGTACGACGGCATGGACCTGCTGGTCACCCGGAAGGGTGCGATCCGCGCCGGCAGCGGTGACTTCGGGATCATCCCCGGCTCGATGGGGACGGGTTCGTACATCGTGAAGGGACTCGGCAACGAGAAGTCCTTCAACTCGGCCTCGCACGGCGCCGGCCGGAAGATGAGCCGGACGGCGGCGAAGAAGCGCTTCTCCGCCCGGGACCTCGCGGAGCAGACCCAGGGCGTGGAGTGCCGTAAGGACTCCGGCGTCGTGGACGAGATCCCGGGCGCGTACAAGTCGATCGAGCAGGTCATCGACCAGCAGACCGACCTGGTCGAGGTGGTGGCCAAGCTCAAGCAGGTCATCTGCATCAAGGGCTAAGGCGGAGCCCCGGCGTCGTGGTTACTGGTCGGACGCCTTGGCGTAGGTGAGGACGAGGTTTCCGCCCGGGAACGACTGGCTGTCGGTGAGCCGGAAGGTGCGGGGCGCGAAGTCGGCCCGGAAGAGCGGGATGCCGGTGCCGGCCACGATCGGGTACTGCTTGACGATCAGTTCGTCGATCTCGGGCAGGAGTTGGCCGGCCAGGTCGGCGCCGCCGCAGAGCCAGATGCCGAGTCCGGACTCCTCCTTGAGCCGGCGGACCAGCTTCACCGGCTCCTCGGCCGTGATCTCGACGGCCGGGTCCGGGCTGGCGGGGAGCGAGCGGGAGAGGACGATCTGGTGGAGGTGGGGGTACGGGCTGGTGAGCCCCTGGGCCAGGCCGGGGGCGTACGTACCGCGGCCCATGAGCACGGTGTCGAAGCGGGCGTTCGGCGCGTCGGCGACGCCGAGGGCGGCGCGGGCGGGCGCCGGGAAGGTGTCGGCGTACTCGGTGAGCAGGTACGGGAGGTAGTCCTCGGTGAGGTGCGGCATGAAGAAGTCGAAGTCGCCGTCGGGGGCGGCGATGAAGCCGTCGATGGTGGTGCCGACGAAGTAAGTGAGCTTGCGCATGGGGGTCCGTTCCCTCGGCCTGAATTTACTCCGACAGTAATTCAGGCCGAGGGGACGGGTGTTCACCCGGGGGCCGGCCCGCAGCGTCGCCGGGTGCGCGCCCGGCAAGGCGCGCGGCCCCGCTCGCGCCGCGGCGGGCTCAGAGCTCGCGGTGGACCTTCGTGTTCGAGGCCTGGGCGCGGGGGCGGACCACCAGGAGGTCGATGTTGACGTGGCTGGGGCGGGTCACCGCCCAGGTGATGGTGTCGGCCACGTCGTCGGCGGAGAGGGGGTGCGCGACGCCCGCGTACACCTTCTCGGCCTTCTCCGCGTCGCCCCGGAAGCGGGTCTTCGCGAACTCCTCCGTCTTGACCATGCCCGGGGCGATCTCGATGACGCGCACGGGCTGCCCGACGATCTCCAGGCGGAGCGTCTCGGCGAGGACGCGGGCTCCGTTCTTGGCGGCGACGTAGCCGGCGCCGCCCTCGTACGTGGAGTGCCCGGCCGTGGAGGACAGGACGACCACCGTGCCGTCGCCGGAGGCGACGAGGGCCGGCAGGAGGGCCTGGGTGACGTTGAGCGTCCCGATGACGTTGACCTCGTACATCGTGCGCCAGTCGGCCGGGTCGCCGGTGGCGACGGGCTCGGCCCCGATCGCCCCGCCGGCGTTGTTGACGAGCACGTCGCAGCGCTGGAGGGCGGCCGCGAAGGCGTCCACCGCGGCGCGGTCGGTGACGTCGAGGGCGTGGGCGGTGGCCTCGTGTCCGGCGTCGGCGAGCTCGGCGGCGAGGGCCTCGATACGGTCCTTGCGGCGCGCGGTGAGGACGACGTGGTAGCCGGCCGCCGCGAGCTGCCGGGCGGTGGCCGCGCCGATGCCGCTGCTCGCGCCGGTGATGACGGCGGTCCGGGTGGCGGGGCTCATGGGCGTGCTCCTCGTTCGTCGTTCGTTCGTACGGGCGATTCCCGGCCAGCATAGGCCGATGGCACGGTGCCGCTGGTTGGCCGCCGGAACGGGCCGCGGCGCGCCCTCGTTCGTGTGATGGTCCGACCGGTGGGTGTCCGGGCGGTCTAGCGTTCGCGCGTGGAGGTGGTTGCGGTGCGCCGTGGTGCCGTACGGAGTGTGGTGGTGGCCGGCCTGCTGGTGCTGGGCGGCGTCGGGAGCGCGGGCAGTGCCGGGGCCCGGGCGCCCGAGCCCGAGGCGGACGTCTCGTACCACGGCCGGGTCCAGCTGGACCGGGGGCAGCTGCGGGTGTGGCTGGTCCCGCACAACGAGGGGCCGAACGCGGTGGCCGACGCCACGCTGCGGGTACGGCTGTCGGTGGACCTCGGGGACCGGCAGGAGCTGGCCGAGGGCTGTGCTCGGGCGGGGCGGCGGGAGGTGGTCTGCGAGACCGGCCCGCTGCCCGCGCACGGGCAGGGGCGGCACATCGGGCTGCTGCTCGGGCTGCGGGAGCGGGTTCCGGAGGTGGTGGTGCGGGTCGACACCTGGTGGGACGGCGGCGCCTCCGACCGCAACAGCGGCAACAACGAGCACGCGGTGCTGGCGCTGGACACGGGCGACGCGTACTCGTTCTGAAGACTGCTCCGGGTGGCTACTCCTGCGGGGGCTGCTCCTTGTGCGGGGCGGCGGGTTGCGGGAGGAGCCAGGACGCGACGGCGGCGGCGGTGGCGGTGTCGTCGGCCCGCTCGGAACTCCAGGCGACGTAGCCGTCGGGGCGTACCAGGACGGTCGCCGTACGCCGCCCGGTGGGCCAGTGGTGGTGGGCGAGCGGGCTTCCGGGCGGGGTGGGCCGGCCGGGCGGGGTGATGAGGACGAAGCCGCCGGTGCGCAGGGCCTCGTAGAGGCGCAGGCCGTCGGCGAGGGGCAGGTCGGGGGCGCGGCGGCCCGCGGTGGTGGGGCGGCGGGTGCCCGGCGGGGGCGGGTAGGCGATCGCGGTGCCGGAGATCATGCCGAGGGCGCGTTCCTGGGCGGGGCGGAGCCGGGCGAGGAGCGCGGCGCCGAGGGCGCGGGCGGCGCGGCGGGCGGGGTCGCTGACCATGGCGGTGCGGACGAGTGCGCCGCTCGCGCGCAGGACGAGGCGGCCGACGGGGTGGCGTTCGCGGTGGTAGCTGTCGAGGAGGGCCTCGGGGTCGGGGCTGTGTCCGCCCAGGACGGCGGCGAGCTTCCAGGAGAGGTTGGCGGCGTCCTGGAGGCCGGTGTTCATGCCGAGGCCGCCGGCCGGGGAGTGCACGTGGGCGGCGTCCCCGGCGAGGAACACGCGGCCGACGCGGTACCGGGGGACCTGGCGCTCGTCGCTGTGGAAGCGGGACATCCAGCGGGGGTCGTGCATGCCGTAGTCGGTGCCGAGGGCGGCGCGGGTGATGGTGCGCAGTTCTTCGAGGCCGACGGGGTCGGTGTCGGCGGCGCGGCCGTGGCGGTGCCAGGCGATGGCGCGGTACCAGCCGTCGCCGAAGGGGACGACGAGGGCGAAGGCGTCGGCGCTGCCGTTGACGGCGAGGAAGTCCTCGGGGGGCCGGGTCAGCCGTACGTCGGCCAGGACCATGGAACGGACGACGGCCCGGCCGGGGAAGGGGAGGCCGAGGGCCTGGCGGATGGTGGAGCGGACGCCGTCGGTGCCGACGACGTGGCGGGCGGTCTGGCGTACGGGGCCGGTGGGGGTGGCGATGTCGAGGGTGACGGTGTCGTCGTCCTGGTGGAGGCCGGTGACTTGCCAGTCATATCGGATGACCGCCCCTGTGGACAGCGCTCGGCGCTCCAGCAGTTTCTCTGTCTCATATTGGGGGGTGACCAGTACGAAGGGGTAGCGGGAGCGCAGCCGTTGAAGGGAGAGGGCCATGCCACCGAAGGGGCGTAAGCGGTCGATCCGTCGGCCGGTGGAGACGAGTTGGTCGGCGACGCCGCGCGCGTCGAGGAGTTCGAGGGTGCGGGCGTGGACGGCGAAGGCCCGGGTCAGATTGGCGGCGGTGCGGGGGCGTCGCTCGATGAGGGTGACGGAGAGGCGGGCGGCGGCGAGGTCGCCGGCGAGCAGGAGCCCGGTGGGGCCGGCGCCGACAACGGCGACGTCGACAACGGCGTTGGGGGTGTGGTCCTCAGCGGCAGTCATGCCTCGGCAGTCTGCCGCACGTCACGCGGCGGCGTCACCGTCGCCATGGCTGTTGCCGCCGGTGTTGCCGCTGTTGTTGCCGAACTCCGCCAGGGCGTCGGAGACGATCCGCTCCAGGCGGGCGTGGTGGGCGCCGCGCCAGTACACGCGTTCGCAGTCGGTGCACTGGGCGAACACGTCGTAGGAGCGCTGCGTGCCGTGCTGGAGGCGGTCGCCCACGCTGCCCTTGTCGGCCTGGCGGAGCGGTCCGTTGCAGGCGGTGCAGCGGGTCCAGGGTGCGAGGGGCGGGGCGAAGCGGCTGAGTACGTCGCGCAGTTGTTCGTCGGGGTTGTCGCTGTAGACGTACGCCCCGGCGAAGATCTCCCGGCGGCGCAGCAGGCCGCGGTCACGGGAGAGCAGGATGCGGTGCTCGGCGGCGGAGCGGGTGGCGAGGGCGGGGTCGCCGATGTCCTCGTTCTCGTAGGCGGCGTCGACACCGAGCAGGCGCAGACGGCGGGCGAGCGTGCCGAGATGGACGTCGAGGAGGAACCGGAGGGGGGTGGTGCCGTCGTCGCTGTGCTGCGGGATCCGCTGGGGGCGGTCGACGCCGAACACCTCGACCAGCTCACCTGCTTGGGGCACGTACGAGACGGGCACTTCGTGGCCGTCGACGAGCAGTCGGCCGACCTCGGTGAGCGGGACGCCTGCGGACTCGACGACGTGCCCGAGGCTGGAGGCGCCGTCGGTCACGGTGGGAACCCGCTCGGCCCGCCGGCTGGGCGCGGCGAAGACGTGCAGTTCGGGTGCGAGGGTGAGCTGAATGCCGGGTCCGTTCACCCTGCCAGCATGCCATTGGCCTCCGGCGACCGGCTGGGAATTTCGGGCCCCGGCCGCGGTGCGCCGTGCCCTCGGGCAGCTCCGGCCCGGCGGGCGCGTTCGCCGCCCGTGGTCCCGGCGCTGGAGACGGAGACCGCGGCGGCCCTCGGGATGCGCACCGGGCGGAGCGCGGTCGCCCTGCCTCCGGGCAGCGCCGACACGGTGGCCCCAGCGGGCAGCCCTGCCGCGGTCGGGCGGCCCCAGCCCCGCCCCCCATCCGCCGACGGTGAGGGGCTGGGGCTCCGCCCGGACGCGCGCCGCGCACGGCGGGGCAAATCCAGCCTCGCCGGCGTTTGAGGCGCGGGGTGCGGGGCGGAGCCCCGCGAGGTCCGGGCGGAGCCCGGAGGCGCTTGCGCGGCGGCGCAGCGGCCGATCAGGCCCCGGCCCCGCCCGGCACCCGCCGCGACCGCGACCGGCGCGGGGTCAGCCGAGGGCCGCGGCGAACATGCCGGGCTCGTAGGAGCCACCCTGCTGGTGGACGATCACCGCGAGCCGGTTGGCCGCGTTGATCAGGGCGACCAGGCAGACCAGCGCAGCGGTCTCGTCGTCGTCGTAGTGCTTGCGCACCTCGGCCCAGGTCTCGTCGGACACGCCCTGGTGGGCGTCGGCGAGCCGGGTGCCCTCTTCGGCGAGGGCCAGCGCCGCCCGCTCGGCGTCGGTGAACACGGTGGACTCGCGCCACGCGGCGACCAGGTGGAGCCGGACCGCCGTCTCACCGGCGGCCGCGGCCTCCTTGGTGTGCATGTCGATGCACCAGCCGCAGCCGTTGATCTGGCTGGCGCGCAGCGACACCAGCTCCTGCGTGGACTTCGCCAGCGGCGACTGCTGGGTCACCAGGCCGGTGTTGGCGAACCGCTTGGCGAACTTGAGCGCGATCTCGTTCTCGAACAGGTTGAACCGGGTTTCCATGACGTCGTCCTCACTCGTGGTGTTGCCGGGACGCACAAGAGATGCCGGCGGCCCGCTCCGTGTGACAGGTGCGGCCCTGTGACGAGCGCCACGGCGCAGCGGTGTCACAGACTCCGGGGGAGCGGCGTCTTGTGCGCGTGTCAGCGTCGGAGCGAACGGGCGAGGAGCAGCCGGTGGAGAACGGACAGCACAGCGAGCGAGCAGTGGGCCCGGACCCCGCCACCGAGGCGTTCGTCGCCCACCGCAACCTGCTGTTCACCGTCGCCTACGAGATGCTCGGCTCGGCCGCCGACGCGGAGGACGTGCTCCAGGAGACCTGGCTGCGGTGGGCGGGCGTCGACCTCGCCGCGGTGCGGGACCGGCGGGCGTACCTGGTCCGGATCACCACCCGCCAGGCGCTGAGCCGGCTGCGCGCGCTCGGCCGGCGCAAGGAGACGTACGTCGGCGAGTGGCTGCCCGAGCCGCTGCTGACCGCACCGGACGTCGCCGAGGACGTCGAGCTGGCCGACAGCGTCTCGATGGCGATGATGCTGGTCCTGGAAACGCTCGCGCCGACCGAGCGGGCGGTGTTCGTGCTGCGCGAGGTGTTCGACCTGGGCTACGACGAGATCGCCGACGCCGTCGGCAAGAGCCCGGCCGCGGTCCGCCAGATCGCCCACCGGGCGCGCGCACACGTCGCGGCGCGCCGACCGCGCGGGGCGGTGTCGCCGACCGAGAGCCGCGACGCGTTCGAGGCGTTCCGGCGGGCGGTCGAGACGGGTGACATCCAGGGCCTGGTCGACCTGCTCGCGCCGGACGTGGTCCTCCTCGGCGACGGCGGCGGGATCAAGCAGGCCGTCCTGCGGCCCGTCGTGGGCGCCGACAAGGTGGCCCGGCTGCTGGCCGCCGGCCTGGGCAGGCTCACCGCGGCGTCGCTGCGGCCGGCCCACGTCAACGCCCACCCGGCGCTGGTCCTGCACCTCGCAGGCGAACTCGACACCGTCCTGGCGCTGCGCATGGACGAGGGCCTGATCACCGGGCTGTACGCCGTGCGCAACCCCGAGAAGCTGTCCCACATGCGCCGGGCGACGGCCCTGCGCCGCTGACCGCGCGCACGAGCACCCGCCCGGGGGACCCGGCGGACGGTCCGGCGCGGCGACGGGCGGGCCGTGCCCGCGCTGGCCACGCTAAGTGCGGAGATCACCACCGCCCAGCACGACCCCGGAGGCAGAGATGACCCAGGCCGTACCGTTCACGACCGCCGAGACCCACGGGCTGCGCGACACGCTGGCCGAGACCGTCGCCGCCCGCGCCACCCCCGGCGGTGTCGTCGTCTGCGGTACGGCCGCGGGGGAGCGGACGGTGATCTCCGCCGGGGTGGTCTCCCCGTACACCAACCCCAAGGCCCCGGACGAGAACACCGTCTACGACCTGGCCTCGCTGACGAAGGTCACCGCCACCTGGCCGCTCGTCGGCCGCGCGGTCGCGGACGGGCTGCTCGACCTCGACACCCCGGTACGGGCGTACCTGCCGCCGATGGAGGGCCACATGCCCAGCGGCGAGGCCACCATGCGCCAGCTGCTGTCGCACACCTCCGGTCTCCAGGCCGCCACCCGTCTCGACCTGTACGACCTCACCTCGCGGCCGTTGCACGAGCTGATCTGCCACGAGCTGATGGAGAGCCTGCCCGGCACCCACCGCTACATCAACCGCGGCTACATCCTGCTCGGCCTGGCCCTCGCGCACGTCGGCGGCGAGCCGCTGGACCGGCAGGCCGCGGCCTTCTGGGCCGAGCTGGGCATGGGCCGCACCAGTTACGGTCCGGTCCCCCAGGCGCCCGACGTCGCGCCGACCGAGCACCCCGACGGCCATGACCGCCTCTGGGGCTGGGTGCACGACGAGAACGCGGCGACGATGGGCGGGGTGGCCGGCCACGCCGGGGTGTTCGCGCCCGCCGCCGACCTCGCCACGTACGCGGAGCACCTGCTCGGCGGACACCAGCGCCCCAGCTACCCGAGCCCCAGTCACGCGAGCCCCGCCCACGGTGACCCGGCCCACCCGGACCCGGCCCACCCGGACCCCGCCCACCCGGACCCCGCCCACGCCGACGCGAGCCCGCTCTGCCGGTGGCTGCGCGAGAGCCTCGCCCCGCAGGCCGAGATCGAGCCGGGCCTCTACCGGGGCCTGGGCTGGGTCCTCGCCGCCGGCGGAACGGTGGCCTACCACCACGGCTTCACCGGAACGAGCCTCTACCTCGCCCCCGCCACCGGCCGCTACGTGGTCATCGCCACCAACGCCGTCCACAACGGCGCCCCCCGCGTCCGCCTGGCCCCGCTGCGCGAACGCGCCCTCAAGACCCTGACCGGGTGAGACCGCGCGTCACGGCCAGACGAGGCAGTACGCCTGGTGGCCCGCCTCGTGGAGGCGGTGGGAGAAGTCCTGCCATTCGTGCAGGAGCTGGTAGACGTTGAACGCGTCGCTCGGACCGCCGCGGTCCGGCACCGTGGACCAGATGAAGGCCGCCGCGCCGACCGACTCCTCGCCGACGCCGCGCAGCGGGTCCACCACCGTCATCGGCAGCTTGACCACCGCGTAGTCGGGGTGCAGGACGACCAGTTCCAGCGGGGGCACCTTGTGCAGGGGTATTCCCTCGATGCCGGTCAGCACCATGGCCGCCATCGTCTCGGGCTTGATCTTGGTGAACAGGCCGCCCATGCCGAGCTCGTCGCCGCCGAGTTCCTCCGGCCGCATGGTGACGGGCACCCGCGCCGCCGTCGCGCCGTCCGGTGCGCCGAAGTACTTGTACGTCACCCCCATACCGCGCCCCTTGGGCAGGTCGTCCGACGGCCGGACGGGTTCGGGTACCGCATCGGCGGCCTCGGTGCCGCGCCGCCGGTGCTTGCCGCGACGGCGGGCATCACGGGCGCGCTGCGGGTCCAGGCCGTCCGTACCCTCGCCCGGTCCACCACCGCGTTGCATATCTCCACCCGACTGGTATTGCCTGCCCCGGCCCCGCGGCCCCCGCCACGCA
The DNA here is from genome assembly GCF_055567555.1 of Streptomyces sp. NPDC026522. Lineage (NCBI taxonomy): Bacteria > Bacillati > Actinomycetota > Actinomycetes > Kitasatosporales > Streptomycetaceae > Streptomyces > Streptomyces sp. NPDC026522. Next base: position 40,617 of record NZ_JBVHQF010000010.1, read on the forward strand.
GCCTGATCATCATGGCAGTGACCTCCCCCGGGGCGGCGCGGTGAAACGCCCGTCCGCAAGTCCGTCGCGGCCTCTGAGACCATGGCTGGTGTGAGCTACCCGTATCCCTATGAAGCCCCAGTCTCGCAGAACCTGTTTGCGCGCGCGTCCGTAGTGACGCCCGGCGGCGTGAACTCTCCCGTGCGCGCGTTCCGCGCCGTGGGGGGTACGCCCAGGTTCATGGTGTCTGGTACCGGTCCGTATCTGACCGATGCCGACGGCCGCGAGTACGTCGACCTGGTCTGCTCGTGGGGGCCGATGATCCTCGGCCATTCCCACCCGGCCGTGATCGAGGCGGTCCAGGCCGCCGTCGCCCGCGGCACGTCCTTCGGTACCCCGGGCGAGGGCGAGGTCGCACTCGCCGAGGAGATCGTCGCGCGCATCGAGCCCGTCGAGCAGGTGCGTCTGGTGTCGTCCGGCACCGAGGCGACCATGTCGGCGATCCGGCTGGCCCGCGGTTTCACCGGCCGCGCCAAGGTCGTCAAGTTCGCCGGCTGCTACCACGGGCACGTCGACGCGCTGCTGGCCTCCGCCGGTTCCGGGCTGGCGACCTTCGCGCTCCCCGACACCCCCGGTGTCACGGGCGCGCAGGCCGGCGACACGATCGTGCTCCCCTACAACGACCTGGCGGCGGTCCGGGCGGCGTTCGCCGCGCACCCCGGCGAGATCGCCTGTGTGATCACGGAGGCGGCGCCCGGCAACATGGGCGTGGTCACTCCCGGCGAGGGCTTCAACCAGGGCCTGGCCGACCTGTGCCGGGAGAACGGCGCCCTGTACATCTCCGACGAGGTGATGACGGGGTTCCGCACCTCCCGCGCCGGCTGGTACGGCGTCGACGGGGTCAAGCCGGACCTGATGACCTTCGGCAAGGTCATGGGCGGCGGTTTCCCGGCGGCGGCGTTCGGCGGCCGCGCCGACGTGATGGGCCACCTGGCCCCGGCCGGCCCGGTCTACCAGGCGGGCACGCTCTCCGGTAACCCGGTCGCCACCGCCGCCGGCCTCGCGCAGCTGCGGCTGCTGGACGAGGCGGCGTACGGGAAGGTCGACGCGGTGTCGCGGCAGGTCCAGGGCCTGGTCACGGAGGCGCTGACCAAGGAGGGCGTCGCGCACCGGCTGCAGACCGCCTCCAACATGTTCTCGGTGTTCTTCACCGAGGACGAGGTGAAGAACTACGACGACGCGAAGAAGCAGGACGCCTTCCGCTTCAACGGCTTCTTCCACTCGATGCTGGCGCAGGGCGTCTACCTGCCGCCGTCGGCGTTCGAGTCGTGGTTCGTGTCGACCGCCCACGACGAGCAGGCCGTGGAGCGCATCGCCGCCGCCCTGCCCGCCGCCGCCCGCGCCGCCGCGGAGGCCACCGCATGAGCAGCAGCACACCGGGCGAGATCACCGTCGTCCACCTGATGCGGCACGGCGAGGTGCACAACCCGGACGGCGTGCTCTACGGCCGCCGCTCCGGTTACCACCTCTCCGACCTGGGCCGGCAGATGGCCGAGCGGGTCGCCGAGCACCTCCAGTCGCGGGACATCACCTACGTCGTGTCCTCCCCGCTGGAGCGGGCGCAGGAGACGGCCGCGCCGGTCGCGAAGGCGCACGGACTGGACGTGGCGAGCGACGCGCGGCTGCTGGAGGCGGGGAACGTCTTCGAGGGCAAGACGTTCGGCGTGGGTGACGGGGCGCTGCGCAAGCCGGCGAACTGGAAACACCTGACGAACCCGTTCAGGCCGTCCTGGGGCGAGCCGTACGTCGAGCAGGTCGTGCGGATGATGAGCGCGCTGGAGGCGGCGCGCGACGCGGCGCGCGGGCACGAGGCGGTGGCGGTGAGCCACCAGCTGCCGATCTGGATCGTGCGCAGCTTCGCGGAGAAGCGGCGGCTGTGGCACGACCCGCGCCGCCGTCAGTGCACGCTCGCGTCGCTGACCTCGTTCACGTTCCAGGGCGATGCGCTGGTGTCGGTGGGCTACAGCGAGCCGGCCCGGGACCTGGTCCCGGCGCACCTGCTGGCGGGGGCCAAGCCGGTGAAGGGGAAGTCGAAGGCCTTCGGCGCGTAGGCGCAGGCGTAGGCCCTGGCCGGGCGGTAGGTACGGGGCTGCGCGCCCCGGCCGCCCGGCGCCGCGCGGTCCCGGCCCGCCACCCCGGGCTCGGCCTGGGATGGACCAAGAGTTGGCCTATTTTCGTACAAGTCGCTCCGAGGGGTCGTGTCGCCCTCCCCCTCCCCGTGAATGTCCGCTTGTATGACATTTCATGAGCGATGTGCGCGACTTCAGCCGAAGGGCGTTGCTCGGCCTCGGACTTGGCGCCGCGGCGGCCGGCCTCGCCGGGTGCGGCGGCGGCGCGCCCGGCCCGGGCAGCCCGGGTCCCGCGAACCCCCGGGGCGGCACCAAGGGCGGCGCGGCCCCCGTCAAGCCGATCGGCGACGGTTCCACCGCCGACACCGGCCCGCAGCCGCACCAGCCGGCCGCCCCCGTCCCGCTCCAGCCGGGCGAGACCCCGCCCCAGTTCGTGGTGTTCAGCTGGGACGGCGCCGGCGAGGTCGGCAACGGCCTCTTCCCGCGCTTCCTCAAGGTCGCCAAGGACCACGGCGCGGCCATGACCTTCTTCCTCTCCGGGCTCTACCTGCTGCCCGAGTCCAAGCGGGAGCTCTACCGGCCCCCCGGCAACCCCGTCGGCGCCTCCGACATCGGCTACCTCAGCGACGAGCACATCCGCGCCACCCTCACCCACGTGCGCCAGGCGTGGCTGGACGGCCACGAGGTGGGCACCCACTTCAACGGCCACTTCTGCACCGGCTCGGGCTCGGTCGCGCACTGGAGCCAGGAGGACTGGCAGAGCGAGATCGACCAGGCCGTGTCGTTCGTCACCAACTGGCGGACGAACACCGGCTTCACCGACCTCGAACCCCTGCCCTTCGACTACGGCAAGGAGCTGGTCGGCGCCCGCACCCCCTGCCTGCTCGGCCAGGACAACCTGCTGCCCACCGCCCGCAAGCTCGGCTGGCGCTACGACGCCTCCTCGCCCGGCGGTGACCAGCGGTGGCCGCAGAAGCGGGAGGGCCTGTGGGACCTGCCCCTCCAGTCGATGCCCTTCCCCGGGCACTCCTTCGAGGTGCTGTCGATGGACTACAACATCCTCGCCAACCAGTCCGTCAACACCACCCGGGGCGTCCCCGGCAACTACCCGTTCTGGCGCACCCAGGCCACCGGCGCCTACCTGAGCGGCTTCAAGCGGGCGTACGAGACGAACCGCGCGCCCCTGTTCATCGGAAATCATTTCGAGGAGTGGAACGGCGGGATCTACATGGACGCCGTCGAGGAAGCCCTCAAGGGCATGTCGGACAAAAAGGACGTACGGCTCGTATCCTTCCGGCAGTTCGCCGACTGGCTCGACGTCCAGGACCCGCGCCTCCTCGCCAAGCTGCGCGCCCTCACCCCCGGCCAGGAGCCGGCCGGTGGCTGGCGCACGTATCTCTCCCTCAGCTGACCAGCGGCTTAACACACCCCCGGGGGGCGCGGAAGATCCGCAAATCGGTCATGCGAAACTTTTCACATGAGCCTTAGCCGCGCGCTTGCCCGCCGAAGTAGCCGCCGCTCGACCAGCGGCCGCGTCAGCCTGCTGACCGCGGTGACCCTCGCGAGCGCCCTCACCCTCACCGCGTGCGGGGATTCGGACAGCAGCAAGCCCTCCGGTTCGGCCGGCGGCAACTACGTCGCGGGCGCCGGCGGCATCTCCACCGTCGCCAAGGGCGAGCGCACCCAGGCGCCCAAGCTCGACGGCGAGACGGTCGACGGCAAGACGCTCGACACGACCACCCTCAAGGGCAAGGTCGTCGTCCTCAACGTCTGGGGCTCGTGGTGCCCGCCGTGCCGGGCCGAGGCCCCGTACTTCGCGAAGGTGTCCAAGGAGCTGGCCGACAGCGGCAAGGACGTCGCCTTCGTCGGCCTGAACATCCGCGACAACAGCAAGCAGAACGCCGCCGCCTTCGAAGAGAACTTCGGGATCACCTACCCGAGCCTCTACGACCCCGACGGCCGGCTGATCCTGCGCTTCCCCAAGGGCACGCTGAACCCGCAGTCGATCCCCTCCACGGTCGTCCTCGACAAGGAGGGCAAGATCGCCGCCCGCACGCTGGTCGCGCTCAACGAGACCCAGCTGCGCTCGATGATCGACCCGCTGCTCGCGGAGAAGTGACCCCGTGGTCACCGAGGTCACCGAGCTCCACCTGCTCGCCGCCGGGGCGACCGGCGTGAACACCACCGTCCTCAACGGGGCGCTGCTGCTCGCGCTGCCGCTCTCCCTGCTGGCCGGCCTGGTCTCCTTCTTCTCGCCCTGCGTGCTGCCGCTGGTCCCCGGCTACCTCTCCTACGTGACCGGCGTCGGCGGCGCCGACCTCGCCGAAGCCCGGCGCGGCCGGATGCTGGCCGGGGCGAGCCTGTTCGTCCTCGGCTTCACCGCGGTCTTCGTCTCGACGGGCGCGCTGTTCGGCTACTTCGGCGACACGCTCGCGGAGAACAAGGACGTCATAGCCCGCGTCCTCGGCGGCCTGGTGATCGTGCTCGGCCTGTTCTTCATGGGGGCGATCCCCGGCCTGACGATGCGCGAGTTCCGCTTCCACAAGAAACCGGCCGCCGGTCTGATCGGCGCGCCCCTGCTCGGCGTACTCTTCGGCGTCGGGTGGACCCCCTGCATGGGGCCCACCCTCGCCGCCGTCAACACGCTCTCCATCGACCAGGCGACCGCGGGCCGCGGCGCCCTGCTGACCACGGTGTTCTGCCTCGGCCTCGGGGTGCCGTTCATCCTCACGGCGCTCGCGTTCCGCAAGGCGCTCGGTGCGTTCGGCTGGGTGAAGCGGCACTACGCGTGGGTGATGCGGATCGGCGGCGGCATGCTGATCGTCACCGGACTGCTCCTCGTCACAGGTTGGTGGGGCACGCTCATCAGCGACATGCAGAGCTGGACCAACGGCTTCACGGTGGGGATCTGAGGACTACACGGACATGAGTACGACCGACAAGGCGTCCCCCGAGGCGTCCCAGCAGACCGCCGCCTCCCGGCAGGCCGAGGCGTCCCAGCAGACGGACGACGCCGCCGCCCGGGCGCAGCTGTCCACCGCCCCCCTGGAGGACGCCCCCGGCGGCCCCGTGGGCATCGGCGTGATCGGCTGGCTGCGCTGGTTCTGGCGCCAGCTCACCTCCATGCGGGTGGCGCTGATCCTGCTGTTCCTGCTCTCCCTCGCCTCCATCCCCGGCTCGCTCATCCCGCAGACCCAGGTCGACGCGATGAAGGTCGCCACCTGGAAGCGCGAGCACGCCTCCTGGGTGACGGTCGCCGAGAAGCTCCAGCTCTTCGACGTCTACAGCTCGGTGTGGTTCTCCGCGATCTACCTGCTGCTGTTCATCTCGCTGATCGGCTGCATCCTGCCCCGCTCCTGGCAGTTCGTCGGCCAGCTCCGCGGCCGTCCGCCCCGCGCCCCGAGGCGGCTGGACCGGCTGCCCGCGTACACGACGTGGCGTACGGAGAAGCCCGCCGGCGAGGTCATCGCGGCGGCGGGGAAGGTGCTCGGCGGCAGCCGCTTCCGCACCGAGACGGCCGCCGCCGAACCGGGTGCCGGCTCGGTGGCCGCCGAGAAGGGCTACCTGCGCGAGGCCGGGAACCTGGCCTTCCACATCGCCCTCATCGTCATGCTGGTGGCTTTCGCCTGGGGGCAGCTCTACAAGTCCGAGGGCGGCAAGCTCGTCCTGCGCGGCAAGGGCTTCTCCAACACGCTCACCCAGTACGACGACTTCAAGTCCGGGTCCTTCTTCACCCCCGACGACCTGCCGCCCTTCTCCTTCACCCTGGACCGGTTCGACGCCTCGTACGCCAAGACCGGCCCGCAGAAGGGCACCGCGCGCGACTTCAAGGCGTACGTCACCTTCCGCGACGGCGCGGACGGCGCACCGCACAAGCGCGAGATCGAGGTCAACAAGCCGCTGGAGGTCGACGGCTCGAAGGTCTACCTCCTCGGCCACGGCTACGCGCCGATCGTCTCGGTGACCGACCCCACCGGCAAGGTGATCTTCAAGGACGCCGTGCCGATGCTGCCGCAGGACTCGAACCTGACCTCCTCCGGCGCCATCAAGGTCACCGACGGCTACCAGAACAAGGACGGCAAGAAGGAACAGCTCGGCTTCGGTGCCATGTTCGTGCCGACCTACGCGGGCGAGGGCAAGGGGACGATGTTCTCCCAGTTCCCCGACCTGGACTTCCCGGCGCTCATGCTCAGCGCCTGGCACGGCAGCCTCGGCGTGGACTCGGGTCTGCCGCAGAACGTCTACCAGCTCGACACGTCGAAGATGCAGATGTTCAAGGACGACTCGGGGCAGCTGTTCAAGCAGAAGATGCTGCCCGGCGAGACGATGACCCTGCCGGACGGCGCGGGCACCGTGAAGTTCGAGGGCATCGAGCGCTGGGCCACCTTCTCCATCACCCACCAGCCCGGCAGCGGCCTCGCCCTCGCGGGCGCAATCGCCGCCATCGGCGGCCTGGCCGCCTCCCTGTTCATCCAGCGCCGCCGGATCTGGGTCCGGGCGGTCACGGGCGAGGACGGGGTGACCGTGGTCGAGATGGCGGCCCTGGGCCGCAGCGAGTCCACCAAGCTCCCGGAGGAGCTGGCCGCACTCGCCGCCGCACTCCACCAGCAGGCGCCCTCGGCGCCCGACCAACCTGTCAAGGAAACCGTTGAAGGGGAGCGCGGATGACGCCGCTCGCAGCCGAGGCCAATGAGAACCTGGCCCAGATCAGCAACTACCTGGTCTATTCGTCCATGGCGGTCTACACGCTCGCCTTCCTCGCCCACATCGCAGAGTGGATCTTCGGCAGCCGCAGCAAGGTCGGCCGTACGGCCGCCGCGCTGACCGGCGCCAAGGCCGCCGCGGCCCCGGCGGTGCAGGTGCGTGCCAAGGGGGGCACCGCCGTCCTGGACCGGCCGAAGGTCGTCACCCGCTCCGCCGCCGGCACCCGTGACGTCCCGGACGGCCCCGGCGCCGCGGGCGGCACCGAGCAGGGCGACCTCTACGGGCGGATCGCGGTCTCGCTGACCGCGCTCGCGTTCCTCATCGAGGCGGCCGGCGTCGTCGCGCGCGCGACGTCCGTGAAGCGGGCCCCCTGGGGCAACATGTACGAGTTCTCGCTCACCTTCTCCACGGTGGCCGTCGCCGCGTACCTGATCCTGCTGCTGCTGGGCAAGAACGTCCGCTGGATGGGCCTGATCCTGGTCACCACCGTCCTGCTGGACCTGGGCATCGCCACCACCTGGCTGTACACCGCGAGCGACCAGCTGGTTCCCGCCCTGCACTCGTACTGGCTGTGGATCCACGTCTCCACCGCGATCATCTGCGGCGCGGTCTTCTACATCGGTGCGACCGGCACGCTGCTGTACCTCTTCCGCGACGGCTACGAGGCCCGGCTGGAGCGCGGCGAGCAGCCGGGCCGCTTCGTCACCTCGGTCATGGAGCGGCTGCCCTCGGCGGCCACGCTGGACAAGTTCTCGTACCGGATCAACGCGGCGTTCTTCCCGCTGTGGACCTTCACGATCATCGCGGGCGCCATCTGGGCGGGCGACGCGTGGGGCCGCTACTGGGGCTGGGACCCCAAGGAGGTCTGGTCCTTCGTGACGTGGGTGGCGTACGCCTGCTACCTGCACGCGCGGGCCACCGCGGGCTGGAAGGGCCGCAAGGCCGCCTACCTGGCGCTGTTCGCCTTCGCCTGCTGGATCTGGAACTACTACGGCGTGAACATCCTGCTCAACGGCAAGCACTCGTACGCGGGCGTCTGACCGGCGGGAGTGGGACGCTGGTGTCATGTCTCCTGTGAGCCATGGCACCAGCGAGAGCCGCGGCGAGGACCGCCGGCTGATCCGCTTCGAGCCGCACCTGCCGTACGCGTACGAGGCCCTCTGGCCCGCGCTGACCACGGCGGACGGGCTGCGCGGCTGGCTGGGCGAGGCGGAGGTCCTGGAGCGGCACCTCGACGGCGCCGTCACCCTGCGCCCGCTCGACGGCGGCCCGGCGGCATCGGGCCGGATCACGGCCTGGGACGTCGAACGGGTCGTGGAGTACACGCTCGGCGGGCTCGGCCGGATCCGCTTCCACCTGGAGCCGGTCGGCACGGACTCGACGGTGATCCGGTTCCTGAACGAACGCGAGGGCCCGGGCCCCGAACCGCCGGAGGTCCTGGCGGACTGGCACCAGCACTTCGAACTCCTCGAAGCGGCGCTGACGGCCCCCGCCGGCTGGTCGCGCGCCCGCCGCGCCGAGCTGCGCGACTCCTACGCGCGCCCCCTGACCCGGCGGGCCTGAGCGCGGGCGCCGGCGCTCAGCCCTTGTCTTCAGTCCTTGTCCTTGTCCTCGTTCTTGTCGCGCTCTTCGCGCAGGGACCGCAGGAACTCCGGGTTGTCGTCGGGGGCCACCCATTCGGTGCGGCGGGCACGGCCGCCGCCGGCCGCCGTCCGGGTCCTGCCCGCGAACAGCCACACCACCGGTCCGACGATCGAGAACAGCAGGATGATCAGCACCCACACCACTTTCGGCAGGTGCTTGACCTCCTCCTCCGGCGTGTTCAGGCAGTCGATGAAGGCGTAGATGGTCAGCGCGATGATCAGCAGGAACGGCAGGTAGCGCAGCACGGTGCGGGACCGACTCCCAGGCAGTGGCGGCGGGCCCACGCGGAGCCCCGGTGACGCCCCCAGGGTAGTAGGTGACGGATACTGGGCCCCATGGCTTACGACGATCTCCGCTCGCTGCTCCGGGCTCTGGAGCGGGAGGGCGACCTCAAGCGCATCAAGGCCGAAGTCGACCCCTACTTGGAGGTCGGGGAGATCGTCGACAGAGTCAACAAGGCCGGTGGGCCCGCGCTGCTCTTCGAGAACGTCAAGGGCTCGGCCATGCCGCTCGCCATGAACGTCTTCGGGACCGACCGGCGGCTGCTCAAGGCCCTCGGCCTCAAGTCGTACGCCGAGATCAGCGACAAGATCGGCGGGCTGCTCAAGCCCGAGCTGCCGCAGGGCTTCATCGGGGTGCGCGAGGCGTTCGGCAAGCTCGGCTCGATGGTGCACGTGCCGCCGAAGAAGGTGAAGGGCGACTCCGCCCCCGTCCAGGAGGTCGTCCTCACGGGCGACGACGTGGACCTCGACCGGCTCCCGGCCCTGTTCACCTGGCCCAAGGACGGCGGCTCCTTCTTCAACCTGGGCCTGACGCACACCAAGCACCCGGAGACGGGCGTGCGCAACCTCGGGCTCTACCGCCTCCAGCGCCACGACAAGCGCACCATCGGCATGCACTGGCAGATCCACAAGGACAGCCGCAACCACTACGCGGTCGCCGCCGCGCGCGGCGAGCGGCTGCCCGTCGCGATCGCCTTCGGCTGCCCGCCGGCGGTGACGTACGCGTCCACCGCGCCGCTGCCGGGGGACATCGACGAGTACCTGTTCGCCGGGTTCGTCGCGGGCAAGCGCATCGAGATGGTCGACTGCAAGACGGTCCCGCTCCAGGTGCCCGCGAACGCCGAAGTCGTCATCGAGGGCTGGCTGGAGCCGGGCGAGATGCTGCCGGAGGGGCCGTTCGGCGACCACACCGGCTTCTACACCCCGCAGGAGCCGTTCCCGGCGCTGACGATCGACTGCGTGACGATGCGCAAGCGCCCGCTGCTCCAGTCCATCGTGGTCGGCCGCCCGCCGACCGAGGACGGGCCGCTGGGGCGCGCGACGGAACGCTTCTTCCTGCCGCTGCTCAAGATCATCGTCCCGGACATCGTGGACTACCACCTCCCCGAGTCCGGCGGCTTCCACAACTGCGCGATCGTCTCGATCGACAAGAAGTACCCCAAGCACGCCCAGAAGGTCATGCACGCGATCTGGGGCGCGCACATGATGTCGCTGACCAAGCTGATCATCGTGGTGGACAAGGACTGCGACGTCCACGACCTGCACGAGGTGTCCTGGCGGGCGCTCGGCAACACGGACTACAGCCGCGACCTCACCGTGGTCGAGGGTCCCGTCGACCATCTCGACCACGCCTCCTACCAGCAGTTCTGGGGCGGCAAGGCGGGCATCGACGCGACGAAGAAGCTGCCGGAGGAGGGCTACACCCGCGACGGCGGCTGGCCCGACATGGTGGAGTCCGACCCCGCGACGGCCGCCCTGGTCGACAGCCGCTGGAAGGAGTACGGCCTGTGAGCCCGGTATCCGCATTCGGGGGCCCCGCCCTCTTCATCGGCGGTGAGAGCACCTACGTGGCCCTCGTCCGCCCCGAACTCGACCCGGCCGACCCGGAGGTCCGCCGGGCCGCCGAGCACGCGGGCGTCACGCCCGAGGAGTTCGCGGGCCCCGGCAACATCTGGGCGCTGATGCTGGACCGCGAGGACGGCGAGGGCGACGGCTTCGAGCTGACCGGCCTGCGCGACATCGAGGCGGAGGACTTCGCCGAGCGGCTGCGGGACGCCCTGCGCGCCGGCGGCCCGTTCACCGTGGAAGCCGGCGACGTCCTGCGCCTGGACGGCCGCCCGGACGCGGACGGCTGGACCGTCACCGCCCGCGTCACCCCGCCCGAGGGCCACGACGGGCCGGCCCAGACCCTGGAGCTGCGGCCCGGGCCGGACTTCGCGGCCGACCTCGAAGCGTTCCGGAGCGACCTCGCATGATGACGACAGCCGACGGGGTCGTCGGTTCCGGTCCCGCGCCGCAGGCCCCCGGCCGGGTCAAGGCGTTCCTGCGACTGGTGATGATCGAGCACTCGGTCTTCGCGCTGCCCTTCGCCTACATCGCGGCCCTGACCGCCATGTTCCAGCTCGACCGCACGATGCACTGGGCCGAGCTGCTGCTCGTCACGGTGTGCATGGTGGGCCTGCGGACCTTCGCGATGGCCGCCAACCGGATCATCGACCGGGAGATCGACGCCCGCAATCCCCGCACCGCCGGGCGCGAACTCGTCACCGGCGCCGTGTCCGTGCGCTCCGCCTGGACCGGGGCCGGGGTGGCGCTGGCGGTGTTCCTCGGCTCGGCGGCGCTGCTGAACCCGCTGTGCCTGGCGCTCGCGCCGCTCGCCGTGGTCCCGATGGTGGTGTACCCGTACGGCAAGCGGTTCACGAACTTCCCGCACGCCATCCTGGGCCTGGCCCAGGCGATGGGTCCGGTCGGGGCCTGGCTGGCGGTCACCGGTACGTGGTCCTGGGACGCGGTGATCCTGGGCCTGGCCGTCGGCGTGTGGATCGGCGGCTTCGACCTGATCTTCGGCTGCCAGGACGTGGCCGCCGACCGCGCGGAGGGCGTGAAGTCCGTCCCGGCCCGCTTCGGCATCCCGGCCGCGCTGTGGGGCGCGCGCGGCGCGCACGTCGTCACCACCGGCCTGCTGGCCTGGTACGCGGTGGCCACGCACGCCGGGGTGTTCTTCTGGGCCGGCCTGGTGATCGTCGTGGCCGCGTTCCTCTACGAGCACATGATCGTCACGCCGCACGACCTGTCCCGGCTGGGCCGCGCCTTCTTCACGGTGAACGGTTTCATCGGGATCGCGCTCTTCGTCTGCGCCGTCCTGGACCTGGCCGTACGCGGACTGACCCTGTAGCCGGGCGGCCCGGGGGCGGCCGCCGCCGTCTTTCGTGTCCACCCTTTGAACGTCCGGGCACCTTACTCCGTGCCCGCCCGCGGTGGCCGGATAGTCTCGGAGTCATGACTGACGGCAAGCGCACCCCGTGGGTGGTCGGGGTTTCCGGGGCGTCCGGGACGCCGTACGCGGCGGCGGTGCTCCGCGGGCTCCTCGCGGCGGGGGAAAGCGTCGACCTGGTGGTGAGCCGGGCCTCGCGGCTCACCCTGCTGGACGAAACCGGCATCGCGTTCCGTGACGCGCACTGGCGCGCGGACCTCGCCCAGTGGCTGGAACGCGGCGCGGACGGCAAGCCGGGCAGTTTCGCCCCGCCCGCGCTGGACGGCGTACGCCACTGGGGGGCCGGGGACCTGGCCGCCGGCCCGAGCTCGGGTTCGTACCCGGTCAAGGGGATGCTGATCGTGCCCGCGTCCACGGCGTGCGTGGCGGGGGTGGCGCTGGGGCTGTCGAAGGACCTGCTCCAGCGGGTCGCGAGCGTGACGCTCAAGGAGCGGCGCCGACTGGTGGTCGCGGTGCGGGAGACCCCGCTGAACGGGCAGACCTTGAAGCACTTGGTGGCGCTGGACGAGGCGGGCGCGGTCGTGCTGCCCGCCTCTCCGGCGTTCTACGCGGGTGCGACGCACATCCAGGATCTGGTGGACTTCGTCGCGGGGCGGGTGCTGGACGCGGCAGGCGTGCCGCACCAGCTGTACCGCAGGTGGGAGGGGGAGCTCGGAGGTACCCGGGCTCCCCGGGAGGCGAGCGGTGCTTAGCGCTTCTTGTCGGTGCGCGGCTTGCGCATCTTGTCGACGCGGTGCGCGGCGGACGGCTGGTCGGTGCGGGATCGGTTGGCCAGCTCCTGGAGCTGTCGCATGTGCGCGTAGGCCATCTCGATCGTGTACACGGTGAACCACTCCTGAAGATCGTCTTTGATCTGTTGAATGAAATCACAGGGTGTTGACCCCTGTGTGCCTTAGATTCTATACCTAGACTCGCAGAATCGCCGAATAATGGAAGGCTCCACGTAATGGACACGGTGGACAGGCAGCTCATCCAGGCACTCCGGGAAAACGGCCGTGCCTCGTACGCGGAGCTGGGCCGTCTCGTGGGCCTCTCCGGCCCCAGCGTCACCGACCGCATCAACCGCCTGGAGACGGCGGGCGTGATCACGGGCTACCGCGCGACCGTGGACGCGGCCTCGCTCGGCCTCGGCGTCACCGCGCTGATCGGCATCTCCCTCTCCGACGCCGCGGACCACGAGGACGTGGCCCGCCGGCTGCGCGACCTCGCCGAGATCGAGGACTGCTGGTTCATCGCTGGCGACGACTCCTTCATGCTGAAGGTGCGCGCCAGCGACGTGGACGGCCTGGAGAAGATCATCCGCAAGCTCTCCGGCACCAAGGGCGTCTCGCGCACCCGCACCACGATCGTGCTCTCCACCAAGTGGGAGAACCGGGTCGGGGAACTGCCCGAAGAGGGCTGAGAGTACGGTGGGTGGCGGTTGCGGCCACCCGGACACGGGTCGGCGCGGCAACCGCGCAGGCACGGGCAGTGCAGGACAGATCAGGACAGACAGAGGAGAGGACCGGCATGGACGCTGGGCTCAAGCGTGAGCTGGAGGAGAAGGTCCGTTCCGGCGAGCGGCTGACCCGTGAGGACGGCATCGCCCTCTACGAGTCCGACGACCTGGCCTGGCTCGGCGGCCTCGCCCACGAGGTGCGCACGCGCAAGAACGGTGACGTCGTCCACTTCAACGTCAACCGCCACCTCAACATGACCAACGTGTGCACCGCGTCCTGCGCGTACTGCTCGTTCCAGCGCAAGCCGGGCGAGAAGGACGCGTACACGATGCGCATCGAGGAAGCCGTCCGCCTGGCCAAGGCCATGGAGAACGAGAACCTCACCGAGCTGCACATCGTCAACGGCCTGCACCCGACCCTGCCGTGGCGCTACTACCCGCGCTCGCTCTCCGCGCTCAAGGAGGCGCTGCCGAACGTCTCGCTGAAGGCGTTCACCGCCACCGAGATCCACCACTTCGAGACGATCTCCGGCATGTCGGCCTCCGACATCCTGGACGAGCTGATCGAGGCCGGCCTGGAGTCGCTGACCGGCGGCGGCGCCGAGATCTTCGACTGGGAGGTCCGCCAGCACATCGTGGACCACCGCACCCACTGGGAAGACTGGTCGCGCATCCACCGCCTGGCGCACTCGAAGGGCCTCAAGACCCCCTCGACCATGCTCTACGGGCACATCGAGGAGCCGCGCCACCGCGTCGACCACGTGCTGCGGCTGCGCGAGCTCCAGGACGAGACCGGCGGCTTCCAGGTCTTCATCCCGCTGCGCTACCAGCACGACTTCGTGGACATGCAGGACGGCAAGGTCCGCAACAAGCTCCAGGCGCGCACGACGATGGCGACGGGCGCCGAGGCGCTCAAGACCTTCGCGGTCTCGCGCCTGCTGTTCGACAACGTGCCGCACGTGAAGGTCTTCTGGGTGATGCACGGCGTGCAGACCGCCCAGCTGGCGCTCCAGCACGGCGCGGACGACATGGACGGCTCGGTCGTGGAGTACAAGATCACGCACGACGCCGACAACTACGGCACCCCGAACAAGCTGGGCCGCGACGACCTCCTGGAGCTCATCCGGGAAGCCGGCTTCCGCCCGGTCGAGCGCAACACGCGCTACGAGATCATCCGCGAGTACCCCGGCCCGGACGCGGACCTGCGCGAGTCGCCGCAGGCGATGCGCGTCTGACGCGCACGGCGCGCGGGTGGTACGGAGGCGGCGGGCCCCGGTCCTGGTGGACCGGGGCCCGCGCCGTTCCCGGGCGCCGCAAGAGGCGCCGGAAAAGCATTGCCGGGCCCATCTGGTAATAGATATTCTCCGCCTATGGCCCTTACTTTTACGGTGGACCCCGTCGTTGACCCGGCCCTGCGCGACGGACTCCTCGAACTCTGGACCGAGGTCAGCAACGCGGGCGGCGCGGTCGGCTTCGTCCCGCCGGTCACCACCGAGGACGTGCGTCCGGCGCTGGTCAAGCACCTGGTGGCGATGGTCGAGGGAAACCACCGGCTGATCGTGGGCCGGGACGGCAACGGCGAGGTCGCCGCCGCCGCCGTCCTCGCGCTGAACCCGCACCGGCTGATGCGGCACTGGGTGACGGCCTACACCGTCATGGTCGCCCCCCGCCTCCAGGGCCGGGGCGCGGGCCGCGCGCTGATGGCGGCCGTCGCCGACGCCGCCCGGTCCCTGGACGGCATCGAGGCGATCCGCCTGACCTGCCGCGGCGGCCTGGGCCTGGAGCACTTCTACGCGGCCTGCGGCTACAAGGAGGTCGGCCGGGTCCCGGAGGCCATCCGGGTGGCCCCCGGCGACGACCGCGACGACATCACGATGCTGCTGCCGCTGCACTGACGGCGGGGCCGCGGGGGCGGCCGACCCCGGCGGACCTGAGCCCGGCCGCGGCGTGCTTCACTGGACGGGCACGTGCCGCCGTACGAAGACGAGAGAGAAGGGGTCACCGTGTCCCTCAAGCCGAGCGCGACGATCCGCTACACCGCGATGCGCCTGGGCATCTTCGTCGGGTGCCTGGTGCTCGTCGCCGTGTTCGTCCACCTGGGCTGGGTGCCCGCCGGGCTGGGCGACGCCAACTTCGCCTGGATCGTGCTGCTCGCCCTCGTGCTCTCCGCGCCGCTGTCCTTCGTGCTCCTGCGCAAGCAGCGCGACGAGATGTCCGTGCAGATCACCGGACGGGTCGCGGGCGCGAAGCAGAAGCTCGCCGAGAACCGCGGCCAGGAGGACGCGGCCGACGACGCCGCCCGCGCCGCGTAGCGCACCGCTCCGGGCAGCCGCCCGGTTACCTTCCTCACACTCCGAACCGCCCCAGCCACGGGAACTCCACCCGTACCGCTGGGGCGTTCGTGCGTTCCGGCGCGACCATGGCTCAAAGGGCGCCTTTGAGATTCTCAAAGGAGAAGTGTTAGCGTGTTCAACATGTTGACCACAGTTGCGCACCAGATGACCGCGAGCGTTCCGCTCGTGGCGCGCCTGCACGTCGACCTCTGCCGCCGCGTGTCCGCGGCCTGTTGCTGTTGTCGCTGACGACACAGCAGCGGTCCCGGCCGGCCCGGCCCTTTCCGGGTGCTGCCGCACCGTGTCCCCACCGCGTCGTCAACACCGCCCCCGTCACCGCCGCAGGAACCTTCCGTCCGTTCCCGCGCGTCCCCGTTCGTCACGTTTTCACGCGTCGTCCCGTACGCGTCACCCCCGGAGAGTGTCCGTGTCCGCCACCCCCCAGGCCCCGGCCCCGGCCGCCAAGGCCTCGTTCAAGTTCCCGTTCTGGGCCCAGATCGTCACCGGTCTCGTGCTCGGCGTGCTGCTCGGCTGGCTCGCCAAGAGCCAGGACATCAGCTGGCTGGGCACCACGCTGGAGCAGATCGGCGACATATTCATCCAGCTGCTCAAGCTGGCCGTCGCCCCGCTCGTCTTCTTCGCCATCCTGGTGTCGATCACCAACCTGCGGAAGGTGAACAACGCCGCGCGGCTCGCCTCCCGCACCCTGCTGTGGTTCATGATCACCTCGCTGATCGCGGTCGGCATCGGCCTCGCCATCGGCCTGCTGACCAACCCGGGCGCCGGTACCGGCCTCACCCCGCAGGACGGCAAGCTGCCCAAGCACCACGGCTCGTGGCTCGACTTCCTGACCGGCATCGTGCCGAAGGACATCGTCACGCCGTTCACCGAGCTGAACGTCCTCCAGATCGTCTTCCTGGCCGCCGTCGCGGGTATCGCCGCCCTCCAGCTCGGCACCAAGGCGCAGCCGGTCCTCACCCTCGCCGAGTCCGTCCTGGAGCTGCTCCAGAAGGCCCTGTGGTGGGTCATCCGGCTCGCGCCCATCGGCACCGTCGGCCTCATCGGCACCGCCATCGCCACCTACGGCTGGGACCTGATCGGCAAGTACGCCACCTTCACCGCGGACGTCTACATCGGCTCCGCCCTCGTGCTGTTCGGCGTGTACCCGCTGCTCCTCGCGACGGTCGCCAAGGTCAACCCGCTCCAGTTCTTCAAGGGCGCCTGGCCGGCCATCCAGCTGGCCTTCGTCTCCCGCTCCTCGGTCGGCACCATGCCGGTCACCCAGAAGGTCACCGAGCGCCTCGGCGTCCCGAAGGAGTACGCCTCCTTCGCCGTCCCGTTCGGCGCCACCACCAAGATGGACGGCTGCGCCGCGATCTACCCGGCGCTGGCGGCGATCTTCATCGCGCAGATCTTCGACGTCCAGCTGGGCATCAAGGAGTACGTGCTCATCGCCTTCGTGTCGGTGGTCGGCTCCGCCGCCACGGCGGGTCTGACGGGCGCCACGGTCATGCTGACCCTGACCCTCTCCACGCTGGGCCTGCCGCTGGAGGGCGTGGGCCTGCTGATGGCGATCGACCCGATCCTGGACATGATGCGCACCGCCACCAACGTGGCCGGCCAGGCCGTGGTCCCGGTGATCGTCTCGGCCCGCGAGGGGATCCTGGACAAGACGGCCTACGCGGCCGCCTCGTCCTCCCCCCTGGAGGAGGAGCCGGCCCGCACCCCGGTGGCCGTGGCCGCCTGACGCCGGTACGCACGCACCGCGGCCCCCGCCCCCGGGCGGGGGCCGCGGTGTTTCCCGGCTCAGCGGGCGGCGGCCACGAACCCGGCCCAGGCGGCGGGGCCGAAGGCGAGGTGGGGGATCCGGGTGTCCTTGGAGTCCCGGACGAGGACGGCGGCGGGGGTGGTGGCCACCTCGACGCAGTCGTTGACGTCGCCGCTGTCGCTGTAGCTGCTCTTGAACCAGGCCACCTCGACGCAGGAGCCGCCCTCGCTGCCGCTGCTGTGACTGCTCTTGAACCAGTCCAGCTCGGGGTTGTCGATCATGTCTCTCCCAGCACTTGCTCGATGAAGGCCATTGACTCCCGTGGCGTGAGAGCCTGGGATCGGATCATGGCATGACATTGCTCAAGGACTCGGAGATGCCTCGGATCAGAGACGGGCCGGCCGTTGAACGCCCCCTCTGAGCGCCCTACCGCCGAACCGTCGGCGAACTTCACTACCTGAATCAACCCGCCCATTCCGGCGTGCTCTTCGCGATCGGTCGGCATGATCTGGATCGTCACATGCCGCAACTGGGACACCTCCAGCAGACGTTCGAGTTGCCTGCGCAGCACCATTGTCCCTCCGATACGACGGCGAAGCGTCACCTCTTCTTGGACGAAACTGAGGGCAGGCGCAGGACACCGCTCGAAGATCGACCTTCGGGCCATGCGGGCAGCCACCCCACGCTCTATCTGCTCCTTGGTCTGCGGTGGCTGCCACATCTCGAAGAGCGCCCGGGCGTAATCCTTGGTCTGCAACAGGCCGTGGATGTTGTGGTTGCCATAGGCGGACAGCTCCACCGCCCTCGCCTCCAGCTTCGCCAGGTCGCGGACCTTCTTCGGGTACCGGACCTGCTCCATGTCCGGCTTCATCGCGCGGATCTTGCCGTCCGCGCCCAAGGCCTCGTCCGCCTTGTCCAGGTACTCCGGGCGCGGGATGCGCTTGCCCGACTCGACCTTGCGGACCAGGTCCTCCCCGTACCCCATGGCCACGCCCAGGTCCGCGACCCGCATCCCCGCCTGCTCCCGCCAGGTCCGCAGCTGGCGGCCCAGCGCGGACAGGACCGCGACCCCCTGTTCGTCCTCGGGATCGACGTCCCAGCCGGCGTCTTCCGTACCGTCACTGTCCACGCCCATGCGCGCTACCTCCGACGAGCCGATGTCCTCAACGCCCCCTGCCCGGGGCAACGGTGCGGACCGGCCGGACAGCTCCGGACAACGTCCGGACAAAGCCCGGACGCAAGGGCGTCGTGCCTTCTCACGCTACGCACGCACCGCCACGCTCTGTGAGGTGAACAGCGAATTCGCCGGACCCGCGCTCGACGCCCGGCACTATGACGTCCTCCTGTCCGCCACCCCCCGCGCGGCCCGGCTCGCCCGGCTGCTCGCCGTCGAGCAACTGCGCGGCTGGGGCCTGCCCTTGGACGCACCCCGCGTCATCGTGGCCGAGCTCGCCGCCAACGCCGTCACCCACGGGCGGGTGCCGGGGCGGGGGTTCCGGCTGGAGTTGCTGGCGCGTCCGGGCCTGCTGCGGATCGAGGTGACCGATACGCGCGGTGACCTGCTGCCCGTGCTGCGCCCCCCGGGGCGGGGGCTGGTGCTGGTCGACGCGTACGCCGACCGGTGGGGCGTACGGGAAGGGCCCGCGCCCGGGAAGGTGGTGTGGGCGGAGGTCTTCTGGACCGGGGCTAGCGCGACGACGTCTGCCAGGCGGACATCTGCTCGCGGAACTTGGGACAGCTGACGATGTCCTCCTCGCCGCACTGGAGGGCGTGGACCAGGAGCTGATGGGCGTGTTCGAGGTCGATCATGCGCTGCTCGACCTCGGCGATCTTGGCGCGGATCATCGCCTGCCTGCGCGGCTGGTCCTCCTGGAACTCGCCGATCTCCGCCAGGGTCAGCCCGGCCTGCTGGCACTTGCGCAGCACCACGATGCGCTGCGCCGCCTCCGGCGGGTAGCGCCGCTGCCCGCTCTGGCGTTCGGGCGCGGGCAGCAGGCCGTGGCGTTCCCAGAACCGGATGGCCGACGCCGGCACTCCGGTGAGCTCCGCGAGCTGTCCGATGGTCATGCGCACGGGCCGCTCCTCCCGTTTCCGATCGGTACGGCGGTCCGCCGCTTGACTTAAACCTTAGTTCAAGTTGAAGAGTGGGGAGCGCGAGGACAGCGGCGAACGCAGGAGCCGCTGGCAGCAGACTTCGGAGGTGCCGCAATGGCAACCACACAGGCAGGGTCCGGGCGGGCGAACGAGCTGGTCGGGGCGGCGGAGGCGCTGTTCACGGCGGGGGTGATGTCCCACTCGGGGCACGCCAACCTCAGTGCCCGGCTCGATGCCGAAAGCTTCCTGCTGACGCCGGGGTTCGTCCGCGGGCTGCGGCCCGGGGACCTGGCGACCGTCAGCCTCGACGGGCGGGTCCTGGCGGGCGAACTGCGCTCCGTCAGCGCCGAGATCATCGCCATGCACAGCGCCGTCTACCGGGCCCGTCCGCAGGTGGGCGCCATCATCCACACCCACTCGCCCTCCGCGACCGCCTTCGCCGTCGCCCACCGGCCGCTGCCGTGCCGGACCGAGCCGATGCTGCGCTTCGGGCAGCCCGAGGAGGTGCCGGTGGTTCCGTGGGGGCCGCGCGGGTCCGACACATCGGTCCGCGGGATCGCCGAAGTGCTGGAGCGGTGCCCGACGACTTCCGCGGCCCTGCTCGCCAATCACGGGCTGCTGGTGTTCGGTCCGGACTCGGCGGCCACCGCCCACCTGGTGGTGGCCATCGAGGAGAGCGCCGAGGCGGAGCTCGCCGCGGCGGCGATCGGCGGGGCCGTGGACTTCCCCGAGGGTGCCCTGGCCGCCGTACGCGCCTCGATCGCCCGGGTCGCGTCATGACGGGCGACCCGACGGCGCCCGAGGCCCGTGCCGACGCCGTACGGGCCCGCTACCGCTCCACGCTCGGCGGCGTTCCGGGCGGTGTGCAGGACCGGCTGCGCCTGGCACGGGACTTCGACCGGCTGCCCACCGAGGAGGCGCTCGCGGCGCTGCGGCACATCGTGCTGACCGAGAACCCGCTGGGCGCGCGCGTGCAGCAGCTCGTCCACTTCGGCCAGCTCCTGTCCCTGGGCCGCGAGCACCCCGCCCGGATCCACGCCCAGGGCGCGCTGCACGCCGGCGCGACGGTCGCCGACCTCATCGGAGTCGCCGAGACCGCCCTGATCACCTCGGGGGTCCCGGCGTACGCGCTGGGCGCGGAGATCGTGGTGGAGCTGCTGGCGGCGGACGCCTCCTGACGTCCCTCGCGGCGCAACGGTCAGTGCGGGTCGCGGATGCCGTCGATGATGCGGGTCCAGTTGTCGCCGCCGTGCCCGTCCTCGATCGCCCGCCGGTAGTGGGACCGTACGGCGAGCGGGAGCGCGAGGTCGAGGCCGAGTGACGCGCTGGTCCCGACGATGTGGTCGGCCGTCGCCCCCATCATGGTGATCGTGCTGAGGTCGCCGGGGTGCTCCCCGGCGTCCAGCGCGGCGCCGGGGGTTGATTCGCCGGCCCGCAGGATGGCGCCGATCGAGTCGGCGGAGGCGAGCAACTCCGGTAGCGCTTCCCGGGCCTTCATGCCCGCGCTGCCGAGCATCGCGGTGGCGTGCATCAGTGCGGACAGGGTGGTCAGGAACACCGCCAGCTGGGCCTGGTACATCATCTGGGCCAGGCCGGGGTCCTGGCCCAGGTGCTTCGGCGTGCCGAGGAGGGCCAGCGCCGTGCGGTGGCTCTCCAGCACCTCGTGCCGGCCGCTGTAGTAGACGTGGGCGGCCGGCGTGCCGACCATCGGCGCGGGGACCATGACACCGCCGGTGAGGAAGGCGGCTCCGTGGGCCGCCGCCCACTGCGCCGCCTCGCGCGTGCGGTCGGGGGTGTCCGAGCTCAGGTTGACCAGCGTTCGGCCGGCGAGCGATGAGGTGTCGCCGGTGAGGACGTCGTACATCGCCTGGTAGTCGGTCAGGCTGAGGAGCACCAGGTCGCTCGCCTCGACCGCCTCGCGGGGTGTCGCGGCGAGCGCCGCCCCGTCGGTGACGAGGTCGTCGGCCCGGCCGGGGGTGCGGTTCCAGACGGTGACCGGGTGTCCGGCGGTGAGGAGGGTGCGGGTCATCGCGCGACCCATCGGGCCGAGCCCGATCACGGTGACGGGGCTGCCCTGCCGGTTGGTGTCGTGGATCTCTCGTTCGTTCACCTCTCCATGCTCGGAGAGGGCTACTAGCCTCGGTAGTACCCACTATTTACTGCGGTACTTACCTTTTGGTTAGGGGGCCGACATGGCCAAGGCGCCGAGGCGCGGGCCGTACATCTGCGGCATCGACGCCGCGTTGGACGTCGTGAGCGGCAAGTGGAAGGGACTGATCCTCTGGGAACTCGACGCGCACGGCGTGCGCCGCTTCGCCCAGTTGCGGCGGGGTCTGGCGGGCGTGAGCGAGAAGATGCTGACGCAGCACCTGCGCGAGATGGAGGAGGACGGCCTCGTGCACCGGGAGGTCTACGCCGAGGTGCCGCCTCGGGTGGAGTACTCCCTGACGGAGCACGGGCACACGCTGAACCAAGCGCTCGGGCCGCTGGGTGTCTGGGGAGCGGAGCGGGTGCGTCGGGAAGGCGCCGGGACGGTCGAGGTGGCCGAGGCTCCGCACGGCTGACCGTCCCGGCGCTGTGGTAGGGGCGCGGAGGTGGTGGAGAGGGCCTTCGGCGGGGTGGTTCGGGGGGAAATATCGGTTGGGGTGAAGGGGTGGTTCACCGGGTCGTGGTGGGGCGGGACCCGGTCGGGTTGGTCCCTGTACTTCCAATACGAAGAGGGTGAATGACCACCCGACCAACCCTCCCGGCCTCCCGTCGCTCGGACGGGTGAACTGTGCCAACTGGGGTGGATTTCCTCTGGGTTGCCTGGCATATGCTCTGGCCGACAACCTCAGACATGAGACGGCCCCCGCCGGGACTGGCATCCCGGGCGAGGGCCTGACCAACTAGGAAGTAACAGGCTTCCCAATGGCTCTCACGCATTCTAGGGCGCTGCCCCGCGCCGCGGCCCGGGTTACGCCCGGGAATCACCGATCCGGCGTCATTCACGTCAAGTCCCGGCACCGCAAGCGCTTCACGGTCGTCGGCAACCACCTCGCCCAGCACGCCCAGCTGTCGGCGACGGCCCTCGGCGTCGCCGTGTACGTCCAGTCGCTGCGGGACGGCGCACCCGTCGGTATCAAGGCGCTGGCCGCGCACTTCCCGGAGGGGGAGATCCGGCTGGCCGCCGCACTGCGGGAGTTGGAGGAGTTCGGCTACGTCGAGCGGCGCGTCGTACGGCTGGACAGCGGGCGGATGGTGACCCGGACGTACTACTACGAGCAGCCCGGCGCGGAAACGGAGGAGCCCGCCGAGCCCCGCCCGGGGCGGGGGCGGCCCGTTGCGGTGCCGGAACCCGCGGCCGAGCCGGAACCCGAGTGGGAGGTCGAGGAGCCGGACCCCGAGGCCGAGGAGCCGGATCCCGAGCCGGAGCCCGTCGCGCCCCTGCACCCCGCCGCCATCGACCTGCTGGCCGGACTGCGGGCGCTCGACCCGCGGCTGCTGCTGTCCGAACGGGACGTCCTGCGCCTGGCACCGGGTCTGTCCACCTGGCTCGAACGCGGGGTCGCGCCCGACGTCATCGGGCGGAAACTGGCCGCCGACCTCCCCGACGGCCTGCGCAGCGCGGCGGCGGTCCTGGCCTACCGGATCACCTCGCTGGTCCCGCCACCCCTCCCCGCGGCCCCGGTTGGCCGCCCGGCCGCCCGCCCGGACCCCTTCCAGACCTGCGACGGCTGCGAACGCGCCTTCCGCGCCCCGGAACCGGGCCGCTGCCGCGAGTGCCCACCCCCCGAGGTCGAGGCCGGGGCCGCCTAGGGCGAAGCGGCTCCGGTCGACAGGTCCGGAGGGCCGGGGGACGATGGGTGGGACGGACTCCTTCCGGAGGCCCAACGGGACGTGCGCGTTGTAGCGCTCCCCCTCCCGTGCACCGTGTCGGCCTTATGGGGCGCCAAGTCCGTGCGCCCGCCGGCAGTGCAGGCCCCGTGGCTCCATCAGCCTCCCCCACCACAGGTGAGGAACGACGATGAACCAACGAACCCGCATCACTCTGTTCACCCCCCTCATGGCCTGTTCGCTGGCCATCGGTACGGCCGCCACAGGATGGGCCGCGACCCCGAAGGCCGCGCCCGCCGCACCGGCCGCCGCCCAGTGCTTCGTCGAACCGGCCGCTGACGCCACGAAGGTGATCGTCACCGGCGAGGGGTTCGACAAGGCCAAGGGCAAGGCCTTCCTCGACCAGACCGACGGCGCGGGCGGCGGCACCGCCACCGTGGGCGACGACGGCAAGTTCACGTCCGGTGACGTGCCGGCCGGCAAGTACCGGGCCTTCCAGAACGGCGGTTCGAGTGCGAACTGCCTGGGCGGCGCGGCGGCCCAGGACGCGGTCAACCAGAAGCTGATCGCCTCCGAGCAGGCGCGCGGTGCCAAGGAGGGCTTCGCCCAGGGGAAGACCGTGGCCCAGTCCGGTGCCTGCAGCGCACAGCCCAATCCACCCCAGCAGAACCTCCAGGGTCTGACCGCCGACACGGCGGCCCAGCAGAAGGCCAAGGAGGCCTACAAGGTCGCGTTCGACAGCTCCTTCAACTCGGCGATCAACAGGTACTGCACCGACTAGCCGCGGCCCCCACCACAACTCCCGTCCTTCGCCCCGCGCTCGGCGCGGGGCGAAGGGCATGCGTGCGCGCCCGGTGGAGGACTCGTGTCCGCGGTGGTCAGGGCCTGTTCAGGGGCTGGTCAGCGGCCGTTACCCGTGCGTAGATTACCGGCGGTAACTCCGGAGTCGAGCCGAGGAGAACGCCCGTGCACGCCGAGCCACAGCTGGTCCCGCCCGTGAAGACCGTCATCGACGGGGTGGTGCGGGAGGTGGCGGTGCCCGCACTCGTAGGGCCGCCCGGCCGGGGATCGCTCGGTGACGTCCCGTTCGACAATGCGGCCGAGGCGCCCGGCGAGGCCGTGCTGGCGCGCAAGGAGGCGGACGGCAGTTGGCGCGACGTGAGCGCCGCCGAGTTCGCGGCCGAGGTGCTGGCCGTCGCCAGAGGACTGATCGCCGAGGGGTTGCGGGCCGGTGACCGGCTCGCCATCATGGCGCGCACCACCTACGAGTGGACCCTGCTGGACTTCGCGGGCTGGGCGGCCGGGCTGGTGACCGTGCCGATCTACCCGACCTCCTCGGCGGCCCAGGCGCGCTGGATCATCCAGGACTCGGGGGCGGTGGCCTGCGCCGTCGAGGACACCACGCAGGCCCGCATCATCAGCGCCGAACGGGTGAACCTGCCGGGGCTGGTGCACCTGTGGGAGTTCGACACGGGCGCCGTGGCCCGGCTCGTCAAGGCCGGGGAGCGCATCCCTGAGGCGCTGGTGCACGAGCGCAGGCGGGTCCGTACGCCGCAGGACGTCGCGACGCTGGTGTACACCTCCGGGACGACCGGGCAGCCGAAGGGGTGCGTGCTGACGCACGGCAACTTCTTCGCCGAGGTGGACAACGCCGTGGAGCTGCTGCACCCGGTGTTCCGCGCCGCGAGCAGCGAACCGGCCTCCACCCTGCTGTTCCTGCCGCTGTCGCACGTGTTCGGGCGGATGGTGGCCGTGGGCTGCATGCGGGCGCGGGTGAAGCTGGGGCACGCGCCGAGCATCCGTACGGAGGACCTGCTGGCGGACCTGGCCGGGTTCAGGCCGACGTTCCTGCTGGCCATCCCGTACGTCCTGGAGAAGGTCTACAACACCGCGCGGGCGACGGCGGAACAGATGGGCCGCGCCTCGTCCTTCGACCGGGCTGCGAAGATCGCCCGGCGGTACGGGGAGACCGGCGGGACGGGATGGGGGCTGCGGGCGGCGCGGGCGCTGTACGACCCGCTCGTGTACCGGCGGATCCGGGCGGCGCTGGGCGGGCGGGTGCGGTACGTCCTGAGCGGGGGTTCGCCGCTGGGGGCGAGGCTGGCGGCGTTCTACACGGGGGCCGGGGTGGAGGTCTTCGAGGGCTACGGCCTGACGGAGACGACGGCGGCCGCGACGGTGACGCCCCCGCTCAAGCCGCGCCTGGGCACGGTGGGCTGGCCGCTGCCGGGGACGGCGGTACGGATCGCGGAGGACGGGGAGGTGTTGCTGCGCGGGCCGCACGTCTTCGCGGGCTACTGGAACGGCGGGGCGGCGGAGCACGGCGGGTGGTTCGCGACCGGCGACCTCGGCGAGCTGGACGAGGACGGGTACCTGACGATCACCGGCCGCAAGAAGGACGTGATCATCACCTCCGGGGGCAAGAACGTCGCCCCGGCGGTCCTGGAGGACGCGCTGCGGGCGCACCCGCTGGTGGCCCAGTGCCTGGTGGTCGGCGACAACCGGCCGTACGTCGCCGCGCTGATCACGCTGGACGGGGAGGGGCTGGCGCACTGGAGGCAGATGCGCAAGAAGGTGGGCGTGCCGGTCGGGGAGCTGGTACGGGACGAGGAGTTGCGGGCGGACGTGCAGCGGGGGGTGGACGAGGCGAACGCGCTGGTGTCGCGGGCGGAGTCGATCCGGCGGTTCGTGCTGTTGGAGCGGGAGTTCACGGAGGCTCGGGGGCACCTGACGCCGTCGTTGAAGCTGAGGCGGGGGGTCATCGGGCGGGAGTTCGCGGCGGAGATCGACGCGATGTACCGGGGGCGGTAGCCCGTGCGGGGCGGTGACGCGGTCGGCTGCGCCACCGTTGCGCGGAGCGGCCCCGGCTGCCCCGGGCCTTCGGGACTCCGCCCCGGACCCTCCCCCAGACTCCGTCCGGGGGACCCCCGCGCCTCAAACTCCCCCAGCTACCGCCGGGAGGTGCCCCCACGGGGGCTGGGTGTGGCGCTCCGCCCCGGGCCCCGCGCGTCAAACTCCCCCAGCTACCGCCGGGAG
>NZ_JBVHQF010000010.1:66930-200359 GCF_055567555.1 Streptomyces sp. NPDC026522
GAGGTGCCCACACGGGGGCTGGATGTGGGGCTCCGCCCCGGGCCCCGCGCGTCAAACTCCCCCAGCTACCGCCGGGAGGTGCCCACACGGGGGCTGGGTGTGGCGCTCCGCCCCGGGCCCCGCGCGTCAAACTCCCCCAGCTACCGCCGGGAGGTGCCCACACGGGGGCTGGATGTGGGGCTCCGCCCCGGGCCCCGCGCGTCAAACTCCCCCAGCTACCGCCGGGAGGTGCCCACACGGGGGCTGGATTTGGGCCGCCGGGGCCGGAAGAGGCGCCCCGGCGGGGTGGAGTTGCCCCGCCGCCGGGCGGCGGGGTCAGCAGTTGGGGTGGGTCGGGCGGTCGGCGAAGCGGGACGCCAGCCAGTCGGCGGCTGCCGGGGAGTGGGTGATGACGCCGCTGACGTGCTCGCCGACCCAGACGGTGTCGAACTCGACGTCC
This sequence comes from Streptomyces sp. NPDC026522, assembly GCF_055567555.1. Lineage (NCBI taxonomy): Bacteria > Bacillati > Actinomycetota > Actinomycetes > Kitasatosporales > Streptomycetaceae > Streptomyces > Streptomyces sp. NPDC026522. The sequence goes on from NZ_JBVHQF010000010.1 coordinate 67,370, forward strand.
GCGCCCCGCGCGCACCACTCGGAGCGCAGCTCGCGGCCGACGGCGTACGGGATCAGCTCGTCGCCGAGCGCGTGGTACTGGTACACGGGCGCGGCGGGCGCGGTCCCGCCGAGCCTGCTCTGGGCGAGCCGGGCCCGCCAGTCGGGCTGGGCGAGCGGGTCGCGGGTGGTCAGGTCGGAGATCCGCTTGAAGGAGCCGGCGATGGCGTCGATGGCGACGCAGCCCTCGCGCATGCCGCCGACCAGGGCCTTGCCGGCCGGGTTGAGGTAGGAGTCGAGCTTCAGCTCCGGGAAGGCGGCGTCCTGTCCGGCGGCCGCCATGAAGATCAGGCCGGAGCCGTAGGAGCCGTTGTTGAAGTCGGCTACCTTCATCAGGTCGGCCGGCACACCGCCGGTCGCCGTGCCCTTGACCTGCAACTCCGGGGCGTACGAGCCCTGCAGTTCGGCCGCCCAGCTGCTGGCCTGGCCGCCCTGGGAGTAGCCCATGATGCCGATCGGCGTGTTCGCCGCCAGCCCGGCTTCCGGCAGGCGCAGGGCGGCGCGGGCGGCGTCGAGCATGGCGTGGCCGGCGGAAGGGCCGACGGTGTAGGTGTGCACGCCGGGTGTGCCGAGGCCCTCGTAGTCGGTGACGACCACCGCCCAGCCGCGCAGGGTGAGCTGCTGGATGAGGTTGGCCTCCATGGCGGTGCCGTTGGGGAAGTTGTTGCTCGGCGCGCAGGAGTCGCCCATGCCGACGGTGCCGACGGCGTAGGTGACGAGGGGGCGGGGGCCGGTGCGGCCGTCCTGCGGGACGATGACCGTGCCGGAGACGACGTTCGGCGCGCCGTCGGCGGTGGTGGAGCGGTAGGTGACCTTCCAGGCCTTGGTGTCGGTGGGCTGGCCGGGCAGCGGGTGGAAGGCGGAGGGCGCGCTGCTGACGAGGTCGCCGGGCCGGGCGGCATCGGCGTTCGCGGTGGCGGTCGCGGGCAGCCAGGCCGTGAGTGCGAGGGCGGCCACGGCGGCGAGGGCGGTGCTGCGGAAACGCATGGGCGGCTCTCCCGAGGTCCGTGTGGGGGCAGGTGAGGAGAAGGTAGTGACCGACCGGTCGGCATGTCGCTGACTGCGCAGCTCACCTTTGCTGGCCCCAGCCGCCAACCCCGCAGGCCCCTTCACCCGGCTGGCCCCTTCACCCGGCTGGCCCCTTCACCCGGCTGGCCCCGCCAGCCCGCTCGGCTCCCGTCAGCCGCCCGAGGCGATCCGGTAGGCGCCCGGGGTGGTGCCCGTCCAGCGGCGGAACGCGCGGTGGAAGGCGGTGTCCTCGGAGAAGCCCAGCCGCGCGGCCAGTTCCGCGATGGGTTCGCCGCTCTCCGCCAGCCCCGCGATCGCCGCGTCCCGCCGCACGTGGTCCTTCAACTGCTGGAAGGACGTGCCCTCCTGGTGCAGCCGGCGGCGCAGCGTCGCCGGGGACACCGCGAGCCGCGCCGCGACCTCGCCGAGCTCCGGGAGCCGGGGCGAGGTACGCAGCCGCCGCGTCAGGGTCCGGCGTACCTGCTCCGCGACCGTGGTCCCGTACTCCGGGCGGGACAGCAGGTCGAAGGGGGCCCGGCGGAGCATCGCGTCGAGCGCGGGCTCCTCCCGGACGAGCGGCGCGGTCAGCCAGTGCGCGGCGAACGCGGCGGCCGTCCGGTCGGCGCCGAAGCGGACGGGACAGTCGAAGAGCACCTCGTACTCGTCCGCGTACGACGGCGCGGGGTACGCGAAGGCCGCGTGCAGCAGCGGGATGCGGCGGCCGATCAGCCAGCTGCTCAGCCGGTGCCAGATCGCCAGCACGCATTCGGCGAGGAACCGCTCCCCGTCCCGCTCCCCGTCCCGGTCCCCTCCCCGGTCCCCGGCGACGTCCCCGGTCAGGTCCCCGGCGACGGGGCCGCGCACGGTGAACCGGGCCTCGCCGTCCGCGACCTCCAGCGCCAGTTCGGGGCCGCCCGGGAACAGCCCGTAGAAGGCGGCGGCCCGTTCGACGGCCGCCCCCAGGTCCCGGCAGCCCAGCGAGGCGTAGCACATCATCGCGAAGGTGCCGGGCCGGCTCGGTACCGCGCCCAGGCCGAGGAACTCGTCCTGCGTCGTGCGGTACAGCGCCCGGAACAGCCGGGCGAACTGCGCGGGCGTGATCCGTGCCCGGTCGTCCCCGAGCAACAGCGGCGGGATCTGCGCCCCTTGCAGCAGCGGCACGGTGTCGATGCCGGCCCGCCGCGCCCCCGCGAGCAGCGCACGCACGTGGTGCACGGTGATCGTCCGCCTCCCCATGGGACCGACGGTAACCCCTATGAGCGCTGGGGTCAGCGGTGCTGACGCTTCCGGTCATGCCGTCCGGGCCGCCCCGGTGCCTAGCGTCGACGTACCCACCCCAGGAGGCGAACACGATGGACGCCGCACAGGACTCGGCCCGACCGCGCACGCTGGCCCTCTTCACCGAGTGGACCGGGGAGCGGTACGGGCCTCACAGCGCGCTCCGCTTCCGGTCGGGCACCGCCCCGCGGGACGGCTGGCGCACGCTCTCCTACGCGGACCTCCGCGCCCGCGTCCGGCGCACCGGGCAGGCCCTGCTGGGCCTGGGGGTCGGGGCGGGCGAGCGGGTGGCGCTCCTCGCTGAGACCCGGCCGCAGTGGACGTACGCCCACTTCGGGGCGCTGGCGGCGGGCGCGGTCCTGGTGCCGGTGTACCCGACGGCGGGGGAGGAGGAGCTGGCCTGGGTGCTGTCGGACTCCGCGGCGGTGGTGGCGGTCTGCGACGACGCGGCCCAGGCGGCCCGGGTGGAGGCGCTGCGCGGGCGGCTCCCGGCGCTGCGGGCGGTGGTCCTGCTGGACGCCCTCCCGGAGCTGCCCCCGGCCCCGGGAGCGGAGCTGCGCGCCCGCGCCGAGGCGGTGACCCCGCAGGCGGACGCCGCCATCGTGTACACCTCCGGGACGACCGGGCCGCCGAAGGGCTGCCGGCTCACCCACGGCAACCTCGGCGCCGTCCAGGACGCCACCCTGCCGCTGGTGCGGGGCGGCCCGGGGGACACGACGTACCTCTACCTGCCGCTCGCGCACCTGCTGGCGCAGCTGATCCAGTTCACCACGCTGCTCCAGGGCGGTGAGCTCTGCTACTTCGGCGGCCGGATCGAGAACGTCCTGGCGGAGCTCGCCGAAGTGGCGCCGACCCACCTGCCCTCCGTACCGCGCCTGTTCGAGAAGCTGCACTCGGTGGTGCTGTCGCTGGCGGAGTCGGCGGAGGGCGGCCGGGAGCGGTTCGAGGAGGCGGTCCGGCTGGGCGTGCTGGCCGCCGAGGGGCGGCTGCCCGAGGAGGCGCGGGAGGCGTACGAGGCGGCGTGCGAAACGCTGTACGCCCCCGTCCGCGCCGCCTTCGGAGGGCGGCTCACCTGGGCGCTGACCGGCGGCGCCCCGATCGCCCCCGCCACCTCGGACTTCCTGCGCGCCTGCGGGATCCCGGTCTACGAGGGCTACGGCATGACGGAGTCCGCCGGGGTGATCAGCCTCAGCCACCCCGGATCGGTCCGCCCCGGCACGGTCGGCCGGCCGGTCGCGGGCTGCGAGGTGCGGATCGCGCCGGACGGGGAGGTGCTGGCCCGGGGGCCGATGGTCTTCCCGGGCTACCACGGCAACGGGGCCGCGACGGCCGAGACCGTCGACGCCGCGGGCTGGCTGCACACGGGCGACCTCGGCTCGCTCGACGCCGACGGCTTCCTGACGATCACCGGCCGGAAGAAGGAGCTGGTCATCACCTCGGCGGGGAAGAACATCACCCCGACCGAGGTCGAGTTCGCCCTCCAGTCCTCCCGGTACGTCTCGCGCGCTGTGCTGATCGGCGACCGGCGCCCGCATCCGGTGGCGCTGATCACCCTGGACGCGGACGAGATCACGGCCTGGGCGGCCCGGGAGGGGATCGCCCCGGACGCCCTGGCCCGGCCGGCGGCACACCCCGCGGTGCGGGCCCTGGTGGCGCGGGCCGTCGAGGCGGCCAACGCCACGGTCTCCCGCCCGGCCCGGGTCCGCGCCTTCCACCTGCTCGCCGAGGACTTCTCGGTCGAGGCGGGCACCTTGACGCCGACCCTGAAACTCCGGCGGGCGGTGGTGGCCGAGCGGTACGCCGCCGAGATCGAGAAGCTGTACGGCTGAGGAGCAGGCGAGGGCGCCTCGGGGACTGCCGGCTACCGCAGGGCGCGGCCCAGCCGGCGCAGGCCCTCGGCGATCTCGGCCGGGGTGTGGGTGACGAAGGACAGCCGCAGCGTCCGGTGGTCCGGGGCGCCGGTGAAGAAGGGCGCCCCGGGGACGTAGGCCACGTCATGGGCGACGGCTGACTTGAGCAGGGCCGTCGCGTCGTGTCCGGCCGGCAGCCGGGCCCAGACGAACATGCCGCCCTCCGGCCGGTTCCACTCCGAGCCCGCCGGGAGCGCCCCGGGCAGCCCGGCCAGCAGCGCGTCGCGGCGGACGCGGTAGGCCGAGCGGATCCCGGCGATGTGGGCGTCCAGGTCCACCGAGGCCAGGTAGTGGGCCGCCGCCAGCTGGTTCACCGTCGAGGTGTGCAGGTCGGCCGCCTGCTTGGCGACCACCGCGGCCCGTAGCAGGGCCGCCGGGGCCCGCAGCCAGCCCAGCCGCAGCCCGGGCGCCATGACCTTGGAGAAGCTGCCGAGCAGCGCGGTACGGTCCTCCGCTCCGGGGTGCGCGGCGAGCCACGGGACGTGGGCCCCCTCGTAGCGGAGGTCCCCGTACGGGTCGTCCTCCACCAGCCACAGCCCGAGCCGCGCGGCGACTTCCGCGACCGCCGCGCGCCGGGCGCCGGGGAGGGTACGGCCCGTCGGGTTCTGGAAGGTGGGAACCGAGTACAGCAGCTTCGGCCGCTCGCGCCGGACGAGCTCCTCCAGGGCGTCCGGGAGGATGCCGTCCTCGTCGCAGGGGACGGGTATGACCCGGGCCCCGGCCAGGCCGAAGCCCTGGAGCGCGGCCAGGTAGGTCGGGTTCTCCACCAGGACGGCGTCGCCCGGGTCGAGCAGGGCGCCGGCGAGCAGCGAGAGGGCCTGCTGGGAGCCGGTGGTGACGGCCACCTGGTCGGCGGTGGTCGGCAGGCCCCGGGCGGTGGCGCGCGCCGCGATGGTCGCGCGGAGCTCGGGCACGCCCTCGGTGGTCGAGTACTGCAGGGCCCGGGCGGCGGAGCCGGGCGCGGACAGGACCGCGTCGTAGGCGGCGCGCAGGCCGGCGGTGTCGAAGAGCTCGGGCGCCGGGTAGCCGCCCGCGAAGGAGACCACCTCGGGGCGGTCGGTGAGGGAGAGGATGTCGCGGATGGGCGAACCCGCCACCGCGGCCGTCCTGGCGGCGAAGGCGGGTGGCGGCACGGCGGTGGCGGGGGCGGGCACGGGCACTCCTTCGGGGTGGCGGGTGCGCGCAGCCTAACCACGAAAGGTGCAGACGGCACCTACCTGTCCGGCAGGTGAACGGGCGGCCGGTGAAACCGGTGCCGGCCCCCTCCCGAACTGACGCCGTATCAGATAGACCGGTGCCATGACGACTGACGAGACGCACCCGCCGGGCCGCGGCGGCACCGGCGCCGCCGGCGGCGACACCCGGGCCGAGGACTACGCGGCGCTCGCCGCCGTGGGCCCGTACGGCGTCCGCCCCGGCCACGCGCTGATCACCATGGTCGAACCGCACCCGGGCCACGAGTTCGCGTACAACCGCTGGTACGAGGACGACCACTACTACGCCGGCGCCATGGCCATGCCCTGGATGTACGCCGGACGCCGCTGGGTGGCCACCAGGGACCTCCAGGAGCTGCGCTACCCGGAGAAGTCGGCCGTCGCCCGGCCCGTCACCGCCGGCTGCTACCTGTCGACGTACTGGGTGACCGAGGGCCGCTACGACGAGCACATGAAGTGGACCGTCGGCATCAACAAGCGGCTGAACCGCGACGGCCGCGTCTACCAGGACCGCACGCACGTCTTCACGGCCTTCCAGGACCACGAGGCCACCGTCTACCGCGACGGCGCCGCCGGACCGCGGGACTTCCACGCCCTCGACCACCCGTACGCCGGGCTGGTGCTCCAGGTCATCGACGCGGACGGCCCCGAGCAGCGGGCGCGACTGCTGGAGTGGCTGCGCTCACGGGCCCTCCCGAAGCGGCTGGCGGGCGGGCCCGCGGCGATCGTGACGGTCTTCCGGCCCACGCCGCTGCCGGGTGACCGGATGACGTACGTCAAGCAGGTCGAGGGCGTCGGCACCCGGTTGACGCTGCTGTGGTTCCTGGAGGCCGATCCCCGAACCTGCTGGCACCGGTTCGAGGGGCTGGACACGGAGGTCACGGAAGCGGGTCTGGGGCGGGTGGAACTGGTGGCGCCGTTCATCCCGACGGTGCCGGGGACGGACCGTTTCGTCGACCAGCTGCGCTGAGGGCGCGACGGGCCGAGCCGGGGCGGGGCGGCCGGTGCGGTGGGCACGGCCGAGCCCCCTCGGCCAGGACGGCGACCGGTCGAGAGGGCTTCATTCAACGGCCGTCGTCGTGGTGCGGACGGTCGGGGCGGGCGTCGTCACGCTCAGACGAGGCGTCCCAGCCGGCCCTCGGTGACGTCGGTGACGAAGGAGTTCCAGGAGCCCGGCGCGAAGGTGAGGGACGGACCGTCCTGCACCTTCGAGTCGCGGACCGCGATGGCGTCCATGACGGGCGACTTGACTTCGACGCAGGCGCCGTTTCCGCCGGAGTAAGAGGACTTGGTCCAGTTTTCCGTAGCGCCCTGACGAATAGCCATGTTTCTCTCCGGTTCAGCGAGTAGTTCCGGGTCTCGCCAGCCATTACTCCGGCTGACGTGATCGACGCTACCCGCACCGCCCGAAGGCTGAAGTGGGCATTCACTCGACCGAGTGGCATATTCCATTCAGGCCTTCTGTGGCCGGGAGGTGACGGTGTACCGTACCGGCCCCCCCTCGCCACCTGGACGGTTTCCTCCGCTTTTACTTGCCCTTGCCCGAATAGTGGTCGATGATCTCGCCGATGAACTGCCGGGTCTGGTCGACATTGAGCGCCTGGGCGCGCAGGTGCTCGTACATCACGCTGTACTTCTGAACGTCGTTGGCCTTCTCCAGGTACAAATCGCTCGTCACGCCCTCGATGTAGACCACCGTCGAGTCGGAGGCGTCGGGGAATTCCAGGATCGCGTACTGCCCGTTGACGCCCGGATGCGCGCCCATCGAGAACGGCATCACCTGCACGGTGATGTACGGCTGTTCCGACTGCTCTATCAAGTATTCGAGCTGCCGGATCATCAACTGCGCGTCACCCACGTGCCGGCGCAGCGCCGCCTCGTCGATCACCGCCCACAGCCGCAGCGGCCCGACGTCCGGGTTGTTGTTGTCGGTCTCGGAGAGCCGCTTCTGGCGGTGCATCCGGACCTGGACGCGCTTGTCCACGTCGGCCGGCGCGGTCTCCGGCAGCGCGCCGCGGATCAGGGCGTGGGCGTACTCCGGTGTCTGGAGCAGGCCCGGGACCATCTGGGGCTCGTACGTACGCAGGCTGGCCGCGTCCGTCTCCAGACCGATGTAGACGCTGTACGGGATGTCGCCGAAGGCGTGCCACCAGCCCTGCTGGCGGGAGTCCTTGGCCATCTGCATGAGGGAGTCGACGAGCCGGCGGTCCTCGACCTCGTACACGTCGCACAGGTCGCGGACGTCGCGCTGGCTGATGGAGCGACGGCCGTTCTCCAGCCGGCTGATCTTGGACTGGGAGACGAGCAGTCGCTCGGCGACCTGCTCGGCCGTCATGCCCTTGTCCTCGCGCAACTTGCGCAACTCCATGCCCAGTCGGCGGCGTCGGACGGTGGGATTGACATTGGACGCCACGGGGACGGCACCTCCGCCTTCTTCTGGTTCTGTCTCTCTGCGTGTCTGATGTTCAGCAGACTGCCACCGAAGGGTGCGACGGCGCTGGGGAACGGACCGGAAAGACAGACGCGCGGGGCGGCGGGACCGGCGAACCGGCCCCGCCGCCCCGCGCGCTGGCGGCTCCCGAACCGGGTCTTTTGGGGGACGGCCGGTTCTGGCGGTGGCGCTGTGGTGCGTGCGGTGCGCCCGTTGGTGGGTCAAGGGGTGTAGCGGGGCGCGGTGCGGGTGGTGCGTGTGCTGCGGGTGGAGCTTCCTCAGTGCGCGGGCACCCGGGCCATCGCGCCCGTGCGGCGCGGCTGCATCGGTACGGCGGTGGCCCGGGCGGGGGGTGCCGCCGATGCCGTTGCCGAGGCCGAGGCCGAGGCGGTGACCGGGGCGCGGTCGCGCCTCGGCTGTGCCGCCACCCCGTTCTGGACGTCCATGACGGCGTGCGCCACGAGACCGCCCATGGGGTCGTGCCGGATCAGGTCCCGCAGCCGGGACCTGGACGACCGCCCCTCGTTGCCGGGGTACAGGTGCTTGCCGAGACCGACCGCGTGGGCCAGTGCGGCGAGCGCCGCGGTCCGCGGGTCCGGCGGTACGCCGGTGCGGATCGCACTGTCGAGCCGGGCACGGATCTCCCGGCTGATCGCCGTGTCCGTCGCCTGGTAGCGAGTCGTCGGCAGCACCCCGCACATCTGTCCCGCGACGGCATGCACCATGCCGCAGCGCTCCAGGTGAGCGAGGTAAATCTGACGGAGCCCCAGCCGGGGTCCGCCGATCCAATGAACGGCCCGGACCGGGCTGCCGCGCCTGCGCAGCAGTTCCAGTGCGGAGTCCAGAGTCGGATCTCCTGTCGGCCGTGGCATCACCACGGCGATACGATCCCCGTCAGGGGCTATCCGTCCTGCCAGAGCCAGCTCTACTAGCTGTGCCCCGGCGAGGCCGAGGTCGAGCGACTGCGGCTGCGCCGTGGTTCCCGTGGTCGGGTCCAAGGCGAGCAGCAGAAGCTCCTCCGGAATTGTTCTGCGGCTCCTGCCCATCCATGCCTCCCCGCGTGGATGAGTGACAGGGTGACGCCTCTCACATTCATCTGTCGAGAGCGCCTGGACGCTTTGTGGGGGAACCGGCAGCTATGTCGTTCTCGTCTAGCGGGTGGGCGATGCCCCCTAGACGGGACACTGTTAGACGGTTCGGACAGGGGCCGGACGGCGAACGAGGAGGAACTGGTGGCGGGCGAGTCCCCCGACAAGTCGGTAGATGAAGGTGCGTCGGGGACGGCGGAGTCCACCGCGCCGTCCGCGGAGCGGGACCCGAGGCTGTCGGTCCTGCGCCCGCGCGAGACGGCGGGAACCGGGGACCGGGACGCGCTGAAGGAAGCGGTGGCGGCCTGGGTCGCGACGGGCGCCTCCGGAGGTTCGAAGGGCGCTCCCGGCGGTTCGGCGGGGGACGAGCCGGAGCCGGGTGCCGGTGCCGGTGCCGGTGGCCGGGATGCGGCCGCCGAGCCGGAGGCGCCTGCGGACCAGCGGAAGAAGTCGGGGTCCGCTCCGGCGGCCGACGGGGCGCAGTCGGCTTCGGGTGCCGGTACGGCGGACTCCGCGGACCGCCGGTCGGCCGTGACGCCGGATTCCGCTTCGGCGGAGGACGAGGCGAAGCCTGCTTCGGGTGCCGATGGCCGGGATGCGGCCGCCGAGCCGGAGGCGCCTGCGGACCAGCGGAAGAAGTCGGGGTCCGCTCCGGCGGGCGACGGGGCGCAGTCGGCTACGGGTGCCGGTGGCCGGGATGCGGCTGGCGCGTCCGGTTCCGGTGAGCCGGAGAAGACCGCCTTCGGGGTCGTGAAGCCGGGTTCCGGTTCCGGTTCCGCAGCGAAGCCGGCCGCGGCCGACAGCGAGCGCACCGCCGTCTTCCGTGCCGTGAAGCCGGATGCGGCCGCGCCGGCGGAGGAGCCGGCCGAGGCACCGCGTACGGCGTCGGACCCGTCGGGGGAGAAGCCCTCCGGGGACCCCCGTACCGGGGCGGCGACGGCGGACAAGCCGGGTTCCGCTTCGGCGGGGGACAAGGCGAAGCCCGTTTCGGGTGCCGGTGGTCGGGATGCGGCCGGGGCGTCCGGGTCTGGCGAGCCGGAGAAGACCGCCTTCGGGGTCGTGAAGCCGGGCTCCGGTTCCGGTTCCGCCGCGAAGCCGTCCGGGGAGCCCCGTACCGGTGTCCCGGGCAAGCCGGAGGCGGCGGACAGCGAGCGCACCGCAGTCTTCCGTGCCGTGAAGCCGGGCTCCGCCGCGGCGGAGGGCAAGCCGGCCGAGGCCCCGGGTAAGGCCTCGGCCCCGTCCGGGGACCCCCGTACCGGGGCGGAGGCGGCCGACAGTGAGCGCACCGCCGTCTTCCGTGCCGTGAAGCGGGATGCGGCCGCGCCGGCGGAGAAGCCGGCCGAGGCACCCCGTACGGCGGGGGACGAGTCGAAGCCCGCCCCGGGTGCCGGTGAGCCGGAGAAGACCGCGTTCGGGGTCGTGAAGCCCGGTTCCGGTTCCGCCCCGAAGCCGGAGGCGCCGGACAGCGAGCGCACCGCCGTCTTCCGCGCGGTGAAGCCGGGCGCGAACGCGCCCACCGCCCCGGGCAAGCCGGGTTCCGCCGCGGCGGGGGAGAAGCCCGCCGGGGCCCCCGGCAAGGCTGACGCGGCCGACAGTGAGCGCACCGCCGTCTTCCGCGCGGTGAAGCCGGGCGCCGCCGCGCCGGAGCAGAAGCCGGCCGCCCCGCAGGGCCGCGGCAGCACCTTCGTACCGCTGGGCGGCGCCGGCCCCCGGCCCCCCGCGCCGCAGCCGGCCCGGCAGCCGGCCCCGCAGCCCGCCGCCGACGCCGAGCGGACCACGCAGCAGCCGCTGCCCCCCAAGCCGCCGCTCGACATGCTGGCGGACCTCACCAACAACCCGCCCCCGCCGCCCTCCCCCCTCCGCACCGCGGTCCGGCGCGTCAAGATCTACGCCCCGATCGTCGTGCTCCTCGCGGTCGTCCTGGCCGTCGTACAGCTCGTCCGCCCGCTCCCCGCGCCCCGCCTCGCCCTGAGCGCGAAGTCCACGTACACCTTCGACGGCGGCGCCCCCACCCTCCCGTGGCCGAAGGAGGGCCAGGGCTTCATGGCCGCGGCCGGCCTCGGCACCGTCGGCACCTTCGGCGAGCAGAAGCCGATCGCGATCGGCAGCGTCGCCAAGACCATGACGGCGTACGTGATCCTCAAGAACCACCCCATGAAGCCCAAGGAAAAGGGCCCGATGATCGACGTCGACAAGACGGCGGTCGACGACGGTCGCAAGGAGTCCGAGGGCGAGTCCACGGTCAACACGCTGAAGGAGGGCGACAAGATCTCCGAGTACGACGCCCTCGCCGCGATCATGATCCCGTCCGCCAACAACGTCGCGCGGCTGCTCGCGCGCTGGGACACCGCCGGTGACCAGGAGGCGTTCGTCAAGAAGATGAACGACGCCGCCCGGGAACTCGGCATGACCAACACCACCTACACCGACCCCTCCGGCCTCGACCCGACGACCGTCAGCACCGCCGAGGACCAGGTCAAGCTCGGTCTCAAGGTCGTCGAGATGCCGGAGCTGCTCGCCATCACCAAGCTCCCGAGCTGGACCGATCCCTCCGGCAAGGCCTGGCGGAACTACAACGACCTCGTCCCGTTCAACGGCGCCGTCGGCATCAAGACCGGTTCCACCACCAAGGCCGGCGGCAACCTGCTCTTCGCCGCCGAGAAGAAGGTCGGCAAGACCAACCAGCTGATCGTCGGCGCGGTGCTCGGCCAGTACGGCGTCCCCATCCTCGGTACCGCGATCGCGGCGAGCAAGGACGTCATGATCGCGACGCAGAAGGCGCTGACCAACGCGACCGTGGTGAAGAAGGGCGATGTCGTCGGGTACGTGGACGACGGACTCGGCGGGCACACCCCCGTGGTCGCCACCGCCGACGTGCAGGCGGTCGGCTGGCCCTCGCTCACCGTCACCGTGAAGCTGGGCGACGGCGGTGCCAAGCTGCCGGAGACGGCGAAGGCGGGGACCGAGGTCGGGGTGCTCACCGTGGGTGAGGGCGCCAGTCAGGTGAAGGTGCCGGTGGCGTTGCAGAGCGACCTCGTCGCGCCCGGCATCGGCAGCAAACTGACTCGCGTCGGCTGATCCCTACGGCTGATCCCTACGGCTGATCCCCTCCGGGAGATCCACGATCGACGGTCCACGACCCGCCCAGGCGCCCCGGACAACCCCGGGGCGCCTGAGCGCGTCTGTGAACCGGGCAGCCCGCACGGGGCCGGAATCCCCGAACGCGACGGAAGAGAGCGTCGGCAGTGACCACCGCTGAGCAGTACAGGCCACCGGAGGCCGCCCACGACGCCGGACCGCGCGCGGACGCCGGCGGGAGCTGGGCGCACCGGCACCCGGTGCTGGTCGCCGCCGCCCTCGCCGCGGTCCTGCACGTCGTCTGGTTCTTCAGCTTCGCCAACAGCGGCGGCGACCTGGCCGCGCAGGACGCGTGGGCGGAGTTCGTCGGCCGCCACCCCGACACCGCGTACAACCTCGCCTGGTACGGGGGCATGCACCCGGTCTCGTACAGCGTGGTCTCGCCGTACCTCATGCACGTGCTCGGCGTCCGGACCACGATGATGGTCGCCGGCACCGTCTCGGCCGGGCTGCTCGCGCTGATCCTGACCCGGTGCCGCGGCGCCGTGCGGCGCCCGCTGTGGCCGGCCCTGGCGGGGGTGTACGGGCTGCTGTGCAACGCCCTGTCCGGCCGCGTCACCTTCGGGCTCGGCGCGATGTTCGCGCTGGCCGCCGTCGCGGCCGTCTTCTGCTGGCCGCGCAAGTGGGCCGAGCGGCGCTGGGCCAAGGCCGCCGTTGCCGCGCCGCTCGCGGGGCTGGCCACCGCCTCCAGCCCGGTGGCCGGCCTCTTCCTCGGGGTGGTCGCGGCCGCGCTGTTCCTGAGCGGGCGGCGGCCGGGCGCGTACGCGCTGGGGCTGGCGCCGGTGGCCGTGGTCGGGCTGTCGGCGTGGCTGTTCCCCTTCTCGGGCACGCAGCCGATGAAGCTGGGCTCGGCCTGGCTGCCGTTCGTGTTCGGGCTGGCGATCCTGTTCCTGGTGCCCAAACGGTGGAAGACGGTCCGGATCGCCTCCGCCGTGTACACCGTGGGCGTGTTCCTGACCTGGGCGATCGACTCCCAGGTGGGGTCGAACGTCACCCGTCTCGTGATGCTGTTCGGCGGGGCGGTGCTGCTCGCGGCGCTCCCGCACTCGGTCCCGCGCTCGCGGCGCTGGTACGCGGTGGTCGTCGCCTTCGCCGGGCTGACGGCCTGGATCACCGCCAACAGCATCACCGACATCATCCGCACGACCCCGCTGGCCGCCTGGAACCGGGAGCTGGCGCCGCTGGTCGACCAGCTCCAGAAGGCCGGCGCCGACCGGGGACGGGTGGAGGTGGTCCCGGCCAGCAGCCACCGGGAGTCGTCGGCCTTCCCGTCGTACGTGAACCTCGCGCGCGGCTGGAACCGGCAGGCCGACCTGGAGCGCAACCCGCTCTTCTACGACGACACCCTCACCGCCGACAGCTACCGGTCGTGGCTGGAGCGCTGGGCCGTGCACTACGTGGTGCTGCCCGCCGACAAACCCGACTCGGGCGGCGTGGACGAGGCGAAGCTGGTGCGGGAGGGGCTGCCGTACCTCCAGCAGGTGTGGGGCGACGCGAACTGGCAGCTGTACCGGGTGCTCGCCCCGACGGACCTGGTGGCGGGCCCCGCCACGGTGGTGCGGGCGAGCGCCGACCAGCTGGTCATCGAGGTGCGGCGGGCGGGGCGGGTCCTGGTGCGGATCCCGCATTCGCCCTGGCTGGGGCTGGTCGACGCGGCCGGCAAGGCGGTGCCGCCGCCGCAGGAGACCTTCGCGTCGAAGGCGGCCGCCGCGGCGCCGAAGCAGTACGCGAACACGGCCGGCTGCCTGTTCAAGGCCCCCCTGGACGCCGACGGGGACAGCTGGACGGAGCTGCTGGCCCCGGCGCCCGGGCAGTACCGGGTGGCGGCCAAGTACCAGCTGCCCAGGGGCACGCCGTGCCCGCAGGAACTCCTCCAGGGCCCTTGATCGGCGTGCGCCGCCCCCCATACCTGCATACGATCCCGTTAGACCGATCGGCAGACCGATCGGGTGCCTCCCGAGGGAGTGACGACGGGATGACTAAACAGCACAAGCAGGACGTCCGGGCGGCGCTCACGAAGGCCGCGGACCAGACCCACCTGCCCCGCACGCCGGGTCACGGCTTCGAAGGTCCGGTCCCCAGCAAGGTCAAGGGCGGCGCGCACACGAAGGCGGCCCTCAAGCGTTCCGGCGCCCCCCAGGGCGACCGCATCGGCGAACGCACCAAAGGCCTGAGCTGACCCCCACCGGCTGCCCCGGCCCCCGGCGGCCACGAACCCGAGAAGGCCCCCCGCCATCACCTGGCGGGGGGCCTCCTTTGCATGAACGTGCCCTCGGCAGGATTCGAACCTGCGACACCGGCTTTAGGAGAGCCGTGCTCTATCCCCTGAGCTACGAAGGCGGGGGCTTGTCGCGAACCGTGTCGCAAACCCCGGTGGGGCAGGTCGACGCGGACTGACAAACGTCCTGGTCAGCTTGCGTGCGTATGCGGGCGGGGCGGCGTCCTGGCGGACACTTTCCCGGGCACACGCCTGGTAGCCGTCTGACCGCTGACAGCCTAGCGGATCAGGTTGGCCGAGGTCGCCTCGATTGGCGTGCGCCTCGGCCAGGTCCATCTCGGGCCCTGTGACCTGCGTGTTTCGGCGATGTCGGGTGCGTGGGGCCTCTGTCGGGACGGTGGCGGCGTTGCCGAAGCGCTGCTGGATGTCCGTTTCGCGTCCGGGGTGGCTCTGGTCGGCTGTGGACCCGGGGCACGAAAGACGGTCGCGCCCTCTGTGGGCACGGCCGTCGCGGTGTCTGCGGGGGCTGTGGATCTCGGTCTATGCGGCCTTGCTGAGGTGGAGCTGGTGGCTGGTGGCGTTCTGGGAGAGGGCGAAGCCCAGGACGAAGATCTTCTGACGCTCGACGCCGTAGGCGATCATGCGGCGGTTCCAGAGGCTGAGGTCGAACTGGCTGTGGACCGACTCGGAGTCGGCGCGGTACGGGTAGACGAGTTGGTGGCCAGGGTGTCCTGCGGGATCTGCTGGAGGTGCTCGGCGCGGTGGAAGCCGCGCTCGCTGTCGCTCTTCAGGGGCCGGCCGCTGTCTACGCACCGCAGGGTGCGGTCCTCGGCGGTGGTGGTGATGCCGACGGGGACGCGGTAGTCGTGGGCCCCGTGCCGGCAGGGGATCCTCAGGCGGTGGTACCAGCGGCTCTTGGTGCTGCCGGCCCGGTGCTCGAGTTTGATGATCGGCACGGGTTCGAAGACGCGGGTGCCGTCGTCGAGGCGGATGCTTTCAGCGATGCGGCCGTCGTTGCACCACAGCTCGTGGCCGCTCCGGCAGGTCTTGATCTTCTCGTAGAAGACCGGGGTGAGCGACCCGTGCTGCTTGTTGACGGCGAGGAGGCCAAGCCGCGCGAGGGCGTCGCGGTGGACGCCTCGGAATGCCCCGTCGTAGACGATGCCCATGCAGTGCGGAAGGGCGCTCTTGAGGGCGGTGAACTGCCGTGCCGCTACCGCTGCTTCGTCCTCGTACTCACCACCGGCGACATGCGAGAAGGAGAGGATCACGCGGCTCCAGTACCCGTCGTCACGGCCTGAGGCGAAGAACCGCTTCGTCCCGCGGACCTTCTTCTTCGCCTTCTCACCGTTCTCGTAGTAGGTGCGGGCAGCGGGGTCTACGCGGTGGTTGCGGATCTCCCCGGTGATCGGATCAGCGGTCATCTCCCTGCGAGCTTTGGAGGGGGCCTTGGGGACGGTGGCATCACCGACGATCAGCTGCCGGCGCTCGGGGCGGCTCCAGACCTTGGTGATGTCACCTGGGAACAGCCCTTGCCGCAGAGCCTGCTGGGTGGCGTAGCGGCGGAATTCTTCCTCGAGCAGGTCGACGCAGGGCACGAGCAGACTGTTCATCGCGTCCTGGTACTGGCCTCGGGACGGCGCGGTGAGGGGCAGCGCCGCCGCGGCCCGGCGGCCGAGGTGGCGTCGGATGCTGGCACGCACGCTGCGCCAGTCCTGGGGGGAAGCCAGCCGGCCCACTGTGGAGCGCTTGGACCCCACGACGGGGGAGAGTGCAGCCGTGATCCGGTAGACGATGGCGGGGTACTCGCGTGGGCATCCGACGGTGTTGGGCGGGGGGAGGAGCTCGGCCATCTCGTACAGGAGGGGGTAGTCGAAGTGGGACACCGGTACGACGCGAGGGTGGGCGGGGGCCGTGAAGGAAGGGCATTGCGATCGCTGTGATTTCGTCATTGGGCGGGGCTGTGCATGCTTGCCGGACGGATCCGTGCCAAAGGTGCATCCTGTGACCCACCTCAGCAAAAGTGGCGACGCTTATGTACGGACACGATTCTGATCTCCTCGACGCAGTACGCGCACCTTCCTGGAGCCTGCACCCCCTGACCGAGGAACTGGTGACCGCCCCGCGCTGGGAAATGGATCCCCACACCTCCGACCGGCAATACAACTAGGCGACCACTCGCCCGACCTCGGTGTCCGTTCCATCCCGCCGGGCCGTCACGGCGGTCATCGGCGTCCGCGTAGTTGATCTTTGCTCGTTCTTTGAGCTCTCCACAGTTGCAAACGATCAGGCGCGGTTAGGGTCAATTGGCCGCGAGTGCAACGGGAGGGGACACAAGTGGGCGACGATGGAAAGATCCTTGACATCAAGATGGCGGATCTTAAGGCCACAGCACCGACGTTCCACGATCAGAGCGAGGCGCTTGGCAAGGCTCTGGGTACGCTTCGCACGTCGCTGGCGAAAGCGGGGGCGGCCTGGGGAGATGACGACCCGGGGAAGCAGTTCCACGACAAGTACGGGCCGATCGTGGCCCGGATCGAGGAGTCTGCCGGCATCATCAAGGACGGCCTGGCGAGCATCCACACGGCAATGACCGACATGGCCGACGGGCACATAGAGAACGACGCTCTGGTCAGGGCCATGTTCCGCAAGATCACACCCCAGCCCCACGACGAGCCCGATGCCCCAGGGCGCCAGCAGTGAGCACCGGTGACAAGGTCCGGGAGATCGTCACCGACGTCACCGGAATCGAGTGGCCTGCCGGCAACGTAGGCAAACTGCGTGACATCGCCAAGGCGTGGCGAACGTTCGCCGACGACATGGAAGACGTCGCGGCGGCCGCCAACAAGGCGGCTCAGACGCTGATTCACAACAACAGCGGAGAGGCGATCTCCGCGTTCGCCGACCCCTTCTGGGCCCGCTACTACCACGACAAGAAGGGGTGGCTCCAGGACCTCGTCGACGGTCCCCGCTCGCTTGCGGACGGGATCGACAAGTACGCCGATGCCGTGGCCGACGCGAAGAAGAAGCTCGACCGCGAACTGGAGATCGCCGGCGCCGTCATCGTCGCCGGCACAGGCCTGGCGTTCTTCACCCTGGGTGCTACCGAAGTCGCCGCGGCTGCGGCCACCGCCACCATCGTCGAGCTCGCCGCGACTGTGGGCGTGGCCCTCACCACCGAGGTCGCCACCATCGCCGGCACCGTCTTCGCGACCGCTGCCATCGCGGGCATCGAATCCGTCACCGTCGACCTCGCCGTCGCCCAACCGCTCAAGATAGCGGCCGGCATCCAGACCGGCATCAATCTGGATGAGGCGAAGGACGCAGCATTCTACGGAACCTTGACTGGTGGAGCCTTCGGCGGCGTCGGAAAGGCGTTCCAGCTCGCCCAGGAAGGAGGCGGACTCGCCGGGCTGTTTCCTGGGCTGGCGAACGGTTTTGGTGGGCCTCGGACCGCCTTCGCCGGTCTTCCCGATGGGCTCCCTGCTGGTGACCCCTACGCCTTCCGAACGGGGACGTCTTCCGGGGCTGCCAGCGGGTCGGGCCCTGGCCGCGGTCCCTGGCCGGCATCGAGCGACCTCACAGGACCTGCCGCAGGGAAGGAGCTCAAACCACCCAACGCGCGGCACACTGTCTCGGGGTCGGCCAGCGGCGAGGTGAAAAAGGACAACAGCGTCATCCTGCGGGGCCAACAGGAGTCTGTTTCCAAGGACATAGCCGACATAGCCAGCGGTAAGGCGAAATATGTCCCGGAGACTGACCGCTATGAGGTGAACGGGCGCACCTATGGCGTAGAAGGTTCGGGAAGGGTCTATCCGGACTCCGGCCCAGGCATTGTGAAGCTCGACAGGAACGAGTACGCCGCCTTGCAGCAGATAGCCAAAGCGAAAGGAGACCTCAGTGCCGCGCCGCAATTGACTAAGAATCCGCGATTCACGAACAATCCAGGCATCGTCGAGAAAGCGCTGGCCATCTACAACGGGACGTATCCGTGACATACAACCTCCTTACCGTCGACCCCGTCAGCCCCGAGACCATGGCCCTAGCACTTGCCGGATGCCTCGGTATCGCGGTAGGTGACGTGGACGTGGCGGATTCTGACGGCGACCCCGACCTCCGCAACTGGGATGCGCCCGTCTCGTGCGAATACCGCGCAGTTCAAGGTGATGTGGCCTGGTCGCTAGACGTCTACGCCCAGGAGCACGTCGCTGATCAGCCACCCGAGTCCGACCTCGCCACAGGGTTCGCGAAGGCCGCCCTGACGACCGTCCTGTTTCCCGCTGAGGAAGCACCACCCAGTGCCTACTGGGCGGTGACGCCGGAAGGCGTTCTCACCCGAGCCCGGCTCGAACTCTCCGACGACGAGCCTCCCCTTTACACGATCACCGCCGTCGAGGCGCCAGTGCCGCAACTGCCCGGGGCGACCGTGACGAGATTCGCCGAGATCGTACGGGAACAGCGGCCGGACACGCCGGTGGCCTGGGCCTTCGCGGCATCGGTGGAGAAGGTGCGGCAGGCCGCCTCGGGCCTCGCGAGGCTTTCCCTCGACGACGGCACCGGCAGCCCCGTCTGGACCGCGAAGGGCAACCTGGTGGTTTGGGAGAGGGTCATCACGCAAATGGAATCCGGGTGGGCGCCGTCGGGGTGGTATCCGGCCGACCTCTACCGGGAGCGGCTGGAATCGCGTGACAAGCTGGCCGGAATTGGTGCCCACCTGCCGCGTGATGTCACTGAGCTACTCGACGAGGCCTTGGCGCAGCTGGACAGGCGGTTTGCCGCTGCGACAGAGGATGACCCGTCAGGGAGTCTCCGCAGAGAACTGACCGGCGGCTCCGCAGAGCAGACGCCGGTCGGCTGGTGGTGGCACCGCCGCCCGAATCCCGCACCTTGGGAACAGGCCTGACTGCGTCTCGATGGCGACACTACAGGCCTGGTGCGCGATGGGAGTCGCGTACCGGGCCTGCTCGGGGTCTGGGTCGTGGAAACTGAGTACGGGGGATCAGCCTCAGCAGCCGCCCTCCGGGCGGAAGGCCTGGATTGGCTCCAGGTGGTGATGCCGAGCGGCGACTTCAGGATCAGCCATCGGGATGGTGTCTCTGGGCACTGGACATCACGTGAGTCGGCCTAGGCGCCACGCCCGCACCGGAGCTACGCCACCCGCGCGGTGACCCGTCGCCGACCACCCTTCCCGTGCCTTGCAGCCGTTGCGGTTGCCAGGCAGGGGGCGTCCGACCACGACGACCAGGCGGGTGTCGGCGTCGATGACGACCTGGTGGTTGGTGGAGTACCGATAGTTCTTGGACTGCTCGGCCACCGTGTGGTCGCGGGTGGGCACTAAGGTGCCGTCCACGATGAGGACGGTGTCCCTGCGGAACCGCTTGCGGGGCTGGAGCGCGAGCAGAGGACCGAGGTGGTTGGTGACGCGGTCTGCGGCGGACTTCGACACCCCGAACAGGGGCGACAGCTGTCGCAGCGTCAGGTTCGTCCGCCAGTGGGCCGCGACCAGCAGCACCCGGTCTTCCAAGGGCAGGCCCCAGAGCCGACCACGCCGGACACCATCGGCGCCTTCGCGCCGCAGCGCCGTCACCAGCTTCGCGAAGTACCGCGGGCTCAGCCCGGTGAAGGGGCCTATCCAGGACGACTCCGACGCCGTGATCACACCAGCCATATGGAGATCATTCCACTGCTTCGGGATCTCCCTGCGCGAACGCGGTGCGGCAGCGTTCCGCCTGTTCGGCCACCTGCTCCGTGAACCAGCGCGTGATCTCGTAGGGGATGACGTGCTCGGCACGGCTGTGGATGTGGACAGTCGGTTCCAGGTCCGGATCCTCATCGGGGATGTATGCCGCGAGGAAGGCCCTGCCGGCCCGGTAGGCGACGGGACCCAGAGGGCCGCCTTGCATGGGGACGGCCTCGCTCAGCTCCAGGCACCATGCGTCGTCGGGCAAGGCGTAGTGGTGCTGGACGGCGTAATGACGTCCGGCGTGTTCTCGCAGCTCAGGCACGACCGCAGGCTGTCACAGCTGTCGGGGCAGAGTCGCGCCGATACTGATCCAAGCCCCACCCGAAGCGATATCCACGCACTTCAACTCCGGTTACGGGACAAGCCTTAACCCCAAGAGGAAGTAGATGGATTTCTCCGCGCACTTCGACGAGGCAACCGGGATGAGCCTGACCCGGGAAAACTTCAAACGCGGAACCGCCGCACAATGGGTGAACGGAGTGCAAGTGGTCCTGAAGCGCGATCCATCCGCTCCGAGCGGTTACCGAGTCCTCACTTCATATCCCATTCCGTAGCGCGAGAGTAAGGCATGAACAGGTGACACCGTCGAACGATCGTTTCCGTGAGCTGCGCCAGCTGCTGCGCTCCTATGAAGTGACCGGCTACGTCTTCGATGACACGGACGACCGCAGCGGAGCTGCGCTCAGCGCCTACCTCAGGCAAGCAGCGATCGACCCCGCGCGCGCAGCCGAGGCGGCAGCCGAAATCGACGACCTCCTCGAGACCGGTCTCTTCAACGAAGAGATCGCGGATGACGTCGACCTCCTGCCCCACATCCACCCTCCCCACGGGAAGACGGTGGAGGACTGCCTCGCCGTGATCGGCGGCCACCTCCGGCAGTTCCTCGCGGAGCCGGCGGCTCCCTCCCAGACGCCTCCGCAGACCGCATGGGAATGGAAAGAGCGTTTTCCTGAACTCTCACACCTGCTGGGAGCGTACTTCCACCAAGACTTCAACGAATCAGATCAACTGCTCAAGAAGTCAGCGGCGACACTGGGGCTCAGTATCCTCCCGCCCAAGGGCGTGCGGCTGCGTCAATGGCTGGCGGATGTGCGGGAGATCGTTCTCCACCAGACGCAGGGATGAATGGCGGGTAGGTCGTGTTCTAGATCAGGGTTCCGGTCCACGCCTCGTACCGTGATGATCACGTTGTGGGGCGTGGTGGTGAGCAGTGGTCGGTGCTGGATTCGTTGCTGCCAGCCGCGGGTGCGAGCCGTAGGTCGGCCCGAACACAGGGCAGTCCACGGTGACATCGCCTGGTCGCTGGACATCTACGTCCAGGACGAGGTGGCTGGTCAGCCGCGTGAGTCCGAGCTCGCCGCGATGTTCGCGAGGGCGGCCATGACGACGGTCCTGTTCCCCGCAGCCGAAGCGCTCCCGAGTGCCTATTGGGCAGTGACGCCGGATGGTCTCCTTACACGCGCCCGGCTCGAACTCTCCGACGACGAACCCCCTCTGTACGAGGTCACCGCCATCGAGGTGGCGGTACCGCAGCTGCCCCGGGCGGTCGTGACGAGATTTGCCGAGATCGTGCGGGAGCAGAGGCCGGACACCCCCGTGGCGGAGGCTTTTGCGGCATCGGTGGAGCAGGTGCGGCAAGCCGCCTCGGGACTGGCACGGCTTTCCCTCGACGACGACACCCGCAGCATCTGGTCCGCGAAGGACAACCTGGTCGTGTGGGAGCGACTCGTTCGGCAACTGGAGTCCGGATGGGCACCGTCGGGGTGGTATCCGGCCGACCTCTATCGAGAGCGGCTGGAAGCCCGCGACGAGCCCGCCGGTATCACCGGTCGACTGCCTCGAGACGTCACTGTGCAGCTCGAGAAGGCATTGGGGGAATTGGACGGCCGGTTCGCCGCGGCAACAGAAGAAGACCCCTCGGGAAGCCTTCGACACGAGCTGAAGGGCGGGGCCGAACAGACCTCGGTCGGCTGGTGGCGGCATCGCCGTCCACATCCCACGCCTTGGTGACTGGCGAGGGCGCTTGATCCGCATCTGCGTGTTCTTCCGGCCGTCGCACCTGGGTCGGGGTGGGGCGATGTCGGGGAATGCCGGGCGGGGGGACGGGTGGGGTGGGAAGGTGGGGGCGTGGAGGCGGGGAACAGGATCTACGGCGGGAACTTCTACGGGCCGGTCATCATGGGGCGCGACGTGGGGGTGGCCGACTTCGGGGGGACCGTGCCGCGGGCGCCGCTCGTACCGCGGATGCTGCCGTACGGGCCCGACGGGTTCGTCGACCGGGAGCCGCTGCGCGAACGGCTGGACGAGCTGCTCGCCGGGCGGGACGGGCGCGGGACGCCGCTGCTCGTGCTGCTGCACGGGACCCCCTGGGTGGGCAAGAGCGGGCTGGTGCTGCACTGGGCCCGGCAGCGCCAAGGAGAGTTCCCCGGCGGGACGTTCTACGCCGACCTGAGCCCCCACGGCGCCGGCGAGGTCGCCGCACCGGCCGCCGTACTGGAGTCCTTCATCGGGATGACCGGCGCGCCCAGGGCGGAACTGCCCGGCACCGAAGCGGCGTTGGGCGCCCGGTTCCGGGGGCTGACCGCCGCCGAGCCCTCCCTCGTCGTGCTCGACGGGGTGGTCCGCGCGGCCCAGGTGGCGCAGCTGCTGCCCGGCCATCCCGCGAGCATGGTGGTGCTGACCAGCCGGTTCCGCCTCGGGACCATCGACCGGTCCCGGCTGCCGGTCCGGCTCGGGGTCGGGGAGCTGGGCGAGGCGGCGTGCGCCGAGCTGTTCCGGCGGGTCGCGGGGGAGGACGTACCGGCGAGCGGGGAGGCGTTCGACGCGGTGATCCGGGCCGCGGCCGGGCTGCCGCTCGTGGTGCGGATCGCCGCCGCGCAGGCGGCCGACCCGCTGCTCGACGGGGTCGAGGGACTGGCGGCCCGCCTCGCCGGGCAGGAGTCGGTGCTGGAGGTGATCGGAGTGTCCCTCGGCCAGACGTACGACGCGCTCGACCCCGTGGCCCGGCGCGGTCTGCGCATCGTAGGAGCGCATCCCGGCCCGGAGTTCGCCGACGCGCTGCTCGACGACCTCGCGCCCGGCGCCCGGGCCGGTCTGTACGCCGCCGGGCTGCTGGAGCGGGCCGCGCCGCACCGGTCGCGGATGAACGCGGCCCTGCACGGGTGGGCGGCACGGAACGCGGGAACTGACGGCGCCGGACCGGACGAACGGGCCGGGGTCATCGGCTGGTACCTGCGGCGCGCGGCCGCCGCCGAGTGCGTCCTGTCCGGCCGCTGGCGCCACGCGGCCGTGTTCGAGCGGGCCGACGAGCTGAAACGGGAGTTCC
The DNA here is from genome assembly GCF_055567555.1 of Streptomyces sp. NPDC026522. NCBI lineage: Bacteria > Bacillati > Actinomycetota > Actinomycetes > Kitasatosporales > Streptomycetaceae > Streptomyces > Streptomyces sp. NPDC026522. Next base: position 90,761 of record NZ_JBVHQF010000010.1, read on the forward strand.
CGGGTGGCGGGGCGCAGGCCGTCGAGGCGCTGGAGCCCGAGCGCAACAACCTCGTGGCGATCGCCCGGCTCTGCCGGACCGCCGACCCGGCCGGCCTGTGCCAACTCGCCGAATCCGTACACGCCCTGTTCTTCGAACGGGGCCACCACAGCCTGTGGATCGACATCGTCCGCGCGGCGGTCGAGGCGGCCGGGCAGCTCGGCGACGGCGTGCTCCTCGCCCGCATGCACTTCGAACTGGGCTTCGCGCTCGCCGCCCGCGGCTCCGCCGAAGACCTGGCGGAGGCCCGCGAGCAGTACGGCAAGGCCCGCGAGAGCGCCCGGCGGGCCCGGCCCGGCGGGCATCCCCGGACCGAGTCCTCGGCCCTGGAAGGGCTCGGCTTGATCGCCGCCCGCAACGGCGACCCGGACACCGCCCTCGAGTACTACGGCCAGGCCCTCGCGGCCCTGGGCGATCTGGAACACCCGCGCGGCCGCGCCCTGCTGGAGCTCCACCGGGGCACCGCGGCCCTGCTCGCCGGGCGCCCGGCAGCGGCCGACGCCCTGCTGCGCGAGGCGCTGCGGCAGTTCCTGGGGCTGGTGGCGCCGGACCACGCCAACGCCGCCAAGGCCCGGCTGCGCCTGGCGATGGCCCTGCTCGCCGCGGACCGGCCGGGGGAGGCCGCCGAGCCGCTGCGCCAGGCGCTGGAGGTGTTCACGGAGCCGACGGTCAACCGGGCGGACGCCGTTCTGGTACGGGGCGACCTGTACGCGGCGCTCGGCGACCCCGAGGCGGCCCGGGCCGACTGGCGCGCCGCCCTCGCCCTGTACGGGGCACTCGGCAGCGTCCGCGCGGAGGAGCCCCGGATCCGGCTAGCCCGCGGCGCCGACGTCCCCGAGCAGGGTGAACCGCAGGGCTGAGGCGGCGCCCCCGACCCGCACGGTGACCTCGCCCCGCGGGTCCGCGTCCGCCGCGAGCAGGGCCAGCAGCACGGAGGCGGCCAGCGCCGGATCCGCCCCGGGCGGCACCGCGAACTCCCGCCCGTCGCGCAGCCGCAGCCGCTGCGGCCCGGCCACCAGTACGCACCCGGGGTAGCGGGCGAACAGCCCCGCCGGATCCGCCCCGGCCCGCGCGACCAGTACGTCCGCGAGCCCGCGCCGCAGGTGGTCCGGCTCGGCGGCGTCGGCCACCACGTGCGGGTCGGCGCCGAGGTGCCCGGTGGCCGGGCCCTGCGGCTCGGCCGGGTAGCGGCGTACGGTCACCTCCCGGCCGGCGACGGAGGCGTCCACGTACAGCGCCGGGGCGAAGGGGGCCCGGCCGCCCGGGGCCACCGGCTCCGGCACCGCGACGGGGCGCGGGACGCACGCCGAAGGCGGCTCGGACAGCCCGAGGTGGCGGTAGCACAGGGCCCGCAGCAGGGCCTGCGAACGGCCGGGCCGGGAGGTGATCCGGGCCGCGGCCGAGGGGAGCACGACGGCGGCCGCCAACTGGGCCCGCAACGGGGTGCCGGGCGTCAGCCGGGGCAGCCGGCCGCCCAGCCAGGACATGGGGGAGCCGGGCGCGACGGCGGCTTCGTCGAAGGCGGCGAGCAGGCCGGGCAGACCGCGCGCGGCGGCGTAGAGCGAGAGCGAGCCGTGGTCGCCGATGAAGGCGTCGGCGGCGCAGATCGCGGCCTTCCAGGTGTCCCCGGCGGGCGGCGGCAACAGCAGTCCGGAACGCAGGCAGGGCTCCAGCCAGTTCCGGACCTGCCAGCCGCCGTGTCCGTACCAGGCATTGGGATGGACCGCGGCCAGTACCCGGAATTCGTCACACGGCAATTCCGCGAGCGCCCGGCGCACCGTGTCGAAAGCGGCGCCGAGGAGGGAACGGTCACCCCAGGTGGAGGTGATCAGCAGCAGTTTCTGTTCCGGCCGCATTCCGAGGGCGGTGCGGTATTCCGTACGGAAAGGCGCGGACGCCTCCAGCTGGTCCGCGCACGGGTCGCCGAGCACGTGGGCGTACGGAACGGCCTCGGGGCAGTCCCGGCGCAGCCGGATCAGCTGTTCCTCGTGCGAGAGGGCGACGGCGGAGGGGACCACCGAGCCGTCTTGGAGCAGCCACTCGGGAGACAGGCCGAAAGCCGCCGCCGCGCCCCGCACCCCGTCCCCGGATTCCGGATTCTTGCTGAGCTTTTTATTGTAGCCAGCTCCGTGCGGTGCGCCAATGAGCGGAGCGGAAATATCCGCCAGATTTCCCCCTCTGCTCGCGCTCACGGCGAGGTCGAAGCGCTCGGCCAGGGCCTGCTCCCAGGGAATGAAGAAAAGCCCCCGGTCGCTGATGAATTCGGCCATCCCGTCCTCGAACGCGGAGGATCCGGGGCAGGTGAACACGGTGCGGATCCGCGGGTCCCCCTCGAAGACGCCGAGCAGGTCGAGCAGCCGGGTCCCCGCGGTGACGTTGTGGATGACGCCGAGGACCGTGCGCTGGCCGGAAACCGTGAGCCACCGGCGGGCCGGCAGCCCGCGTCGCGTCCGCACCGCCACCACCCGCTTTCCCGAACCGCCCGCGCCGCCGTCAGCCTACGGCTAGCGTGGCCGCATGGACGTGGGGGCACTGGTGACGGCGGGCGCGACGACGGTGGTCGGACTGATGGCTTCCGACGCGTGGGCCTACGCGAGCGGCCGTTTCGCGCGGCTGCTCGGCCGTGGGGAGGGCGCCGACGGGGCCCCGGACGAGGCGGAGGCGGCGCGCGAACTACGCTCCTCCCGCGCCGAGTTGCTGATGGCTCGGGCCGACGCCGACGAAGCGGCCGCCGCCCGGGTGGAGGACGGCTGGCGGGAGCGGCTGCGGGAGGTGCTCCAGCGGGACGAGGTGGCGGCGCGGGAACTGGCCGAGCTGCTGGACGAGGTGAACCCGGGCTGGCGCGAGGGGGCGTCGCCGGCCGCCACGCACAACACGGTCAGCGGCGGCACTTTCCACGGACAGGTCTTCCAGGGCCGGGACTTCGGCGCCATCACCGTCAACCAGCCGCCGCGGAACGACCCGGCGGCGTGATCCCGCGGGGCGTGATCCACGGGGGTGTGAGCGGGGTCAGGAACGGGTGATGCGGACCTTGAAGCTGCCGTTCGGGAGTTCGCCGACCACCGCGATGCCGATGCCCGCCTTCTGGTCGGTGAAGGTCTCGCCCGGCCGGAACGGCGCGTCGGAGAGCTCCGCGTGGACGTTCGGCCGCCGCGTGCAGCCCCCGCTGCCGCTCACGCTGTCGGAGACCGTCACCGGCCCCCGCCCGGTGTCCACCTGCGAGTCCACCTTGTAGATCAGCACGCCCGGCTTGCACACGGATTCGTCGTTGCCGGCCTGTGTGCGCACCTCCGCCGCGTACCCGCTGTTCTCCGTCAGCGGTACGAAGGCCAGCTTCAGGCCGCCCTCCACCGCCAGCGGCGTCAGCACCTGCTCCATGACCCCGGACTTCGACGCGCAGCCGATCTGGTTGCCGTCCAGCCAGCCCAGCTTCCACTTGTGCCAGCCCAGCAGGTCGTTGTTGGCGCCCCAGTCCTCGCTCATGATGTCCCAGTGCCCGACCGCGCCGCCCCCGTCAGGGGTGTACAGGTCCGGCAGCCCGAAGATGTGGCCGTTCTCGTGCGGGAGCACCCGGTAGCCGGTCTCGCGGTAGGAGCCCGAGCCGTCGTCCTGGCGGCTGTAGACGAAGGACGTGTTGGCGAGCGGCACTCCATCGGCCATGGGCGCCTCGCCGTTACCGGAGAACGTCACCGACAGGACGGTGTCCAGGGCCGACGGCCCGGCGTTCGGCGTGACCAGGACGTTGATCAGGTCGTACCGGCTGAAGTCCACCTCGGAGTCGGCGGCCTGCGCGATGTGCTCGACCAGCTGCCGGTAGCCGGGCTCGTACGCGGACCCGCGCCCGATGCCGTACGCCGCGAACGGCATCGGCATCCTCAGCCAGTTCCGGATCGGCGCCTCGGCCCGGTAGGTGAGCCGCCCGTACGAGCTGGTGCGGAACCAGTTCGAGGTCTGGGGGAAGAACTCCGCCAGCCGGTCCATCGCCGAGCCCTCGCCCTTGGCGTCGGGGAAGTCGATCATCAGGTTCAGTGCCCGGACCTCGCCGGTGGAGCGCGCGTACCCGGGCGGCGTGGGGAGTCCCTCGGACATCTGGACGCCCATCGTGCTCGCGATCCGGCAGGGCGCGAGCGCCGAGTCGACGCTCGTGGCCACGGGGCCGGCGGCCGAGTGGGTGCGGCTGGATATCCCGGTGCTGGCGGTCGCCGTGACGCCGATGGCCAGCGCGGCTATGCCGACGTACGCGCAGGTGCGGCGTGGACTGCGTATCCGGTGGCGGGTCTGCGTCATGGAGCTCGCCTTCGGGCCGCGGCAGCCGGCCGGGCCCGGACTGCTCTGTGCGCTCACCCTCCGACGGCTGCGGCGCGCCCGCGCGCCGGGAGCGGCCAAACGGGAGCGGGAGGCCGTGACGGCGTGACCCGGCTCACACGTGCGAGTGAAATAACCGGGGGGTCCATCCCCGTTTGAACGAAGGTCCCGCGAAACGGGGACGGCTTCCCCATTTGGGGGATCAAGCCGAGCCCGGCGGTGACACCGACGACCGACCACGCCGGACGAGTCCAGCCCCGAGGAGGCCCCGGAATGAAGCGCCCCACCACCGCCACGGCGGCCCCGACCGCCCCCCGCGCGTCGGTGGACCTCGCGGACCCGGCCCCGCGCCCGGCGCGCTACGGGTCCGACGGCCCCGGCGCCTCCGGGCGGCTGCCGCGCCCGCGCGCCGACGCCGTCCGCAACCGGGAACGGATCCTGGCGGCCGCCCGCGAGCTCTTCGTGGAGTTCGGCTCCGCCACCCCCTTCGACGAAGTCGCCCGCAGGGCGGGCGTCGGCAACGCCACGCTCTACCGGCACTTCCCCGACCGGGCCACCCTGGTCCACCACGTCGTGCTCTACGTCATGGACCGGGTCGTGCTGCACGCCGAGGAGTCCCTCGCCCAGGAGCCCGACGCCTTCGCCGCGCTGTGCCGGTTCACCCATGCGGCCGCGGACGAGCGGTTCGGCGCCCTGTGTCCGATGCTCGCCGCGGACTTCGACCACGACCACCCCGAACTCCTCGCGGCCCGCGGCGCGCTGGCTGAAGCCATCGAGAACCTGCTGGCCGCCGGCCAGGACGGCGGGCTCGTCCGGGCCGACATCGGGGTCGGTGACCTGATGGTCGCCCTCTCGCAGCTCGGCCGCCCCCTCCCGGGCACCGGCTGCCTGGACGTGGACCGTTTCGTCCACCGTCACCTCCAGGTGTTCCTCGACGGGCTGCGCACTCCGGCCCGCTCCGAACTGCCGGGCGCCGCCACCACCCTGGAGGACCTGAGGCGGACCGCCATGTGACGCCCCGCGCCCCGCGCCCCCGGCCTCCGCGCTCGACGGCGCCGCCACCGGCGCGCGCCCTGCCGACCGCCCTTTTCTGACTTTTCGTAGCAATTCCGTCATTCCGCACAGTGAAGTGGGTATCCCCATGTCCAGAACAGCCGCGACACCCCCGTCGGCTGCGGATCCCAGCCGCTGGAAGGCCCTCGTCTTCATAGCCCTGGCGCAGCTGATGGTCGTCCTCGACGCCACCATCGTGAACATCGCCCTCCCGTCCGCCCAGACCGACCTCGGCATCTCGGACGGCAACCGCCAGTGGGTCATCACCGCCTACGCACTGGCGTTCGGCGGCCTGCTCCTCTTCGGCGGCCGCATCGCCGACAAGTGGGGCCGCAAGAAGACCTTCATCACCGGCCTCACCGGCTTCGCCCTGGCCTCCGCGCTCGGCGGCGCCGCCACCAGCGAGGCCATGATGCTGGGCGCCCGCGCCCTCCAGGGCGCCTTCGGCGCACTGCTGGCGCCCGCCGCCCTCTCCCTGCTGGCGGTCATGTTCACCGACGCCAAGGAGCGGGCCAAGGCCTTCGGCATCTACGGTGCGATCGCGGGCGGCGGCGGCGCCGTCGGCCTGATCCTCGGCGGCTTCCTCACCGAGTACCTCAACTGGCGCTGGACGTTCTTCGTCAACATCCCCTTCGCGATCATCGCGGCGGCGGGTGCCTGGCTGGTCATCCGCGAACCCGCCGGCGGCCGCAACCGCGCCAGGCTCGACGTGCCCGGTGTGGTCCTGTCGACGCTCGGTCTGGTCGCGCTGGTCTACGGCTTCACCCGCGCCGAGTCCGCCGGCTGGTCGGACGCCCTCACCGTGGCCATGTTCGTCGCCTCCGCGGTGCTGCTCACCGGTTTCGTCGTCACCGAGCTCAAGGTGAAGTCCCCGCTGCTGCCGATGCGCGTCCTGCTGGACCGCAACCGCGGCGGCGTCTACCTCTCCCTCGGTCTGGCCGTCATCGCGATGTTCGGCCTGTTCCTCTTCCTCACCTACTACCTCCAGGTCGTGAAGGGCTTCTCGCCGGTCAAGACCGGTTTCGCCTTCCTGCCGATGATCGCGGGCATGATCACGGGTTCCACCCAGATCGGCGCCCGCCTGATGACCCGCGTCCCGCCGCGGCTGCTGATGGGGCCCGGCTTCCTGCTCGCGGCCACCGGCATGCTGCTGCTCACGCAGCTGGAGATCGGCTCCTCGTACCCGGCGCTGATCCTCCCGGCGCAGCTCCTGCTGGGCCTCGGCATGGGTTCGGCGTTCATGCCGGCGATGTCGTTGGCCACGCACGGGGTGAACCCGGCCGACGCCGGTGTCGCCTCCGCCATGGTGAACACCTCGCAGCAGGTGGGCGGCGCCATCGGTACCGCACTGCTGAACACCATCGCCGCCTCGGCGACGACCGCGTACCTGACCGACCACGCGGCGCAGGCCGCCGCGGGCGGTGCGGCGGCGAAGCTGGTCCAGGCGCAGGCCATGGTGGAGGGCTACTCCTCCGCCATCTGGTGGGCCGTCGGCATCCTGGTGACCAGCTCGCTCATCGCGTTCACCCTGATCAACACCGGCCGTCCCGGCTCGGCCGGTCCGGTGGCCTCGGGTGCCGGCGCGGCGGACGAGGTTCAGATTCCCGTGATGGCCCACTGACGGGCGCCCGCCCAGGGGCTGCCGCGGCGTGCGGGAATGACTGACCACCCCGCTTCGTTCAAATTTGAACGAAGCGGGGTTAGTCTTTTCGGGGGACCTCGTACGGGACCCCCCGCGACCGGCCACGAGGAGCGCGCTGTGCCTTCGAACACCACCCCCGGAACGGGCCGCATGCCCGCGCTGTACCTCAGCCACGGCGCCCCGCCGCTGGCCGACGACCCGGTCTGGCCGGGCGAGCTGGCCGCCTGGTCGGCCGGGCTGCCCCGGCCCCGGGCGATCCTGATGGTCTCCGCCCACTGGGAGGAGACCCCGCTGGCCCTCGGAGCCACCGGGCGCACCCCGCTCGTGTACGACTTCTGGGGCTTCCCCGAGCACTACTACCGGGTCCGCTACGACGCCCCGGGCGCCCCCGAGCTGGCCGCCTCCGTACGCAAACTGCTGCGGGCGCCGGGCATGCCGGTCCAGGACATCCCGGACCGGGGGCTCGACCACGGCGCGTACGTCCCGCTCGTGGAGATGTTCCCCGGGGCCGACGTCCCGGTGCTCCAGATATCCATGCCGACGCTGGACCCCGTCCGCCTCATGGAGATCGGCCGCACCCTCGCCCCGCTGCGGGACGAGGGCGTCCTGATCGTGGGCAGCGGCTTCTTCACGCACAACCTGGCCGCCCTCCGCCACGGGGGCGTGCCCGGCTGGTCGGCGGAGTTCGACGCCTGGGGCCGCGAAGCGCTGGCCGCCGCCGACGTGGACGCCCTGCTCGACTTCGAGGCCAAGTCCCCGGCCGGCCGCCTGGCCCACCCCCGTACGGAGCACTTCGCGCCGCTCTTCGTCACGCTGGGCGCCGCCGAGGCCGCCGGCGACCTGGCCGGGCCGGCCACCGCGGTGGACGGCTTCTGGATGGGCCTGTCCAAGCGCTCCTTGCAGTTCGGCTAGCCGGGTTCGGGCGGGAACGCGCCGGTTGTCGGGTATCCGGGCATTCGCTCACCAGCCCAGGCAACCAGCAGTGCGTGGGAGCCGTCCTAGCGGTAGGAAGTGCAGCCGAGGGCGGTGGTGCGCCGGGGTGACGGGCGTCTCACGGGCGCAGCGGCGCCGGCTCTCCGCAGCTGTCCGCCCGGAGTCGCCGGGCCGGCTTCGGCACCGGCCCTGACCTGCGCCTCCGCCGGCTCTCGCGGCACCGTCCCGTGCCCCCGCGACCCGGGGACGGCGGGGCAGGATACTGCAAGATCCGGAAAATGAGGGGACCTCGTGGGAATTCTGTCCTGATTCCAGTCGTTGTTTCCTTCGGAAGCGGGCACTCGGGAGAGTGTCCGAAGGACGCGTCGACGGCGCCGCACCTCTCGCAGCCGAGGCGTCCGGCAGCCACACCGCGACCGAAATCCATCGCATCGCAAGGGAGCACGCATGGCAACCCGCGCCGTCGCCCGCAGTCAGTCCACGGGCAGTGCCCGCGCCGCGGGCGGCGAGATCGCCGACCGCGACCTGGTCGGCATGTACCTGGACGAGATCGCGCGCACCCCCCTGCTCGACGCGGCCAAGGAAGTGGAGCTGTCGCAGATCATCGAGGCGGGCATCTACGCCCGGCAGATCCTCGACGGCGCGATAGAGCGCTCCGGGCAGACTCCGGCGCGCGAGGAACTGGAAGCCCTGGCGGCCGAGGGAGAGCGCGCCAAGGAAGTCTTCATCCGCTCCAACCTCCGCCTGGTCGTGGCCGTCGCCCGCCGCTACCCGCGCAGCGGGCTCCCGCTGCTCGACCTGATCCAGGAGGGCAACGCCGGCCTGGTCCGCGCGGTCGAGAAGTTCGACTACACCAAGGGCTTCAAGTTCTCCACGTACGCCACGTGGTGGATCCGCCAGGCCATCACCCGCTCCATCGCCGACCAGTCCCGCACCGTCCGCCTCCCCGTCCACCTGGTCGAGGAGCTCGGCCGGATCCGCCGGATCCAGCGCGAGTTCAACCGGGAGAACGGGCGCGACCCGGAGCACGCGGAGATCGCCGCCGAGCTCGACTCGACGGAGAAGCGCGTCGGTGACGTACTGGACTGGGCGCGCGACCCGGTCAGCCTCAACATGTCCGTCGACGACGAGGGCGACACCCAGTTCGGGGACCTGCTGGAGGACACCTCGGCGATCTCCCCGGAGCAGTCCGTGCTCTCCCTGCTGCGCAGCGAGGAGTTGGAGGACCTGCTCGGCAAGCTCGACCAGCGCACCGCGTCGATCATCAAGATGCGGTACGGGATCGAGGACGGACGCGAGCGCACGCTGACCGAGGTCGGCAAGCGGCACGGCCTGACCCGGGAGCGGATCCGGCAGATCGAGAAGCACGCGCTGCTGGAGCTGAAGCGGATGGCGCGCGACACCGGCTTCGACGCCGTGGCCTGAGCGGCACACGGAAGACGGAGCCCCCCGAACGAGCCCCCGGTGCCTATCCCCCCCAGGCGCCGGGGGCTCCCCGCTGCCCGCGACCCCTCCCCCGGGCCGGCCCCGCGCCTGACGCTCCCCGCCTCACGCCCCGGCGGGACTCGATCCCGCCAGCCGCGCGCCCAGCACCCGGGCGGCCTCCGCCAGGGCCGGCGGGGTGTGGACCGTGAAGTCGAAACCGGTCAGGGCCAGCCGGGCCGCCAGCCACTCCGGCGCGTCCCCGCTCTCGAACCGCACCCGGCAGCCGTCCGCCCCCGGCGCTTCGTCCCCCCGCAGCCAGCCCGGCAGCGCCTCGGCCGGCGCCGCGAAGGTCACCTCCACCGCGTACGTCTGCGTCCCCCGCAGCCCCCGCCGCACGAACTCCGCCGCGTCCACCGGCAGTGCCCGCGGAGTGAACCGCGCGCCCGTCGCGAACGGATCGCCGACCCGGTCCACCCGGAAGGTCCGCCAGTCCTCCCGGTCCAGGTCGTACGCGACGAGGTACCACCGGCTCCCCGTGCTCACCAGCCGGTACGGCTCCACCAGCCGCCGCGACTCCGCCCCGTCCCGCGCCCGGTAGTCGAACCGCAGCCGCTCCGGCCCGGCCACCGCCGCCGCCATCGTCGTCAGGGTGCGCGGGTCCACGCTCGCCCCGTCGCCGCGGGTCACCGCCACCGTGGCCGACTGCAGCGCGCCCACCCGGCGCCGCAGCCGGGCCGGCAGCACCTGCTCCAGCTTCGCCAGGGCCCGTACGGACGCCTCGTCCACCCCCTCGATGGCGTGCCCGGCGCCCGCCCGCAGCCCCACCGCGATCGCCACGGCCTCCTCGTCGTCCAGCAGCAGCGGCGGCATCGCCGCGCCCGCCACCAGCCGGTACCCGCCCTCCGACCCCAGCGTGGCCTCCACCGGGTACCCCAGCTCCCGCAGCCGCTCGATGTCCCGCCGGATGGTCCGGGCGCTCACGCGCAGCCGCTCGGCCAGCTCGCTGCCGGGCCACTCGCGCGGGGTCTGGAGCAGGGAGAGCAGCGTGAGCAGCCGCCCGGGAGTGTCGTTCATGACAACAGGCTGCCAGGGAAATAGGACATCATCCGACCTATATCCCGTCTAGGTTTCTCCCCATGAGCACCGAGACAGCCCAGACATCGCCCGGAAGAGAGAACGGGCCCGTACCAGAAGAGCGGAACGACACCCTCCACGACGTCACGAGCAGCAGCCCGACCGCCGACCGCCGCCGGTGGCTGGCGCTCGCCATCGTGATGACCGCGGCCTTCATGGACCTGGTCGACGTCACGATCGTCAACATCGCGATACCCAGCATGCGAGCGGACTTCGGCGCCTCCACCAGCGCCATCCAGTGGATCACCGCCGGATACGCCCTCGCCTTCGCCGCCGGCCTGATCACGGGCGGCCGTCTCGGTGACATCTACGGCCGCAAGCGCCTCTTCCTCATCGGCATCGCCGGCTTCACCGCCGCCTCGGCGCTCTGCGGCATCGCCGCCAACCCCTCGGTGCTCGTCGCCTCCCGCATCCTCCAGGGCGGTATGGCGGCGATGATGGTGCCGCAGGTGCTGGCGATCATCCACGTCACCTTCCCGCCCCACGAGCGCGGCAAGGTCTTCGGCATGTTCGGCGCGATCGTCGGCCTCGGCGCCGTCTCGGGCCCGATGCTGGGCGCGCTGCTCACCGAGTGGAACCTCTTCGGCCTCGAATGGCGCCCGATCTTCCTGATCAACCTGCCGGTCGGCATCGCGGGCGTGATCCTCGGCGTCAAGTTCATCACCGAGTCCAAGGCCCCCAAGGCGCTCCGGCTCGACCTGGTCGGCGTCGTGCTCGCCACGCTCGCCCTCGTCATGCTGATCTTCCCGCTGACGCACGGCCGCGAGAACGGCTGGCCGCTGTGGGGCTTCGTCTGCATGGCGGCCGCGCCGCTCCTCTTCGCCGGCTTCATCGCGTACGAGAAGTACAAGATCCGCAAGGACGGCTCGCCGCTGGTGGAGCTCTCCCTCTTCAAGATCAAGAGCTTCGCGGGCGGCATCGCCGTCCAGCTGACCTTCGGCATCGCGACCGGCATCTTCTTCCTGGTCTGGACGCTCTACATGCAGATGGGCCTCGGCTGGACCCCGCTGCGCGCGGGCACCACCGGGATCCCCTTCTCGATCGCCGTCTCGGCGGCGGCGGGCATGTCCGTCCAGAAGCTCGTACCGCGCTTCGGCCGCAAGGTGCTCCAAGCGGGCGCGCTGACCATGGCCGCGGGCCTGCTCCTCTACATCTGGGAGTCCGCCCACTACGGCATGCAGATCGCCTCCTGGCAGATGGCCGCCCCGCTCGTGGTCATGGGCGCCGGCATGGGCCTGATCGTGGCGCCGCTCACCGACACCGTGCTCTCCCAGGTGCCGCGCGAGCACGCCGGCTCAGCTTCCGGCCTGATCAACACCACCGGCCAGATGGGCAACGCCCTGGGCCTGGGTCTGACGTCCGTCGTCTTCTTCGGGATGATCGACGACGACATGGCCTACGGAGCCCCGTACGTCGAGGCCTTCCGCAGCGCGCTGTGGTGGGTCGTGGCGGTCCTGGTCGTGATCTTCGCGGTGATGTTCATGCTGCCGCGCAAGCAGGTCCCGATGGCTGAGCGCGAGGGCGCCGAGGCCGGCTGAGCGCCGTAGCCGACGGGCGCGTCCGCCTTCGGGCGGACGCGCCCGTTCCGGTTTTCCGCGGCCGGGTGGGCGTACGTCCGCCCCGCCGCGCGCGGCCGGTACGTCAGCGGACCCGGGCGCGCGCTTCCATCGCCTCGCGCGCCGCGGCCTCGCTCTCGTACACCTCGCACATGTGGCGGCCGTCCGGCGTGGCCGTGTGCTCGACCTCCCACAGGCTCACCTCGCTGCCGTCCACCAGGACGAACGCGTGCTCGTACAGGGTGAATCCCACTCCCCGCCCGTCCGACTGCCACTGCCGGCCGCCGAACGCCTGGGTGATCTGGTGCGCGTACGCCGAGCGCAGGCGCAGCGCCATCCCCTCTCCGGGCCGGTCCGCGTTCTCCGCGCGCCGCAGCACCCGGCGGGCGTGGTCGGCGGACTGCTCCACCGTGTACTCCCGGTGCGGGGCGGGCGCCGGGGTCGCGAACAGGGCGCTCAGCGCGGCCGCTTCGTCCTGCGGCCCGGCGCCCGCGGGCGCCAGGTCCCGCGCCACCTGGGAGGGGACCTCGCCGAACAGGCGGGCGACCGCAAGGCAGAGCTCGGACCGGTCGGCGAAGAGTTCGTGCCGCACGACCCGGTCGTCCTGCCGGCGGTAGACCAGCTCCCACAGCGATTCCGCCCCGCCGTCCGCCAGGAGGTAGGTGTGCCGGTGGGTCTCCCGCCACAGCCCCGCCGACGGACTGTGATGGGTGGTGTGCAGCGAAGAGCTGTGGGCGAGCGCCGTACGCAGGCGCCCGACCAGCCGGTCCGGCAGGTCGAAGGAGTTCAGGGCGCGGCCCAGGAGTCGATCGAGGTGGGCCTCGGTTGTCTCGTACGGATCGCTCAAGGTGGGTCTCCAGGCCGTCGCAGCTTGTCACTTAGCGGAAGCACAACGTAGCCCCTGGCACTGACATCACGTCCGGGATTCGTTAAAACGTCCGGGAAGCATCAGGGGTTCCCGCCACCCCTTCAGGGCAACTTGCCTACGTATGGGTACGGTTGGCCCCGGTCTGCGGCAGAGCGCGGGACTATGGGCGGCATGGCAACGAACGGAACGGCACCCGACAGCACCACAACCGCCCCGATGGGTCTCCCGCGCCAACAGGGCCGCTCCAGACGGCCCCTGGACGAAAGCGCCGAAACCCTCCGGGGGTTGGCGTGGTTGCTCGTCCTCACCGGAGCCGCCGGACTGCTCGCCTCCTGGGTGATCACCCTCGACAAGTTCCTCCTGCTGGAAGACCCGTCCTTCAAACCCGCCTGCAGCCTCAACCCCGTGGTCTCCTGCGGCAGCGTGATGCGGAGCGAGCAGGCGCAGGCCTTCGGTTTCCCCAACCCCATGCTGGGGCTGGTCGCCTACGGGATCGTCGTCTGCGCGGGCGCGGGCCTGCTGGCCGGGGCCCGCTACCGGGGCTGGTTCTGGCTCGGACTGAACGCCGGGATGCTCTTCGGCACCGGATTCTGCACCTGGCTGATGGTCCAGTCGCTCTACGAGATCAACGCGCTGTGCCTGTGGTGCTGTCTGACCTGGGCGGCGACGCTGCTGATGTTCTGGGCGGTCACCGCGCACAACGTCCGTACGAGCAGGGCCCCGGGCCCGCTGCGCCAGTTCTTCGCCGAGTTCGGCTGGGCCCCGCCCGCCCTGCACCTCGGGGTGATCGGGATGCTGATCCTCACCCGGTGGTGGGACTTCTGGACGGGCTGAGCCCGTCCGGCGACGCGCGAGGGCCCCGGCAGCTGGAGGCTGCCGGGGCCCTCGTCACCTCACACACCGCATCGCTTCGACCGCGTCACAGCGTCGCTCCACGGGCGCGGGGCCCGGACCCTACGGCCGGTCAAGCCGCCGGGGGAACGGCGCTCAGCTGCCGTTGGAGAGGTTGCCGGACAGGACCGGAATGTTGTCCAGGATGTGCGAGAGCGGCTCGTCGCCCTTGGCCTGGGTGGAGTTCTCGGTGCACTGCTGGTTCTGCGGGTTGGACAGGACGTTGATGTCCTGGACGCCGACGTTGACCAGGGCCAGGATCGACTGGGCGTTGACCTTGACCGGCAGGCCGATGCAGGGCTTGTTCAGCGTGCCCTGGACCAGGCCGAGCTGCGGGCTCATGGGGCCCTCGGTCTTCTGGTTGCCGTAGATCTGGGTCGCACCGTTGCCGTTGACGGTGTTGATCCCGTTGTCGTTGCCGATGGCCATGGCCGGGGCCGCGACAGCAGCGCCCGCGCCGACGGCGGCGGCGGTGACCGCGGCAGCAGTCATGATCTTCTTGAGCATCATTGGTCCTTTTGTCGCACGAGTGCCCGCTAGTGGAGCGCCCTGATCAACTGCCTTCCGCCGGGTTGGTTCCGCTGCTTCACTCAAACGGCCCGTTCGGCGGAACGCTTTTCCCCGGCCCGGGTGAGGGGATCCCGGACGCGTGCGCGAAGTCCGTACGCGGCACGCACGGACGGCCGGTGCGGACGGCCCGCCCCGATGGGCGCCGCGGAGGGGCCGTCCGTGGCGCTCCGGTTGCGCTCCGTGCAAGGTGTTCGCACGGTGGGTAAGGAAGTGGATCGTTGGGGTCCACCTCTGTGCGACCACCGTGAGGAAACCCATGCCTACGAAGCCGTTCCGCACCCGAGTCCTTGTCCCGTCGGCCCTCGCCGCCGCCATACTCGCCGGCGCGGCAGCCCCTGCGGGCGCCGCGGGCGGTGACAGTTCCGCCGCGCTCACCCGTCGGGTCGCGGCCGTACAGCAGCAGGTCCAGGCAGTCGAGACCAAGGCCGCGGCCGGTCCGGTCGACGATCTCCTCGCCGGTCTCATCAAGACGCTGCAGGACCTGCTCAAGTCGCTGACGGGTCTGCTCCCGGCCGGGGTGACGCTGCCGCCGATCGAACTCCCGAAGCTCCCGACGCTGCCGGAGATCCCCGGGGTGCCGACGCTCCCGACGCTGCCGACGCTGCCGGTCGAGGCCCCCAAGAAGTCCCCGTCCGGCTCCCTCCCGGCGGTACCCGCCAACCCGGCAGTGCCGCCGGTGGCGACTCCGCTCAAGCCGCCGGCCGACCTGATCCCCGAGATCCCCGACGTGCCCGACCTTCCCTGAAGGCACGACGGGCCGGCACTCGGCGGCGGAGCGGCGGCCGGGAGCACGGCGCGAGTTACGACTATTGGGCTGAACAGGTCTGATCTCGCCCGTACCCGTGTCGTGCGGGAACCAGAACCGTTTCGCTCGACGTGAGCCCCAGGAATCGGGGCAGGACGTCGAAGAGAAGGTGCACTTCCCATGAACTCTGCTGCCAAGAAGGCCGCTGTGGCCCTGGCCTCCGCTGGTCTCGCTGTGGCCGGTGCCGCCGGCGCTGCCTCCGCCGACTCCCTGGCCGAGGGCGCGGCCGTGGGTTCCCCCGGTGTCCTCTCGGGCAACCTGGTCCAGGTCCCGGTGCACGTCCCGGTCAACGTCTGCGGCAACTCCGTCAACGTCATCGGTGCGCTGAACCCGGCGTTCGGCAACGTCTGCGTCAACGACTGACGTCGGTACAGCCGACTGTGGGCGCCCCGGCCTCGCCGGTGGCGCCCACAGTCATGCCGGGACCGGACCGGTCCGGTCGGCTCAGTTGGCGCCGCCGTTGAGGTGGACGCCGCCGAGCATCGGGGTCGCCTGGGTCGCCCCGTCCGCGAGCTTCATCACCTCGCCGGGCGCGTCGTTGCGGACCTTGTTGACGCTCTGCACGGTGCCGACGACCTTGCCCACGGTGTCGCCCTGCTCGGCCAGGGCGTTGCCCGCGGTCTGGGGGAGCGCCTCGGAGACCGGGTTGACGGCGTTCAAGGTCTCCGTCACCCCGCCCGTCAGGCTCATGGGGGGCATCGCGGCCGCCGTCTCGGCCGCGAAGGCGGGAGCGGTGGCGGCGAGGGCGGCGACGGAGCCGGCGACGACAGCGGCGACCTTGGTGAACTTCATTGTTTCGAAATCCTTTTCCAGCGGCGACCGTCGCGCCGCTTTCGACCTGGCTAACGATTCCCGGCGGATACGGAAACGCGCGAGCGAACACGGCGACGGCCGGAGAATCCGAACAAGAGATTCTCCGGCCGATATTTATTCTGATTACCGGTATTGCCGCTCAGGCGGCGGACCGGGACCGCCGGTAGAGAATGGCGCCGCCCAGGACCAGCGCCGCGGCGAGCGCCGCCGCGGCTCCGGGCTGGCCGGCTCCGGTGGCGGCCAGCTCCGGGGCGCGGACCTGCGGTGGGGCCACGGCCGGTGCGGGGGCCGGTGCGGGGGCCGGTGCCGGCGCGGGGAGGACGTGGACGGGGACGTCTCCGGCGGGGGCGGCCGGCGGCTGGTCGGCGGGGCGGGCCACTTCCGGCACGGGCGCCGGAGCGGGCCGCTCCACGAGCCGACTGCCGTGCGGCGGGCCGGAATCCTCCTCGACCGGGGCGGGCAGGGTGTGCGCCTCCTCCTCGACGGGGGCGGGGAGGGTGTGCGGCGCCTCGTCGACGGGGGCGGGGAGGGTGTGCGGCGCCTCGTCGACGGGGGCGGGCGCGGGCGGTGCGGGGTGCGCGGCCCGGGGGTGGTCGTCGCACTCTTCCTCGTCCCGGCTCCCGCCGGTACCCGAAGCGCCGTAACCGTCCTCGTGCGAGACCTCGGGCCGGGGCGCTTGGTGGTGCGGGGCTTGGTGCTGCGGCACCTCGTACCGGGGGGCATCGTGCTGCGGTGCCTCGTGCACGGGGGCCTCGTGCTGCGGCACCTGGTGCACGGGAGCCGCATGCCGGGGGGCCTCGTGCCGGGGCAACTCGTGCTGCGGGGCCGCGTGGCGGGGCGCGTGGTGGCGGGGCGCCTCCTCGGGCCGTTCCTCCTCGTGCCGCTGGCGGGGCAGCGCGTGCCGGCCCTGCCGCTCGTCGAGGTAGCGCTCGAAGGCCGCGGCGTGCTCGGGGCTCAGGTAGCGCTGGTAGTCGAAGTCGGCGTCGGATCCGGTGGTGGTGGCGCAGGTGTTGCCGAAGGCCGGGTTCAGCGCCGCACCCCCGTCCACGCTGTTGCCGCAGACGTTCGGGGCGAAGGTGATCGGTACCGAGACGCTGTTGCCGGACGCCACACCCGGCGAGTGCGCGGCTTCGGCCATCGCTCCGGGGTATGCGTAGGCCGCGCCGGTCGCGATCGACAGCAGGCTCGAAGCGGCCGCCGCCGTGAGCACCCCCTTGCCCAGTACCTGTCGGCTCAGTACCTGTCGCATGGGTCCTTCCCTGTCTACCGGCGCTCTCGCCGGTGCTGAATCGAAGCGGCCTCGGAGTGCACCGCCGTGCACTCCGAGGCCACTGGCGAGGAGGTGTGCCCTTGCGGGCGCAAGCGCTTCGTCAGTCGTTGACGCAGACGTTGCCGAACGTGGGGTTCAGCAGCGCGATCACGTTGACGGTGTTGCCGCAGAGGTTGACCGGGACGTGCACCGGGATCTGCACGACGTTGCCCGAGAGGACGCCGGGGGACCCGATGGCCGCGGCCTCGGCACCCGCGTCGGCCATGGCGGGAGAGGCGGCACCGGCGGCCATCAGAACGCCGGCGGCCAGCACCACTGCCTTCTTGTACGTCATTTGTTTTCGATCCTTTCCTGCAGGGGCGTATCCACTGCGAAATTAACAACGAGCGGGTCCGGGAAAAGAAACCGGGGATTTCCGGGCCGGGTTGGTCGTTTCACTCCGATGCCCCGTTCCCGAATTCACCGGCGGATTGGCGCGGGGCGGGATGCGCGGGCCGGGCGGAATACCGGGCCGCACAAGCGGCGGGGCCGCCGCGACCCGAAGGTGCGGCGGCCCCGTCCCCGGCGCGGGCTGCGGTCAGCTGCCGGCGGAGACGTTGCCGGACAGGACCGGGATGTTGTCCAGGATGTGCGAGAGCGGCTCGTCGCCCTTGGCCTGGGTCGAGTTCTCGGTGCACTGCTGGTTCTGCGGGTTGGACAGGATCGGGATGTCCTGGACGCCGACGTTGACCAGGGCGAGGACCGACTGCACGTTGGCCTTGGCCGGCAGCGCGATGCAGGGCTTGTTGAACGAGCCCTGGATCAGCGCCATCTGGGGGCTCATGTTGCCGTAGGTGGCCTGGTTGCCGTAGATCTGCGAGGCGCCGTTGCCGTTGACGGTGTTGATGCCGTTGTCGTTGCCGATGGCCATCGCCTGGGGCGCCATGGCGGCACCAAGGCCCACGACGGAGGCGGCAACCGCTGCGCCGGCCACAAACTTCTTGATCATTGTCGTCCCTTTTTTGCAGGATTGCCCGTTACTTGGAGCACCCGGATCAACGGTGCGGTCCCGGCTCGGGTTGCGTGTCTTCACCCGGATGCCGAAGTTCCGGGCATCCCGGTTGACGTCTGGCGTTGACGGGGGTGGGTGCCGAACGAGGGGTCGCGTGCGGCGACGACGCCGAGGGCCCGGCCGTCCGGTTCGCCCGGACGAGGGCGTCCGCGGTCACCTCCGCTTTTCCCTTTCGGTTCGAACAATGGTGCACCCGCATAACGACCCGCCCGCTTCAAGGGTGCGTGTTATCGCCCAAAAGGCCGTACGGGCGAGTCCCGCGTGATTTCAGCCCTGATTTCTGACAAAGTTCACTCCTGTTTTGTCCCCTTGATCGAAAATAGGAGGCAGGGTCATGGGTTCCCCCCGAAGAATCCTCGGCGCGCTCGGTCTGCTGTCCTGCCTCGTGCTTTCGGTGAACCTCCCCGCGGCCGGCGCCGTCACGACCGCCGCGGCGGAAACCGTCGCCGTCAGGGAGCTGCCCCGGGTCCCCTTCACCCAGCGCTACCAGGCCGTGCAGCACGGCGGGCTGGTCCGCGCCTCGAACTCCGCGATCACCTGCCGCAAGGAGGAGGCCCCGCAGGCGGAGCCGTGTGCGGAGGTCAAACGCGGCGCGTCCGGGGTGAACAGCGACTACGACATGTTCTACACGGAGGTCGACAAGGACCCCGACACCTACAACTCGACCCGCGCCGAGCTCAAGATCCCGCAGGGGGCGAAGGTCTCGTACGCCCGGCTGTACTGGGGCGGGAACCTGCGCGTCGGCGAGCAGAAGCCGCCGGAGGACAGCGCCCGGGTGCTGGTCGCCGAGCCGGGCGGTGCCTACAAGGAAGTGCTGGCGGACACCGTGGTCGGGCACCGGACCGACGACGCGAGCGATGCCTATCAGGCCTCGGCCGACGTCACCCCGCTGGTCCGCAAGGGCGGGACGGGCATGTGGACGGTCGCCCAGCTGAACATCGCCATGGGCCGCTCGGAGGCGGGCGCCTGGGGCGGCTGGACGCTGGTCGCCGCGTACGAGCAGCCGCAGGAGCCGCTGCGCCGGGTCTCGCTGTGGGACGGCTTCGAGGTGCTGGCGGCCGGGGCGGGCGGGGCGGCCGGGGAGACGGTGGAGCTGGCCGGGCTGAACGCCCCGGCGGGGTCCTCGGGCCGGGTCGGGGTGGTCGCGTACGACGGGGACCGGGGGAACCTGGGCGACTCGCTCACGGTGACCGCCGACAGCGGCCGCCGGGTGAGCATCAGCGATGCGGAGAATCCGTTCAATGACGTCATGAATTCCACCATCACGGAATTCGGGCAGGCTGCGCCCGTCCGACAGCCTGAATATATGAATAATCTCGGATACGACGCGGACGTGTTCGATCTGAGCCCCGCCCTGTCCGGTGGCGCCCGCAGTCTGAGCTTCAAGTTCACGGGCGAAAGCCAGGGGCAATTCCTCGGCGTGCTCTTCGTTCAGACAGACGCGCGCCGCTGAACGCAGGAGACCACTCCACGTGCCGACACATCGCTCGACAGCACAGTCCCCGCACCCGCCCACCGAGCCGTTCACCGTCCTCCACCTGGTCCAGCCCGTCGACGGCGGGGTCGCCCGGGTCGTCACCGACCTGGTGCGGGCCCAGTCCGCCGCCGGGCTGCGCGTCGTCGTCGGCTGCCCCGAGGGCGGACAGCTCGGCGAGGCGGCCCGGGAGGCCGGGGCCGAGGTCCACACCTGGCACGCCGGACGCTCCCCCGGACCGGCCCTGCCCGCCGAAGTCCTCCGCGCCGTACGGCTGGTCCGCCGGGTGCGCCCCGACCTGCTGCACGCCCACAGCGCCAAGGCCGGCCTCGCCGGACGGCTCGCCGTGCGGGGTTCCCTGCCCACCGTCTTCCAGCCCCACGCCTGGTCCTTCGACGCCGTCGGCGGGGCCACCGCCGCGCTCGCGCTGCGCTGGGAGCGGTTCGGGGCCCGCTGGGCCGACCGGGTGCTCTGCGTCAGCGAAGCGGAACGCCGGGCCGGGGAGTCGGAGGGGGTCACCGCCCGCTGGTCGGTGATCCGCAACGGGGTGGACCTGGCCCACTTCCGCCCCGGCCGGCCGGAGGACCGGGCCGGCGCGCGCGCCGGGCTGCCGCTGCCCGCCGAGTTCCAGGGCCGGGGGCCGCTGGCCGTCTGCGTCGGCCGGCTCTGCCCGCAGAAGGGCCAGGACGTCCTGCTCCGGGCCTGGCCGGAGGTGCTGGGGACGGTCCCGGACGCCCGGCTGGTGCTGGTCGGCGACGGCCCCGACGGCGAAGCACTGCGGCGCGCCGCGCCGTCCCGCGTGCACTTCGCGGGATCCGCCGCCGACATCCGACCGTGGCTTCGGGCCGCCGACATCGTTGTACTGCCGTCGCGGTGGGAAGGAATGGCGCTCGCCCCGCTCGAAGCCATGGCCTGCGGCCGGCCGGTCCTGGTCTCCGACGTCAGCGGTGCCCGGGAGAGCCTGCCGCCCGGCCAGGGACGGCTGTGCCTGGTGCCTGCGGAGGACCCGACGGCCCTGGCCAAGGCCCTGGGACGGCTGCTGGCCGAACCGCGGCTGCTCACCGAACTGGGGGAGCAGGCCGGCCGGCACGCCCGGACCGAGTTCGACGTGCGGCGGACCGCGGACGCGGTCACCGGCCTGTACCGCGAACTGCTGGGCAGGCCCGCCCCCTCGCCCCGCCGGGGGGACTCGCCCCACGGCTCCGCCGGGGGGACCCCCAAGCCCTCGAACATGGAGCGCATCAGCCGATGACGATGGACAGCGCACCCGCCCGGCACACCGGGCAGAGCGGCACGGGGCCCGTCGGCGGGACCACCGCCGTCCGCCGTGCCGTGACCGCCATCCACCCCCCGCGCCGGCCCAAGGCCGAGCAGGCCCGGCCCGCCGTCCGGCCGGAGCGGGCCCGGCGCGGCGACGGGAACCTCCCGCTGCTGACCGCTGACGCGCTGGCCGCCGTACTCACTACGACGGCCGTAACCGGTCCGGGACTCACCGGTGAACTGGCGGCCCCCCTCGCCGTACTGGTCACCGCGCTGCACGCGCAGGGCGGGCTCTACCGGCCGCGGCTCGCGCCCTCCGCGCTGCGCGAACTGCCCGCGCTGGCCGGCCGGGCCGCCGTCCTGTGGTGCGGCGCCGCCGCCGTGCTGGCCGCCGTCCGGCCGGGGCAGGCGCTCGGGTGGGAGGCGCTGCTGAGCGCCCTGTGCGTGCAGACCGTACTGGCCTGCGCGGGCCGCGGGCTCGTCAACCAGCTCCGCCGCCGGGCGGCCGTGCGCAGACCCTGCTCCGCGCTGGTCGTCGGGCGCGGGGCGGCCGCGGGGGCCGTCGCCGACGCGCTGCACGGGCGGCGCGAGTACGGGCTGCGGCCGGTGGGGATCGCCGACACCGGTTCCGCCCCCGACGTGGAGAGCGGACCGCTGCCGGTGCTCGCCACCCACGAGGACGTCCGGCGCGCCGTCATCCAGAACTCCGTCCGGCACGCGGTGTTCACCCGGCCGCCCGAAGCCGACGAACGCACCGCCTCGCTGGTCCGGCTGTTCCACGACCACGGCTGCCGGCTCTGGCTCGCCGATCCCGCCGGGACCGCGAAGGTCACCGGCATGCGGGTGCCCGAGCCCGCCGACCAGCTGTGGGGATACGCCGTACAGCCGCTGCTGCCCCGGCCCGCCCGGCCGCTGGAGCGGCACGCGAAGCGGATCATCGACTCCTCGCTCGCCGCGGTCGCGCTGCTGGCCGCCGCTCCCGTGATGGGCGCCTGCGCCCTGGCCGTACGGCTCTCCGACGGACCGGGGGTGATCTTCCGTCAGGAGCGCGTCGGCCTGTACGGGCGGCCCTTCACCCTGCTGAAGTTCCGCACCCTGAGCGCCGACGCGCACGAGTCCGCCACCCGGTGGACCGTCGCCGGGGACCGCCGGATGAGCCCGATCGGCTCCTTCCTGCGCAAGTCGTCGCTGGACGAGCTGCCGCAGCTGTGGAACGTCGTACGGGGCGACATGAGCCTGGTCGGGCCGCGGCCCGAGCGGCCCTTCTTCGTCGCGAAGTTCAGCACCATCCACCCGGGTTACGAGGCCCGGCACCGGATGCCGGTCGGGATCACCGGGCTCGCGCAGATCAACGGCCTGCGGGGGGACACCTCCATCGAGGACCGGGCCCGCTTCGACAACCACTACATCGACACCTGGTCGCTGTGGCAGGACCTGTGGATCCTGGCCCGGACCGCGGCCTCCTTCTTCCGTTTCCGGCTGGGAGGCAGCTGAGCATGACCCTCGCCGTATCGAACTCCCGCCCCCGGGGCCGCCCGGACGCGGGCCGCCCGGACGCCCGCCGGTTGCTGCGCCGGCACTGGCCACTGCTGCCGCTGGCCGCGACCGTCCTGCTGCTGCTCGCTCCGCTGCCCGCGGGTGATGCGAGCACCTCCGGCAAGGTCGGGCCGGCCGACGCCGCCTCGCTGCTGCTCGTGGCCGTCTGCGCGCTGCGGGCCTGCCAGGGCCGGGTACGGACGCTGAGCCCGCTGGGCGCCCTCGTCCTCGGGACGCCCGCGGTGGGGCTCGCGGTGGCGACGGTGACGGCCGGGGACCCGTACGCGGCCCTGCCCGGGTTCGTGCGCTACCTCCAGGTCTTCGTGCTGGTCCCGGCGGCGATCGTGCTGCTGGTGCGGGACGCCGGGGAGTTCCGGCTGGCCGCGGGGTGCTTCGTGGTGCTGGCGGGGATGCAGGGCGCCCTGGGCGTCGTCCAGTTCGTCACCCACACGGGCGCCTCGTACCAGGGCGCCGACATCCGGGCCGTGGGCACCTTCGGCCCGGGTGACGTCATGGGCATGGCCACGGTCGTCGCGTACGGGCTGGTCGTGGCGACCGCCGCCGCTCTCGCGCCGGGGCTGCCGGGCCGGGTCCGGCGGACGGCGGCCGGCTGCGCGGCGGCCCTGACGGTGCCGCTGGTGCTGTCGTTCAGCCGGGGCGCGTGGATCGCGACGGCGGGCGCGGCGGTGCTGGTCATGGTGCTGGCCGGGATCCGGCGGGCGCTCAAGGTGGTCGTGGCGCTGGTGGCGGTGGTCGTGGTGCTGGTGGGCGGGTTCGGGGTCGGCTCCGAGATGGTGACCGAGCGGCTGACCTCGATCACCCAGGTCTCCGACGCCCCCGACCAGTCGGTGACCGACCGGTACACGATGTGGGCCGCCGCCGAGTCGATGTGGCGGGAACGGCCGGCCGCCGGGGTGGGGCTCAAGGGCTTCCCCGCCAACCGGGACGGCCACTCGTCCCTGGCGCTGTCCTCGGGCAGTGACACCGCGGGCGCCGGCCAGGCCTTCGTCAAGCAGCCGCTGCTCTCCCCGCACAACATGTACCTGCTGGTGCTGAGCGAGCAGGGGCTGATCGGGCTGACCGCGCTGGCGGGCGGCTGGGCCGTGCTGCTGGTCGCCGGCCTGCGCCGGTACGCGGCGGGCGGCGAACGCGGCCCGCGCGACTGCGGGCTGATCGCGATCGGGCTGCTGGTGTGGCAGTTGACCGACTTCCTCTACGCCGACATCGGGGGGCCGTCGACCGTGCTGACCGGAGTGATCATCGGGCTGGCCGCGTGGTGGGCCCTGCCGTCCGAAGCCGGGGGTGTCGCCGCCGTGCTCCCGGCCCGGCCCGGCCCCGAGGGGCCGGCCGGCCGGTGACCGATACGACGCCGTGGCGGCCCGCGGCCGCGGCGACCGACCTCGCCGGGGCCGCGGGCCGTCCGCCGGAGCCGGCGCCCCCGGCTCCCGCCGGGCCGCCCGGGGAGCGGGTCGGCCTGCCCCGGTCCGGCCGGCCCGAGCCGTCGGCGCCCGAACCGGCGGTGCCCGCGGCGGCGGCGCCGGGCACGGACGCGACCGGGCCGGTGGACCCGGCGGCCGAGGGGGCCGGCGGGCCGGAAGGGCGGCACGGCGGGAGCGGACCGGCCCCGCTCGGGCGGTTCCTGGCCAAGGCCGCCGCCGTCACCGCCGGACTCACCGCCGCCGGGGCGGTGTTCGGCCTGGTACGGGACCAGACCATCGCGCACCTCTTCGGCGCCGGACACGACAGCGACGCCTTCCTCATCGCCTGGACCGTCCCCGAGATGGCCTCCACGCTGCTCATCGAGGACGCCATGGCGCTGCTGATGGTGCCCGCGTTCAGCCACGCGCTGGCCCGCAGGGCCGCCAGCCGGGCCGGGCTCACCCGCAAGCAGGCCCGGAGCCAGGACCCCGTACGGCTGCTCGTCGGCGCCACCCTGCCCCGCCTCGCCGTGCTCCTGGCCGCCGTCGCCTCCGTACTCATCCTCGCCGCGCCGCTCGTCGTGGGCGTGCTCGCGCCCGGTCTCCCCGACCCCGAACTCGCCGTCCAGTGCACCCGGATGACCGCGCTGACGGTGCTCACCTTCGGCGTCGCCGGGTACTTCAGCGCCGCGCTGCGCGCACACCGCTCGTTCCTGCCACCCGCCGCGATCTACGTCTCGTACAACATCGGGATCATCGGCACGATGGTGGCGCTGCACGCCGTCTGGGGGGTGCGCGCGGCGGCCGCCGGAGTCGCCGTCGGCGGGGCGCTGATGGTCCTCGTACAACTCCCGGCGTTCATCCGCAACGTGGGCTTCGGCCCGAACCGCGTCAAGGCGGCCCCGCGGAGCCAGCGCGACCGGGACCGGCCGACGCTGATCGCCTTCGGGCTGATCGCCCCGGTCATCTTCTTCGCCGTCTTCCGCCAGTCGCAGGTGCTCGTCGAGCGGTTCCTCGCCGCGTCCCTGCCGCCCGGCGCGATCTCGCACCTCAACTACGCGCAGAAGGTCGCGCAGATGCCGATGGTGCTCTCCTTGATGATCTGCACCGTCACCTTCCCCGTCGTCGCCCAGGCCATGGCCGGCGGCGAACGCGAGAAGGCCCGCCGGCGCGTGGAACAGGACCTGGCGCTCGCCTCGCTCGCCGTCCTGATGGGCACCGCCCTCGTCATCGGGTACGCGCCCCAGATCATCCAGGTCCTCTTCGAGCGCGGGGCGTTCACCCACCACGACACCCAGGCCACCGCCTCCGTCATGCGCGTCTACGGCCTCGGACTGCTGGGCCACTGCCTCGTCGGGGCGCTGAGCCGGCCCTTCTTCTCGACCGACCGGCCCACCTGGTTCCCCGCGCTCGCGATGGGCGCCGGGCTCCTCGTCAACATCGTGGTCGGCGCCTTCGCCGTCGGCTGGTGGGGCACCTACGGCATCGCCGCCGCCAACGCCGCCGGGATCTCCACGACCGCCGCGCTCCTGCTCACCGGACTCGGCTCCCGGATCGTCCCCATCCAGGTCCGCCGGGTCGCCGTCAGCATCGGCCGGCTCGCCGTCGCCGCCTTTGCGGCCTGCGCCACCGGGTGGATCGCCGGACCGATGATCCCCGACCCGCTGCTCAGCGCCGCGCTCGGCTGCCTGCTCGTCCCCGCCATGTTCGGGGCCACCGGGATGGCCATGCGGGCCCTGGAGAT
The DNA here is from genome assembly GCF_055567555.1 of Streptomyces sp. NPDC026522. Lineage (NCBI taxonomy): Bacteria > Bacillati > Actinomycetota > Actinomycetes > Kitasatosporales > Streptomycetaceae > Streptomyces > Streptomyces sp. NPDC026522. Next base: position 116,548 of record NZ_JBVHQF010000010.1, read on the forward strand.
CACCGCCCTGCCCGAACAGATCAGCCAGCTCACCTCCCAGCTCACCCAGAGGTTCCGCCATGACCGCTGACACCGACACGGCGCCCGTCGCCTCGGTGGTACCCACCCGCCGGACCGCATCGCCCTGGGTCCTGATGTACCACTCGGTCACCGAGTTCACCGACCCCGCCGAGGACCCGTACGGGATCACCGTCACCCCGGTCGCGCTGGAGGCGCAGCTGCTGTGGCTGCGCTCCCGGGGGCTGCGCGGGGTGTCCGTCGGCGAACTGCTCCGGGCCCGCGCCGCCGGGCGGGCCGCCGGGCTCGTCGGGCTGACCTTCGACGACGGCTACACCGACTTCCTGACCCGGGCGCTGCCCCTGCTGCGCCGCCACGACTGCACCTGCACCCTGTTCGTACTGCCCGGGCGGCTCGGCGTCGACAACGCGTGGGACCCGCTCGGACCGCGCAAGCCGCTGCTCACCGCCGAAGGCATCCGCGAAGTCGCCGCGTCGGGACAGGAGATCGGCTCGCACGGGCTGCTGCACCAGGACCTCACCGCCACGCCCGACGACGTGCTCCAGCAGGAGCTGCGCGGCAGCCGGGAGCTGATCCGCGAGCTGACCGGGACCCTGCCCGAGGGGTTCTGCTACCCGTACGGGCACCTCGACGCCCGGGTGGTGGCGGCGACGGCGGGCGCCGGGTACGGGTACGCGTGCGCCATCGACCCCGGCCGGCTCGCGGGGCGGCACGCCATGCCGCGCACGCACGTCAGCCAGGCCGACGGCGGGGCCCGGCTGCGCGTCAAGCAGCTGCGCCACCAGGCCCGGCAGCTGGTGCGCGGGGTGCGGTGGTGAAGGCGCTGCACATCATCACGGGGCTGGGCGTGGGCGGCGCCGAACAACAGCTGCGGCTGCTGCTGCGGCACATGCCGATGCGGTGCGACGTGCTGACGCTGACCAATCCGGGCCCGGTGGCCGAGGGGCTGCGGGCCGACGGGGTCCGGGTCGTGCACCTGGCCATGAAGGGCAACCGGGACCTGGCCGCGCTGCCGAAGCTGGTGCGGTTCATCCGGCGCGGCCGGTACGACCTGGTGCACACGCACCTGTACCGGGCCTGTCTGTACGGCCGGCTCGCGGCCCGGCTCGCGGGGGTCGGGGCGATCGTGGCCACGGAACACTCCCTGGGCGGGGCCGAGATCGAGGGCCGGCCACTGTCGCGCGGGGTGCGGGCGCTGTACCTGGCCGGTGAGCGGCTCGGCGGGGCGACGGTGGCCGTCTCGGAGACGGTGGCGGCCCGGCTGGAGGCCTGGGGGGTGCCGGCCGAGCGGGTGCACGTCGTACCGAACGGGATCGAGGCCGTCCGGTTCCGCTTCGACGAGGGCGTACGGCGGGCCACGCGGGCCCGGACCGGGCTGCCGGAGCGGGCGTTCGTGGTGGGCGGGGTCGGGCGGCTGGTGCCCGGGAAGCGGTTCGACGTGCTCGTACGGGCCGTGGCGGCGCTGCCGGGGGCGCACCTGGTGCTGGCCGGGGACGGTCCGGAGCGGTCCGCGCTGCGGCGGCTGGCCGGGGAGCTGGGCGCGCAGGGCCGGATCCACCTGCTGGGGGAGCGGGACCCGCTGGGGGACGGCGCGGACGGGCGCACCCCGGGGGTGGCGGCGCTGCTCGCGGCGATGGACGTGTTCGTGTCGCCGTCGCGGGAGGAGGCGTTCGGGCTGGCGGTGGTCGAGGCGCTGGCGGCGGGGCTGCCGGTGCTGCACGTCACCTGCCCGGCGGTCGACGACCTCCCGGCGGCGCAGGCGCCGGGGGCGCGGCGGATCGGTACGGGCACGGAGGAGCTGGTCGCGGCGCTGCGGGGGCACATGGAGGCGGGGGCGCGGCGCCTGCCGGTACCTCCGGTGGTGCGGCGGTACGACATCGCGCGGAGCGCGGAGCAGCTCCTGGCGGTCTACGCCACGACCCTGGGCCCGGCCCCGGCCCCGGCGCGGCCGAGTCGCCGGGGCGCCGCCCCGGACCCCGCGCCGCACACGCCGGCGGGGCTGAAGTTGCTCCACCCGGCCGGGGCCGACAACCCGGAGGCCGTCCCGGGCCGGGCGCCTCAAACGCCGGCGGGGCTGGAGGTGCCGCACCCGGCCGGGGTCGACAGCCGGGGCGCCGTCCCGGACACCGCGCCTCAATCGCCGGCGGGGCTGGATGTGCCGCACCCGGCCGGGGTCGACAGCCGGGGCGCCGTCCCGGACACCGCGCCTCAATCGCCGGCGGGGCTGGATGTGCGGGGCGCCGCCCCGGGCCCCGCGTCCGGTCAGGGCAGCGGCAGCGGCGATCACCGCCGATGAGCAGTCCTCCCGCAAGGGTCCCCGGTCGGGGGCCGAAGGAAGTCCCCTCCACTCAGGAAGCGAGCACGCACATGGCCGACACCGCCGAACAGAAGAAGTCCGACCACCGCCGCCGGATCCGGGCCCCGCGCCCGCCCGCGTGGTGGCCGTTGCCCGCCTGCGCGCTGCTGGGGCTCGTCGCGGGCGGCGCGTACGGGGTGCTGAAGGCGCCCGAGTACGCCGCCACCAGTTACGTCGTCGCCGTACCCAACGAGACCACCGAGCCCGCCACCGCACTCGGCTTCGCGCAGGCCTACGCCCGCATCGCCACCAGCAGCTCCACCCTCGCCTACGCCCAGCCCCGCGCGGGCATCGACGCCGGGCGGCTGCGGACCCAGGTGCGCGCGGAGACCTCTCCCGACTCGCCGATGATCGCCATCACCGGCACCTCCAAGAGCCCGGCCGAGGCCGCCGACATCGCCAACGCCGTCGCCGACGCACTGTCCCTGAGCAGCAACCAGGCCGCCAAGAACACCGGCGTGCAGCTGATCCTGTTCAACCAGGCCGTCGCCCCGGCCGATCCCGCCTCCCCGTCCGCGCCCGTCAGCGGCGCCGTCGGGCTGTGCGCCGGCGGTCTGCTCGGCGGCCTGTGGCTGCTGGCCGGTCCCCCTGCGCGGCGGCGCCGCGAGACGCCCGCAGGCGAGCCCGTCGTGGAGGAGTACGCCTCGCTGCCCGCGCAGGGCGAGCCCGCCCCGGTCAAGGAGAAGGAGCCCGTGCGATGACCTCGGGCTCCACCGGGGCCCTGTCGGTGACGCTGTGCCGCGATCCCCGGCAGTTCGCCGCGCTGGAGGAGCAGTGGAACCGGCTCCTGCGCGGCTGCCCCACCGCCACTCCCTTCCAGAGCCACGCTTGGCTGCACTCCTGGTGGCTCTCGTACGGCCGCGACGGAAGGCTGCGGCTGCTCCTCGTACGGCGCGGGGAGGAACTGGTCGGCGCGGCCGCGCTGACCCTCGTACACCGGCCGTTGCCGCTGCTGGTGCCGCTCGGCGGCGGGATCACCGACTACTTCGACGTGCTCGTGGCCCCGGACCACGCCGGCCAGGTCGTCCCGGCGCTGGCCCACGGCCTGCACCGGGCCGCCCGCGGCGCCGTGGTGGACCTGCGCGAGGTCCGGCCCGGCGCCGCGGCCGAGGCCCTCTTCGAGGCCTGGCCCGGAGCCCGGGCCAAGCTCGCCGACTCCACCTGCATGGAGTTGCCGACGCTGCCGTTCGACGAACTGGTCAAGCGCATGCCCGCGTCCGGCGCCCAGCGGGTCCGGGCCAAGCTCCGCAAGACCGACGCAGCCGGCATCGAGGAGCACGAGGTCACCGAACACGAGGTGCCGGGGGCCGTACGGACGCTGCTGCGGCTGCACGAGAAGCAGTGGCGCGGGCGCGGGGTCACCCCCGAGCACCTCAAGCCGCGCTTCGCGGAGCACCTCACCCGGGCGACCCGGCGGATGGTCCGGGCGGGCGAGGGCCGGCTGACCGAGTTCCGGCTGGACGGGAAGGTGGTGGCCGCCAACGTCACGCTGCTGTCCGCGGCGCTGAGCGGCGGATACCTGTACGGGGCCGACCCGGACCTGCGCGAACGGAAGGTGGACATCGCCACCCTCCTGCTGCGCTACGAGGCCGGCCGCGCCCTCGCCGAGGGCCGTCCGGTGGTGAGCTTCCTGCGCGGCAACGAGCCGTACAAGAACCACTGGCGGCCCGAGACGGTCGTCAACCAGCGGCTCCTGATGTCCACGAACGCGCTCGCGCCCCTGCTGCGACTGCACGAGTCGCAGCTGACGGGGCGCGAGCGGGCGGTGGACGCGCTGCGCGAGTCGCTGCCGGCCGCCAGGGACTGGCGGGCGCGGCTGAACGAACTGCGGGTGCGATGACGGGAGGCACGCGCCCGCGACCGGGCCGCCGGCGCCCCGGCGGTGACCGGCGCCGGCGGCTAGAACGGCCAGAGCGAGCCCTTGCTCCAGTCGATCTTGATGCAGACGGCCTGGTTGCCGACGAGCTTGGAGAGCCACTCGCCGAAGTTGATCGGTACGCACCACTGGGTGGAGTTGGTGGTGGGCGGATTCGGCTTGGGCGCCACGGGCACGACGGGCACGGCGGGCGCCGAGGGGCTCGGCACGACCTCCGAGGGTTTGGGCGCGGGAGTCGGCGTGGGTGTGGGAGTCGGCGTGGGTGTGGGGGTGGGCGACGGGTCGGGGACCGGGACGGCCGGGACGACCGGCGGGACCGAGGGGCTCACGGGGGTGGGGTCCGGGGTGCTCGGCACCGGGACCGGGACCGGCGTCTCGGACGCCGGCACCTCGGGTGTGGGCACGAGCGGAGTGGGCGTGGGTGTGGGGCTCGGCGCCTGGGGCGTCGGGGACTCGACGGGCGCCGGGACGGAGGGGCTGGGTACGGCCGGCGGCGTAGGGACGACGGGCGGCGTGGGAACGACCGGCGGCGTGGGAACGACCGGCGGCGTAGGAACGACGGGCGGTGTGGGGACGACCGGCGGCGGGGTGACCGGGGCCGGCTTGGGCGGGGTCAGGGCGGCGCGGAAGACCTTGGCCGACTGCGGGTTCGCCTTGCACTGCCACACGCCGTGCGGGCAGTAGTCCGTGATGGTGTGGTAGAGCGGCTTGTGCTGCTCGATCCACTTGAGCATGCGCCGTACGTACTCCGGATTGTCCCCGCGCCGGAACAGCCCCCACTCCGGGTACGAGATCGGCTTGCCGTGTGCTTTCGCGAAGTCGACGTGCTGCTGGAGCCCGTACGGCTGGGTGACCTGGTCGTCGAAGGTGCGGCCGGGGGACTGGTCGTACGAATCCATCCCGATGACGTCGACCACGTCGTCCCCGGGGTAGCAGCGGGTCCAGCCGATCGCGTCCGAACCCCGGTTCGGGGCGAAATCGAACTTGAACTTCTGCCCGGGCACGGAACGCATCGCGTTGACGACACGCTTCCAGTACGCCTTCCAGTTCTCCGGGTCGGGCCCGCAGCGGTGGGTGTACGTGGAGCCGTTCATCTCCCACCCGAGCACGATGACGGTGTCCGGTACGCCCAGATCCACCAGCCGTTCGGCGAGCTTGCGGAAGTGGCCGTCGTAGTCGCCCCGCGCACCCGCCCTGATCAGCCGGGCCACCTGCCAGTCGGGCACCCGGTCCTCGTTGTGCGCCTGCATGGGCACGTTGAGGACGAACATCCGGTCGTCGGCGGCCTGGCGCCACTCGGCCCAGCCCTCCAGGAACTCGACGGAGCCCTCGATCCCGGCCCACCGGTCTCCGGGCAGATAGGTGTGCCCGACCCGGATCTCCCTGCCGCCCAGCCAGCGCGACAGGTACGGGATCCGGGCGACACCGGGCGGCCCGTAGTCGAGGTAGGCGCCCATGGCGATGTCGGAGCCGGAGCCGGAACCGGCCGGCGGTTCCGGTTCGGGCGCCGCCAGCGCGGCGCCGGACGCGAGGAGCCCGGCCGTGACCGTACCGATGCAGGTGCTCGCCAGTCGGCGGTGTGGTCTGCGCATGGCGTCTCCCGAGCTTCCTGAACCGGTGTGGTCACCAACGACGTTAGACATCACATCCGACGAATGGCCTGTCCGATGACCCATCAGTAGGCCATTCGCAGGTGCGTACCCTTCCCGCTTGGTCCGACTAGGTGAAAGACACCGCTGCCATGCACGCGTTCGCCAACCATGTGCCCGCTGTTCTGCTCAGACTCGATCGCAATCCGTTCCACCACGGAACCCTCGGCGCCGTCAGATCCCTTGGCCGCAGGGGCGTGGAGGTCCATGCCGTCGTCGAGGCGGGGGGAGGTCCCATGGCACGTTCGCGGTACCTGCGCGCCGCGCACCCGGGGCCCGAGGGCGGGCTGGATCCGGAGGCGCCGGAGGCGTTGCTGGAGTGCCTCGTCGGGGTGTCCGAACGGATCGGGCGGCCGGCGGTGCTGGTCGCGATGGACGACCTGAGCGCCATCGCGGTGGCCCGGATGGCGCCGATGCTGAAAGGGCGTTACCGGATCCCCCATCAGCCCGACGGGCTGCCCGCCAAGGTCGCCGACAAGGCGGAGCTGTCCCGGCTGTGCGTGCGCTGGGAGATCCCGCACCCGGAGACGGTGATCCCGGCGAGCGGATCCGAGGCGGCCGAGGCCGCGTGGCGGCTCGGTCTGCCGGTGGTGGCGAAGTGGAGCCGGCCGTGGCTGCTGCCGGCGGGCGCCGGCCTGCGCAGCACGACGCTGCTGCACGGCGCCGCCGAGGCGCGGCGGCTGTACGAGCGTTCGGCGGAGGCGGGCAGCCGGCTGCTGCTCCAGCGGTTCCTGCCCGCCGGTACGGACACGGACTGGTTCTTCCACGGGGCCTTCGCCCGGGGCGGGCGCCCGCTGCTGGTCGGATCGGGCCGCAAGGAGCTGTCCTGGCCGGTGCGGACCGGGCTGACGGCGGTGGGGCGGTGGCTGCCGGACCCGGCGGTGGAGGAGGCGGGGCTGCGGCTCGCCGAACGGCTGGGCTACCAGGGGATCCTGGACCTGGACTTCCGCCGCGACGAGCGGGGCTGCTTCCGTCTGGTGGACTTCAACCCGCGTCCCGGGGCGCAGTTCCGGCTGTTCACCGACGCGAGCGGGCTGGACGTGGTGCAGGCGATGTACCTGGACCTGACGGGGCAACGGGTACCGGAGCCGGCGGGCGGCCCCGGCCGGGTGTTCGTCGCGGAGAACTACGCGCTGCTGGCGGCCGTACGGGGGCGGCGCCTGCCGTTCGCCCCGGGCGGCGCGCGGGACGCGGCCGCGGCCGCCCCGGCCGCGCCGCGGCGCGGCCGGGTGGAGGCGGCCTGGTTCGCCGCCGACGACCTGATGCCGTTCCTGGCGATGCTGGCCGCCTTCCTCGGGCGGGGTGCGGACAAGGGGGCCGGGCTGCTGCGCGGGGTTCCCGCGCGGGGGCGGCGCACCGCCCGCGCGGTGGTCCGGGCGCCCCGGCAGCGGGGCCGGCAGCAGCCGCCGGCCGCTTCGGGCGGCCCGGCCGCCCGGCCGGCCCAGCCGCCGGAGGCTTCGGCGGAGCCGGACGAGCTGGTGACCCGGTGAACCGGTGAGACCGCCGGCCTCCCGCCCCGCAGGGCGGCCCGTGCGAGTGGCTCCGGGCCGGGGCGGGGCGCCGCACGCACGGGGGCGGGGCCGGGCATCCATGGGACTGGAAGGACAGCGATGACGCGGATGGACGATCTCGTGGTGGTCGGCGCGGGACCGTACGGGCTGTCGATCGCCGCGCACGCGGCGGCCGCCGGGCTGCGGGTACGGGTCCTGGGACGGCCCATGGCGTCGTGGCGGGACCACATGCCCGAGGGCATGTACCTCAAGTCGGAGCCCTGGTCGTCCAACCTGTCCGCGCCCGGGGGCCGGTACACGCTGGCCGACTACTGCGCGACCCGGGGGCTGGCCGCCGAGCACGGCAGCCCGCTGCCGATCGGCACGTTCAGCGCGTACGGGCTCTGGTTCGCCCGGCACGCGGGCGGCCCCGAGGTGGAGGAGGTCACCGTCACCGAGGTGGCCCCGCGCGGTGACGGGTTCGTGGTCAGGACGGCGCAGGGCCCGCCCCGGCTCACCCGCACGGTCGCGCTGGCCGTCGGGGTCATGCCGTTCGTGAACTTCCCCGCGGCGCTGCGCGACCTCCCGCCCACCCACTACTCGCACAGCAGCGGCCACCGCGACCTCACCCGGTTCGCGGGCCGCGAGGTCGCCGTCCTCGGCGCCGGGCAAGCCGCCCTGGAGACCGCCGCGCTGCTGGCCGAGGCGGGGGCCCGGCCGTGTCTGGTGGCCCGGCGCCCGCGGCTGAACTGGAACACCGTTCCGCAGCCCCTGGAACGGTCCCTGACCCGCGCGCTGCGCGACCCGCACAGCGGCCTGGGCACCGGCTGGCGCAGCTGGGTGTGGTCGGAGCTGCCCTGGGCGGTACGGAGGCTGCCCGCGCCCGCCCGGGAGCGGATCGCCGCCACCGCGCTGGGCCCGGCCGGGGCGTGGTGGCTGCGGGACCGCTTCGAGCAGCGGGTCCCGGTACTGCTCGGGCACCACCTGCACCGGGCGGTCGCGGTCGGCGAGCGGACCCGGCTCGGGCTGACCACGGCGGCCGGGGAGTCGGTCGTCCTGGACGTCGCGCACGTCATCGCGGCGACCGGCTTCGCCCCCCGGCTGAGCCGGCTGGAGCTGCTCGACGCGGGGTTGCGCGGGGCGCTGGCGGTCGTGGGCGACGGCGGCACACCGGAGCTGGGCCCCCGGTTCGAGTCGTCGTGGCCCGGCCTGTTCTTCGCCGGACTGCTGACGGCTCCCTCGTTCGGCCCTTCCATGCGATTCGTGCACGGCGCCGGCTTCACGGCGGGGAGACTGGTCAAGGGAGTCCTGGGGCGCCTCGGCGGCCGGGGCGCGCTGCCCGGTCCGCCGGGCGGATTCCGGGTCGACCGGGCGGCCGCGGGGTATCCCAAGACGTATCTGCGGTGAGCGGCTTTGGTGCGCTGAGAAGGGGTCGTGATGGGCGCGGAGCGAGCACAGGGCGGCGGCCGTGGCTGGGTACGCATTCCGGCGAGCCGCGCGGAACAGCCACCGGCCGCCAGGGCCGCCGCCGGTCCTGCTCCCGGCGAGCAGCACACGATCTACCTCTCCCTCCTTTCGCGCTGGCGGGAGGCCGGTCGGACCCTTCCGGGGCATCCTGACGAGGAGTGGGAGCGGCTCATTTCCCAGCCGTGCTGGCCAGGCCGTTAGGTGGTGTGTGTCTCTTGGCAGCGGCGGAGCGATCCGACGGACCCGGGCGGGACGGCCCGGAAGCACGGGAGCCCCTGACCGGGCCCGGGGAGCGGCTGGCCCTGAACGGCATGGGCAGCTTCGACTGGAACCTCGGCACCGGGGTGCTGGTGCTCGACGACGCCGGCCTGACCGTCTTCGACCTGGAGCGGGAGGAGTTCGACGGCACCCCGGAGGGCCTGGGGCTGCGGATCCCGGCCGATGACAGCGCGCGCCTCGCCGACACCGTGCAGGGCGTCCTGGACGGCGGGGAGGAGACGTACGGCGCGTACTTCACCGTGCGCCGGCGCGACGGCCGCGACCAGTGGACGCACACGCAGGGCCGGGTGCTGCGCGATCCCGGCGGGAGGCCGCTGCGGATCGTCGGGATCGTCCGGGACGCGACGGCCGAACTCGCCCACCTGAGCGCGCTGCGGAAGCTGGAGACGGCCCGCGCCCACCAGGCGACGATCGTGCAGCGCACCACGGAGGCCCTGTCGCGGGCGGTGACGGTCGACGACGTGACGGCGAGCCTGACCGGGGCCGGGGCGCTGGAGCGGCTCGGGGCGGACGGGCTGGCGCTGGGGCTGGTCGAGAACGACGCCATCAAGATCATCGCGCTGAGCGGGGAGAGCCTGGAGATCCTCAGCGAGCGGCAGTTCACCCGGCTGGACGGCTCGTTGCCGCTCTCCCACGCGGTGGTCACGGGGCAGGCCCGGTTCGCCGCCTCCCTCTCCGCGGTCGCGGCCGAGTTCCCGCTGCTCGCGGACTACCTCGCCCGGATCCCGTACAGCGCGGCCGCCTACCTGCCGCTGATCGCGCAGGCCAAGGCGATCGGCGGGCTGGTGCTGTTCTACCGGAGGCGCAGCGAGTTCAGCCCCGAGGAGCGCAACCTGTGCCTGGGCCTGGCGGGCATCGTGGCCCAGTCGCTCCAGCGGGCCCTGCTCTTCGACCAGGAGCGGGAGTTCGCGACCGGCCTCCAGGCCGCCATGCTGCCGCGCCGGATCCCCGAGATCAGCGGCGGGGAGATCGCGGTGCGCTACCACTCGGCCTGGAGCGGGCGCGAGGTCGGCGGGGACTGGTACGACGTGATCGCGCTGCCCCGGGACCGGGTCGGCATCGTCGTGGGCGACGTGCAGGGCCACGACACGCACGCGGCGGCGATCATGGGGCAGCTGCGGATCGCGCTGCGGGCCTACGCGGGCGAGGGTCACCCGCCGTCCACGGTCCTGGCGCGGGCCTCCCGCTTCCTCGCCGAACTCGACACGGAACGCTTCGCGACCTGCATGTACGCGCAGGTGGACCTGGAGACGGGTGGCGTACGGGCGGTCCGCGCGGGCCACCTGGGACCGCTGATCCGGCACACGGACGGCCGTACCGGCTGGCCGAACGTCCGCGGCGGCCTGCCGCTCGGGCTGGCCTCGGTGTTCGAGCAGGAGGAGTTCCCCGAGACCCGCCTCGACCTGGTGCCCGGCGAAACGCTCGTGCTGTGCACCGACGGGCTCGTGGAGGAGCCCGGGACCGCCATCACGCAGGGCATGGAGGCGCTGGCCCACGCGGTGCGCAGCGGCCCCGAGGACGCCGGGGCCCTCGCCGACCACCTCTCGGACCGGCTCTGGGAACGCTGGGGCTCCGGCGACGACGTGGCCCTGCTGGTGCTGCGGCGGGCCCCCGACCCGGGCACGCACCGCGCGCCCCGGATCCACCAGTACATCCACCAGGCCGACCCCGAGGGCCTGTCGGAGGCCCGCTACGCCCTGCGGCAGGCGCTGCGCGACTGGGGCATGCCGGAGCTCGCCGACGACGTGGAGCTGGCGGCCGGGGAGCTGCTGGTCAACGCCCTGCTGCACACCGACGGCGGGGCGGTGCTGACGATGGAGGTGCTGCCCGAGCCGGTCCGGCGGATCCGGCTGTGGGTCAAGGACCGCTCCAGCGTGTGGCCGCGCCGGCGCACCCCGGGGGAGTCGGCGACCACCGGGCGCGGGTTGCTCCTGGTGGACGCGCTGGCCTCGCACTGGGGGGTGGAGTCCCGGGGCGAGGGGAAGGCCGTGTGGTGCGAGTTCGAGGCGACGGGCGTCCCGCGTGGCGCGGTGTGACCGGACGGTCGCACCGGGTTGTGCGCTGGGGAGTGCGGGGTGATGATGCGGCCATGGAACCGACGTGTGACACGGGGGGCGTGACGTGCGCCGCCTGAACGGGCGGGTCGCCACCGCCGTCCTGGCCCTGCTCCTGCTGGCCGCCGGCATCCCGGCGGTGGTGGACTGGACGACCGGCCTTCCGCACGCGGACCCCGGCTGCCAGACGGTGGCGTTCATGTCGATGACCGGCGTCGCGCCCCACTGCCGCTGACGCCCCCTCACGGACGGCGCGGCGGCGGCCCCGCCCGGTAGCGGCGGCTACCGGACCGGCCGGCGCTATGCCTCCCGTCGCGGTCGCGGTCACCGGTGGTCGACGACCTCGACGCCGTGGACGTCCTCGGCGAGGGTGTCGACGGACTTCGGCATGATGCCGCCGCCCCGGTTCACCCGCTGGAGCCGTACCTCGACACCCGCCTCACCGGCGTGCAGGCCGGGGGTCCAGGCGAGCTTGGCGTGGCTCTGCCACTCGTGCTCAACGCCGTCGCAGACGGGCTCCTCGTCCGCGTTGCTGCCGAGACGGACGGAGTCCTGGACGACCACGGCCATCAGCTGGACCGCCCCCGCGGGTGACGGGTCGGTGCAGAGGTACTTACCGGAAAGGGTGATCGTGCCCTCCGGCGTGATGTGAGCGTACGGCTGTACGGAAATCGAATTGTAGTAGGAAGTGGCGCTCGCAGGGGCGGCGAATACCGCGGCGGCGGCCAGTGCGGAGAACGCGGACAAGGCCATTCGGGGGCCGGTCAGGGCCATCATTCCTCCAGGTGGGCGTGGGTGACGGAATTCCGCCGGAACGCATTGTGCTGGCAGTTGGGCGGCGACGCGCCCCGTGGGCTCGTGTCGGTGTGTGCAATTTCCCGCCCGGGGGCGTGAAACTGGCCGCAATACATCCCCGAAGATCCCCGAAGGGATCCCGTATGCGCAGCCACTCCGCTTCCGTTCTCGCCGTCGCCGTCCTCCTGCCCTGCCTGCTGTTCGGTGCCACCGCCTGCCAGAGCGCGCCCGTGGCGGGCGCGCCGGCCCACGCCGCGGCGGCGGCCGGCCCGGTGGACGACGGGGCTCCCGGCGCCGGCGAGGACCCGGCCGGCCCCGGGTCGCAGGCCTCGCCCGGCGCCGCGAAGGACGCCCATGTGGGCGAGTCCGTACGGGTGCGGGGGCAGCAGGTGGGCCGTCACCTCCAGGTGGTGCTGAACGCGTACGTGGACCCGGCCGTCAGCGTCGACAAGAACTTCGCGCCGGCCGCCGGGACCCGTTGGGTGGCCGCCTCGATGTCGTTCGTCAACGTGGGCGGCGCTTCGTACGGGGCGCTCGGGCGCATGTGGGCGTACGACAGCGCGGGCGGGCGGCACGCGGTGGTGCCCACCGGGGAACTGACGACGGGCAAACCGCTCGTCTTCGATTCCCTGGAGGTCGGGGAACGGGCCGAAGGATGGGTGGTGTTCGAAATTCCGGAAAAGGTGCGCGCCGTGCGGCTCCAGTACCAGGACGCGAACATCCAGGCGAATTCCGGTGGGGGATTCTGGGCGGTGTAGCGGCGCCGTAGCCCGCCCGGGTGAAAGGCCGTGAAAGGGTCGCGGGAGAGAGCACTAAGGTGCGGCGCATGACTTCAACCCAAGCCGAAATCGACCGGTCCGACCTCGGCACCCTCTCGGTGCTCGCCTGGATCGGCGACCCCTCCGAAGGCCACGACATCCCGTACCTCCTCGCCTACACCCTCGGCGACGGCCCGAAGGGCAAGGAGGCCGGTGAGGCGGCCGCCCGGGGGCTGCTGGAGGAGATCGGGCTGCCCCTCGGCGACGTTGTCATGGACGGCACCCGCAGCCCCTCCACCTTCGCGGTGCAGATCCTGCTGGCGGACAATCAGATCGCGCTCACCATGCCCGGCCTGAACGCCACCTGCACCGCACCCGACGAGTGGGTGGCGGCGGCGAACGAGAGCGGCCAGGCGTACTTCCTCTTCGCCACCACCGCCTGGCCCGAGGCCGTCCCCGGCAACCCGGTGAGCCCGGAGGTGCTCCAGGCGTTCGCGGGCGACGAGGCGGTGCTCACCAGCAGCGCCCACTGCGTCATCACGGTGCAGAGCCTGCGCCAGTAGCGACGCGCCCCCTCCCCGGCCGCCGGGCCCCCAGCCTGCCCGGTGGCCGGCCCCCCGCGGCCGGCCCTCGTCAGGGCCGGTCGAAGGCGAACCGGAGCGAGCGGACCCGGTTGTCGAAGCTGGAGCCCGCCAGATCGGGCAGGCCCACCGCCCGCAGCCCCACCGGCCGGGTCAGCAGTTCCCGGAACAGCGCCTTCATCTCCACCCGGGCCAGGTGCGCGCCCAGGCAGAAGTGCGGGCCGCCGCCGCCGAACCCCAGGTGCGGGTTGGGCGAGCGGGTGATGTCGAAGGCGTCCGGGTCGGGGAAGACCGCCTCGTCGCGGTTGGCGGAGGCGTAGTACAGCACCACCTTCTCGCCCGGCCGGAACAGCCGGCCGCCCAGCTCGTGTTCGGCGGCGACCGTCCGGCGGAACTGGATGATCGGCGTCGAATGGCGGATCATCTCGTCCACCGCGCCGTCGGCGTGCGCCTCGAAATCGCCCAGCAGCAGGTCCCGCTGGTCCGGGAAGTCGGTCAACAGCGTCAGCCCGTGGGTGATGGCGTTGCGGGTGGTCTCCACCCCCGCCACCATCAGCAGCGAGAAGAACGCACCCAGCTGGCGGGCGCCCAGCGCCTGGCCGTCCACGTTCGCCCGGACCAGCGCGGAGATCAGGTCGTCCTGCGGGTTCCTGCGCCGCTCGCGCCCGATGCCCGCGACCATCCGCTGCATCCGGGCCAGCGCCCGCAGCCCCCGCCCGGGCATCCGCAGCCGGGCCGCCAGGCCGCGCTCGACCCCGATGTTCTCCGAGGCGTGGTTGACCCGGTCGGCGATCTCCGGCCGGTAGTGCTCCGGGATGCCCATCATGTTGCAGATGACCTCCAGGGGCAGCCGGGAAGCCACCGCCGAGACGAACTCGTCCGGCTGCTGCGCCAGTACGTCGTCCACGATCCGGGCCGCCACCGCGTGGATGTCCGCCTCGGCCGCCGCCAGCAGCCGGGGCGTGAAGGCGCGCTGCACGATCTTCCGCAGCTGCGCGTGGTCCGGCCCGTCCAGATTGACCATGGAGTCGCCGAACAGGGCCCGCACCCAGCGGGCGGGCTCGGGGGTGGTGACCCCGGGCGCGCTGGCGAACACCTTCGGCAGCCGGCTCGCCTCCTGTACGTCCGCGTGCCGTACCAGGGCCCAGTGGCCGCGCCCCCGGCCCTCGGGCACGAACACCGGGGCGTCGAGCGCCCGCAGCCGGGCGAAGGCGGCCAGCCGCTCCTGCGGGGGCAGTTGCCAGAAGGCCGGATCGGCGAGCTCCTGCCCGGGCCGGTCCGCGTACCGCTGTGCCGGGACCGTCATGGTCCGCACCCACTTCCTCGTCGTCGGCGCCGTCGCCGTGCTGCCCCCCGGCCCTCTTGGTACTCACGCACCAGAACGCGCCCGCTCGGTCAAGGTCACGCCCACCGCCACCGCGGCCGCCATCACCAGCCCGGCCCACAGCACCGCGTACTCCCCGGTCCAGGCGCAGCCGAGGACCGCCAGCGCGGAGAGCGGCAGCAGCAGTTGCTGGGCCGCGGTGCGCTTGAAGTGGCGGGCGTGCAGGAACCAGACGGCCCCCAGGTAGAGGGCGGTGGGTACGGTCACCGCCAGATTGGCCGCCAGCTGCGAGATGTCGGCCTTGCCGACCGCCTGCTCGACCGCCACTTCCATCCCGGCGCCGATGGCCGCGGCCGATCCCAGGATCACGTAGTGCCCGTAACCCCACGGGATCGCCTCGCGGTTGGTGGACAGCCGCTCGTGCGCGGGGACCGCGAAGTAGATCCACCAGGCGGCGAAGACGACCAGCAGGCCGCCCGCGGCGATCGGCAGCAGCACGCCCAGCGCCTCGTGCTCGTCCAGTGCGGACTGCACGGCGATGGTGCTCGCCGAGACCGTCTCGCCGAGGACGATCAGCGTGAACAAGCCGTACCGCTCCACGATGTGGTGCGGGTGCCAGGCCGTCTGATGGTTTCTCTCGGCGATCACCGGGACGGATACCTCGGCCAGGACCAGCACCAGGAACAGCCAGCGCCGCGCTCCGGCGGGGGCCGCCAGCAGGGCGATCCACCCGGCCTGGCACACCACCAGACCGGCGGCGTAGAGCAGCGCCGAACGGCGGGCCGCGCCGCTCTCGCCCGCGGCGGCGCGCAGCCACTGCCCGGTGAGCGCGATGCGCATCACCACGTAGCCGATGATCGCGACGGTCCAGTCCTGGCTGTCGAAGGCGCGCGGCACCCCGGCCGCGTAGATCAGCACACCGGAGATCTGGACGAGGGTCGCCAGCCGGTACGGGATGTCGTCGCAGTCGTAGGCGGAGGCGAACCAGGAGAAGTTGATCCAGGCCCAGAACACACCGAAGAAGACGAAGAGGTAGCCGGTGATGCCCGCGCCGACGTGGCCCTCGGCGAGTGCGTGCACCAGCCGCGCCCCGGCCTGGGCGACGGCGACGACGAAGCAGAGGTCGAAGAACAGCTCCAGCGGCGTCGCGGTCCGGTGCGCTTCGTCCGGCCGCCGGGCGGTCATCTGTACGTAGATCATGCCGCCCAGGACAGCAGCCGTACGCCGTCCGTGAACCGAGGCGCGCGGACTCCGGGCGAAACCGGTACCCGCCCGGCCTCACCCGGACGGCGTATCGGCAAACCACCCACGGCCGTCCCGGACGGTACGGGTCGAGACCGTACGGGACGCCCGCTGCATGCCCGGGCCGGGCGGGGCGCCGACGGGGGCGGCCGTACCCTGGAGGCATGAGCACCGCTTCCGCCTCCGACCGCCAGGACCCCGCGGGCCCGTCGGGTCCCACGACCGGTTCCGGCGCCGCCGGGCCCGCCCCGGCGGCCACGCCCGGGCCGAAGCCGAAGCCGAAGCTCGACTTCGGCGACCCGCTGGACCAGCAGTCCTCGGACGACACGGACCGCGGCTGGGGCGAGCGGCCCCCCGCCGGCGGGAGCGCGGGCGACCTGGCCCGCTTCCTCGACGAGAAGCCCCCGCACCACGTCTGAGCGCGGAGCCTCAGATCGAACCGTCGCGCCCCTGCCCGTAGCTCTGCGGCCGGCCGTAACCCGGGCCCTGGACGCCCTGGGCGTGGCCACCGGCGGAGCCGGAGCCGTTGCGCTGGGCGACCAGGTTGTCGCGGATCTCCTTGAGGACCTCCAGCTCGGTGATCTCCATGGTCTCCTGCACGCCCTCGCGGGCCTTGCGCCGCTCTTCCATCCGGGCCAGGTACTTGGCCATCGGCAGCACCATCAGGAAGTAGACGACCGCCGCGGTGATCAGGAAGGTCAGCGTGGCGTTCAGCACCGAACCCCACATGATGTTGACGCCGGTCGGCTCCCCCTTGGCGTCGACGCCGCACGGGGCCTTCAGGCAGGACGAGTAGCCCTCCAGGCTCTGCGTGCCGACGGCGCCCACCACCGGACTGATGATCCCCTTCACCACGGAGTTCACGATGTTGGTGAACGCCGCGCCGATGACCACGGCCACCGCCAGATCGACGACGTTGCCGCGCATCAGGAAGGCCTTGAAGCCCGCCAGGACGCTCTCGTTCTTCTTGCTCACTACTGAGCCTCATCTCGCATCTACGGAACACGGAGCCGACTTCGAAAACTACGGCAGTCGGACCCCCACGTGTCCAATCGATGGCCGTCCCGGGGCGACGTGACGGGTCGCGCGTTCGATTCAGCACAACGTCACCGCCAGCCGGGACACGCTGCCGGCGCCCACCAGGGCCCGCGCGGTCTCCCGGGGCACCGACAGGACCACCAGGGCCCCGCCGTCGCCCGCCGTCTTCTCCGGTTCCGGCACTTCGGCGACCCGGGCCGCGACCGCGACCACCCGGGGCGGCCCCGCGCGTTCCGCCGCCACCACGTCGACCCGGTCGCCGGGCCGCAGCAGCCGTACCGTCGCCCCGTCGGCGATGCGTACGGGGGCCGACACCATCCGCACCACCGCCGGCGGTGGCTGCGCCTGCGGCGGCCCGGCGCCCCGGGAGGCCCGCGCCTGCGTCCCGCCCACCGCCAGGGCGGCCGCCACGACGGCCAGCCCGGCCGCCCCGGCCCGCCGCCGGCGGCGCAGGGCCCGCCTGAGCCGGTCCCCGCCAGGCCCGACCCGCAGCGGTGGGAAGAGCGGCACGGGGCGCGCGGGGAGACACGTGTGAGGGCGTGCGGGCAGCGCCGTGGGAGTACGCGGGGAAGGGAAAGCGGACATGCTGAACACCACCTGGCTGTGAGTTCGGTGTCCGGACCCGGCGCCCGGACACCCCTCACCATCCGCCCCGGCGGCGGATCCCGCTCACGCCTGTGGACGGTCCCCAGGTTGTGGAAAACCCCGTCACCTCCAGGGGTGAGTCCGCGCTAGGGCAGCTCGATGCCCAGGTCCCAGCCGTCGTGCGCGTGCGTGCACAGGCAGTCCCGCGAGTCCGTCGGCGGCAGGGCCGCGACCGCGTCGAACAGGACCTCGCGCAGCCGCCCGACGTTCTCGCCGAACACCCGCAGCACCTCCGTGTGGGAGACGCCCTCACCCGTCTCGGCGCCCGCGTCCAGGTCCGTCACCAGCGCCATCGAGGTGTAGCAGAGGCCCAGCTCCCGCGCGAGGACCGCCTCCGGGTGCCCCGTCATGCCGACCACCGACCACCCCATGGCCGCGTGGAAGACCGACTCCGCCCGCGTCGAGAACCGGGGGCCCTCCACCACGACCATCGTGCCGCCGTCCACCGGCTCCCAGCCCCGCCCGCGCGCCGCGCCCATCGCCACCGCCCGGCCCACCGGGCAGTACGGGTCGGCGAAGGTGGTGTGCACGACGTTCGGCACGGCGCCCCCGGGCAGCGGCTCGCCGTCGAAGAAGGTCTGCACCCGGGACTTCGTACGGTCCATCAGCTGGTCCGGCACCAGCAGCGTGCCCGGCCCGTACTCGGCCCGCAGGCCGCCCACGGCGCAGGGCCCCAGTACCTGGCGGACGCCGACCGAGCGCAGCGCCCACAGGTTGGCCCGGTAGTTGATCTTGTGCGGCGGCACGGTGTGGCTGCGCCCGTGCCGCGGCAGGAACGCCACCGACCGGCCGGCCAGCTCGCCCAGGTACAGGGAGTCGCTCGGGGGCCCGTAAGGGGTCTCCACCTGGATTTCGGAGACGTCCTCCAGGAAGGAGTAGAAGCCCGAGCCGCCGATGACACCGATCTCTGCGTTCGCCATGCGGCCACCCTAGCCCGGGACGCGTAAGGCCCCGCTGCCCAGGAGGGCGGCGGGGCCTTACGGAATGCGGACGGGTCAGGCAGCCGAGCTGGAGCTGCTGCTCGTGCTCGAAGCCGACGACGAGGAGGCCGGGGCGGCGGCGGGCGCGGGGGTGGACGACGCGGCCGGCTTCGAGGCAGGCGTGCTGCTCGACGACGCACCGCGGCTGTCGTTCCGGTAGAAACCGGAGCCCTTGAAGACGATGCCGACCGCTGAGAACACCTTCTTCAGGCGTCCGTCGCAGTTCGGGCACACGGTCAGTGCGTCATCGGTGAACTTCTGCACGGCCTCAAGGCCCTCACCGCACTCGGTGCACTGGTACTGGTAGGTCGGCACGAATTTCCTCCTGGCACTCTCACTCAATGAGTGCTAACGACGCTCCATGGTGACGTATTCCGGCGGAACAGTCCACCGATCTCGGCCGCGCGGTGACCGACACCACCCTCAGACGGTGGTGAGGTCCCGCTGCTGGGCCCGGTTCTCCTGGCTCTCCGGGGCGCCCGACGAGCTGACGATCCGGCCGGCCGTCCTCGGCGCGAGCCGCGCCCGCAGGGACAGCAGCGTGACCAGCGCCAGCGCGGTGGCGGCGGCCGGCACGAGGAAGCCGTACGAGGACCCGTGCGCGTCCGTCAGCCGGCCGGCCACGATCACGGCGATGGCCTGCCCGAAGGCGACCGCACCGGTCAGCCAGGTGAACGCCTCGGTGCGGGCGTTCGCCGGGATCAGCGCCTCGATCATCGTGTAACCGGTGATCAGGGCCGGGGCGATGCACAGACCGACGAGCAGGCCGAGCGCGGCCAGCAGGACCATCGAGTCGGCGGTCCACAGCAGCGACGCGGCGGCGGTAAGCCCGATGTAGCCGAGCAGCAGCCGGCGGCGCGGGCCGATCTTCCAGGCGATGGCGCCGCAAGCGATGCCGGCGACCATGTTGCCCGCCGCGAAGACGCCGTACAGCAGGCCGTTCGCACCCGGGTTGCCCATCTCGTTGGAGAAGGCGGCCATCGAGACCTGCATGCCGCCGAAGACGGCGCCGATCCCGAGGAAGGCGACGATCAGGACGCGCAGGCCCGGGAAGGACAGGGCCGGGGCCCGCTCGGTGCCGGTGGCGGACGGGGTGTGCGCCTTGGGCTGGGTGGCGCGCTGGGCGGCGAAGAACAGACCGCCGACCAACGACAGGGCGGCTTCGGTGATGAGACCGGCCGAGGGGTGCAGACCGGTGCACAGCGCGGTGGCGAGGACCGGCCCGACGACGAACGTGAACTCGTCGGTGACGGACTCGAACGCGGCGGCGGTCGGCAGCAGCGGCGAGCCCTCCAGCTTGGCGGCCCAGCGGGCCCGGACCATCGGGCCGACCTGCGGCACCGAGGCGCCGGCCGGGATCGCGGCGGCCGCGAGGGCGAGGACGGGGGCGCCGAGCAGCGCGAGCGCGACCAGGGCGCTCACGGCGGCGGCGTGGACGAGGACGACCGGCAGCAGGACGGCGCTCTGGCCGTGCTTGTCGGTGAGGTTGCCCATTACGGGGGCGCACAGCGCCATGGAGATGCCGGTGACGGCGGCGACGATGCCGGCGTTGGCGTAGGAGCCGGTGGTGTGCTGGACGAGCAGCAGGATGCTGATGGTCAGCATGCCGAAGGGGAGCCGGGCGGCGAAGCCCGGGACCAGGAAGCCGAGGGCGCCGGGAGTGCGCAGGAGCTGCCCGTATCCGGGGCGGGCGGACGTGTCGGTCGTGACCGCGGATGTCACGGCCTTGCCTTTCCGCTGCCTGGTAGAACTCCCCGTCTGCGGACGGTGCATCGCCTTGTGGGCGGGTCGCACCCGTACATGTGGGAGCCCCGAGAGCTGTCCTCTTGCGCAGAACCGAGTGATACCTGGGCGCCCACTGCGGGAGGGAGCCACGGCCGCTTTGCGGTCGCGCCAGCTCTGCGTCAGGCAGAGTTGGTTCGATGTGGTGTGCCTTTATCGTACAGGCAGACCTCCACCTGTGCCCTGTGATTCCGGCGACAAGGTATGTCTTCACCTGCGATTAACTGGAAGTTCGCATTCCACATGCCCGCAAAGCAGGGCAGGAACGCACACCCGGCCGTGAAATCACAGATTTAGAACGTCGATCTAACACTCTGTTCAAGCCCGCCCGGTCCCGCTCAGGCCCTGTTGGGCCCCTGTCCCAGCCAGCCGGCCAGTTTGCCGCCCCGAGCGACCGCCCGCAGCCGCGCCTCCGCCGCGTCCCGCACCTGGTCCGTGGCCACCACCAGCAGCTCGTCCCCCCGGCGCAGCACCGTGGCCGGCGCCGGTACGAAGCTCTTCGCGTCCCGGACCACCAGGGTCACCGAGGCGCCGGCCGGCAGCCGCAGCTCGCTGACCTCCACGCCGTGCATCCGCGAGGCCGGCGGTATGGCGAAGGACAGCAGGTGCCCGCGCAGCTTCTCCAGCGGCGCGGACTCGATGCCCAGGTCCGCCGCGGCCTCGTCGGTGTCGCCGAGTTCGAGCTTGCGCGCCAGCCACGGCAGGGTCGGGCCCTGGACCAGCGTGTAGACGACGACGAGCACGAAGACGATGTTGAAGACCCGGTCGCTGCCCTCGATCCCGGTCACCATCGGGATCGTGGCCAAGATGATGGGCACGGCGCCGCGCAGGCCCGCCCACGACATCAGGGCCTGCTCCTGCCAGGGGATGCGGAAGGGCAGCAGGCTGACGAAGACCTCCAGGGGCCGCGCCACCATCGTCAGCACCAGCCCGATGATCACCGCGGGCCAGAAGTCGCCGGCCAGCTCGTGCGGGGTCACCAGCAGGCCGAGCAGGACGAACATGCCGATCTGGGCGATCCAGCCGAGCCCGTCCGCGAACCCCCGGGTGGCCGGCCAGTGGGGCAGCTTCGCGTTCCCGAGGACCATCGCCGCCAGGTACACCGCGAGGAAGCCGGAGCCGTGCGCCAGCGCACCGGCCGCGTACGCCGTGATGGCGATCGCCATGACCGCGATCGGGTAGAGGCCGGAGGCGGGCAGCGCCACGTGCCGCAGGCCGTACGCGCCCAGGAAGCCCACCGTCAGGCCGATGGCGATGCCGATGGCCAGCTCCAGCGCGATCTTGCCGATCAGGACGTACCACTCGTCCACCGGTCCGACGGTCGCGAAGGACACCACCAGGATGACCACCGGGGCGTCGTTGAAGCCGGACTCCGCTTCCAGCACACCCGTCACGCGGGAGGGGAGCGGCACCTTGCGCAGCACCGAGAAGACGGCCGCCGCGTCGGTTGAGGAGACGACCGCGCCGATCAGCAGGGCCTGCCGCCACTCCAGCCCGACCAGGTAGTGCGCCCCCGCCGCCGTGACCCCCACGCTGATCGCGACCCCGACGAGGGAGAGCGTGATCGCCGCCGGCAGGGCCGGTCTGATCTCTTTCCACTTGGTGCCCAGTCCGCCCTCGGCGAGGATCACGACGAGCGCGGCGTAGCCGATGACCTGGGTCAGCTCGGCGTTGTCGAACCTGACGTTGCCTATGCCGTCCTGGCCTATCGCTATGCCTATGCCGAGGTAGATGAGCAGGCTGGGGAGACCGCTGCGCGAGGAGACGCGTACCGCCGCTACCGCGACGAGCAGCACGAGCGAGCAGACCAGCAGGAGCTCATTGAGCAGGTGGACAGTCAGCGGGCGGCCCTTTCCCTCCATGTGCCCTGACGGATCGTTCCTCCGCGGGCACGTGCGACGAACACTTCGTTACCTTACCTAATCTTTGACGGAGTCTTTACTCGACAATCACATTGTGAAACGCCCGTCCGACCCTGTCCTCAGGACCTCGACCCCTGGCGGATCACCGGGGGTGGTCCTGCGCCTATGGTTGCTTCCAGCAATCCCAGGACCACCCTGCCCCTCTAAGGACAGCGATGCCCGCCAACTCATCCGGCCCTTCCGTCAAGAAGAAGGGACGACGCGCACGTCTGATCGTGCTCGTCATGGTCCTGGCGCTCTTGGCGGGACTCGGCTACGGGGCGTACTGGAGCGTCGACGGCGTCCGTGCGTCCTATCCCCAGACCACCGGCTCCCTCAAGCTGCCCGGCCTGACCGGGACCGTGGACGTCAAACGCGACGAACACGGGATCCCGCAGCTCTACGCCGACAACGACGAGGACCTCTTCCGCGCGCAGGGCTTCGTCCACGCGCAGGACCGCTTCTGGGAGATGGACGTCCGCCGCCACATGACCTCCGGGCGGCTCTCCGAGATGTTCGGCTCCGGCCAGGTCGAGACCGACGCCTTCCTGCGCACGCTGGGCTGGCGCCAGGTCGCGCAGGCCGAGTACGACACCAAGCTCTCACCGGAGACCAAGAAGTACCTCCAGGCGTACGCCGACGGGGTCAACGCCTACCTCAAGGGGAAGTCCGGCAAGGACCTCTCCGTGGAGCACGCGGCCCTCAAGCTGACCGGCGACTACACGCCGGAGCAGTGGACGCCGGTGGACTCGGTGGCCTGGCTCAAGGCGATGGCCTGGGACCTGCGCGGCAACATGCAGGACGAGATCGACCGGTCCCTGATGGCCGGCAAGCTCTCGCCGCAGCAGATCGACGACCTCTACCCGCCCTACCCCTTCGACCGGAACAAGCCGATCGTCGAGGGCGGCACCGTCGCCGGCGGGAAGTACGGGCCCCAGGGCACGGCCTCCACGGGCACGGGCACGGGCACGGGCTCCGGTACGGGTACGGGTACGGGAACCGGCACCACCGGATCCACCGGCACCGGCTCGCAGGCCACCCCGAACGGCGGCATCACCACAGGCCTCGCCGACAACGCCACCGCCCAGGGCGCCGGCGTCGGCCTGCGCACCCAGCTGTCCTCGCTCGCCAAGACCCTGGACGAGATCCCGGCCATCCTCGGCCCCAACGGCAGCGGCATCGGCTCGAACTCCTGGGTCGTGGCGGGCAAGTACACGACCACCGGCAAGCCGCTGCTCGCCAACGACCCGCACCTCTCGCCGCAGCTGCCCTCCGTCTGGTACCAGATGGGCCTGCACTGCCGTGCGGCCTCGCCCCAGTGCCAGTACGACGTGGCCGGCTTCACCTTCTCCGGCATGCCGGGCGTGGTCATCGGCCACAACGCCGACATCGCCTGGGGCATGACCAACCTGGGCGCCGACGTCACCGACCTCTACCTGGAGCAGATCAAGCCCGAGGGCTACGTCTACGACAACAAGGTGGTCCCCTTCACGACCCGTGAAGAGGAGATCAAGGTCGCGGGCGGCAAGAGCAAGCGGATCACCGTCCGCACCACCAACAACGGCCCGCTGATCTCCGACCGCAGCGACGAGCTCGCCACCGTCGGCTCCCGCGCCCCGGTCTCCGGCTCCGCCCCCGACCGCGGCGACGGCTACGGCGTGGCCCTGCGCTGGACGGCGCTGGACCCGGGCAAGTCGATGGACGCCGTCTTCAAGCTCGACCGGGCCAAGGACTTCGCGGGCTTCCGCGCCGCCGCGCGCGACTTCGAGGTGCCGTCCCAGAACCTGATCTACGCCGACAACAAGGGCGTCAGCGGCAACATCGGCTACCAGGCCCCGGGCCGGATCCCGATCCGCGGCGCCGGCGACGGCCGCATGCCGGCCCCCGGCTGGGACTCCAAGTACGCCTGGAAGGGCGGCAAGGACGGCAACGCGGGCTACGTCCCGCAGGACGAGATGCCGTACGACTACAACCCGGCGCGCGGCTACATCGTGACGGCCAACCAGGCCGTCACCGAGAGCGGCACCGGCGCGGGCAAGTACCCGTACGTGCTGACCACCGACTGGGGTTACGGCGCCCGCAGCCAGCGGATCAACGACCTCATCGAGGCGAAGACCAAGGACAACGGCAAGATCTCCACCGATGACATGCGCACCATGCAGATGGACAACAGCAGCGAGATCGCCGCGCTGCTGACCCCGATGCTGGCCAAGATCCCGGTCTCCGACCCGGACGTGCGCTCGGCGCAGAAGCTGCTGGAGGACTGGAACTACACCCAGGAGCCCGACTCGGCGGCGGCCGCCTACTTCAACGCCGTCTGGCGCAACATCCTCAAGCGGGCGTTCGGCGACAAGATGCCGAAGGAGCTGCGCGTCACGAGCAGCTGCATGAACGTCCAGGACAGCGGCAACGGGCCCGCCGACGACCTCGCCACCATCGTCCGCGAATGCGGCACCCGGGGCGCGGACGCGGCGCAGCCCGACGGCGGCGACCGCTGGTTCGAGGTGGTCCGCCGCCTGGTCAAGGACGAGAAGTCGGCGTGGTGGAAGTCGCCCGGCACCGTGCGGGAGAAGTCGACCACCACCCGCGACGAGCTGTTCGCCCGGGCCATGAAGGACGCCCGCTGGGAGCTGACCGCCAAGCTCGGCAAGGACCAGTCGACCTGGAGCTGGGGCCGGCTGCACCAGCTGACGCTCAAGAACCAGACGATCGGCACCGAGGGCCCCGGCTTCCTGCGGTGGCTGCTGAACCGCGGTCCGTGGAACCTGGGCGGCGGCGAGGCCACGGTCAACGCCACCGGCTGGAACGCCTCCAGCGGCTACGGGGTCACCTGGGTGCCGTCGATGCGGATGGTCGTCAACCTCAACGACCTCGACAAGTCCCGCTGGATAAACCTGACCGGCGCCTCGGGGCACGCGTACAACTCCAACTACACCGACCAGACCACGATGTGGGCCAAGGGCGAGCTGCTGGACTGGCCGTTCGGCAAGGAGGCCGTGGACAAGGCCACGGTCGACACCCTGACGCTCAAGCCGTAGCGCTCAGAAGCGGACCACCCCCGACGGGGTGGCCACCGCCTTGACGGGGTGGTCGTGCGGTTCCTCCGGGACCCGCGCGACCACCTCTTCGTCGTACAGGAGCACCACCAGCGCGGGATGCGCCCCGGCGCGCTCCAGCCGGGCCAGCACCCTGTCGTACGAGCCGCCGCCGCGGCCGAGCCGCATCCCGCGCGCGTCGACCGCCAGGCCCGGCAGCAGGACGGCGTCCGCCCCGGTCACCGCGTCCGGGCCGAGGGCCGGCCCGGAGGGCTCCAGCAGGGCCATCTTTCCCGCGTGCGCCCGCTCGGTGAGGCCGTCCGGGCCCTCGTACACGGCCCAGTCGAGGTCGTCGTCCGGCAGCAGCAGCGGCAGCAGGACCCGCTTCCCGGCGGCCCGCAGCGCGTCGAGCAGTTCGCGGGTGCCGGGTTCCGTGCCGACGGAGACGTACGCCGCGACCGTTGCCGCTCCGGCCAGTTCGGGCAGTCCCGAGGCGGACCGGGCGAGCGCGCGGGCCGACGTGCGGCGGGACTCGGGGGACCGGGCGCGGCGGGCCGCGAGCAGCTCGCGGCGCAGGGCCGCCTTCTCGGCCACGCGGGCCGCCCGCCCGCCGGACGGGTCTGACTGGTTGCCTACCACAGCTGAATCAGATTTCCTTCCTAAACGGCACAGACCGGGAGCTTCTCCCCGGAATCTGACCTGGCGTTTCTGCGTAACCCACTATCGTTCTGCGCATGAATCAGTTGCACCCCGTGATCAAGAAGGCCGTCATCCCGGCCGCGGGCCTCGGTACTCGCTTCCTTCCGGCGACCAAGGCGACCCCGAAGGAAATGCTTCCGGTCGTGGACAAGCCCGCCATCCAATACGTGGTCGAAGAGGCCGTCTCGGCGGGGCTCGACGACGTACTCATGATCACAGGACGTAACAAGCGCGCCCTCGAAGACCACTTCGACCGCAACTACGAGCTGGAGTCCGCCCTCATCGCCAAGGGCGACGACGACCGGCTCAAGAAGGTCCAGGAGTCCAGCGACCTGGCCACCATGCACTACGTCCGCCAGGGCGACCCGCGCGGCCTCGGGCACGCCGTGCTCTGCGCCGAGCCGCACGTCGGCGACGAGCCCTTCGCCGTCCTCCTCGGCGACGACCTCATCGACCCCCGCGACCCGCTGCTGCGCCAGATGGTCGACGTCCACGGCCGCACCGGCGGCACCGTCATCGCGCTGATGGAGGTCGACCCGGCGAGCGTGCACCTCTACGGCTGCGCCGCCGTCGAGCCGACCGACGAGACGGACGTCGTGCGGGTCACCGGACTCGTCGAGAAGCCGGAGCCGGCGGACGCCCCCAGCAACTACGCGGTCATCGGCCGCTATGTCCTCAACCCCGCGATCTTCGGCATACTGCGGGAGACCGAGCCGGGCCGCGGCAACGAGATCCAGCTGACCGACGCCCTGCAGAAGCTTGCCGCCGACGAGAGCGTGGGCGGCCCGGTGCACGGCGTGGTCTTCCGGGGCCGCCGCTACGACACCGGGGACCGCGGTGACTACCTGCGGGCGATCGTCCGGCTCGCGTGCGAGCGGGAGGACCTGGGCCCCGAGTTCCGTACCTGGCTTCACCGTTACGTCACGGAGGAGATGTAGCACCTTGAGCAGTCCCG
Source organism: Streptomyces sp. NPDC026522 (assembly GCF_055567555.1). NCBI lineage: Bacteria > Bacillati > Actinomycetota > Actinomycetes > Kitasatosporales > Streptomycetaceae > Streptomyces > Streptomyces sp. NPDC026522. Next base: position 143,472 of record NZ_JBVHQF010000010.1, read on the forward strand.
ACGCACCGCAGGACACCGGCCCGCACCGGCTGTGGTCGGTGGACGAGCACCTCGCGGACGTCCTCGCCGCCGTCCGGCCGCTGGAGCCCATCGAGCTCCAGCTGCTCGACGCCCAGGGCTGCGTCCTGGTCGAGGACGTCACCGTGCCCGTCGCCCTGCCGCCCTTCGACAACAGCTCCATGGACGGCTACGCCGTCCGGGTGGCCGACGTCCAGGGCGCGAGCGAGGAGTACCCGGCGGTGCTGACGGTGATCGGGGACGTCGCGGCGGGCAGCGGTGAGCTGCCCACCGTGGGACCCGGCCAGGCTGCCCGGATCATGACCGGCGCCCCGCTGCCCCCCGGCGCGGAGGCCGTCGTACCGGTCGAGTGGACCGACGGCGGCACGGGGGGCGGCGCGGCCTCGGGGATGACCCCGGCCAGCGCCGCGCCCGAGGGCGCGGGCGGCGAGGTACGGGTGCACCGGGCCGCCGAGGCCCGGGCGCACGTCCGCGCGCGCGGCAGCGACGTACAGGCCGGTGACCTGGCGCTGGCCGCCGGTACGGTGCTCGGCCCGCCGCAGATCGCGCTGCTGGCCGCCATCGGGCGGGGCAGCGTCCGGGTCCGGCCCCGGCCCCGGGTGGTCGTCCTGTCCACCGGCAGCGAACTCGTCCAGCCGGGGGAAGCGCTGACCGCCGGGGCGATCTACGACTCCAACAGCTTCGCCCTGGCCGCCGCCGCGCGGGACGCCGGGGCCATCGCCTACCGGGTCGGCGCCGTCGCCGACGACGCGGAGACGCTGCGCGCAACCATCGAGGACCAGTTGGTCCGGGCCGACCTGCTGGTCACCACGGGCGGGGTCAGCGTCGGCGCGTACGACGTGGTCAAGGAGGCGCTGACGGCGGTCGCCACGGGCTCCGACGAGGTGGCCGGCACCGGGATCGACTTCCGCAAGCTGGCCATGCAGCCGGGCAAGCCGCAGGGCTTCGGCACCATCGGCCCCGACCACACCCCGCTGCTGGCGCTGCCCGGCAACCCGGTGTCGTCCTACGTCTCCTTCGAGCTGTTCGTGCGCCCCGCGATCCGGGCGCTGATGGGCCTGCCCGACGTCAGCCGCCCTGCCGTACGGGCGGTGCTCAAGGCGGACCGGGCGATCGGCTCCCCCGCCGGCCGCCGCCAGTTCCTGCGCGGCGCGTACGACGCGCAGAGCGGGACGGTCAGCCCGGTCGGCGGATCGGGGTCCCACCTGATCGCGGCCCTGGCGCACGCCGACTCGCTGATGGTGGTACCGGAGGACGTCACCAGGGTGGAGCCGGGGGACGGGCTGGAAGTGGTCCTGCTCGGCTGAGGACCGGCCGGTGCGGGTAGCGTGTTGCACCACACAGGCCCTTGCGGGGCCCGGAGCGGGAGCGGCACGAACCTATGGCAGCGTTTTCCCCGGGGGAGCCCCCCCGGCCCCCTCAGCACAGCAGGCTGACCCACATCGACGAGGCCGGGGCGGCCCGGATGGTCGACGTCTCGGGCAAGGACGTCACCACCCGGACGGCCCGGGCCAGCGGGCGGGTCCTCGTCTCCCCCCGGGTGATCGAGCTGCTGCGGGGCGAGGGCGTACCGAAGGGCGACGCCCTCGCCACCGCGCGGATCGCCGGGATCATGGGGGCGAAGAAGACCCCCGACCTGATCCCGCTCTGCCACCCGCTGGCCGTCTCCGGGGTGAAGGTCGACCTGTCGGTCGCCGATGACGCCGTGGAGATCCTGGCCACCGTCAAGACGACCGACCGCACCGGCGTGGAGATGGAGGCGCTGACCGCGGTCGCCGTCGCCGGGCTCACCGTCATCGACATGGTCAAGGCCGTCGACAAGGGCGCGGTCATCACGGACGTCCGGGTGGAGGAGAAGACCGGCGGCAAGTCCGGCGACTGGAGCCGATCGTGAACCCCCCGCGCGGCGGAGAGGCGTTCAGCCACAGCCACGTCCCGCCGGTGCGGGGGGAGGCCTGGGCGGCCGAGCCGGCCGCCGGGGAGCCGGTACGCGCCCTGCGCGCGCTGGTGGTCACCGCTTCCAACCGCGCCTCGGCGGGCGTGTACGCCGACAAGGGCGGCCCGCTGCTGGCGGAGGGGCTCGGCCGGCTCGGGTTCGCCGTGGACGGGCCGCGCGTGGTGCCGGACGGCGATCCCGTCGAGGAGGCGCTGCGCGAGGGCGTGGCCGCCGGGTACGACGTCATCCTGACCACCGGCGGCACCGGTATCTCGCCGACCGACCGCACCCCCGAGGCCACCGCGCGGGTCCTGGACCGCGAGGTGCCCGGCATCCCGCAGGCGATCCGCGCCGAGGGCCTGGCGAAGGTACCGACGGCCGCGCTGTCCCGGGGCCTGGCGGGCGTGGCGGGCCGCACCCTGATCGTGAACCTGCCGGGCTCGACGGGCGGGGTGCGCGACGGCCTCGCGGTGCTGGACCGGATCCTGCTGCACGCCGTCGACCAGATCCGGGGCGGAGATCATCGCACGCCCCCGGGCAGACCTTCCGGGAGCGCGAGCTGAACGGCCCTGCCTGGCCCGTGGTGCTGACGGACGGTGACGTCACGCTCAGGCCGATAAAGCTGCGCGACCAGCGCGCGTGGCGCGAGGTCAACCGGCGCAACCGCGACTGGCTGCGGCCGTGGGAGGCCACGATCCCGCCGCCCGCGCCGTGGGGGCCGGTGATCCACCGGCCGACGTACCGTCAGATGGTCAGGCACTTGCGGGCGGAGGCGAACGCGGGGCGGATGCTGCCGTTCGTCATCGAATACCAGGGGCGGCTGGTCGGTCAGTTGACGGTCGCCGGGATCACCTGGGGCTCGATGTGCGCGGGTCACGTGGGCTACTGGGTGGACCGTGACGTCGCGGGGCGCGGGGTGATGCCGACGGCGGTCGCGCTGGCCGTGGACCACTGCTTCGCCAAGGTCGGGCTGCACCGGATCGAGGTGTGCATCCGGCCGGAGAACGGGCCGAGCCGCCGGGTGGTGGAGAAGCTCGGGTTCCGCGAGGAGGGGCTGCGGCCGCGCTACCTCCACATCGACGGGGCCTGGCGCGACCACCTCGTCTTCGCGCTCACGGCGGAGGAGGTGCCGGAAGGGCTGCTGCGCCGCTGGCACCGGCGTTCCCAGGGTCCGCAGGGGCTGCCGAAATAGCGAAATCGCAAAAGCGTTCGAATTTCTGGCCGATTCGCCCATAAGCTGATCCGGAGAATCACAAAAAAAGTCCGTGATATCAGCGAGATCGCGCGACACACCGGCTCAATTGGCCGATCCCCGCGGCCGCATCCCTCTACGGTGTGGGGTGTGAGCAGCAGCGGCCTCATCTACGCAGTCATCGTCGGGGCCTGGGCCGCCTACTTGGTGCCCATGTGGCTCCGGAGGCAGGACGAGCTGAACGAAGCCCGTCCGACGGAACGCTTCTCCACTGCCATCCGGCTGCTTTCCGGCCGGGCGGGAATGGAGCGCCGTTACGCCAAGGGACTGCGTGAGCGCGGTGCCGAAGAGGTGGAATCCCAGCCCCACGCGGACCCGGACGCGGCGACCGAAACGGTGAATTCCGTGGACGCCGACGCCCGGGCTTTCGTCGTGCCCCCGACCAGGGCGGAACCGAGGTCGGCCGGCGCGCAGCGGGCGGAGCGGGCACGGCGCGAGCAGCGCCTCCAGGTCCTCGCCCGCCGCAGGCGCACCACCGCGCTGCTCTTCCTGATCTTCACCCTGGGTGCGGTCGTCGCCGCGGTCGGCGGCCTGCGCTTCCTGTGGGCCCCGGCCGTCCCCGCGCTGCTGCTCAGCGCCTACATCGTGCACCTGCGGGTGCAGGAGCGGCGCCGCTACGAGTTCACCATGGACCGCCGGCGCGCGGAGGCGGCCGCCCGGCGGCTGCGCGAACACCACTCGCGCCGCCGGGAGTCCGAGGCGCAGGCCGGAGTCGAACCGGACCCCGCACCGCCGGTGTCCCCGCAGGAGGCCGGGCGGCGCGCGGTGGTGGAGCAGACCGACCACGCCGAGTGGGTGGACCAGCAGCGCGAGCGCGAGCGGGGCCCGGCGCGCGGCGACAGCTGGGAGCCGGTCCCGGTCCCGCTGCCGACGTACGTGACGGCCCCGGTCGCGCCCCGCGCCACCGGCCCGGCCGCCCCGGACGCCTGGAGCGCGGCCCGCTCCAGCACCGCGGAGCCGACGGAACCCCGGCTGCGCGCCCAGCCGGGGCCCCCCAAGGCCGCGGCGGAACCGAAGCAGCCGGCCACCCCGCGCCCCCGCGGCCGCGACCGCGGACGCACCCCGCTCTTCGACCAGTACGAGGGTGAGTCCCGCCCGCGCGCCGCGAACGAGTGATCGGTGACCTGCGCGGACGCTCCCGAGAACCGGTTTTGGAGCACCAGCGCGGGGATGCTAATGTTTCACACGTCGCAAGGGCCTGTGGCGCAGTCTGGTAGCGCACCTCGTTCGCATCGAGGGGGTCTGGGGTTCAAATCCCCACAGGTCCACAAACGACAGTTCACGGGTTGCTCCCGAGAGCGTCATGAGATCCCGCCCGGTCGTGAGACCGGGCGGGATCTTCTGTTTGTACCGGGCGCTCAGGCCGTCAGGGACTTGGCCATGCAGATGCTGGACTCGTAGGCGCGGTAGTAGCCGAACTTGGGGCAGGGCGAGTATCCCGACGAGCCGTAGAGGGCTATCGCCTCCGGCTGTTGGTCGCCCGTTTCGAGGACCATGCGCAGGCGGCCCGCCGTGCGGGCGTCGGCTTCGAGGAGGGCGAGTATGCGGCGGGCCAGCCCCAGACCGCGGGCCTCGGGGACGACGTACATGCGCTTGAGCTCCGCGTCGCCGTCGCGGTAGCCCTCCGGGCTCTCGTCCCGGGCGCGCCAGCCGCCGCTCGCGACCGGGACCTCCGCTGTGTCGTACGCCACGAAGTAGAGGCCGTTCGGCGGGGCGAACATCGCCGGGTCGAGGACGGTGGCGTCGCCCTCGCCCTGGTAACGGGCCTGGTATTCGAGCTGGACCTGGTCGTTGAGCTTGAGCGCGTCCGGGTGGTCGAACGGCACCGTGCGGAGGGTTATCCCGTGAGACATCGGAACATCGTACGGAACGCTCCCGCTATCGTGCGGGGATGCTCACCGTGACCACCGTGAATGTGAATGGGATCCGCGCCGCCGCGAAGAAGGGCTTCGTCGAGTGGCTCGCCGGATCCGACGCCGACGTCGTGTGCCTCCAGGAGGTACGGGCCGAGGAGGGGCAGATTCCGGTGGAGGCGCGGGAGCCCGAGGGCTGGCACACCGTGTTCGCCCCGGCCGCCGCGAAGGGGCGGGCCGGGGTCGCGCTCTACACGCGCCGGGCGCCGGAGCGGGTGCAGATCGGCTTCGGGAGCGCCGAGTTCGACGGCTCCGGCCGGTACGTCGAGGTGGACCTGCCCGGGGTGACCGTGGCGAGCCTGTACCTGCCGTCCGGGGAGGCCGGGACCGAGAAGCAGGACGAGAAGTACCGGTTCATGGAGGAGTTCATCGCCCACCTCGCCGAGCTCAAGGTGCGGGCCGCGGCCGACGGGCGCGAGGTCGTGGTCTGCGGCGACTGGAACATCTGCCACCAGGAAGCCGACCTCAAGAACTGGAAGACCAACCGCAAGAACGCCGGGTTCCTGCCCGAGGAGCGGGAGTGGCTCGGCAAGGTGTACCGGGAGGCGGGCTACGTCGACGTGGTGCGGGTGCTGCACCCGGACACCGACGGGCCGTACTCCTGGTGGTCCTACCGCGGCCGGGCCTTCGACAACGACGCCGGCTGGCGCATCGACCTCCAGGTCGCCACTCCCGGGCTGGCCGGGCGGGCCGTGAAGGCGTGGGTGGAGCGGGCCGAAACGCACCCCGAGCGGTGGTCCGACCACGCCCCCGTGACGGTCGTCTACGAGCTGGGCTCCTGACCGCCGGAGGCCAGCAGGCGGTCCATCGCCATGGTGAGCTCCGCCTCGACCACGCTCTTCGCGAGCGGGCGCAGCCGGGGCAGGGCGTCGTCCGCCAGGTGCGCGGAGATCAGCTCGGTGAAGAGGGCCGCCATCGCGTCGGCGTGCTCGCGCACCCGGCGTCCCGTCTCCAGCACCGCGGCCAGCGGAACGCCCTCGCGGACCAGCGCCGAGGAGACCTCCAGGAGCCGGCGGCTGACGTGCACGATCTCGTCGCCGGCTACGGCGAGGTAGCCGAGGTCCAGGGAGGCCGCCAGGTTCTCCGGGGTGACCTCCCCCTCGAAGTAGTCGGCCAGCGCCTCCGGCGTCAGGCGGACGGGGGTCTCCTCCGACCAGCCGATGCCGAGCAGTTCGCCGAGCTGGCCGACGTCGCGGCCGTTCTCGAAGGCGGCCGTCAGCTCGGCGATCCCGCCGAGGGTGTGCCCGCGCTCCAGGAGGGCGGCGATGGTGCGCAGCCGGGCGAGGTGGTGCTCGTCGTACCAGGCGATCCGGCCCGCGCGCCGGGGCGGCGGCAGCAGCTTGCGCTCGCGGTAGAAGCGCAGGGTGCGCACCGGGATGCCGGCCGCCTCGGCCAGCTCCTCCGTACGGTATTCGCGTGTCTTTTCTTCCGCCACATGCGCAGCGTAGGGCGTACCCGCAGTAACTTTCCCGGCGCGACCCCTACCCATGGGTACGGGGCTGCTCTACTCTCCCGATTGTGCCAGTGATTGCTGGCAGTGTTCGGTGACGGTGCGGCTGGGACTGTGGAAGCGGAAGGCGGGCGGGCATGAGCGGCATGGACGGGCGCGAACACGTGCGGGTGGCGGTGATCGGCTCCGGGTTCGGCGGACTGGGCGCGGCGGTGCGGCTGCGGCGCGAGGGGATCACCGACTTCGTCGTACTGGAACGGGCCGACTCCGTCGGCGGGACGTGGCGCGACAACAGCTACCCCGGGTGCGCGTGCGACGTTCCCTCGCACCTCTACTCGTTCTCCTTCGCGCCGAACCCCGACTGGCCCCGGACCTTCTCCGGGCAGCCCGCCATCCGCGCCTACCTGGAACACGTCGCCGACACCTTCGGGCTGCGCCCGCACATCCGGCTGCGGTCCGAGGTGCGGATGATGCGCTGGGACGCCGACGAGCTGCGCTGGGAGATCGAGACCTCCGCCGGTGAACTGACCGCGGACGTGGTGGTGTCGGCGACCGGGCCGCTGTCGGACCCGAAGATGCCCGAGATCCCGGGGCTGGCCGAGTTCCCGGGCAAGGTCTTCCACTCCGCCCGCTGGGACCACGACTACGACCTGCGCGGCAAGCGCGTGGCGGTGATCGGCACCGGCGCCTCGGCCATCCAGATCGTCCCCGCCATCGCCCCCGACGTGGAGCGGCTCACGCTCTTCCAGCGCACCCCGCCGTGGGTGATGCCGCGTACGGACCGGGCGATCTCCACCGCCGAGCGCTGGCTGCACCGGCAGCTGCCGGTCACCCGGGCGGCGCGGCGCGGGCTGCTGTGGGGGATCCGCGAGCTCCAGGTCAGCGCCTTCACCAAGCGGCCGAACCAGCTCGGGCTGATCGAGTCGCTGGCCAAGGCCAACATGGCGCGCTCGATCAAGGACCCGGAGCTGCGGGCCAAGCTGACCCCCTCCTACCGGATCGGCTGCAAGCGGATCCTGCTGTCCAGCGAGTACTACCCGGCGCTCGCCCGGCCCAACGTGGACCTGGTCGCCTCGGGGCTGACGGAGATCCGCGGGAGCACGCTGGTGGCGGCGGACGGGACCGAGACCGAGGTGGACGCCGTCATCTTCGGCACGGGCTTCCACGTCACGGACATGCCGATCGCCGACCGGGTGGTGGGTGCCGGGGGCGAGACGCTCGCGGACGCGTGGAAGGACGGCATGCAGGCCCTGCGCGGGGCGACGGCGGCCGGCTTCCCCAACTGGATGACGATCATCGGACCCAACACCGGGCTCGGCAACAGCTCGATGATCCTGATGATCGAGTCGCAGCTCAACTACATGGCGGACTACCTGCGCCAGCTGAACGTGCTCGGCGGCCGGGCCGCCCTCGCCGCCCGGCCCTCGGCGGTGGGCGCGTGGAACCGGCACGTCCAGGACCGGATGAAGCGGACGGTGTGGAACACCGGCGGCTGCACCAGCTGGTACCTGGACGCGAGCGGCCGCAACACCACCGTCTGGCCGGGCACCACGGGCGAGTTCCGGCGCGAGACGCGCGCGGTCGACCTCGCGGAGTACGAGGTCGTCCGCGTCCGGGACCGGAAGCGGCGGCCCGTCACGGCCGGCGCGGCGCTCCCGGCGCCCGCGGCAGCCGGAGCCCCGGCCGGAGCCCCGGCCGCCGCCGAAGTCACGGCCGCCGCGCCGGCCGGCGTCGAGGAGGGCGCGGCATGAGGCGCCCGGCGTACGTCACCTCCGGCCCGTACGCGCCCCCGGCGGCCCGGCGCGAGCTGGTCGCCGTCTCCGCCGACGGGGCCCGGCTGCACGTCGAGGTCCACGGCGACGAGGACGCGCCGCCCGTGGTCCTGTCCCACGGCTGGACCTGCTCCACCGCGTTCTGGGCCGCCCAGATACGCGACCTGGCCCAGGACCACCGGGTCATCGCCTACGACCAGCGCGGGCACGGCCGCAGCCCCGCCGGGCGGTGGTACACCACCGGCGCGCTGGCCGACGACCTCGTCGCGGTCCTGGCGGCCACCCTCGCCCCCGGGGAGCGGGCGGTCGTCGCGGGCCACTCCATGGGGGGCATGACGATCATGGCCGCCGCCGGGCGGCCGGGGTTCGCCGAGCACGTCGCGGCCGCCCTGCTGTGCAGTACCGGCAGCGCGCGGCTGGTGGCGGAGGCGCTGGTCCTGCCGGTGCGCGCCGGGCGCGCGCGGACCCGTATCACCGGCGCGATCCTCGGATCCCGCGCCCCCCTCGGGCCCGTCACGCCGGTGGGCAAACGGGTCCTCAGGTACGCGACCATGGGCCCCGGTGCCACGCCGGAGCAGGTCGAGGCCTGCGCCCGCATCGTGCACGGCTGTCCCACGGGCGTCCGGTACGCCTGGTCGCAGGTGCTCGCCGGGCTGGACCTGGAGGCGAACCTGGCCGCACTGACCGTGCCCACGGCCGTCATCGGCGGCACCGAAGACCGCCTGACCCCGATCGCGCACGCCCGCGCCCTGGCGGCGGCGCTGCCGGACTGCGCCGGCCTCACCGAGCTGCCCGGCAGGGGTCACATGACCCCGATCGAGGCGCCGGAGGCCGTCACCCGCGTGGTACGCGAGCTGGCCGCCCGGCTCCCGGCCCCCCACCGACCCGTCACCACCCCGAAGGAGAAGACGCCGTGAGCGCTCGCAGGAGTCTGGAAGGCCAGGTCGCCGTCGTCACCGGCGCCGCCCGCGGGGTCGGCGAGCTGCTGGCCCGCAAGCTGTCCGCGCGCGGCGCGAAGGTCGCCCTGGTCGGGCTGGAGCCGGAGGCCCTCAAGGAGGTCTCCGAGCGGCTGCACACCGAGAGCGACCACTGGCACGCCGACGTCACCGACCACGAGGCCATGGCCCGCGTCGCGCAGGAGGTCAAGCAGCGCTTCGGCAAGGTGGACGTCGTCGTCGCGAACGCGGGCGTGGCCGCGGGCGGGCCGTTCACCGACTCCGACCCCGACGCCTGGCGCCGGGTGATCGAGGTGAACCTGATCGGCGGGGCCGTGACCGCCCGCGCCTTCCTGCCCGTACTGACCGAGAGCCGCGGGTACTTCCTCCAGATCGCCTCCCTCGCGGCGATCACCCCGGCGCCGATGATGACGGCGTACTGCGCCTCCAAGTCCGGGGTCGAGGCGTTCGCGCACTGCCTGCGCGCCGAGGTCGGCTACAAGGGCGTCAAGGTGGGCGTCGGCTACCTCTCCTGGACCGACACCGACATGGTGCGCGGCGCCGACCAGGACGAGGTCATGCGGGAGCTGCGCGGGCGGCTGCCCTGGCCGGCGAACCGCACCTACCCGCTCGGCCCGGCCGTCGACCGGATCGTGGCCGGCATCGAGCGGCGCTCCCCGCACGTGTACGCGCAGTGGTGGCTGCGGGGCATGCAGGGCGTACGGGGCTACCTGCCGGCGGTCATAGCCGCCGGCGGGCAGCGGGAGATGCGCCGCTTCGAGCCGCGGCTGGCCGGTGTCCCGCGCGGGCTGGTGGGCGCCGGGGGCGCCGCCGACGAGAAGGAGCGGGCGGCGGGCACGCGGCGCGGCTGACGGTGCGGGGCGCGGGGCGCGGCCCGTCGCGGCGGGTCGCGCCCCGCACCCGTACGCCCTACCTCGGCGGCAGCTTCGGGCGGCGCAGGTCCGGGACGTCCTCGTAGCCGGGGGGAACGGCGGCGGGGTCCTGCTCCAGCAGCTCCAGCGCCAGGTGAACGGCGTCGTCCAGCTGCGCGTACCGTCCCTCCGCCCAGTCGAGCGGGGTGCGCAGGATCGCCAGGTCCGGTTCCACGCCGTGGTTCTCCACCGACCAGCCGTACTCCGGGAACCACGCCGCGTTCATCGGGACCGTGATCACCGTCCCGTCGCCCAGGGTGTGCCGGCCGGTCATCCCGACCACCCCGCCCCAGGTGCGCTGGCCGACGACCGGCCCGAGCCCCAGCAGCTTGATCGCCGCCGTGATCATGTCCCCGTCCGAGGAGGTCGCCTCGTCGGCCAGCGCCACGATGGGCCCCCGGGGCGCGTTGGAGGCGTACGACACCGGCTCCGCGTTCCGCGTGAGGTCCCAGCCGAGGATGGAGCGGGTCAGCTTCTCCACCACCAGCTCGCTGATGTGGCCGCCCGCGTTGCCGCGGACGTCCACGATCAGCGCGGGCCGGGACATCTCCATCCGCAAGTCGCGGTTGAACTGGGCCCAGCCCGAACCGCCCATGTCGGGGATGTGCAGGTAGCCGCATTTGCCGCCGCTGAGCTCCCGGACCACCGCCCGCCGTTTGGAGACCCAGTCCTGGTAGCGCAGCGGCCGTTCGTCGACGAGGGGGACGACCGCGACCCGGCGGGCCGGGCCCTCGCCCTCGGCCGGCTCGAAGGTCAGCTCCACCGTGGTGCCGCCCGCCGCCGACAGCAGCGGGTACGGCCCCGCCACCGGATCGACCGGGCGGCCGTCGACGTGGGTGAGGACCGCGCCCTCGCGGATGCCGGTCCCGGCGAGCGGGGAGCGGGCCTTGGAGTCCGAGGACTCGCCGGGCAGGATCCGCGAGACGGTCCAGGCCCCGTCGCGCGGGACGAGGTTGGCGCCGAGCAGGCCGATGGCCCGCTGGTAGTGCGGGGGGCCCTCGTTGCGGCGCGCGGGGGACACGTACGCGTGCGAGGTGCCGAGTTCGCCGAGCACCTCGCGCATCAGGTCCGCGAACTCGTCGGGGGAGGCGACCCGTTCGACCAGGGGGCGGTACTGGCGCAGCACCCCGTCCCAGTCGATGCCGCACATGCCCGGTTCCCAGAAGTAGGCCCGGATCAGCCGTCCCGCCTCGTCGAAGGCCTGGCGCCACTCGGCGGCCGGATCGACCTCGTGCAGGATGCGCCGCAGGTCCAGGTAGACGGTGGAGTCGCTGTCGCCCGACTCGGTGGCCGGGACCGCCCGCAGGTCGCCGTCGTCGTTGACGACCAGCCGGGTGCCGTCGCCGCTGACCGCGAACCAGTCCAGCCCGGAGGCCAGTTCGGTCTTGCGCGCCTTGGTGATGTCGAAGTACTCCAGCGTCGGCTTGCCCGTCATGTCCGCCGGGTTGGCGAAGGTCTCGCCGAGCGCGCCCGAGATCGGCCAGCGCAGCCAGACCAGTCCGCCGCCGTGCACCGGGAAGAGTGCGGAGTACTTCGACGCCGACACCGGGAAGGGCGTCACCCGGCTCTCCAGCCCCTCGACCTCCACCGTCACCGCGCCGTCGCCCTCGCCGGACTCGCCCTCCACCGGGTCCAGTCCGCCGGCGGCGGGCCGGCCGTCGGGGGTGAACGCGAACGGCGAGGGGGTGGCCGAGGACAGCGGCACCAGGTACGGGCGGCAGCCCAGCGGGAAGGACAGGTCGCCGGTGTGCACGTCGTACACCGGGTCGAAGCCGCGCCAGGACAGGAAGGCGAGGTAGCGGCCGTCCCGGGTGAAGACCGGGTTCTCGTCCTCGAACCGGCCGTTGGTGACGTCGACGACCTGGTGCGGGCCGGGGCCGGAGATCCGCGCCATCTTGATCTGGCGCAACGAACGCCCGATGCCGGGGTGCGACCAGGTCAGCCAGCAGCCGTCGGGGGAGAACGCCAGGTCGTTGACGGGCCCGTTGGTGGACCGGATCAGCTCGGTGACCTCCCCGTCGGACTCCTCGGTGGCGTCGATGAGGAGCAGCCGTCCGTCGTTGGAGGCGATGGCGAGGCGCTCGCCGTCCGGGTCGGACAGCAGTTCCAGGACGCGGCCGAGCTTGCCGGAGGCCAGCCGGCGCGGCTGTCGCGGCCCGGAGGCGCGGGGCAGGTACGCGATCTCGATGGCGTCCTCGCCCTCGGCGTCCGTCACGTAGGCGACCTGCCCGGCGCCGCCGAGCATCTCGGGCAGCCGCACCCGTACGCCCGGGGTGTCGGCGATGGTGCGGGCCGGGCCGTCGCGGTGGGTGAGCCAGTACAGGCTGCCGCGTACGACGACCGCGCTGGCCCGGCCGGTCGTGTCGACGGAGAGCGAGTCGACGTGGCTGGCGGCCGGGACCTGGTACGTACGCCGTCCCGCGCGCGGGCCCCCGAGGCGGACGTCGAGCTTGCGCGGGGAGCTGTCGGCGGCCAGGGAGTCGACGAGCCACAGGTCGCCCGCGCACTGGTAGACGACCCGGGCGCCGTCGCTGGAGGCGTGCCGGGCGTAGAACTCCTCGTGGTCGGTGTGCCGCCGCAGGCCGGTCCCGTCGGGCAGGCAGGAGTACAGGTTGCCGATCCCCTCGTGGTCGGAGAGGAAGGCGATCCGGCCGTCCACGAACATGGGGGAGTCGAGGTGGCCTTCGAGGTCCTCCAGCAGCCGGGTGCCGTGCAGCCAGAGCCGGCCGGTCGCGCCGCCCCGGTAGCGCTTCCAGGCCGCCGGCTCGTGCGGCGGCTTGCCGGTGAGCAGGAGGGTGCGCCGCTCGGGGGAGCCGTTCCCGTTGGGGACGTCCTGGACCGCGATGTCGGACACCGGGCCCCAGGGGAGCCGGCCGCCGGGGCTGCCGTCGGTGGGCAGGCAATAGGCCCACGAGTAGTAGGAGAAGGGCTGGCCGTGCGAGGAGACGGCGAGGACGTCGCTGCGGCCGTCCTTGTCCGGCGGGGTCCAGCCGCACACGCGGGTGTCGGTGGAGCCCCAGTAGCTCAGTCTGCGGGCGGGGCCGCCGTCGACCGGGGCGAGGTGGATCTCGGGGTCGAGGCTGCGCCAGGTGGTGAAGGCGATGTGGCGCCCGTCGGGGGAGAAGCGCGGGTGCCCGACCCGCGTCCGGTCGACGGTGATGCGCCAGGCCCGGCCGGCGGCCGCGCCGGTCGGGACGAGCGGCGCCACCCAGAGGTCGTCCTCGGTGGCGAAGCACAGGAGCTCGTCGTGCAGGTGCGGATATCGGAGGTACGCGCCGTCGTGACTCACCCCCCAATGCTTTCCGCGCGGAGGGGCCCTGGCAACTCGTACAGGTGATCCATGCCACTGCGCCAGCGAAACGGAACGGTTTCGTTTCGCTCGGAGCGGGGGTATGGTCTGATGAGTACGAAACGGTTTCGTTCGGATGGGAGGCGCGGAGATGAGCGAAGAGGTCTCGTCGCGGCGTACCCGGATCAGTCCCGAACGGGAAGCCGAACTCCACGGGGCGGTCCTCGACCTCCTGCGCGAGGTCGGCTACGAGGCGTTGACCATGGACGCGGTCGCCGCCCGTACGAAGTCCAGCAAGGCGACCCTCTACCGCCAGTGGGGGAGCAAGCCGGAGCTGGTCGCGAAGGCCCTGCGGTGCACCCAGCCGGTCTCCCTCCGGGAGATCGACACCGGCAGCCTGCGCGGGGACTTCGCCCTCATGGTCGAACACTCCGACGACGCGCAGATGGCCAAGGACACCGCCCTGATGAGGGGCCTGGCCCACGCCGTCCACGAGAGCCCGGAGCTCCACCAGGCGCTGCGGGACCTGCTGGTGGACCCCGAGATCAACGGCCTGCAGGTGATGCTGCGGCGCGCGGTGGACCGGGGGGAGATCTCCCCGGACTGTCCGGCGCTCGATTTCGTACCGCACATGCTCATCGGGGCGTTCATCGCGCTCCCGCTGATCGAGGACCGCTCGGTGGACCGGGCTTTCCTCGGCCGCTTCATCGACGCCGTGGTGTTCCCCGCCCTCGGCGTCTGACTCCTCCGCCCGCCCTCCCCGGGGCGGGTCCGCTGCTCCTGACACGCCGCTCTCGTCGTCGGGCCGGCTCTCCATGCCCTCGGGGGGCGCCGCGAGGCGCCCCCACCCATCCCACGACCCGAACGGGAGAACCACAGACGTGGCCACCTTCCTTTACCGACTCGGCAGGGGCGCCTTCCGGCGCCGCCGCTTCGTCGCCCTCGTCTGGGTGGCACTGCTGTTCGCCGCCGGCTTCGGCGCGGCGTCGGCGTCCGCCCCCACCTCAGGCTCGTTCTCCATACCCGGCACGGAGGCCCAGAAGGCCTTCGACCTGCTGGAGCAGCGCTTCCCGGGCATGACCGCCAACGGCGCGACGGCCCGCATCGTCATCAAGGCACCGGACGGCGCGAAGGTCACCGACCCGGCTCCCAAGGCCGAGGTGGAGAAGATCGTCTCCGGCCTCAAGGGCGGCGCCGGCGCCGCCCAGATCGCCTCGGTCGACGACCCGTTCCAGTCCAAGGCGATCAGCAAGGACTCCCGTACCGCCTACATCAGCGCCAAGTACAAGGTCAGCGGCATGGAGCTGACCGACGCCACCCGCGACTCGCTCAAGGAGTCCGGCAAGGACGCCCAGGCCGCCGGGCTGACCGTCGAGATCGGCGGTGACGCGCTGATGACGGCGCCCGAGACCGGCTCCGGCGAGGTCATCGGCATCCTGATCGCGGCCGTCGTCCTGGTCATCACCTTCGGCTCGCTGATCGCGGCCGGGCTGCCGCTGCTGACCGCGCTGATCGGCGTGGGCATCGGCGTCTCCTCGATCACGGCGCTCGCCAACGTGCTGGACCTCGGCTCCACCACCTCCACCCTCGCGATGATGATCGGCCTGGCCGTCGGCATCGACTACGCCCTCTTCATCGTCTCCCGTTACCGCGCCGAGCTCGCCGAGGGACGCGAGCGCGACGAGGCCGCGGGGCGGGCCGCCGGAACCGCCGGCTCCGCCGTGGTGTTCGCCGGTCTGACCGTGGTCATCGCCCTGGTGGGCCTGGCCGTCGTCAACATCCCGATGCTGACGAAGATGGGCTTCGCGGCCGCCGGCACCGTCGTCATCGCGGTGCTCGTCGCCCTCACCCTGGTCCCCGCCATCCTCGGCTTCGCCGGCAAGAAGGTCCTGCCGGCCGGTACCAAGAGCAAGCTGTTCGGCAAGGGCAAGCCGGTCGGCGCCGAACCCAAGGCCAACGGCGGCACCCGCTGGGCCCGCTTCGTGCTGCGCCGCCCGGTCATGGTGCTGCTGGCCGGTGTGATCGGCCTCGGCGCGATCGCCATCCCGGCGGGCAAGCTGGAGATGGGCCTGCCGGACGACGGCGCCCAGCCGGTCTCCACCACCCAGCGCCGGGCGTACGACCTGCTGTCCGACGGCTTCGGCCCGGGCTTCAACGGGCCGCTGATGGTGGTCGTGGACGGCGACAAGGCGCTCGCGGACAAGACGGTCGACCGGATCAAGGGTCTGGACGGGGTGGCCGTGGTCACCCCGCCGATGCCGAACAAGGCGGGTGACGCGGCGATCATCAACGTGATCCCCAAGGACCGCCCGTCCTCCACCGAGACCGAGAAGCTGGTCCACACCATCCGCGACGGCAGCGGCGACGACGTCCTCGTCACCGGCGCGACCGCGATGAACATCGACTTCTCGCAGAAGATGAACGACGCGCTGGTGCCCTACCTGGCCCTCGTCGTCGGCCTCGCCTTCCTGCTGCTGATGCTGGTGTTCCGCTCGATCCTGGTCCCGCTGAAGGCGGCCCTCGGCTTCCTGCTGTCGGTCGTCGCGGCGCTCGGCGCGGTCGTCGCGGTCTTCCAGTGGGGCTGGCTGGGTTCGCTCTTCGGGGTGGAGCAGACCGGTCCGATCATGTCGATGATGCCGATCTTCATGGTGGGCGTCGTCTTCGGCCTGGCGATGGACTACGAGGTCTTCCTGGTCACCCGGATGCGTGAGGCGTACGTCCACGGTGAGCGCCCGGGGCAGGCCGTGGTGACCGGCTTCCAGTACAGCGCGCGGGTGGTGGTGGCCGCCGCCGTCATCATGATCGCGGTGTTCTCGGGCTTCATCGGGGCCAGCGAGCAGATGGTCAAGATGATCGGCTTCGGTCTGGCCGTCGCCGTCTTCTTCGACGCCTTCGTGGTCCGCATGGCCATCGTCCCGGCGGTGCTGGCGCTGCTCGGGCACAAGGCCTGGTGGCTGCCGAAGTGGCTCGACCGGATCCTGCCGAACGTGGACGTGGAGGGCGAGAGCCTGCGCAAGCACCTCGGGGAGTCCGCGCAGGGTCCGGACAAGGACCGGGAGCTGGTCGACGCCTGACCCTGCTCCGCACGGGTGAACGACCGGCCCCGCACCGCCTGATCGCCAGGTGGTGCGGGGCCGGTTCCGTTCGTGGCCGCGTCAGCGGGCGGCGGCGAACGTACGGCGCAGGAAGCGGCGCAGGGCGGCGCTGTCGAACTGGACGACGGCCACGCCCTCGGGCGCGTGGAACTCGACGATGACCTGCACCCGCCCGCAGGGCCAGACGCGTACGTCGCCGGTGCCGGTCGGGGCCAGCAGGCCCGCTTCCAGCAGGGCGCGGGGGAAGACCCACTCGTTGTCGGTGCCTTCGGGGGAGACCCCGGCGGGGAACACGATCCGGACGGCGAGCGGCTCGTCGGGGGCGAACCGCAGCGCCGCCGGGACGGTGCGGTAGAGCGGATCGTCGCTGATCACGCGGGCGCGGACCCGTTCCTCGACTGCGGTCGTGGTGGCGGTCGCGTGGGGATTCTCGGCGGTGGCTGACATCTCCAAGACTCCTCCATATCGGGACATATAGGTCCTTGTTCCCCCCAGCCTCGCACATTCCCACGAATCTGCTCGCTGCTACTTGTGCTGTGAGCGCTCTTGCCAACGGTTTGCAACTGGGCATTACTCTTGAACGGCTAAAGAGTGTTGCGAGTCAACCGCAGGAAGCGGAGCGAAACCCATGCACGTGCCCGACGGCTTCATCGATGCCCCCGTCTCCGTAGCCGCAGGTGTCGCAGCCGCCGCAGCGGTGGCCGTCAGCCTCCGCGGCGCACGCCGGGAGCTGGAGGAGAAGGCCGCGCCGCTCGCCGGACTGGTGGCGGCCTTCATCTTCGCCGTGCAGATGCTGAACTTCCCCGTCGCCGCCGGCACCAGCGGACACCTGCTCGGCGGCGCCCTCGCCGCGATACTCGTCGGCCCCTACACCGGCGTGCTGTGCGTGTCCGTGGTGCTGCTCATGCAGGGCGTGCTGTTCGCCGACGGCGGCCTGACCGCCCTCGGCGTCAACATCATGAACATGGCCGTCGTCACCGTCGTCGTCGCCTACGCGGTGTTCCGCGGCCTGGTGCGGGTGCTGCCCAGGACCCGGCGCTCGGTCACCGCCGCCGCGTTCACCGGCGCCCTGCTGTCCGTGCCCGCCGCCGCGGTCATGTTCACCCTGCTCTACGCCCTGGGCGGCACCACCGACGTACCGCTCGGCAAGGTGTTCACCGCCATGGTCGGCGTCCACGTCCTCATCGGCATCGGCGAGGCCGTCATCACCGCCGCGACGGTGGGCGCGGTGCTCGCCGTACGCCCCGACCTGGTGCACGGCGCGCGCGGGCTGAGCACGCCGCTCAAGCTGCGCGTCGGCGGCGAACTGGTCGACGCCCCCGCCGCGGCGGCGCCCGTCGCCGGGCCCCGCTCCACCAAGCCCGTGTGGATCACCGGCCTGGTCACCGCCCTCGTGCTCGCCGGCTTCGTCTCCTACTACGCCTCCGCCAGCCCGGACGGCCTGGAGAAGGTCGCCGCCGACAAGGGCATCGACCGGAAGGTGGAGGAGCACGCCGCCGCGGGCTCCCCGCTCGCCGACTACAGCGTCAAGGACGTCACCGACACCCGCCTCTCCGGCGGCCTCGCGGGCGTCATCGGCGTCGGCGCGACCGTCGTCGTCGGCACCGGGATCTTCTGGACCGTGCGCCGCCGCCGCGCCGAGGACCTGACGGCCGCCTCCGCCCCGACCAGCTCCGCCACCGGCTGACATGGGCGCCGGGCACACCCACAAGCTCTACCGCCACGGGCACTCGGCGGTGCACGCGCTGCCGCCGCAGTGCAAACTCGCCGCGGCCTTCACCTTCGTGGTGGTCGTCGTCTCCACACCGCGCGAGGCCGTGTGGGCGTTCGCGCTCTACGCCGTCCTCATCGCCGCGGTCGCGGCCGCCGCCCGGATCCCCGCCGGTTTCCTGCTGCGGAGGCTGCTGATCGAGGTCCCGTTCGTGGCCTTCGCCGTCCTCATGCCCTTCGTGGCCGAGGGCGAGCGGGTCGAGGTGCTCGGCGTGTCGATGAGCGTCTCGGGCCTCTGGGGCGCCTGGAACGTACTGGCCAAGGGGACCCTGGGGGTGGCCGCCTCCGTGCTGCTCGCGTCGACGACCGAACTGCGGGCGCTGCTCCTCGGCATGGAGCGGCTGAAACTGCCGCCGCTGCTGGTCCAGATCGCCACCTTCATGATCCGCTACGGCGACGTGATCACCGGTGAGCTGCGCCGGATGTCCATCGCCCGGCGCTCGCGCGGCTTCGAGGCGCGCGGCATCCGGCACTGGGGGGTGCTGGCGAAGACCGCCGGCTCCCTCTTCATCCGCTCCTACGAGCGCGGCGAGCGGGTCCATCTCGCGATGATCAGCCGCGGCTACGCCGGTTCGATGCCGGCGATCGACGACATCTCGGCCTCGCGCGCCCAGTGGGCGTACGCGGCCGCACTCCCGGTGACGGCACTCGCCGTCTGTCTGATGGGATGGACGCTGTGACGACGGATGCTGTGACGACGGACGCCGTGACCACCGACGCACCCTCGCTGGAAGTCTCCGGCCTCGCCTACGCCTACCCCGACGGGCACCAGGCCCTCTTCGGCGTCGACCTGACCGTCGGGCGCGGTGAACGGGTGGCACTGCTCGGGCCCAACGGCGCGGGCAAGACCACCCTCGTGCTCCACCTCAACGGCATCCTCGGCGGTGGCGTCGGCGCGGTGACCGTGGCCGGGCTGCCCGTGGAGAAGCGGAACTTCGCCGAGGTCCGGCGCCGGGTCGGGATCGTCTTCCAGGACCCCGACGACCAGCTGTTCATGCCGACCGTGCGCGAGGACGTGGCCTTCGGTCCGGCGGCGGCGGGGATGCGCGGCGCGGAACTCCAGGCGCGGGTCACGGACGCGCTGGAGCAGGTCGGCATGGCCGCCTTCGCCGACCGGCCGCCGCACCACCTCTCGTTCGGGCAGCGCCGCCGGGTGGCGGTGGCGACCGTACTGGCGATGCGGCCGGAGATCCTCGTACTGGACGAGCCCTCCTCCAACCTCGACCCGGCGTCGCGCCGGGAGCTGGCGGACATCCTGCGCTCGCTGGACGTGACGGTGCTGATGGTGACGCACGACCTGCCGTACGCGCTGGAGCTGTGCCCGCGCGCGGTGGTCCTCAGCGAGGGGGTCATCGCGGCCGACGGACGCACGCAGGACCTGCTGTGCGACGAGGAGCTGATGCGCGCGCACCGGCTGGAGCTGCCGTTCGGCTTCGACCCGCGGTCGGTGACGCTGCCCGTGGTCCCGGCATAAGCGCCCTGGGCCGGTTGTTGGACCGCTCGTGAACATCCAGGGTGAGGTGGCGGAGGGCTTCGAGCCCGTCCGCGCGGCTTTCGTACGCAACTTCGAGGTGCTCGGGGACCGGGGCGCGGCCGTAGCGGTCTACCGGGACGGGCGCCGGGTCGTCGACCTGTGGGCCGGGACGAAGGACGCGGAAGGAAGCGACCCCTGGCGGGAGGGGACCGCGCAGGTCGTGCGGTCCGCGACCAAGGGCGTGGCGGCGGCGGTGCCGCTGCTGCTGCACCAGCGGGGACTGCTGGACCTGGACGCGCCGGTCGGGGCGTACTGGCCGGAGTTCAAGGCGGGCGGCAAGGACCGCGCGCTGGTCCGGGACCTGCTCGCCCACCGGGCCGGGGTACCGGCCCTGGACCGGCCGCTGAGCCCGGCCGAGGCCGTCGACGGGGTCTCTGGGGCGCGGGCGGTCGCCGGGCAGCGGGCGTTCTGGGAGCCGGGCACGGAACACGGCTACCACGCGCAGACGTACAGCTGGCTGCTGGCGGAGCTGGTGCTGCGGGTGACCGGGGAGTCGATCGGGGCCTGGCTGGCGCGGGAGGTCACGGGCCCGCTGGGGCTGGACTTCTGGATCGGCCTGCCGGAAGCGGAGGCGGCGGCCGGCCGGGTGGGACGGGTGGCGGCCGTGGCGGCGCCGGAGTCGGCGGGGGCGCTGCGGACCCGGCCGCGCAGGAACGTTTCGGCAGCGTACGCCGACCCGGATTCGCTGACCCGGCGCGCCTTCGCGGCGATCGACCCGCTGCCGGACGAGAACGCCCCCGAGTACCGGGCGGGCGAGCTGCCCGCCTCGGCGGGGATCGGGACGGCGCGGGCGCTGGCCGGGTTCTACGCGGCGCTGCTCGGGGACACCGAGGACGGCACCCGGCTGTTCAGCCCGGCGACGGCGGCGCTGGCGTCCCGCGAGCTGTCGGCGGGCCCGGACCGGGTGCTGGTGGTGAACACCCGCTTCGGACCGGGGTACATGCTGCACGGCCCGGCCTCGCCGCTGCTGTCCCCGGCGTCGTTCGGCCACCCGGGGCGGGGCGGCTCGCTGGGGTTCGCGGACCCGGAGGCGGGCGTCGGCTTCGGCTACGTCACGAACGCCCTGGCCAAGTCGGTCACGGCCGACCCCCGCGCCCAGTCCCTCCTCCACGCCCTCCGCGCGTCGCTCGCCTCCTGACGTCCCCTGTACCGCTCGGGCCCGGCGGGACGCCGCTGAGGCCGACTGAGCGGGCCGAGCGGGCGCGGGTTGATCCACCGCGCGCACGCCGAGGCCGGCTGGTCCCGTACTACGCGCCGGCGTGCGCCCCCGTCGAAGCCGACCGGGCCCGCCCCGGTACCGCTGAGCGCCTGGTCGCACGGCCCGGCATCACGGTGCTCGACCCGGACGCGCCCGCCGCTCTCGCTGTGGCCCGGCAGCAGACCTGGGCGGCTGCCCGCACCCAGCACTCGGCCCAGCCACGGCCGACCGGCCGGACGGGGCGCTCGTGCCCACGACGTCGCCGAAGCGCTGGGAGGGGCACCCGGTTCGGGTCCCCGACCTCGGCCCATGACCCTGGTCCGCCGCACGACGACGAGGCGGACCAAAGCGCCAGGGGCGGCGCGTAGCCGGTCCACGCCCGCAGTACGGCCCGGGCAGCCGCGCTCGCCGCCGCTTTCGGTGCCGGGAAGACCCGGTGGGGCCGGCATGCGACGGTCTGTCGGGCCGCCACCCGGCGGCCTCGGCGGGTGCTCCGCCCGACGGCCGCCGGACGGAGTTCGGCGCAGCGGCCCGAAGCCCGGGAGGCCCGCCAGGGCCGAGCGGTGCGAGGGGCGCGTCGAGAAGGAGTGGGGCGCGTCGAGAAGGAGTGGGGCGCGTCAAGAGGAAACGCTGCGGAGCACCGCCGCGACGACGGGGCCCGCGGCGTCCGCGCCGTGGCCGCCCGATTCGACCATGGCGGCCGCCGCCACGTCGTCGCTGAAGCCGGTGAACCAGCTGTCCGGGCTGACGCCGTCCACCTCCGCCGAGCCGGTCTTGGCGCCCTTGTCGCCGCCGACCGAGGACATCACCCCCGCGGCCGTCCCGCTCGACGCCGTCAGCCGCATCATCGACACCAGCTGCTGCCGCACCGACGGCTTCATGCCGCGCGCCGCCGCCGCGACCGGCCGGCCGTCCAGCTCCGCCGGGACCAGCAGCGGCTGGCGGAACTGTCCGCTGCGCGCCGTGGCCGTCAGGGACGCGACGTTCAGCGGGTTCATGGTGATGTTGCCCTGCCCGATGTACTCGGCCGCCGCCTCCGCGCCCGTGGCGGCCGGGACCTTGCCGTCGACCGACTTGACGCCCGTCTTCCAGTCCAGGCCGATGCCGAAGACCTCCTTGGCCTCCGTCGCCAGCGCCGCGTCGTCCTTGACGTCGTCGATCTGCTTGATGAAGGCGGTGTTGCAGGACTTGGCGAAGCTGGTCGCGAAGGTCGCGCCGGGCAGCGCGAAGTCGTTCAGGTTGTGGAAGGCGCGCCCGCCCCAGACCGCTTCCTTGACGCACTCCGACGGCCGGTCGGCCGCCGCCTTGCCCCGGTCGAGCAGCATCTCCGCCGTCACGATCTTCATCGTCGAGCCCGGGGCGCGGGCGCCCTGCATGGCCGCGTTGAAGCCGTCCTTGCGGTTGTTCGCCACTGCCAGGACGTGTCCGGTGCTCGGCTGGACGGCGACCACCGAGGACTCCGGGTAGCGTGCGACGGCCTGCTCCGCCGCCGCCTGCACCCGCGCGTCCAGGTACGTCGTGAGCGTGGCCGGCTCGCCCTCCGCCAGGGTCAGCAGGGTCCGCTTCGGCGCGCTCGCGACGGCCGGCTCGATCCACAGCTCCGCGCCGGGCTTGCCGCCCGCCTTCGCGCCGTACGTCTGGCGCAACTCGGCGAGGACCGGGCCCAGCGAGGGGTACTTCTCCGCCGTCAGCTCCGCGCCGGTGTGGTCCACGGCCTTGACCGGCGGGCTCGCGGGCGCCCCGGCACGCAGCCGTTCGCCCTTCTGGAGCTGCGGGTGCAGCACCGAGGGCTGCCAGTCGACCAGCGGCTTCCCGGTGGTGACGCCGCGTACGACGGTCAGCCGGGAGTCGTAGGCGAGGGGCTTGGTGGTGCCCTCGTACGTGACCTCCGCCTCGACCTTGAACGGCACGGTCGCGCCGTTCGGCGTGCCGGGGGTGATCACGGCCTTGGACACGTACGCCTTGGCCTTGAAGTCCGCGACCGCGCCCTGCGCTTCCTGCGCGTTGTTCGTCAGGTCGGCGGCCGCGCGCTCGTCGCCCGCCGCCCAGGCGGCGAGGAAGTCCTTCGCGGTCTGCGCCGTTTCCTTCTCGGTCGGTGGCCCGCTGGCCTTGGCGGCCGTGACCCCCGTCGCCCCGCCGCCCCCGCCGCCCCCGCCGCCGTCCTCCCCGACCAGCGTGTACACGCCGTACCCGCCACCGCCGATCAGCGCGAGGAACACCCCGCCGACGATGGCACCCTTCGCCGCCCCGTTCACTTGCGTCCCCTCCCCGGGCCACAGTCCCTGAACATGTTCAAGAACTCTTGGTGTGGACCTTACGCGGCGCGACGCCGCACGCGACACGTCGTTACCGGACCGGAACGTCCCGTGGCCGGTTCCCGCCCTCCTGCGAAAGGTCCGGCGCGACGACCGCGCCGGACCCTTCACGAACCCCGTTCCACCAGGTCTCAGACCCAGGTATCGAGCCACATCCGGCCGCGCCAGGAGTCCATCGGAATGCTCCCGCCCGTGTAGATCGGCCAGAAATAGATGAAGTTCCAAATGATCAGCAGGACCAGGACGCCCGCGCCGATCGCCCCCAGCGCCCGGCGGCGCTCGGAGGATCCCGCCGGGCCGAGCAGCGCGCCGATCATCATCGCCACCGCCAGGCACAGGTACGGGACGAAGACGACCGCGTAGAAGTAGAAGATCGTCCGCTCCTGGTAGTTGAACCAGGGCAGCAGACCCGCGGCCAGTGCGCACGCGATCGCGCCCGCCCGCCAGTCGCGGCGGAAGAACCACCGCCACAGCACGTACAGCAGCGCGAAGCAGCCAGCCCACCACAGCAGCGGCGTACCCAGGGCCAGCACCTCGCGGGCGCACTTGGCCGTCTCGGTCGCCGGGCAGCCGTCCGTACCGGGCGCGGGCGACTCGTAGAAGTACGAGACGGGCCGGCCCAGCACCAGCCAGCTCCACGGATTCGACTCGTACGTGTGACCCGAGGTCAGGCCGACGTGGAACTTGTACACCTCGGTCTCGTAGTGCCACAGGCTCCGCAGCCACTCCGGCAGCCAGGACAGCGAACTGCCCTGGTCCTGCTTGGCGGCCCAGTCGCGGAAGTAGCCGCCCTTGCCGTTGTCCGGGCTCAGGATCCAGCCCGCCCACGACGCCAGATAGACGGCGATCGCCACCGGCACCGTCGACAGGAACCCGGGCAGCGCGTCGCGGCGCAGCATCGCCGCGTACGGGGCGCCCGCGCCCGCCGTGCGGCGGGCGGCCGCGTCCCACAGCACGGTCAGGACGCCGAAGAAGGCCAGCACCACCAGGCCGTTCCACTTCGTGCCGAACGCCAGGCCCAGACAGACGCCCGCCAGGATCCGGTACGGGCGCCAGCCCAGCCGCAGCGTCTGTGCGACGACCGCGTCCGGCCGGGCCCGGCCGTCGCCGTCCACCGGCAGCGCCGCCGCGAGCCGCGCCCGCGTCCGGTCCCGGTCGATGAGCAGCGCCCCGAAAGCGGCCAGTACGAAGAACATCAGCACCAGGTCGAGCAGCGCGGTCCGGCTCATCACCAGGTGCAGTCCGTCGACGGCCAGCAGCGCACCGGCCAGGCAGCCCAGGAACGTCGAGCGGAACAGCCGACGGCCGATCCGGCACAGCATCAGGACGGACAAGGTGCCCAGCACGGCGGTCATGAACCGCCAGCCGAACGGATCGAAGCCGAACATCCACTCGCCGAGACCGATCACCCACTTGCCGACCGGCGGGTGGACGACGTACCCCGGCTCCAGCGGCAGCGCCACCCCGCTCGGGTCGGCGAGGATCGCCTTGTCGATGTCCTTGGGCCAACTCGCCTCGTAGCCCTGCTGGATGGTGGCCCACGCGTCCTTCGCGTAGTACGTCTCGTCGAATATCACCGCCTTCGGGCTGCCCAGGTGCGCGAACCGCAGCACCCCCGCGACCAGCGTCACCAGCAGCGGACCCACCCACGACGCGACGCGCTGCCAGCGCTCGCGCGCGGCGGCGGGCACGCCCAGCGCGGTCCACAGCTGTTCGGAGGGTCGCGCGTACGGGGGCACGAGGCGGGTGCGCACGTCCGCGCCCCGCGCCTGCGGGGCGTAGCCGAAGCCGCGCAGGCGGCGGAGCCAGACGGGGGGCTCGGGTTCGGAGCCGCGTCCGCCCGGCGGGACGGGCGGGGCCCCCGCGGGGCTGGGCGGCGGCGTCGCGGTTCTGGTCACCGGGTCATCGTAGGGAACGCGCCTGTGGGAACCCCAGTGGCTGCGCGAGTCAGCTGGGACGGCTGAGAGGATGGACCGGTGACGACTGACCAGCCCCGCGCCGCCGAAGCCCCCTCCACCACCGGCGTGCTCGTGCTCGCCGGAACCCCGATCGGCGACCTCGCCGACGCCCCGCCCCGCCTCGGGGCCGAGCTGGAGCGGGCCGACGTGATCGCCGCCGAGGACACCCGGCGGCTGCGCCGGCTCACCCAGGGGCTGGGCGTGCACACCACCGGGCGGGTGCTGTCGTACTTCGAGGGCAACGAGTCCGCCCGCACCCCCGAGCTGGTCGAGGCCCTGGAGTCCGGCAAGCGGGTGCTGCTGGTCACCGACGCCGGGATGCCCTCGGTCTCCGACCCCGGCTACCGGCTCGTCGCCGCCGCCGTGGCCAAGGACATCAAGGTCACCGCCGTCCCCGGTCCCTCCGCCGTACTGACCGCGCTCGCGCTGTCGGGGCTGCCCGTGGACCGGTTCTGCTTCGAGGGGTTCTTGCCGCGCAAGGCGGGCGAACGCCTCGGCCGGCTCCGCGAGGTCGCCGGCGAGCGGCGCACGCTCGTCTACTTCGAGGCCCCGCACCGGCTGGACGACACCCTGGCCGCGATGGCCGAGGTGTTCGGCGGGGACCGGCGGGCCGCCGTGTGCCGCGAGCTGACCAAGACGTACGAGGAGGTCAAGCGCGGCGGCCTCGGCGCGCTTGCGGCCTGGGCCGCCGACGGCGTGCGCGGCGAGATCACGATCGTCGTCGAGGGCGCGCCGGCCGCCGCCCCGGGTGACGTGGACGACGAGGAGCTGGTGCGCAGGGTGCGGGTGCGCGAGGAGGCGGGGGAGCGCCGCAAGGAGGCCATCGCGGCGGTCGCCGCCGAGGCCGGGGTACCCAAGCGGGATGTGTTCGACGCAGTGGTGGCGGCAAAGAATGCGGCTCAAAACGTCCCGTAGATCGGTAAAGAGATAAGCTGAAAAGCAAAGCTCAGACCGCGCACCGGCCCTTTTGGACATGAGTGGCCCAAAGTCAGTCCAACACTGGACCGGACCTGATGCGCTCCCGCCCGAAGAGGCGTCCACTGGCAATGCACCAGTGGAACAAGAGGAGCTGGCATGAGTGAGATCGCTGAGACCCCGGCACCCGCACCGACCACC
Organism: Streptomyces sp. NPDC026522; assembly: GCF_055567555.1. Lineage (NCBI taxonomy): Bacteria > Bacillati > Actinomycetota > Actinomycetes > Kitasatosporales > Streptomycetaceae > Streptomyces > Streptomyces sp. NPDC026522. Next base: position 169,955 of record NZ_JBVHQF010000010.1, read on the forward strand.
GCCACCGCCGTACCCACCGTCCCGTCCAGGCCGTCCGTGGACACCGTGCACGAGGCGTACTCGTTCGCCTGCATGAAGTGCGGGTACGGCTGGGAGCAGGGGTACGAAATCGAGCACCACGTGAACGGCAAGGGCGAGCCCTTCATCGTCTACACGGTCAACAGCGAGCGCGTGCCCTCCCCCCTGTCCAACCCGACGTGCATGAACTGCGACGGCCACGTGGTCCGCATCATGCGCGAGGGACAGGTCAAGTCGGTCCTCGGCATGCTCGACCAGCTCTACCACCAGGCCATCCACCCCGGCATCGCGGGACCGGTCCCGGCCACCCACGACGCCCCGCGCCCGCCCAAGCAGCGCAGGAGCGCCCCCGACCACCCGGCCCCCGGCCCGGTCCCCGTCGAGGACGCCGGAACCCGGCGCGGACCGCTGGCCCGGCTGCGGGCACTGCTGCGCAGGTGAGCGGCGGGCCCGGCCCCGCCCGACCGGTCATAAGATCGGCCCCATGAGCCGTACCCCGAACGACGCGCCGCCCCCGCTGCCCGAACCGCTGCGGGTGGCGGTCGCCGACTCGCACACCCACCTGGACATGCAGTCCGGAACCGTCGAAGAAGGTCTGGCCAAGGCCGCCTCCGTGGGCGTGGCCACCGTCGTCCAGGTCGGCTGCGACGTGAAGGGCTCCCGCTGGGCGGCCGAGACCGCCGCCGCGTACGAGAACGTCCACGCGGCCGTCGCGCTTCACCCGAACGAAGCGCCCCGGATCGTCCACGGCGACGCCGACAACTGGTCGAGGCAGGGCGCCCGGCCCGGCGGCGGCGAGGGCGCGCTGGACGACGCGCTGGCCGAGATCGAGGCGCTGGCGGCGCTCCCGCACGTCAAAGCGGTCGGCGAGACCGGGCTGGACCACTTCCGCACCGGACCCGAGGGCATGGCCGCGCAGGAGCGTTCCTTCCGCGCCCACATCGAGATCGCCAAGCGCCGGGGCAAGGCGCTGGTCATCCACGACCGCGACGCCCACGCCGACGTGCTGCGCATCCTGCGCGAGGAGGGCGCCCCCGAGCGGACCGTCTTCCACTGCTACTCCGGCGACGCGGCCATGGCCCGGGAGTGCGCCGCGGCCGGCTACTACATGTCCTTCGCCGGGACCGTGACCTTCAAGAACGCCGCGCCGCTGCGCGAGGCCCTGGCCGTGGCGCCGCTGGAGCTGGTGCTGGTGGAGACGGACGCCCCGTACCTCACCCCCGCGCCGTACCGCGGCCGGCCCAACGCCCCCTACCTCATTCCGCTGACGGTACGGGCGATGGCGGCCGTCCGCGGCATCGACGAGGACGCGATGGCCACCGCGCTGGCCGCCAACACCGCCCGCGCCTTCGACTACTGAGACGGCTGTACGAGTCCGCTCCCGCCGACACGCTGAGTAGTGCTGCGGCTTTGATGAGTGACCGCCGTTCCCGCTAGGGTGCCGTGCCCGAACCAGCGCGGGCCGGACACGTGGAGCGAGCGTCGTGAGCGAGACACAGGGCAGTGGCGGACACCGCGGTGGCGGCCGCGCCGCGCAGGCGGCCCCGCCCCGGCCGGCCGAGGAGCGCGGCGGATGGGGCCCCGACCCGGCGGAACCGGTGCCCTGGCCGGCCGCCGCCGGCCGGCGCCGCGCACCCGACCCGGCGTGGCCCGACCCCGGCGCCCGGCCCCCGGACGCACCGCCCGGCGGCCGACGCGGCCGCGACGGCGGGCCGTACGACGGCCTCCACGGCCAGGGCGGCGGCCCCTTCGGCCCGGACGGCGGCGGCCCGGACGACGGCGGCCCGCCCGCCGGCCACCGCGACGGCCCGTACTGGAGCCACGTCGGCGGCCCGCTCGACCGCCTGTTCGGCCCCCTCGGCGACGACCCCGCGCCGCACGACCCGGAGCCCGCCGGCGATCCGGACCCCGCCGTCCCCGGCCCCCGCTCCGCCCGCCGCCGCAAGGGCCGCGGCGCCCTCCCCGCCCCGCACGAGGACCCGTACCGCAGCACCCCCGCGGCACAGCCGCCCGGCCCCGGCCGCAGGCGCCGCCCGGAAGCCGGCCCCGCCACCCTCCCGCCCCCCGCCGAGACCGGGCCCGGGCGCCGCCGCCGGGCCGAGAACCCACCGGCCGCGCCCCTGCCGGCCCCGGCGGGCACCGGAAGACGCCGCGCGGCCCCCGCCCCGGCCGGCCCCGACCAGTGGCGCCGCATCGTCCCGCAGGCCCTGGTCGTCGCCTTCCTCGCGGGCGGCACCACGGCGTTCGTCGCCGCCGACAAGACGGTCCGCCTCACCGTCGACGGCGTACCGCGCACCCTCCACACCTTCGCCGACGGCGTCGATGAACTGCTCGCCGCCGAAGACCTCGGCGTCGGCCCCCACGACCTCGTCGCCCCCGGCCGCGACACGGCCCTCGAAGACGGCGAGGAGGTCGTGGTCCGCTACGGCCGCCCCCTCCACCTCACCCTCGACGGACAGCGCCGCCAGGTGTGGACCACGGCCCGCACCGTGGAAGGCGCCCTGCACCAGCTCGGCGTCCGCGCCGAAGGCGCCTACCTCTCCGCCTCCCGCACCACCGCCGTACCGCGCACCGGGCTCACCCTCACCGTCCGCACCGAACGCGGCGTCACCTTCATGGCCGACGGCCACGAGACCACCATCCGCACCAACGCCGCCACCGTCCAGGAAGCCCTCGGGCAGGCCGGGATCACCCTGCGCGGCCAGGACACCACCTCCGTCTCCCCGGAGTCCTTCCCCCGCGACGGGCAGACCGTCACCGTGCTGCGCATCACCGGCACCCGCGAGGTCCGCGAGGAGAGCATCCCCTTCGAGACCGAGCGGGCCGAGGACGACAGCCTCTTCGCCGGCACCGAGCTGGTGGAACGGGCCGGCCGGCCCGGCGCCCGCCGGGTCACCTACAGCCTGCGCACCGTCAACGGCGTCCAGGAGAAGCCCCGCCGGATCGCCGACGAGGTCATCCGCGAACCCGTCACCCAGCTCGTCAAGGTCGGTACCAAGCCGCTGCCGCCCTCCGTCGCGGGCGCCGACGACCTCGACTGGGACGCACTGGCCCAGTGCGAATCCGGCGGCCGGCCCGCCGCCACCGACGCCTCGGGCACCTACGGCGGCCTGTACCAGTTCGACGTGAGCACCTGGCAGAGCCTCGGCGGCAGCGGCCGGCCCCAGGACGCCCCGGGCGCGGAGCAGACGTACCGGGCCAAGAAGCTCTACGTGCAGCGGGGGGCGACTCCCTGGCCCCACTGCGGCCGTAGGCTTTACCGGTGAGCACCGCAGAGCAGCAGCCCCACGAGACCCCTTCCGACGCCCTCCTGGGGCCGGCCGACATCCGCGAACTGGCCGCCGTACTCGGCGTCCGGCCGACGAAGCAGAAGGGCCAGAACTTCGTCATCGACGCCAACACGGTCCGCCGGATCGTCCGCACCGCCGAGGTGCGGCCGGACGACGTGGTCGTGGAGGTCGGACCGGGTCTGGGTTCCCTCACGCTCGCCCTGCTGGAAGCCGCGGACCGGGTCACCGCCGTCGAGATCGACGACGTGCTCGCCGCCGCGCTGCCCGCCACCATCGAGGCCCGGATGCCCGGGCGCAAGGACCGCTTCGCGCTCGTCCACTCCGACGCCATGCTCGTCACCGAGCTGCCCGGCCCCCCGCCGACCGCGCTCGTCGCGAACCTGCCGTACAACGTCGCCGTGCCCGTCCTGCTCACCATGCTCGACCGCTTCCCGAGCATCGAGCGGACGCTGGTGATGGTGCAGTCGGAGGTCGCCGACCGGCTCGCCGCCGAACCGGGCAACAAGGTCTACGGGGTCCCCTCCGTCAAGGCCAACTGGTACGCGCACGTCAAGCGGGCCGGGGCCATCGGCCGCAAGGTGTTCTGGCCGGCCCCCAACGTCGACTCCGGACTGGTCTCCCTGGTCCGCCGGTCCGAGCCGATCAAGACCACCGCCTCCAAGGCGGAGGTCTTCGCCGTCGTCGACGCGGCCTTCGCGCAGCGCCGCAAGACCCTGCGCGCCGCCCTCGCCGGCTGGGCCGGCTCCGCCGCGGGCGCCGAGGCCGCGCTGGTCGCCGCGGGCATCTCCCCGCAGGCCCGCGGGGAATCCCTGACGGTGGAGGAGTTCGCCGCGATCGCCGAGCACAAGCCGGCCGCCGAGAGGCCCGCGCTGTGAGCCGCTCCGTGACCGTACGGGTCCCCGCGAAGGTCAACGTCCGGTTGGCGGTGGGCGCCGCCCGGCCCGACGGCTTCCACGACCTGGCGAACGTCTTCCTCGCCGTGTCCCTCTACGACGAGGTCACCGCGGCCCCCGCCGACGAGCTGACGGTCACCTGCGAAGGCCCCGACGCCGGCCAGGTGCCCCTGGACCGCAGCAACCTCGCCGCCCGCGCCGCCGAGCTCCTCGCCAAGCGCAGCGGCCTCACCCCCGCCGTCCACCTGCACATCGCCAAGAACATCCCGGTGGCGGGCGGCATGGCCGGCGGCAGCGCGGACGGCGCTGCGGCCCTGCTGGCCTGTGACGCCCTGTGGGGGCTGGCCACCCCGCGCGCGGAGCTGCTGGACATCTGCGCCGAGCTGGGCAGCGACGTACCGTTCAGCCTCGTCGGCGGGGCCGCGCTCGGCACCGGGCGCGGGGAGATCCTCACGCCCGTCCCGGCGGGGACCTTCCACTGGGTGTTCGCGGTCGCCGACGGCGGCCTGTCCACCCCGGCCGTGTTCCGCGAGTTCGACCGGCTCGCCGCCGGGCGGGACATCCCCGCCCCCGAGGCCTCCCCGGCCCTGCTGGCCGCCCTCGCCTCGGGCGACCCCGGCGCGCTCGCCGCGACCCTGGCCAACGACCTCCAGCCCGCCGCCCTGTCGTTGCGGCCCGCCCTCGCCGACACCCTCGCGGCGGGCACCCGCGCCGGGGCACTGGCCGGGCTGGTCTCCGGCTCCGGCCCCACCACCGCCTTCCTGGTGCGCGACGCGGAGTCCGCCGCCACCGTCGCCGCCGCCCTCGAAGCCTCCGGGACCTGCCGTGCCACCCGGGTGGCGACCAGCCCCGCCCCCGGAGCCACGGCCCTCCCGGAGGGTTAGGCTGAGGGGCTGATCCACACCCTCTCCCGGACACCGGCCGGGGGGACCCCCACCTGGAGCGCGTCTGATGGCCGTCAATCTGGTCAATGTCGAGGCAGTCAGCAAGGTGTACGGCACCCGTACCCTGCTCGACGGCATCTCCCTCGGCGTGTCCGAGGGAGACCGCATCGGTGTCGTCGGCCGCAACGGCGACGGCAAGACCACCCTCATCCGGATGCTCGCCAAGCTGGAGGAACCCGACACCGGCCGGGTCACCCAGTCCGGCGGGCTGCGCATGGGCGTCCTCACCCAGCACGACTCCCTCGACCCGCAGGCCACCGTCCGCCACGAGATCATCGGCGACATGGCCGACCACGAGTGGGCCGGCGACGCCAAGATCCGCGACGTACTGACCGGTCTCTTCGGCGGCCTCGACCTGCCCGGCTTCGGGCAGGGCCTCGACACCGTCATCGGCCCGCTCTCCGGCGGCGAGCGCCGCCGCATCGCCCTGGCCAAGCTCCTCATCGCCGAGCAGGACCTGCTCGTCCTCGACGAGCCCACGAACCACCTCGACGTCGAAGGCATCTCCTGGCTGGCCAAGCACCTCCAGGAACGCCGCTCCGCACTCGTCTGCGTCACCCACGACCGCTGGTTCCTCGACCAGGTCTGCACCCGCATGTGGGACGTCCAGCGCGGCGCAGTCCACGAGTACGAGGGCGGGTACAGCGACTACGTCTTCGCCCGCGCCGAACGCGAACGGATCGCCGCCACCGAGGAGTCCAAGCGACAGAACCTCATGCGCAAGGAGCTCGCCTGGCTGCGCCGCGGCGCCCCGGCCCGCACCTCCAAGCCGCGCTACCGCATCGAGGCCGCCAACGAGCTCATCGCCGACGTGCCCCCGCCGCGCGACACGTCCGAGCTGATGCGCTTCGCCAACGCCCGCCTCGGCAAGACGGTCTTCGACCTGGAAGACGTCACCGTCCAGGCCGGCCCCAAGATCCTCCTCAAGCACCTCACCTGGCACCTCGGCCCCGGCGACCGCGTCGGGCTCGTCGGCGTCAACGGCGCCGGCAAGACCTCCCTGCTGCGCGCCCTCGCCGCGGCCGCCCGCACCCAGGGCGAGGAGCAGCCCGCGGGCGGCAGCGTCACCGTCGGCAAGACCGTCAAACTGGCCTACCTCTCCCAGGAGGTGGGCGAGCTCGACCCGTCGCTGCGCGTCCTGGAGGCCGTCCAGCGCGTCCGTGACCGCGTCGACCTCGGCAAGGGCCGCGAGATGACCGCCGGCCAGCTCTGCGAGCAGTTCGGGTTCACCAAGGAGAAGCAGTGGACGCCGGTCGGCGACCTCTCCGGCGGTGAGCGGCGGCGACTGCAGATCCTGCGGCTGCTGATGGACGAGCCCAACGTCCTCTTCCTCGACGAGCCGACCAACGACCTGGACATCGAGACCCTGACCCAGTTGGAGGACCTCCTCGACGGCTGGCCCGGTTCGATGATCGTCATCTCCCACGACCGGTTCTTCATCGAGCGCACCACGGACACCGTGATGGCGCTGCTCGGTGACGCGACCCTGCGGGTGCTGCCGCGCGGCCTGGACGAGTACCTGGAGCGCCGCCGCGCGATGATCGAGGCCGCCGCCCCGGCGCCCGCGCCCGCGGCCGTCAAGTCGTCCTCCTCGGGTGACGCGCGCGCCGCGAAGAAGGAACTCCAGAAGATCGAGCGGCAGCTCAACAAGATGTCGGACCGCGAGTCGAACCTGCACGCCCAGATCGCCGAGAACTCCACCGACTACGACAAGGTCGCCAAGCTCGACGCCGAGCTGCGCGAACTCATCGCAGAACGGGACGACTTGGAAATGCGCTGGTTGGAGCTGGCCGAAGAGGCCTGATCAGCACCGCGCCCGGCCGCCCGGCGGCCGGATAACGGCCGCGTCACGGGCCGGTCCTCCCTTGGGAACAGGGCGTGGACCGGCCCGATGCATGTTCGGCGGCAGTGATAGAAAGGTCATCCTCCCGTCACGACCGTCCCACGCCGAAGGTATGCGCTGATGACCGAGCCGCCCCAGCCGCCGCCGAACCAGCCGCCACCGCCTTCCGGTTACGGCCACCTGCCCGGCCCGCCGCAGCCCGCGTACGTACCTCCGCCGGGCCAGAACCCGTACGCCCAGCAGCCCGTGACGGCCCCGCAGCCCCAGCCGGGACACGCACAGTTCCCGCAGCCCGGCTACGGGCTCCCGCCGCAGCCCCCGACGGCCCCCGGCGTTCCGCCGCACCCGCCCGGCGCCCCCGGCGTTCCGCCGCACCCGCCCGGCGCCCCCGGCGGGAAGGGCCGGCAGAAGCTGGTCGTCACCATCGCCGCCGTCGCGGCCGCCACCATCGTCCTCGGCGCCGGCGCGTACTTCGCCTTCGGCCGCGACGGCGGCGGCTCCCCCGGGCATCCCGTCGCGGGCCCCACCTCCTCCGACTCCGACGGCAAGCCCTCCGGCTCGCCCTCCGTCGACACGGGCGACGGCAGCGGCAACGGCGCGGGCGATCAGGAAGACTTCAACGCGGGCCGCAAGCCCGGCGAGGACAAGGTCCTCTGGTACAAGAGCGCGAAGATCGACGGGCCGGGCGCGGGCATTCCCGCGCAGGGCCAGTGGGCCGTCGGCGACACGGTCGTCAAGGCGGTCGGCAAGTCCCTCATCGGCTACCAGGTCACCGACGGCAAGCAGAAGTGGAAGCTCGACCTGCCCGCCGACATCTGCGGGACCACCGACCAGACCACCGGCGACGGCAAGACGGCCATCCTGCTCAAGGAGGGGGACGGCGACGGCGCCGACTGCAACCAGGTGAAGCTGATCGACCTCAAGGCGGGCAAGGAGGGCTGGACGAAGACCGTCGAGCAGCAGAACCTCTTCGACACCGCCGTCAGCGCCTACCCGAGCATCGTGGGCGACACGGTCGCCGTCAACCGCCTCATCTCCAGCACCGCCTACAAGATCAGCACCGGGGACAAGCTCTTCACCGGCAACGTCCCCGAGGGCTGCAAGCCGCACGCCTACATCGGCGGCAACGCCAAGATGATCGGCCTGGCCACCTGCGAGGACGCCGACCGCACCGTCGAGGTCCAGGGCATCGACCCGGCCAGCGGCAAGAAGGGCTGGACCTACCGGCTGGCCAAGGGCTTCACCGTCAACAGCGTCTACTCCGTCGACCCCGTCGTCCTCGACGTCGGCAACCGTGACACCAAGCAACGGGCCGTCATCTCCCTCGGCCCCGACGGGCAGAAGCGCGCCAGCATGTCCGCCGAAGGCTCCTTCCCCACGTGCCCCGGCGGCGACGAAGGGCGGCAGGGCTGCGGCACCTCCGCCGTCGCCGACGACACCCTCTACCTGGCGACCGCGACCGCGACGGGCGGCAAGTCCAACGAGATCGTCGCCTTCGACCTGGGCACCGGCAAGGCGAAGTGGCGCACCCCCTCCGGGAACAACGCCCTCATCTCCCCGCTCGTGGCCGAGCAGGGGCGGCTCGTCGCCTACCGCAAGAGCCTCTCCTCCGACCAGGGCGGCGAGATCGTCGCGGTCCCGGCCGCCGGTGGCAACCCCACCGTGCTGCTGCACAACCCTTCGGGAGCCGCCTCGAAGGTCGAGAGCGCGTTCTACTCCCCGGAGCTCGACTACGTGGACGGCCGGTTCTTCCTGTCCGTCACCCGTCTGCAGGCCGACGGCAAGGACGAGAAGCTCCTGATGGCATTCGGCAAGTGAACGAGTCCACCGCGCCGCCCACCGAGAGGCAATAGATCCCCCCATGAGCACGCCCAGCACCCCGCCCCCGCCGAACCAGCCGCCCTCCGGCGGCTACGGCGCGCCCCCGCCGCCCCACCAGCCGCCGCCGGGCGGGTACGGCGCGCCCCCGCCGGTCCCGCCCGTACCGCCGGTCCCGCCGACGGTTCCGCAGCAGTCCGCCGCCCCGTCCGGGCAGCCCTCGTACGGCTACCCCCCGCAGGCACCGGCCGGCTACGGGTACCCCCAGCAGCAGCCCGGCTACCCCGCCGGCCCGCAGCAGGCCGCGGGCCAGGGCGGCGGCGCGGGCGGCGGCGACAAGCGCACCCAGCTGATGATCGTCGGCGCCGCGCTGCTGGCCATCGTCCTCATCATCGGCGGCGGCTTCTGGTACGTCTCCGACCACGGCAGCGGCGGCGGCACGCAGCCCACCGCCAACGGCGGCCAGAGCGGCTCCCCCGACAACGGCAAGGGCACCGCGGCCCCGGGCGGCACGGAGAAGGTCCCGGCCAACACCAAGTCCCGCACCCTGGTCAACGTCCCCAGCCCGGCGCCCGATGACGTCGTCTCCGTCGACGGCTCCTGGCTCACCGACACCACCTACGTCAAGTCCGACGTGGCCAAGGTCGTCGGGTACAACCTCGTCGACGGCGGAAAGAAGTGGGAGATCCCGCTCCCCGCCCAGATCTGCGCCGCGACCAAGCACGTCAGCGGCAACAAGACGGCCATCCTCTTCCAAGAGGGCATGGCCAGTGACAGCAACAAGTACCCCCAGTGCACCCAGGTCGGCGTCATCGACCTCGACGCCGGCAAGCTCCTGTGGTCCGGCACCGCCAAGTCACAGACCAACGGCGACAAGCCCGTCGCCTTCACCGAAGTCACCCTCAGCGGCCAGACCGTCGCCGCCGGCGGCCTGCGCGGCGGCGCCGCCTGGAACCTCGCCGACGGCAAGTCGCTGTGGACGCCCAAGGTCGACGGCGAGGGCTGCTACGACCTCGGCTACGCGGGCGGCGAGGCCCTCGCCGTGCTCCGCAAGTGCGGCCGCGAGCCCAACGTGACCCTGACCGCGCAGACCCTCGACCCCGCCACGGGCGCGCCGAAGGCCTCGTACAAGCTCGCCCCCGGCATCGAGTGGGCCGGCATCATCTCCACCAAGCCGCTCATCGTCGCCGCCAACGTCGGCAACACCGCCAAGAACGCCACCAACGTCAGCGACCTCTTCGTCGTCGACGACGCGGGCCAGCTCAAGTCCCGCATCGGGCTCTCCAGCGGCAGCTACGCCCCCGACTGCCCCGCCACCGAGGTCGAGCAGTGCTCCGGCATGGTCGTCGGCAACGGCAAGGTCTACCTGCCCACTTACGAGCACCAGGGCTCCGCCTCCAGCGTCGGCCGCACCAACGAGCTGGTCTCCTTCGACCTGGAGACCGGCAAGGGCACCACCGACCGCGCGGACGCCGGCGAGCGGTACACGATGTTCCCGCTGCGCATGGACGGGTCGAACATCATCGCCTACAAGGAGCCCCCGTACGACGGCGGCGGCCAGATCGTCAGCATCGACGGCAAGACGATGAAGCAGACCGTCCTGATGCAGAACCCGTCGGACAAGGCCGTCCACAGCGCCGAGACGCAGTTCGTGGTCGACCACTCGGAGTTCCGCTACCACAACGGGCACCTCTTCATCGCCCGCACGATGGTGCGCAAGCCGTACTCCAGCGCCAGCGAACCGGAACACCTGTTCGTGTCCTTCATCGCCAACTGACCGGCCGCACCGCCGCGCACCGGCCCCCGGACGACTCAACGCTTCCGGGGGCTTTCGCGCGGTAACCGGCACGCCCCGTCGAACAAGCGTGTAGCTTGCCGGGTCAGGAGGAACGGGGAGGGTGCCCTCATGGGCGTACGGGTCATGGTGGTCGACGAGCACCGCCTGCTGGCCGAGGCGCTCGCCTCGGCCCTCAAACTGCGCGGCCACCGGGTCCTCGCCGCCGCCGCGCCGGCCGCCGGCGCGGCTGAACTGGTCATCAGCCGCGCCCCCGAGGTGTGTCTCTTCGGTACCGCCACCCCGGCCGAGCCGGCCGTCTTCGAACCCGTCGTCCGGATCAGGCGCGAGCGCCCGCAGATCGCCGTCGTGGTCCTCGGCCCGGTGCCGAACCCGCGGGGGATCGCCGCCGCCTTCGCCGCGGGCGCCTGCGGGTACGTACGCCACGACGAGCGCATAGAGGGCGTGGAGCGGGCCCTGGCCAAGGCCCGGGCGGGGGAGGCCGCCATCTCCCCGCAGCTGCTGCAGGGCGCCTTCGCGGAGCTGCTGAACCCCGCCGCCCAGCCCGATGACGAGGGGAGCCGGCTGCTGCGGCTGCTCACCCCGCGCGAGGTGGAGGTACTGGTCCGGGTCGCGGAGGGCGAGGACACCCGGCTCATCGCGGCCGGCATGGCCATCGCGCCCAGTACCGCCCGCACGCACGTGCAGCGGGTCCTGATGAAGCTGGGCGTGGGCTCGCGGCTGGAGGCGGCCGCGCTGGCCGCCCGTACCGGCCTGCTGGACCGGGCGGCGCCGCCCGGCTGGCCGCCGGCCGCCCGGGACTGAGCGGGCCCGGTGCCGGGGAGGCGGTGCGGCGGTCCGCGTTCCGGGGGATTGCGGCAGGATGTCCCGGGCGGATTTCCCCGGAGGCGGGCGATCCGGTAAGCCGGAACCCAGCACGCGGTCGCGCGTGCGTTCCCACGCGAGAGGCAGCAGCAAGTGAGCAAGTACCTGGTCACGGGCGGCGCCGGATATGTGGGCAGCGTCGTCGCCGCCCATCTCCTGGAAGCCGGCCACGAGGTCACCGTCCTCGACGACCTGTCCACCGGCTTCCGGGAGGGCGCCCCCGCGGGCGCCACCCTGATCAACGGGCGGATCCAGGACGCCGCCGAGTACCTGGACCCCTCCTACGACGCCGTACTGCACTTCGCGGCCTCCTCGCAGGTCGGCGAGTCCGTCGTGAACCCCGGCAAGTACTGGGACAACAACGTCGGCGGCACCCTCGCCCTGCTGACCGCGATGCGCGGCGCGGGCGTGCGCAAGCTCGTCTTCTCCTCCACCGCCGCCACCTACGGCGAGCCCACCGAGGGCCTGCTGACGGAGACGTCGGTGACCGCGCCGACCAACCCCTACGGCGCCTCCAAGCTGGCCGTCGACCACATGATCGCGGGGGAGTGCGTGGCGCACGGCCTGGCCGCCGTTTCGCTGCGCTACTTCAACGTCGCGGGCGCCTACGGGGAGTTCGGCGAGCGGCACGACCCCGAGACGCACCTGATCCCGCTGGTCCTCCAGGTCGCACTCGGGCAGCGCGAGTCCATCTCGGTGTTCGGGGACGACTACCCGACGCCCGACGGCACCTGCGTCCGCGACTACATCCACGTCGCGGACCTCGCGCAGGCCCACCTGTCGGCGCTGCGCGTCGCCGCCCACGGCGAGCACCTGATCTGCAACCTCGGCAACGGCAACGGATTCTCGGTCCGCGAGGTCATCGAGACCGTCCGCAAGGTCACCGGGCGGGAGATCCCCGAGATCGTCGCCCCGCGCCGCGCGGGCGACCCGGCGGTCCTGGTCGCCTCCGCCCGCACGGCGCACGAGCGCCTCGGCTGGACCCCCACCCGCTCCGACCTCACCGGCATCGTGACCGACGCCTGGAACTTCGCGCGCCGCAACCACTCCTGACCGGCCGCACCCTGCTGTCCGGCCCGCACCCTGCTGTCCGGCCCGCACATTCCTGACCGGCCGGGGCGCTCCCGTCCGGCCCGGGTACTCCCGTCCGGCCAGGGCACCCGGGCCCGCGCCGACGCCGGCCGGTGGCGGGGGCGCGTGTCTTCTGGCCGTGCGCCGTGCGCGGGCGCTCTGCGCGGGCGCCCGGCGTGCGTACGCCGGGTGAACCGCGCCCCGTGCAACTGCGCGTGGCACGCCCCGGGCCCCGAACCGTCCGGCTGCCACCGCGCAGATGAAATCAAGCCACGCAGACGGCTGTTCGGGGCCCGGGTGCCGGAAAATCGCTCGAAAAACTTCTGCTATTCGGCCAACCGCCGGACCCCACCCGCTCTACGCTGATGCGTGACACCGGTGGGGGCCGGTGTTGATTCAGGGGTCGAGATACGCCGGGTACGGCGTCCGCTCCGGGGTAGTGCAGAGATGTCTCGGCGGCGGCCGCGGCTGCTGCGGATCAGCACCCGGTCCGGGCACCGTACCCGCCGTCGTCCGTTCCCCGACCCGTGGGGGTTTTCGTGGTTCGTATCCGGGTTCTCGTCGTCGACGATCACCGCATCTTCGCCGAATCTCTCGCGGCCGCGCTCGCGGCCGAGCCGGACGTGGACGTGTCCGCGGCCGGCAGTGCTCCCGCCGCCGTGCGCTGTCTCGAACGCGCGGCGGCCGAGGGCCGCCGCTTCGACGTCATGCTCGTGGACGCCGACCTGGGCGCCGCCGCGGGGACCGTGCCCGTCCAGCGCGCAGCCGGCTCCGGGCCACCGGCCGGGCCGCCCGGTGCGGACGGGATCGCGCTGGTCGCGAGCGTGCGCACGGGCCATCCCGGGGTGCGCACGGTGGTCCTCGCCGAACGTGACGACCCCCGCCGGGCCGCGCTCGCGCTCCAGGCGGGGGCTTCCGGCTGGGTCGCCAAGGACTGCTCGCTCTCGCGGCTGCTGGCCGTCATCCGCGGGGTCCTGCGGGAGGAGACGCACCTGCCGCCCGCCCTGCTGACCGGGGTGCTGCGGGAGCTCACCGCGGCCCGCAAGCACCGCACGGACAGCGAACGGCTGGTGGAGTCGCTGACGCCGCGCGAGCACGAGGTGCTGCGCTGCATGGTGGCCGGGCTGGGCCGCAAGGACGTGGCCGCGCGGCTGTTCCTGTCCCCGCACACGGTGCGCACCCACATGCAGAACGTCCTGGGCAAGCTCGGGGTGCACTCCACGCTCGCGGCGGTGGCGCTGGCCCGGCGGGCCGGGGTCCGGCCGGCGGAGCTAGCCGGGGATGTTGTCGAACGGAGCGGTCAGCCTGCGTAGCAGCGCGGCGAGGTCACCGCGCTGGCCCTGGGAGAGCTGGGCGAGGATGGCGCGTTCTTGCGCCAGCAGTCCGGCGAGGGACTGGTCGGCGCGGTCGCGGCCCTCGGCGGTCAGCCGGACCAGCACGCCGCGCCGGTCGCTGGGGTCGGGAAGCCGCTCCACCAGGCCTTTCTTGGCGAGCCGGTCGATGCGGTTGGTCATGGTGCCGGAGGTGACCAGGGTCTGGGTCAGCAGCTGGCCGGGGGAGAGCTGGTACGGGGCGCCGGCGCGGCGCAGCGAGGTGAGGACGTCGAACTCCCAGGGCTCCAGGCCGTGCTCGGAGAAGGCCAGCCTGCGGGCGCGGTCGAGGTGGCGGGCGAGCCGGCTCACCCGGCTCAGCACCTCGAGCGGTTCAACGTCGAGGTCAGGGCGCTCTCGCCGCCATGCCGCGACCAGTCGGTCGACCTCGTCCTCCATGCCGATCAGTGTAAGGGGTCTGTCGACGTGAAGTCTCTTCAATTCGAGGATCTTGGGTGCTGGATATCTCGATCTCGTGTATCTTGATGTCAAGATATATATTCGGCCAGGATGGGAATGGAGGGGGCCGGACGGCTTCCGCTTCCAACCGCCCCACCAGCAGGGAGGCTTCGCATATGCATTCCGATACCGCCGCGGCCCCGACGCCCGTCGCCACCGCTCCCGTGGCGCCGGTCTGGGACCCCCAGCAATACCTCCGGCACGCCGGGCACCGCACCCGCCCCTTTCTCGACCTGCTGACCCGGATACCGGAGCTCCCCACCTCCCCCGCCCGCATCGCCGACCTCGGCTGCGGCCCCGGCAACGTCACCGCGCTGCTCGCCGACCGCTGGCCCGAAGCCCGGATCACCGGCTTCGACCTCTCCCCGGAGATGCTCCGCCGCGCGTCCCAGGACCACGCCGGGCCCACCCCCGGCGGCGGACACCTCGACTTCGCACCGGCCGACCTCGCCGACTGGCACCCGGAGGAGTCCTACGACCTGATCGTCTCCAACGCCGCCCTCCAGTGGGTGCCCAACCACCCCGGCTCCTTCGCCGCCTGGATCACCGCACTACGGCCCGGCGGCACCTTCGCCTTCCAGATCCCCGGCAACTTCACCGCGCCGAGCCACCGGATGCTCGCCGACCTCTGCGACACCCCCCGCTGGCGCGACCGCCTCGCCGGGCACGGCGCGCGATACGTCCACATCCTCGAACCCGCCGAATACCTCGCCCGGTTCACCGAACTCGGCTGCGCGGTCGACGTCTGGGAAACCACCTACCACCAGCTGCTGGCCGGCCCCGACCCCGTACTCGAATGGGTCAAGGGCACCGCCCTGCGCCCCGTCCTGACCGAACTCGGCGACGACAAGGAGGCCGTCGACGCCTTCCTCGCCGAATACCGCGAAGCCCTGCGCGGCGCCTACCCGCCCGGCCCCCGCGGCACGGTCTTCCCCTTCCGCCGCATCTTCGCCGTCGCCCGCAAGGAGGCCTGAGGTGCTCACCGCACTCGACCACATCCAACTCGCCGCCCCACCGGGCTCGGAACACCTCCTGCGCGGCTACTACACCGACACCCTAGGCATGACCGAGCTGCCCAAACCGCCCGCCCTCGCCGCCCGCGGCGGCTGCTGGTTCGCCGCCGGACCCGTACAGCTCCACGTCGGGATCGAAGAGGACTTCCGGCCCGCCCGCAAAGCCCACCCGGGCCTGCGCGTCACCGGGATCGAGGCCTACGCCCGCCGGCTCGCCGAGCACGGGGCCGACGTCCACTGGGACGCCGACCTGCCCGGACACAAGCGGTTCTACTCCCACGACTCCGTCGGCAACCGCCTCGAATTCCTCGAACCCACCCCCTGACGACGCACCGGCGCCCCGCCACCGGAATTCCGGTGACGGGGCGCCGTGCGCGCTCGCGCGGGAGTCAGCTCTTGCGGTGGCCCACCAGGCGGGGGCGGGCCTCCAGGTTCTCCAGGCCGTGCCAGGCCAGGTTCACCAGGTGCGCCGCCACCTCCGCCTTCTTCGGGCGGCGCGTCTCCAGCCACCACTGGCCCGTCAGCGCCACCATCCCGACCAGCGCCTGCGCGTACAGCGGCGCCAGCTTCGGATCGAAACCCCGGGCCTTGAACTCCAGGCCCAGGATGTCCTCCACCTGAGTGGCGATGTCACTGATCAGCGACGCGAACGTACCCGTCGACTGCGCCACCGGCGAATCCCGCACCAGGATCCGGAAGCCGTCCGTATAACTCTCGATGTAGTCCAGCAGCGCGAAAGCCGCCTGCTCCAGCAGCTCCCGCGGGTGCCCGGCCGTCAGGGCACCCGTCACGCCGTCCAGCAGCTGGCGCATCTCGCGGTCCACGACCACCGCGTACAGGCCCTCCTTGCCGCCGAAGTGCTCGTACACCACCGGCTTCGACACCCCGGCCTTGGCCGCGATCTCCTCCACCGACGTGCCCTCGAAGCCCTTCTCGGCGAACAGCGCCCGGCCGATGTCCAGCAGCTGCTGACGCCGCTCCGCACCCGTCATCCGCACCCGGCGGCCACGCCGGGGCTTGTCACCGCTGGAACTGCTGCCGTCGATCGCCACGTCCCCCATCATGCCGCGTTCGAAGACATTTCCCTGCGCCGGGCATCGATCCGGGAATCCGACGGCCACCGCACGTCAGAGGCCCACCCCAGCCGCTCGAACCAGCGGATCAGCCGCGCGCTGGAGTCGACCTGGCCGCGCAGCACACCGTGCCGCGCCGACGTCGGATCGGCGTGGTGCAGGTTGTGCCAGGACTCGCCGCACGAGAGCACCGCCAGCCACCACACGTTCCCCGACCGGTCCCGCGACTTGAACGGACGCTTGCCCACCGCGTGGCAGATCGAGTTGATCGACCACGTCACGTGGTGCAGCAGCGCGACCCGCACCAGCGAACCCCAGAAGAACGCCGTGAAGGCCCCCCACCACGACATCGTCACCAGACCCCCGACGAGCGGCGGGATCGCGAGCGACACCACCGTCCAGAGCGCGAAGTCCCGGGAGATCCGCCGGATCGCCGGATCCTTGATCAGGTCCGGCGCGTACTTCTGCTGGTTCGTCTGCTCCTCATCGAACAACCAGCCGATGTGCGCCCACCACAATCCCTTCATCAGCGCCGGAACCGTCTCACCGAACCGCCACGGCGAATGCGGGTCACCCTCGTGGTCCGAGTACTTGTGGTGCTTGCGGTGATCCGCCACCCACCTCACCAGCGGCCCCTCCACCGCCATCGAACCCATCACGGCCAGGGCGATCCGCAGCGGCCGCTTCGCCTTGAACGAACCGTGCGTGAAGTAGCGGTGGAAGCCGATCGTGATCCCGTGGCACGCCAGGAAGTACATGAACACCATCAGGGCCACGTCCAGCCAGCTCACCCCCCAGCCCCAGGCCAGCGGAAGGGCCCCGAGCAGTGCCACGAACGGGACGGTGATGAACAGCAGCAGCGCGATCTGCTCGACAGAGCGCTTGTTCTCGCCGCCGCGCGTCGCGGACGGCTCACTAGATTCCGACGGCGCCGATGCGCCCCCGGTCAGGTCGTCGGTGATGGTCACAGTGGATCCCCTGGGGGGTGAGGAGACGTGGGGGCACGTGATCACGGACCCTACGGTCCCGTAACCTACGGCAACGTAAGTATGGCAAAGTCGGCGCCCGCGGCAAGAGGACGCCCGCGCTGCCGTCACACGAGCACCGGACACCTATCCTGGTCACGTCGGACAGCGCGGTCCGCACGGGCAGCCCGAGCTGCGCAGCGGCCCCGCCGCGCCCGCCCCGGGAGCCCACCGCCCAGTAGCGCTCGAACACTGCAAGGAGCCGCACCTGTGAGCAGTGCTGACCAGGCCGCCCAGGCCCCCGTCACCCAGGCCCCGGCCACCAAGGCCACCCTCACGCAGGCCGCCGCCGCCAACGCGGAACTGCGCGCCGACATCCGCCGCCTCGGCGACCTCCTCGGCGAGACCCTCGTACGCCAGGAAGGCCAGGACCTCCTCGACCTCGTCGAACGCGTCCGCGCCCTCACCCGCACGGACGGCGAAGCCGCCGCCCGGCTCCTCGGCGACACCGACCTGGAAACCGCCGCCAAGCTCGTCCGCGCCTTCTCCACCTACTTCCACCTCGCCAACGTCACCGAACAGGTACACCGCGGCAAGGAACTGCGCGCCCACCGGGCCGCCGAAGGCGGCCTCCTCGCCCGCACCGCCGACATGCTAAAGGACGCCGACCCCGCCCACCTGCGCGAAACGGTCAAGAACCTCAACGTCCGGCCCGTCTTCACCGCCCACCCCACCGAGGCCGCCCGCCGCAGCGTCCTGAACAAGCTGCGCCGCATCGCCGCCCTCCTCGAAGAACCCGCCACCGGCGCCGGCGAACGCCGCCGCCACGACCTGCGGCTCGCCGAGAACATCGACCTCGTGTGGCAGACCGACGAACTGCGCGTCGTCCGTCCCGAACCCGCCGACGAAGCCCGCAACGCCATCTACTACCTCGACGAGCTGCACGCCGGCGCCGTCGGGGACGTACTCGAAGACCTCGCCGCGGAACTCCAGCGCGTCGGCGTGGAGCTGCCCCCCGGCACCCGCCCCCTCACCTTCGGCACCTGGATCGGCGGCGACCGCGACGGCAACCCCAACGTCACCCCCGACGTCACCCGCGACGTCCTGATCCTCCAGCACGAACACGGCATCACGGACGCCCTCGCCGCCATCGACGAGCTGCGCGGCCTGCTGTCCAACTCCATCCGCTACACCGGGGCCACCGAGGAACTCCTCAGCTCCCTCCAGGCCGACCTCGAACGCCTGCCCGAGATCAGCCCCCGCTACAAGCGGCTCAACGCGGAGGAGCCCTACCGCCTCAAGGCCACCTGCGTCCGCCAGAAGCTCCTCAACACCCGCGAACGCCTGGCCCACGGCACCCCCCACCAGGACGGCCGCGACTACCTCGGCACCGCAGAACTCCTCGCCGACCTCACCCTCATCCAGAACTCCCTGCGCGACCACCGCGCCGCCCTCTTCGCCGACGGCCGCATGGACCGCACCATCCGCACCCTCGCCGCCTTCGGCCTCCAGCTCGCCACCATGGACGTCCGCGAACACGCCGACGCCCACCACCACGCCCTCGGCCAGCTCTTCGACCGCCTCGGCGAGGAATCCTGGCGCTACGCCGACATGCCCCGCGACTACCGCGGCAAGCTGCTCGCCAAGGAGCTCCGCTCCCGGCGCCCCCTGGCCCCCACCCCCGCGCCCCTCGACGCGGCGGGCGCCAAGACCCTCGGCGTCTTCTTCGCCATCAAGGACGCCTTCGAGAAGTTCGGCCCCGAAGTCATCGAGTCCTACATCATCTCGATGTGCCAGGGCGCCGACGACGTCTTCGCCGCCGCCGTCCTCGCCCGCGAAGCCGGCCTCATCGACCTGCACGCCGGCTGGGCCAAGATCGGCATCGTCCCGCTCCTGGAAACCACCGACGAGCTCAAGGCCGCCGACGTCATCCTCGACGCGATGCTCGCCGACCCCTCCTACCGCCGCCTCGTCTCCCTGCGCGGCGACGTCCAGGAGGTCATGCTCGGCTACTCCGACTCCTCCAAGTTCGGCGGCATCACCACCAGCCAGTGGGAGATCCACCGCGCCCAGCGCCGCCTGCGCGACGTCGCCCACCGCTACGGCGTCCGCCTGCGCCTCTTCCACGGCCGCGGCGGCACCGTCGGCCGCGGCGGCGGCCCCTCCCACGACGCGATCCTCGCCCAGCCCTGGGGCACCCTCGAAGGCGAGATCAAGGTCACCGAACAGGGCGAGGTCATCTCCGACAAGTACCTCGTCCCGTCCCTCGCCCGCGAAAACCTCGAACTCACCGTCGCGGCGACCCTCCAGGCTTCCGCCCTGCACACCGCCCCCCGCCAGTCCCACGACGACCTCGCCCGCTGGGACGCGGCCATGGACACCGTCTCCGACGCCGCCCACGCCGCCTACCGCGCCCTCGTCGAGGACCCCGACCTCCCCGCCTACTTCTTCGCCGCCACCCCCGTCGACCAGCTCGCCGACCTCCACCTCGGCTCCCGGCCCTCCCGCCGCCCCGACTCCGGCGCCGGCCTCGACGGCCTCCGCGCCATCCCCTGGGTCTTCGGCTGGACCCAGTCCCGCCAGATCGTCCCCGGCTGGTACGGCGTCGGCTCCGGCCTCAAGGCCCTGCGCGAAGCCGGCCAGGACGACGCCCTCGCCGAGATGGGCGAACGCTGGCACTTCTTCCGCAACTTCCTGTCCAACGTCGAGATGACCCTCGCCAAGACGGACCTGCGGATCGCCCGCCACTACGTCGACACCCTCGTGCCCGACCACCTCAAGCACGTCTTCGACCGCATCGAAGCCGAACACGAACTCACGGTCCGCGAAGTCCTGCGCATCACCGGCGGCCGGCAGCTCCTCGACTCCCACCCCGTCCTCCAGCAGACCTTCGCCGTCCGCGACGCCTACCTCGACCCCATCTCCTACCTCCAGGTCTCCCTCCTCGCCCGCCAGCGCGCCGCCGCCGAACGCGGCGAAGAAGCCGACCCGCTCCTCGCCCGCGCCCTCCTCCTCACCGTCAACGGCGTAGCCGCCGGCCTGCGCAACACCGGCTGACCGGCCCACGGCCAACGCAAAAGGGGGTCCCCGACCGGGGACCCCCTTTCCGTACCGCCCGCTACGCGTTGTACGCCGACTGCGCCCGCTCCAGACCCTCCTGGATCAGGCACTCCACCGCATCCGCCGACCGGTCCACGAACCAGTCCAGCTCCTTGCGCTCCGCCGACGAGAAGTCCTTCAACACGAAGTCCGCCACCTGCATCCGGCCCGGCGGCCGCCCGATCCCGCACCGCACCCGGTGGTAGTCCGGCCCCATGGCCTTCGTCATCGACTTCAGCCCGTTGTGCCCGTTGTCCCCGCCGCCCAGCTTCAACCGCAGCGTCGGATAGTCGATGTCCAGCTCGTCGTGCACGGCGACGATCCGCTCCAGCGGCACCTTGTAGAAGTCCCGCAACGCCGCCACCGGGCCGCCCGACAGGTTCATGAACGACATCGGCTTGGCCAGCACCACCCGCCGGTTCGCCGGACCCGGAGGACCCATCCGGCCCTCCACCACCTGCGCCCGCGCCTTGTGCGCCTTGAACTTCCCGCGCATCCGCTCCGCCAGCAGGTCCACCACCATGAACCCGATGTTGTGGCGGTTGCCCGCGTACTCCGCCCCGGGATTCCCGAGACCGACGATCAGCCAGGGCGCCGCGTCGTCCGACATCAAAAAGCTCCTTAACGAAGACGACCGCCGTCCCGCTCCAGTGGAGCCGGACGGCGGTCGTTCAGCAAGTGCTGCGAATGCTGAGGGGGAGAGGCGTGACTCAGGCCTCGGTGCCCTCGGCAGCCTCGGCGGCCGGCTCCTCGGCCTGCGGGGCGACGACCTGCAGGACGGCGACGTCACCGTCGATGGCCAGCGTGGTGCCCTTCGGCAGGACCAGGTCGGAGGCGTGAATGGTGGCGCCGGCCTCCAGGCCCGCGATGGAGACGGTGACCTCGGTCGGGATGTGCGTGGCCTCGGCCTCGACGGAGACCGTGTTCTGGAGGGTCTCCAGCATGTTGCCACCGGCGGCCAGCTCGCCCTCGGTGACGATCGCGACGTCGACGGTGACCTTCTCGCCCTTCTTGACGATCAGGAAGTCGACGTGCGAGATCGAGCGCTTCAGCGGGTGCTTCTGCACGGCCTTCGGGATGACCAGCTCGGTGCCGCCGTCCTTGATGTCCAGGGAGATCAGGACGTTCGGGGTACGCAGCGCCAGCTGAAGGGCGTGGGCGTCGACGTTGACGTGCTTCGGGTCGGTGCCGTGGCCGTAGATGACGGCGGGGGTCAGGGCGTCACGACGCGCCTGACGGGCAGCGCCCTTGCCGAAGTCGGTGCGGGACTCGGCGGAAAGCTTGACCTCGGACATGCTCACTCCTCGTGGGGTGACGGAAAAAGGACGACAGTCACCCGGCCGGAACGGCCTGCTACGAAGAGCGCGTCGATAACGGAGCATCCGCACCCGAAAAACAGGTACGGCCTCCCTCGCCGAGCAACTCGAAGAGTCTACCCGGCCGGAGGCCGTACCCAAAAAGGATCAGTGGCGGCGACCGCCGCCGCCGCTACCGCAGCTCTTGCCGCTGCTCCTACTGCTGCTCTTCGAACAGGCTCGTGACCGAACCGTCCTCGAACACCTCGCGCACCGCACGCGCGATCATCGGCGCGATCGACAGCACCGTGATCTTGTCCAGCTCCAGGTCGGACGGGTCCGGCAGGGTGTTCGTGAACACGAACTCACTGACCTTCGAGTTCTTCAGCCGGTCAGCGGCCGGACCCGACAGGATGCCGTGCGTCGCCGTCACGATCACGTCCTCCGCACCGTGCGCGAACAGCGCGTCGGCCGCGGCGCAGATCGTGCCACCCGTGTCGATCATGTCGTCCACCAGGACACAGACCCGGCCCTTGACCTCACCCACGACCTCGTGGACGGTCACCTGGTTCGCCACGTCCTTGTCACGACGCTTGTGCACGATCGCCAGCGGCGCGTCCAGCCGGTCGCACCAGCGGTCCGCCACCCGCACCCGACCCGCGTCCGGGGACACGATCGTCAGCTTCGACCGGTCCACCTTCGCGCCCACGTAGTCCGCGAGGACCGTCAGCGCCGACAGGTGGTCCACCGGACCGTCGAAGAAGCCCTGGATCTGGTCCGTGTGCAGGTCCACCGTCAGGATCCGGTCCGCACCGGCCGTCTTCAGCAGATCGGCCACCAGACGCGCCGAGATCGGCTCGCGCCCCTTGTGCTTCTTGTCCTGCCGGGCGTACCCGTACGACGGCACGATCACCGTGATGGAACGCGCCGACGCACGCTTCAACGCGTCGATCATGATCAGCTGTTCCATGATCCACTTATTGATCGGAGCCGTGTGGCTCTGGATCAGGAAGCAGTCCGCACCGCGAGCCGACTCCTGGAAACGAACGTAGATCTCACCGTTCGCGAAGTCGAAAGCCTTCGTCGGCACCAGAGCGACGCCCAGCTGGTGCGCGACCTCCTCGGCCAGCTCGGGGTGGGCGCGGCCGGAGAAGAGCATCAGCTTCTTCTCGCCGGTCGTCTTGATCCCGGTCACAGCACAGTCTCCTCAGACGTGTTGAAAGCTGCTCGCCCCCGTGTGCGTCCGTCCCGCACACGGTGAGCCAGCCGAATTGCGTGCACCTAT
Source organism: Streptomyces sp. NPDC026522 (assembly GCF_055567555.1). Classification (NCBI taxonomy): domain Bacteria; kingdom Bacillati; phylum Actinomycetota; class Actinomycetes; order Kitasatosporales; family Streptomycetaceae; genus Streptomyces; species Streptomyces sp. NPDC026522. Next base: position 193,050 of record NZ_JBVHQF010000010.1, read on the forward strand.
CACGGTACGCCGTCGCGGGCGCACCTGTTTCCGGTCAGTTCACCCGGACAACCGCTCAACGCGGCCCCGAGTCCTCCCCGACCGGCGACTCCGCCGCCGCAGCAGCGGCGCTCCCCGGACGCTTGCGGGCCACCCAGCCCTCGATATTCCGCTGCTGGCCACGGGCCACGGCCAGCGCACCGGCCGGCACGTCCTTCGTGATCACCGACCCGGCCGCCGTGTACGCGCCGTCCCCGACCGTGACGGGAGCCACAAACATGTTGTCCGACCCCGTCTTGCAGTGTGAACCGATCGTCGTGTGGTGCTTGTGCTCACCGTCGTAGTTCACGAACACGCTCGCCGCACCGATGTTGGTGTACTCGCCGATCGTCGCGTCCCCCACGTACGACAGGTGCGGCACCTTCGTACCCTCGCCGATCGTCGCGTTCTTCATCTCCACGTACGTACCGGCCTTGGCCTTCGCGCCGAGCACCGTCCCCGGCCGCAGGTACGCGAACGGACCCACGCTCGCCGACTCCCCGATCACCGCGGAGTCCGCCACCGTGTTGTCGACCCGCGCCCCGGCACCGACCCGGGTGTCCGTCAGCCGGGTGTTCGGACCGACCTCGGCCCCCTCCCCGACGTGCGTGCCGCCCAACAGCTGCGTACCCGGGTGGATCAGCGCGTCCTGCCCGAACGTCACCGACACGTCCACGAACGTGCTCGCCGGATCCACCACCGTCACGCCCGCCAGCATCGCCCGCTCCAGCAGCCGCGCGTTCAGCAGCGCACGCGCCTCCGCCAGCTGCACCCGGTTGTTGATCCCGAGGATCTGCCGGTGGTCCGCGCCCACGGCCGCACCGACCCGGTGGCCGGACTCGCGCAGGATGCCGAGGACGTCGGTGAGGTACTCCTCGCCCTGGCTGTTGTCGGTGCGCACCTTGCCGAGCGCCTCGCTCAGCAGCGCCCCGTCGAAGGCGAAGACGCCGGAGTTGATCTCGCGGATCGCCCGCTCGGCGTCGGTGGCGTCCTTGTGTTCGACGATGGCCGTCACGGCGCCGGTCGCGGCGTCGCGGACGATCCGCCCGTAGCCGGTGGAGTCCGGCACCTCGGCGGTCAGCACGGTGACGGCGTTGCCGTCGGCCCCGTGCGTGGCGACCAGGGCGGCGAGGGTCTCGCCGGTCAGCAGCGGGGTGTCGCCGCAGACGACCACCACGGTCCCGGTGATCTCGCCGCCGAGCTCTTCGAGGGCCATCCGGACGGCGTGCCCGGTGCCGTTCTGCTCGTACTGGACGGCGGTACGGACACCCGCGTCGATCTCGGCGAGGTGCGCGGCGACCTGCTCGCGGGCGTGGCCGACGACGACCACGAGGTGCGCGGGGTCCAGCTCGCGCGCGGCGGCGACTACGTGACCGACGAGCGAGCGCCCGCCGATCTCGTGCAGAACCTTGGGAGTGGCCGACTTCATGCGGGTGCCTTCACCCGCTGCGAGTACGACGACGGCTGCCGGGCGGGTTGCGCTCACGGGGGTGCCCTTCGGCTTCGGGGGTGGACCCGTGCAGGATACCGGTGGCCCGGCCCCCGGAAACGAGGCCGGGTCCCGACCGCGGCGGTCAGGACCCGAACTTGTAAAGCTCCCCCGCCAGGACTCGAACCCGGACATAAGGCACCAAAAGCCTCAGTGCTGCCAATTACACCACAGGGGAACATTTACGACTAAACCGGACATTACGCCCTCATGGTCAAGTCGACGGCATCTACTATGCCGCACCAGGCGCCCTCAATGCGACGGTACAAATCGGAGCCCTCGAGAACGCGCACCGAGAGGCAGCCACGGTACGTGCCGCCCGTGTTCTTGCGGCTGGTGAGGGGGTTGTGCCGCTTCAGCGTGGTCTTGCCGAAGTGGGATGCGTCGAGGCCGACGACGTCGGTCCAGTATTGCTCCGCCATGGCTGCGTCGGCGGATTCGTGGATCTGCAGCGTGAACCGCAGGCGGTCGTCGTGCACGCCGAGAAGGTGCAGCCACGCCAGGAACGTCCTGATCATGCCCGGTCGCTGTTCACGAAGCTGATCTGCGGTTGCGGCCTGTGGGGCTTGGTATTGCCCCCTCGGCCCGGTAGAGGCCGACGCCCAGCAGGAACGGTTCCCTGTCGGCGAGGCTCCGACCTCCTCCTGTGCCGCCAGGCAAGTTTTTTTTCGTATCCCGCCTGGCGGCGCAAGTGGGCCTCTTTGCGTCCCTGTTGCGCCCGCACCATGTCGGGGCCGGCGGGGCGCACCTTCCGGACGGGCTTCGGGAGGTCGCGGACCCAGAGGGAGACGGAGCTCTTCGAGCGGCCCGGCTCGATCTGGATCTGGTCGTAGGTGAGGCCCTGGAGGCGGAGTTCGCGGGCCTTCGCGCGGAGGGATTCGTAGGTGGTGGCGCCCGTGCGGAGGCCGCCGGTGCCGTCGCCGGGGCGACGTCGGATTCGGTCAGGTCGCCAATGTCGTCCGGAATACGGGATTCAGGTCTCGATGGGCGGGACATTCAGTCGTACGTGCGATTACTGGCGGTTTACCGGAAAATCCCGCCGGGGCGTGGTGGGGGTGCTGCGTACGCTGGACGGCATGACCAGTACGGGGGAAGAGCAAGGCCGCGCTGGGCCGCCTTTGTGGTGGGAGCGGCGGCGGGACGTCGTGGCGGACGTGGGGATCGGGGCGGTGTCCGCCCTGGAGTGCGCTTGGGAAGGGGTGGGGTTCGCCCGCGAGGCCGGCGTGCCGGTGGTGCTCGGGGTGGTGTTCGGGTTCGTGGTGGGGGCCACGCTCGTGCTGCGGCGCCGGTGGCCGGTGGCCGTGGTGCTGGTGGCGATCGCGGTGACGCCGGCGGTGATGGGGTTCCTGCTGGGCGTGGTGGGGCTGTACACGCTGGCCGCGTGCGAGGTGCCCCGGCGGGTCACGGCGATCCTGACGTCGATGTCGCTCGTCGCGACGCTGGTGGTGATGTACCTGCGGACCGACGACGAGACGGGGGTGACGCCGACCCTGGTGATCTCGCTGTCCGTCTTCGTGGCGGTGGCGCTGACCGTGCCGCCGGTGCTGCTCGGCATGTACGTCGGCGCGCGGCGCCGGCTGATGGAGAGCCTGCACGAGCGGGCGGATTCGCTGGAGCGCGAGTTGTCGCTGCTGGCGGACCGGGCCGAGGAGCGGGCCGAGTGGGCACGTACGGAGGAGCGGACGCGGATCGCGCGGGAGATGCACGACGTGGTGGCGCACCGGGTGTCGTTGATGGTGGTGCACGCGGCGGCGGTGCAGGCGGTGGCGGCGAAGGATCCCGTGACGGCGGCGCGGAACGCGGCGCTGGTGGGGGACATGGGCCGGCAGGCGTTGACGGAGCTGCGGGAAATGCTGGGGGTGTTGCGGGCGGAGGTGCCGAGACCGGTGGAGCGGGTGCCGTCGGTGTTGGTGCCGGCTGTGGAGGAGGGGCCGTCGCTGGCGGAGCTGGAGGTGCTGGTGGGGCAGTCCCGGGCGGCGGGGATGGTGGTGGAGCTCGACGTGCGGGGGCAGCGGCCGGGGTACGCGGCGGAGGTGGAGCAGACGGCGTACCGGGTGGTGCAGGAGGCGTTGACCAACTGCCACAAGCATGCGCCGGGTGCGGAGGTGGTGGTGCGGCTGGCTCATCGGGAGGGTGAGGTGGCCATGCAGGTGGAGAACGGGCCGGGTGACGGTGAGGCGGGCGGGGCCGGTCTGCCGAGCGGGGGGAACGGTCTGGTGGGGATGCGGGAGCGGGTGCTGGGGCTGGGCGGGGTGTTCGTGGCGGGGCCGACGGACTCGGGTGGTTTCCGGGTGTCGGCCGTGCTGCCGTGCGTGCGCGGGTAGGGGTCAGCCGGTGGTGAGGCGGGTGGGCTGGAGGCCGGTGAGGAGGAGGGTGAGGGCTTCGTCGAGGGATGCGCCGAGGTACCAGTCGCCGGTGTGGTCGATGGCGTAGACCCGGCCTTCGCGGTCGATGGCGAGGTGGGAGCCGGTGTCGGTGTCGATGCCGAGGGGGCTGAGTTCGCTGGAGAGGGCGCGGCCGAGGTCGGCGAAGGTGCGGGCGAGGTGCAGCCCGGTGAGGGGGTCGAGGTGGACGGGGGTGGGGGCTATCTGCCGGCCCGGTCCGGGGGCGGTGACGGTGAGGCCGCCGAATTCGGCCCAGGCTTCGACGGCGGCCGGGAAGACGGTGTGGCGGTGCCCGGCGGGGGTGGTGTGGTCGCGCAGGGCGTCGGCCCAGTATTCGGCCTGCTTGATGTCCCAGCGCCCGGGTTCCCAGCCGGCGGTGCGCAGGGCGGTGTCGATGGGGGTGGGGAAGCGGGTGGCTGAGGAGCGGTCGTAGGACGCGGAGGTGGTCATGGCGGCTACTCGGAGTGGGTGAGGTCGACGGGGCGTACGCCGAAGTGGGCGAGGAGGGCCTGGCAGGAGCGGCAGGGGGGTGCGTAGGTGCCGTGGAGGGGGTCGCCGTCTTCGCGGATGTGCCGGGCGGTGATCTTGGCGTGTTTCAGGGAGCGGCGGGCTTCGCTCGCGCTGAGGGGTTTGCGGGAGGCGCGTTTGCTGCGGGCGGCTTCGGTGGTGGTGATGTGGCGGGAGAGGAGTATGGCTTCGGGGCAGCGGCCGGTGAAGCGTTCGCGCTGGCTGCTGGTGAGGGTGTCGAGGTAGTCCTGGACCAGGGGGTGCAGGGCGGGGGGCTGGTCGGCTTTGCCGGCGGTTCCGGTGAGGGTTTCGCCGCGTACGGAGAGGGCCGCGGCGATGGTGGGGAGGATGCCGTCGCGGCGGAAGCGGAGTACGGGGACGGGGTGGCCGTCGGTGGTGCTCCAGCGCAGGCGGGGGTCGCCGGTGGTGCCGGTGGCTGCCGGTTCGGCGTGGTCCGCGCGTGTTGCCGTGTGCTGCATGGTCGCTCTTCCCTCCCGTGGCGGCGGTGGTGGCCGCTGTCGCGCACGCCCCCGTGCTGAGGGGACAGCCTGTCAAATGTCCCGTGTGGTGTGGAAGCGGGGTCGAATTTTCGTATCAATTCGGATGTTGCGGGTTGTGCGGCTGGTGGGGGGCCGGTAGGCGGATGCGGCTCTTGCCGGAGCACATAGGCTGTGGTGAACCAGCCAGATCCAGCAGGGGGCTACCGCCATGACGACAGGTCGGCTCGGGCAGCAGGCCCCGCCACCCAACGCCGCTTATTCGGGGCAGGTCGTGCACTTTCCGGACCCGGTCCGGGCTGCCCGGCATCCGCACGGTGTCCGGATGAGTGGTGCGGGGCATCCCGATTTCTCTCCGTACGCGCGGGCGGCGGTGGAGATCGCGGAGCCGCCGGAGGGTTTCGGGGTGGACGAGCTGCGGCTGACGGACTACGTGTCCGCGAACGCGGCGATGCGGGCGGTGGGTCACGAGTTGTGGGACACGGTGGGTGCGGTGGCGACTCCGCACGGCTGGACGTGGCACCACGTGGCGGGCTCGCGCCGGCTGGAGCTCGTACCGGTCGAGGTGAAGGCGTTGCTGCGGCACCATGCGGGGCTGGCGACGGCGCCGGTGGATCACGACAAGCGTGGTACGCGGCCCTTGCAGGAGGTGCGTCCGGCGCACTTGGAGCTGCCGAAGTCGGTGGTTTCGGTGTCGGAGCGGCAGGTTCAGGGTGTTGAGGAGGACCTCGGGTACCGGCTGCCGGAGGCGTACCGGTCGTTCCTGAAGGCGGCCGGGGGTTGTGCGCCGACGGGTGCGGGGCTGGACGTGGAGCTGGGTCTGTTGGTGGACCAGCCGTTCTTCACGGTGCGTGAGGAGGCGGCGGTCAACGACCTGGTGTACGTGAACAAGTGTCTGCGGGACCATCTGACGAAGGACTACCTGTGCGTGGCCTTCGCGCAGGGCGGGTTGCTCGCGGTGAAGGTGAAGGGGGAGGGGATCGGCTCCGTGTGGTTCTCTCCGTACGACGACGCACGGGACCGGGACGGCTGGTCCGTGCAGGAGCGCGTGGAGCGGCTGTTGCTGCCGTGCGGTGCTGATTTCGACGCCTTTCTGGAGCGGCTGGCGGGCAATCCGCCGGAGTTGGAGACGGTGGCCGGTCTGATGGTGGACGGCGGATTCGCGCGCTCGGTTCCCGTGGCGGGTGCCGCCGCGGTGGAGGGGTGACGGCGCGGTGGTGACGTTTGCGCAGGCGCAGGAGCGCGCCGAGGAGTGGATCAACGGGGATGTGCCCGCGTATCAGCACCGTGAGGTGCGGGTGCGGGAGTTCGGGCTCGGCTTCGTGGTGTGGTCGGAGGACCGGGCCGGGGTTGCGGTGTCCGGTGGTGGGCGGCAGCGGCTGGTCATCGCGCGGGACAGCGGTGAGGTGACGTTGTGGCCGGGGTTGCCGGTGGGTGAGGTGATCCGCCGGTACGAGGAGGAGTACGGGGCGGGGCCGACGGCGGTGGCGGAGGCTTCGGTGCCGTCGCCGCGGATCGACTCGGAGCAGACGTCGTTCATGCTGAGTCCGCCGGAGTGGTTGCAGGAGGCGGCGGACCGGGCGGGGATCGCCCCGGTGGGGGCGGACTCCTCGGGGGGCGGTGGTGCCGGTGCGGCCGGTGCGGCCGGTGCGGCCGGTGGTTCCGGGGTTCCGGCCGGTTCGTCCGGTGCGGTGGTGGTTCCGGATGCTCCGGCCGCTTCGTCGGGCGCGGAGCCGTCCCGGCGCGGGGGCGAGGTGCCGTACGAGCCGACCGCCAATGACGGGGTTCCGGCGGGGGCGACGCCCTGGGCGGGCACGGATGTGAACTCCGGCGCGGACGAGCCGTCCGTGCCGCTGCCGGCGACGGTGTTCGCGCCGCCGCTGTCGGGCTCGGACCTGGAGGACGGCGCCTCGGCGCCCGCTTCGGGGGTGGCTCCGGAGGCGAAGACGACGCTGATGTCCGGGGGCAGCCGGCTGCCGCGGACCGCCATAGCGCCGGCCTTGGGGGACGGGGCCGCGGACATCGCGGACGCGCCGACGAGCAGGGCGCGGGTGTCACGGCCGGGGGTTTCCGAGGCAGCGGCCGGTGCGCCGGCCGATGTGCCGTCCGCGCCTCCTGCGCCTCCCGCGCTGCCGGGGGCTTCTGGTGCGCCGGGTGGTGGGCTTGATCACGCTGCGACGATGTTGGCCGGTCCTGCTGTGGTGGGGCCGCCGGTTCCGCCGGGGCCGCCGCCGGGTCCTGGTGTGCCTCCGGGTCCGCCCGGGGTTCCCGGTGCTGGTGGTGGGCCGGGTGGCGGTCTCGATCATGCCGCGACGATGCTGGCCGGTCCTGCTGTGGTGGGGCCGCCGGTTCCGCCGGGGCCGCCGCCGGGTCCTGGTGTGCCTCCGGGTCCGCCCGGGGTTCCCGGTGCTGGTG
>NZ_JBVHQF010000010.1:200458-321580 GCF_055567555.1 Streptomyces sp. NPDC026522
GGTGGGCCGGGTGGCGGTCTCGATCACGCTGCGACGATGCTGGCGGGCCCTGCTGTGGTGGGGCCGCCGGCTCCGCCCGCGCCGCCCGGGGTGCCCGGTGGCGGGGCGCACCACGCCGCCACGATGCTGGCGCATCCCGGCGTGCCGCAGCCGCCCGGCCCGCCCGCCCCGCCCGGGCCCGGCGGCCCGCAGCACGGTCCTGCTCCCGTGGCGCAGCCCGGGGTCCCCACGGTGGGTCCCGGCTACCAGGCCGTGCTGCGCTACCGCGCGCCCGACGGGTCCGAGCAGCAGCTGATCCGGCGGTCGGCGCCGGGTACGCCGCACCCGGAGTGGCAGATCCTTTACGAGCTGCGGGCGATGAACGTGCCGCCGCAGCAGGTGCTGGAGCTGCACACGGAGCTGGCGTCGTGCGAGCTGCCCGGCGGCTATTGCGCGCGGATGATCCGGGAGACGTGGCCGCAGGTGCGGATCACGAGCGTGGCCCCGTACGGGACGGATCACGGCAGCCGTCAGCAGGGCATGCGCCATCTGATCACCCACCAGAGCGAACTGCACCAGGTGGCGGACGGTCCGGCGCGCCCGGCGCCGGTGCGGGCGCCGCTGCCGCAGGTTCCGTTGCAGCCGGCGATCCCGCTGGAGGCGATCGCGCAGGAGCTGGCGGGGGCGTTCGGGCCGCAGGGCGTGTTCCGGTTCGAGCAGCGGGCGGTGTCGCGTCAGGGTGTGCCGGAGATCGTGGCGCAAACGCTGATGTGGTCGGGACTGCCGGTGGACTTCGGGCCGTTCTTCTGGGCGCAGGCGGTGCCGGGTCAGCCGTTGCCGACGCTGGCGGAGCTGGCGGCGCAGCGGCAGGTGCAGCCGGCGTCGGACGCGGGTTCGTACCTGGTGGTCGGCAGTGACTTCGGCAAGGCGCTGTGCGTGCAGTACGGGACGGCGCACATCGTGGCGGTTCCGGTCGAGGCCGGGCCGGGCGGGGCGCCGGTGCCGCCGCAGTTCGTGAATTCGAGTCTGCCGCAGTTCGTGCGGTCGCTGGCGATGCTGGGTCAGATGTGGCGGCTGCGCCAGCATTTGACGCCGGAGCAGGCGGGGCGTTGGACCGTCGATTTCCAGGCGAATCTGGCGGGGCTCGACAGTGCGGCGCTGGCTTCGCCGGAGAGCTGGTGGTCGGTGCTGCTGGAGCAGATGTGGGACGGGCTGCTCTGATTGCGTCCGTCGCCGCGGTGGCCGGGCCGGGACCCTCGTGCGGGGGTTCCCGGCCCGGCCACTCCGGCTTCGGGGGGCAAATGGCGCATCCTTGACGGGAATCCCCGCGAGAGAGGCGCTTCCAGGATGAGTGCACCGATGTCACCTCAGGGACCTCAGGGTTTGGCGACCGCGCGCGGTCGTGGTTACCGGGTGGATCAGGTCGACCGGTATCTCGCGCGGCTGTCGGGCAGCCGGGACGAGGCCTGGGAGCGGGTGGCACGGCTGACGGTCCTCGCGAAGCGGATGGAGGCCGAGGCGGACCGGCTGCGGGAGGCGGTGGCCGCGCTGGCGCCGCAGACGTACGAGGAGCTGAGCGAGCGGGCGCGGCGGATCCTGGCGCTGGCGCAGGAGGAGGCGGAGGCCGTACGGGGGGACGCGCGCGCGGACGCGGCGGCGACGCTGGGTGCGGCGGACGCGTACACGGAGCGGGTGGCGGAGCTGGCGCGGCAGGACGCGCACGCGGTGGTCGAGCAGACCGAGGTGCGGGCGCGGCAGGGGCTGGAGCGGGCGCAGCGCGAGGCGGACGAGGCGCGGGGCGCGGCCCGGGACGACGCGGCGCGGTGGCGGGCGGAGGCGCACGCGGCGCTGGTGGAGACGCGCCGCCGGGCGGACGTGCTGGTGGCGGAGCGGGAGCAGGAGCAGCGGGAGCGCTGGGAGGCGGCGGAGCGGGAGATCGCCGCGCGGGAGGCGGAGACGCAGGCGCGGCTGGCGGAGCTGGAGCGGCTGGCGGAGTCCCGGCTGGCGGGGGCGCGGCGGGGGTTCGCGGAGGCGGAGGAGGCGGCGCGGCACGGGCAGGAGGACGCGGAGGCGCGGGGCGCGGAGCTGGTCGCGGCGGCGCGGGTGCGGGAGGAGCGGGTGGGGCGGGAGACGGAGCGGCTGTTGCGCGAGCACGCGCAGGCGCAGGAGGAGATGCGGGCGCACATGAACCATGTGCGGTCGAGTCTGGCGGCGTTGACGGGGCGGGCTCCGGCGGAGGGCTGAGCGGGCCCTCCGCGCCCCCGCCCCGAACGCCGGCGGGGCTGCGGGAGGTTACCGCTGGACGTTGTTCCTGACCGGTGCCGGTTCCGCAGTCGGTGCTGGTACCGGTTTTGTAGTCGGTGCTGGTTCCGCAGTCGGCGTCGGGGCGGCCGGGGATGCCGGCACCGGCGTCGGTGCCGGGGTGGTGACGAGGTACGGGTCGCTGCGCAGGCCGTGGGAGGTGACCACCACCGGGAACGGAGTGGGCGGCGGGCTCGGCAGGGGGGCGGTGAGGTGGCCCGTCAGGGGGTCGCAGGTGGCGGGGACGGCGGTGTCGGCCACCGTCAGGCGGGCGTCGTCGAAGCCGCCGCCCTCGACGGTGAGGACGCCGTCGGCCAGGGTGACGTGGGTGATCACCGGATTGGCCCGGGTGGCCAGCTTGTTCACCAGGTACGCCCCCGCCGGGGCTCCGGTCAGGGCCCAGATCTCCCCGGGCAGCCGCGGCAGTCCGCCGCCGACGTCGGCGAGGAAGAAGAGGACGACGTAGAGCATCGTGACCGCGCTCAGCGCCACGTACTGGAGGTCGACCAGGTCCGTACGGCCGCTGTCGTTCGCGATCAGTTCCCGCAGCGGCCGCCGGCCCGTGGTGGTCGGTTTGGGGGCCGGTTTGGCGAGGCTGCCGTTCTCCACGCGGATGCCGACGACCGTCTTGGCCCCGATCAGCGCCAGGTAGGGGCCGCCGAGCAGCGGCAGGTAGACCGTCGCCAGGTTGGACAGCGGGCCGTGTTCGCCCTGGAGCCACGTGATTCCGCCCCCGGCCGTCAGCCCGTAGCCGAGGCAGGTGAGCAGCAGCCAGACGAGGATGACGGTCCAGGCCAGGGCGAGGGTGGTGGAGGTGGAGAGCCGGCCGTCGCGGCCGGTGATGAAGCCGGGGTGGTGGTAGAGCCGCAGGGCGGCCGGGCCGGCCAGGGCGGCGAGTAAGGCCAGGGCGAGGAGTGTGGAAGTCATGGGTCCCCCGTGTGGTGTCGCAGGGCGGCGAGTCGCCCCCCCGAAGAGATACCCGCCCGCCCAGAGCATGACAACTCGCGGGGCCGGCTACTCCTGGCCCGGCAGGACCGGGAACTTGCGGGGCGCCACCGTCAGCAGGATCAGCAGCGCGGCCACGGCGGCCGCCGCCGCGCCGAGGAAGATGTGGTGCACGGCGGCGTTCACGGCGCCCCGCAGGTGGTCGGCGGCGGCCCGCGGGAGGAGTTCCGGCCGGTCCAGTGCCTTCGACACGTCGTCCAGGCGGTCCGGCAGCCCGGGAACGGGGGCCCGCGCCAGCCGGGCGGCGATGGTGGCGTTGGCGACGGCCCCCATCAGGGCTGCTCCCACGCTCTGGCCGACCTGCCGGGAGAACAGGACGGAGGCCGTCGTCGTGCCCCGTTCCGCCCAGACCACCGTGGACTGGACCCCGGCGATCAGCGGGAGCTGGAAGAGCCCGAGGGCGGCGCCGAGCAGCAGCATGACCACCGCGGCCTGCCAGGGCCGGGCCGGGTAGGGGAGCAGGGTGAAGGAGAACAGGACCAGCGCGGCCAGTGCGACCCCGGTGGCGGCGGTGTCGCGGAAGCCGATGCGCCGGTAGACGTGCTGGGCGAAGGCGGCGGTGACGGGCCAGGTCAGGGTCATGGCGGAGGCGACCAGGCCGGCGTTGACGGCGCCGAGGCCGAGCACGGCCTGGGCGTAGGTCGGCATGAAGACCTGCGGGGCGGCCATGAGCAGGCCGAGGGCGGCCATGGCGAGGTTGACGGCGGCTATGGTGCGCCGGCGCCACACCCAGCCGGGCAGGATCGGCTCCTCGGCCCGGCGTTCCACCCGGACGACCAGGGCGGCCAGCAGGGCGCCGGTGGCCAGGAGGCCGAGGGAGGGGGCGGAGAGCCAGGGCCAGGCGACACCGCCTTGGACGAGGGCGAACAGCACCACCCCGCCGCAGGCGAACACGCCGAGCGCGCCCGCCCAGTCGATGCGGCCGCGGCGCCCCGGGGAGCGTACGGGTTCGGTGAGGTGGCGGACGATGACGGCGAGCGCGGTGAGGGCGAGCGGCAGGTTGAGCAGGAAGATCCAGCGCCAGTCCGCGTAGGTGGCGATGATGCCGCCCACCGCGGGGCCGCCGACGGCCGAGGTCGCCCAGACGACGGTCATCCGGGACTGGATGCGGGGGCGGTCCTTGAGCGGGTACAGGTCGGCGGCCAGGGTCTGGACCGTGCCCTGGAGGGCGCCGCCGCCCAGGCCCTGGAGGATGCGGAAGGCGATGAGGGCGGCCATGTTCCAGGCCGCCGCGCACAACAGCGAGCCGACGAGGAACAGGCTGATGCCGATGAGCAGGACGGGCTTGCGGCCGTAGGTGTCGGAGAGCTTCCCGTAGACGGGCAGGGTGACGGTTCCGGCGAGTACGTAGCCGGCGAAGATCCAGGAGAAGACGGAGAAGCCGCCGAGGTCGCCGACTATCTGGGGGACGGCGGTGGAGACGATGGCGCCGTCGAGGGCGACGAGGCCCATGGTCAGCATCAGGGCGGCGACGACGGCGGCCTTCGGCCGCCCGGCGGGGGCCGGCTCCGCCTGTGCCGCCCCCGGCTCCGCCTTCCCGGGTTTGGCTGAAACGTTTCGCCTGATGCGGTTGGGCGCGCCCTCCCCAGGGCGGCTCCCCGTGCTCTCCCCCATGGCCACCGAAGTCCCCTCCACTGTGCACGCGTGTGCGGGGAACACCCTCTCACCGGGCCGCGGCCGAGGGTATCCCCGAGGCCCGCCGTCCCGAAAGGTGGAGACCCCGAGACCTGCTGTCCCGAAAGGTGGAGACCCCTAAGGGTCCCCTCCACACAAAGAGCGAGGGGCCTTTCGTCCCGGCGGAGGAGGTGGCGGGGGCCGGCGGGTCCTTAACTGGTTCATATGAGCGGGCCCGGTCGGGGGTGGGGGTAACCCCCGTACGGACCCGGCTACGGGCACCAGTGCGCCGCGCCGCCCCCGCTCAGCAGAATGCGAACGGCGAGCAGCGCCGGACACCGACGAGGGGAAACACCGTGACAACGGCAATGACCGAAACCAGGCAGGGGGGCACTGGGGGGCATTCCGCCGTCGCGGCCCGGGCGCGCGAGGTCGTCAAGGCGTACGGCTCGGGCGAGACCCGGGTCGTCGCCCTCGACCGGGTGGACGTGGACATCCACCGCGGCCGGTTCACCGCGATCATGGGCCCCTCCGGTTCCGGCAAGTCCACCCTGATGCACTGCCTGGCCGGTCTGGACACCGTGACCAGCGGCCGGATCCACCTGGACGACACCGAGATCACCGGCCTCAAGGACAAGAAGCTCACCCAGCTGCGCCGCGACAAGATCGGCTTCATCTTCCAGGCGTTCAACCTGCTGCCGACGCTGAACGCCCTGGAGAACATCACGCTCCCCATGGACATCGCCGGCCGCAGGCCCGACGCCCAGTGGCTGGCCCGGGTGGTGGAGACCGTGGGCCTCGCGGGCCGGCTCAAGCACCGCCCGACCGAGCTCTCCGGCGGCCAGCAGCAGCGCGTGGCGGTCGCCCGCGCCCTCGCCTCGCGGCCGCAGATCATCTTCGGTGACGAGCCGACCGGCAACCTCGACTCCCGGGCCGGGGCCGAAGTCCTCGGCTTCCTGCGCCAGTCGGTGGACGAGCTGGGCCAGACCATCGTGATGGTCACCCACGACCCGGTCGCCGCCTCCTACGCGGACCGCGTCATCTTCCTCGCCGACGGCCGGATCGTGGACGAGATGGCGAACCCGAGCGCCGACCAGGTCCTCGACCGGATGAAGGACTTCGACGCACGCGGGCGGACCTCGTGACCGTCATGAAGACCGCGCGGCGCAACTTCGTCGCGCACAAGGGGCGCATGGCCCTGTCCGCCGTCGCCGTACTGCTCTCCGTCGCCTTCGTCTGCGGCACGCTGGTGTTCACGGACACCATGAACACCACCTTCGACAAGCTGTTCGCGGTCACCAGCTCCGACGTCACGGTGAGCCCGAAGGAGCCCGCCGCGGCCCGGGCGCCGGGCGACAGCGGCAAGCCCGAGGTGCTGGCCGGCCCGGTCGTCGAGCGGATCTCGAAGGTCGAAGGCGTCAAGGCCGCCGAGGGCGGGGTGATCTCGGCGTCCGTCACCGTCGTCAACGCCCGCAACGAGAACCTCGGTTCGGACGGCGGCGCCCCGACCCTCGCGGGCAGCTGGACCGAGAACGAACTGAAGTCCATGAAGATCACCTCGGGTCACGCCCCGCACGGGCCGGCCGAGGTGATGGTCGACGCCGACACCGTGAAGAAGCACCACCTCGCGCTCGGGGACGACATCCGCACGATCGCCGTCACCGGTGACAACCGCGCCAAGATCGTCGGTATCGCGTCCTTCACCGTGACCAACCCGGGCGCCACCGTCGTCTACCTCGACACCGCCACCGCCCAGCAGCTGCTGCTCGGCGCCCCGGGCAGTTTCACGCACGTCAACGTCACCGCCAAGGACGGGGTCGGCGACGAGCAGCTCAAGCAGAACATCGCCAAGGCCCTCGGCGCGGACACGTACAAGCTGCAGACCGCCAAGGAAGCCGCGGACGCCAACCGCAAGAGCGTCGGCTCCTTCCTCAACGTGATGAAGTACGCGATGCTCGGCTTCGCGCTGATCGCCTTCCTCGTCGGCATCTTCCTGATCTTCAACACCTTCTCGATGCTGGTCGCCCAGCGCACCCGCGAGATCGGCCTGATGCGCGCCATCGGCGCCGACCGCAAGCAGATCAACCGCTCCGTCCTCGTCGAGGCGTTCCTGCTCGGCGTCGTCGGCTCGCTCCTCGGCGTCGGAGCCGGGGTGGGTCTGGCCGTCGGCCTGATGAAGCTCATGGGCCAGATGGGCATGGACCTGTCCACCGACGACCTGACCGTCGCCTGGACCACCCCCGCCGTCGGCCTGTTCCTCGGCATCCTCGTCACCGTCGTCTCCGCCTACGTCCCCGGCCGCCGCGCAGGGAAGGTCTCGCCGATGGCCGCGCTGCGCGAGGCCGGTACCCCCGGCGACAAGCGGGCCGGCCGGGTCCGGGCCGCGTTCGGTCTGGTGCTGACCGGGCTCGGCGGCGCCGCGCTCTGCCTCGCCGGGGTGGCCGACGAGGCCACCGGCGGCTCGCTGTGGCTGGGGCTGGGCGTCGTGCTGACCCTCATCGGGTTCATCGTGGTCGGCCCCCTCCTCGCCGGGATCGTCGTACGGGTGCTGGCCGCGCCCGTGCTGCGGCCCTTCGGCTCCGTCGGGCGGCTCGCGGAGCGCAACGCGCTGCGCAACCCGCGCCGTACGGGCGCCACCGCCGCCGCGCTGATGATCGGTCTGGCGCTGGTCGCCTGCCTGTCGGTGGTGGGCTCCTCGATGGTGGCCTCCGCGACCGCCGAGCTCGACAAGTCGGTCGGCGCGGACTACATCGTCAACGCCCCCTCCGGCCAGCCGGTCGTGCCGCAGGCCGAGCAGGCCCTGCGGGCCGCCGCGAACCTGGACCACGTCACCGCGTACCGCGAGATCCCGGTGAAGATCACCGCTCCCGACGGGTCCAGCACCGACGACGCCCTGGGCGCGCAGGACCCCACGTACGCCAAGGACATCCGGCGCACGATGACGGCCGGCGAGCACGCGGCCGCGTACGGGCCGAACGCGATGTCGGTCGGCTCGCAGTACGCGAGCGAGCACCACCTCAGGCTCGGCGACGAGCTGACGGTCGCCTTCAACGGCGGCAGGACGGCCAAGCTGAGGATCGCGGCGATCACCAGTGACGAGGGCAACCTCGACAAGGGCATGAAGTACACCAGCACCGCCGTCGCCGAGGCGAACCTCCCGGCCGACAAGCTGCCGCGCCCCTTCATGCTGCTGGCCACCGCCAAGTCCGGCCAGGCGGATGCCGCGTACGCCGGGGTCAAGGCGGCGCTGGCGCAGTACCCGCAGTACAAGGTGCTCAACCAGGCCGACTACAAGCAGCTCCTGCGCGACCAGATCGGCCAGCTGCTGAACATCGTGTACGGGCTGCTCGCCCTGGCGATCATCGTCGCGGTGCTGGGTGTCGTGAACACCCTGGCGCTCTCGGTGGTCGAGCGGACCCGGGAGATCGGCCTGATGCGCGCCATCGGTCTCTCCCGGCGCCAGCTGCGCCGCATGATCCGCCTGGAGTCTGTGGTCATCGCCCTGTTCGGCGCCCTGCTCGGGCTCGGGCTCGGCATGGGCTGGGGCGCGACGGCGCAGCGGCTGCTGGCCCTGGAGGGCCTGAAGGTGCTGGAGATCCCGTGGCCGACGATCCTCGGGGTGTTCGCCGGCTCGGCCCTGGTGGGCCTGTTCGCCGCACTGGTCCCGGCGTTCCGGGCGGGGCGGATGAACGTACTGAACGCGATCGCCACCGACTGACGGTCGGGAGGCGGTCGCCAACGGGGGTACACCGGCCCCGGTCCTGCCCGCGGGGGCGGGGCCGGGGCCGGTGTCGTACCCGGGTTCACAGCCGCTGGAGGACGATGATCCCGCCGGCCTCGCCGAGCACCCCGAACCTGGCGCCGGGGTGCAGCCGGCGGGCGTAGTCGACCGGGTCGTCGCCCGCCCAGCCGGAGGAGACGTCGAAGGCGACGAAGGCCGGGAGCACGCCCGGGGCGGAGCCGATCCAGTACACCCGGCAGCGCGAGGTCAGCCGGGACAGCGGCGGGATGTCGGCCTCCACGCTCGCCCCGTCGGGGATCCGGGCCAGGAGCCGGTCGGCCTCGGTCACGCGGGCGGGCGTGGCGTACGTGGCCGCGTGCCCCAGCCGTTCCAGGGGGAGGGTGGTGGCGCTGAGGGCGAGGGCGGCCGCGAGGAGGGCGCCGGGCAGCTGGTGGGCATAGGCGCGCAGCCACGGCCGGGTGCCGGCATCGGCGGCGGCGAGCGCGTCGACCAGGGCGAGGGCGGTGACCGGCATGAGGACGGCGCTGTAGTGCCAGTCGGTGGACCAGTAGTGGGCGTCGCCGGACAGGAACCGCCAGCCGAGGGTGGGCAGGGCCACCAGCAGCAGCGGGGAACGCAGGGCCAGCAGCCCGGACGTGGGAACCAGCACCCAGGCGAGCGTGCCGAGTTTGGTGGGGAGCCCGGCCAGCGGCGAGCCGTGCCGGGCCTTCTCCCAGTAGGCGTAGCCGCTGCCGAAGGCCGGTATCACGACGGTGAACACCAGCGCGGCCGCGAGCACGGCGAGGACCGCGGTCGCGGTGGCGGCCAGGGCGGCCCGCCGGTCGGTGTGCCGGGCCCGCCGGGCGACGAGCAGGGCCAGGACGGCGAGGGTGAGGCCGAGGTCCTCCTTGACGAGCAGCAGCGGCAGCCCCCACAGCAGCGCGGCCCGCGGGCGCCGGGCGAGCAGTGCCTCCAGGGCGAAGGCGAGCAGCGGCACGGCGAAGCAGACCTCGTGGAACTCGAAGTCGACGGCCCGCTGGATGCCCCAGCCCAGCCCGTACGCGGCACCCAGCGCCAGGCCCCGGGCCCGGCCGAGCAGCCGGGCCGCGGCGCGGGTGACGGGGACCGAGGAGACGGCGAACAGGGCGGCCTGCGCGAGGAGCAGGGTGGCGGGGCCGGGGAACAGCCGGTAGAGGGGGGCGAGTACGGCGATGACGGGGCTGAAGTGGTCGCCGAGGATGTTCGCGCCGGGGCCCTTGAGGTCGGCGACGGGCGCCTGGAGGTGGGCGTAGGCCCTGACCGCCTGCTCGAATATGCCCAGGTCCCAGGAGGTGGCCTCCATCCGCCGGTGCCGGGAGAGGGAGAGCACGGCGTACGCGGCGAACAGCAGGGCGGCCAGTGCGTACGGCTCGGCGCGGCGCGGGTAGCGGCCCGCCGCGTCCCGGGGGACGGCGGCGGGCCCGGCTATGGCGTCTGTCGTCACGCGGTGCTGCTCCCTCTGCCGGTCGGGGGTGAACCCTTGCGCGGCAGGGCGACGCGGCACGCTCGGTCGGTACGTCCGGACATCGTAGGACGGCAGCGGCGAGCGGAGCGGCGGGGTCGGGGCGGCGGGGCGCATCGGCGGGGTCGGGGCGGCGGGGCGCATCGGCGGGGTCGGGGCGGCGGGGCGCATCGGCGCGGTCGGACGCCGGGGGCGACCGGCGGGGTGGCGGGGCGGTAATCCCTCGCGCGGGTGTCGGCGGCGCGTCGTACGCTGGGATCCCCCGGCCCGTTCACGTGTCGGGTCCTTCGCGTTGCCCCTTCACCGGACGGAAAGCCGCTTTCATGAGCCTGCACGGACTGCTCGACGCCGTCACCCGGGATCCCGCCCTCGCCGAGGCGGTCGCGGCGGCCGGGGACGGCAACCGGATGCACGTCGACCTGGTGGGTCCGCCCGCCGCGCGGCCCTTCGCGATCGCCGCGCTGGCCCGGCGCACCGAGCGGACCGTGCTCGCGGTGACCGCCACGGGGCGCGAGGCGGAGGACCTGGCGGCGGCGCTGCGGTCCTTCCTGCCCGCCGACGAGGTGGCGGAGTACCCCTCCTGGGAGACGCTGCCGCACGAGCGGCTCTCGCCGCGCAGCGACACCGTGGGCCGGCGGCTCGCGGTGCTGCGCCGGCTCGCGCACCCCAGCAAGGACGACCCGGCCGCGGGCCCCGTCAGCGTCGTGGTCGCGCCGATCCGCTCGGTGCTCCAGCCGCAGGTCAAGGGGCTGGCCGAGCTGGTTCCGGTGAGCTTGCGGCAGGGCGAGAGCGTCGATCTGGGGCAGGTCACCGAGGCGCTGGCCGCCGCCGCGTACGCGCGGGTCGAGCTGGTCGAGAAGCGCGGCGAGTTCGCGGTGCGCGGCGGCATCCTGGACGTGTTCCCGCCCACCGAGGAGCACCCGCTGCGCGTGGAGTTCTGGGGCGACGAGGTCGAGGAGATCCGTTACTTCAAGGTCGCCGACCAGCGCTCGCTGGAGATCGCCGAGCACGGGCTGTGGGCGCCGCCGTGCCGGGAGCTGCTGCTCACCGACGACGTGCGGGAGCGGGCGGCGGCGCTGGCCGAGGCCCACCCCGAGCTCGGCGAACTGCTGCACAAGATCGCGGAAGGGATCGCCGTCGAGGGCATGGAGTCCCTCGCGCCCGTCCTCGTAGACGACATGGAACTGCTGATCGACGTCCTGCCGGCCGGGTCCATGGCGGTCGTCTGCGACCCCGAGCGGGTCCGGACGCGGGCCGCCGACCTGGTGGCGACCTCGCAGGAGTTCCTGATGGCCTCCTGGGCGGCCACCGCCGGCGGCGGGGACGCGCCCATCGACGTCGGCGCGGCCTCGCTGCGCGCCATCGCGGACGTCCGCGACCGGGCCCGCGAGCTGGGCATGATGTGGTGGTCGGTGTCCCCGTTCGCCGCCGACGACACCGACCTCGGCGGTGACACCCTCAAGCTGGGCATGCACGCCCCCGAGGCGTACCGCGGCGACACCGCCCGCGCGCTCGCCGACACCAAGGCGTGGATCGCCGACGGCTGGCACACCGTCTACCTGACCGAGGGCCACGGCCCGGCCGCCCGTACCGTCGAGGTGCTCGGCGGCGAGGGCATCGCGGCCCGCCTGGAGGCGGACCTGCGCACCCTGGAGCCGTCGATCGTGCACGTGGCGTGCGCCTCGCTCGACCAGGGCTTCGTCGACCCGGACCGCAAGATCGCCGTCCTGACCGAGACCGACCTGACGGGCCAGCGCACCGCCAGCAAGGACCTGGGCCGGATGCCGACCCGGCGCCGCAAGTCCATCGACCCCCTCACGCTGGAGACCGGCGACTACATCGTCCACGAGCAGCACGGCGTGGGCCGCTACATCGAGATGGTGCAGCGCACCGTCCAGGGCGCCACCCGCGAGTACCTCCTGGTGGAGTACGCGCCCGCCAAGCGGGGCCAGCCCGGCGACCGGCTGTACATCCCCACCGACCAGCTGGAGCAGGTCACCAAGTACGTCGGCGGCGAGGCCCCGACCCTGCACCGGCTCGGCGGCGCCGACTGGACGAAGACGAAGGCCCGCGCGAAGAAGGCCGTCAAGGAGATCGCCGCCGATCTGATCAAGCTGTACAGCGCGCGGATGGCGGCTCCCGGCCACACCTTCGGCCCGGACACGCCCTGGCAGCGGGAGCTGGAGGACGCCTTCCCGTACGCGGAGACGCCCGACCAGCTGACCACCATCGCCGAGGTCAAGGAGGACATGGAGAAGTCCGTCCCCATGGACCGCCTGGTCTGCGGCGACGTCGGCTACGGCAAGACCGAGATCGCGGTCCGCGCCGCCTTCAAGGCGGTCCAGGACGGCAAGCAGGTCGCCGTCCTCGTCCCCACCACCCTGCTCGTGCAGCAGCACTTCGGCACCTTCTCCGAGCGCTACAGCCAGTTCCCGGTCAACGTGAAGGCTCTGTCGCGGTTCCAGAGCGACACCGAGGCCAAGGCCACCCTGGAGGGGCTGCGCGAGGGCTCGGTGGACGTGGTCATCGGCACGCACCGGCTGTTCTCGCAGGAGACGAAGTTCAAGGACCTGGGCCTGGTCATCGTCGACGAGGAGCAGCGCTTCGGCGTCGAGCACAAGGAGCAGCTCAAGAAGCTGCGGGCCAACGTCGACGTGCTGACCATGTCCGCGACGCCGATCCCGCGCACCCTGGAGATGGCGGTGACCGGCATCCGCGAGATGTCGACCATCACCACCCCGCCCGAGGAGCGGCACCCGGTGCTGACGTTCGTCGGCCCGTACGAGGAGAAGCAGATCGGCGCGGCCATCCGGCGCGAGCTGCTGCGCGAGGGCCAGTGCTTCTACATCCACAACCGGGTCGAGTCCATCGACCGGGCCGCCGCGAAGCTGCGCGAGATCGTGCCCGAGGCGCGGATCGCGACGGCGCACGGGCAGATGTCCGAACAGGCCCTGGAGCAGGTGGTGGTGGACTTCTGGGAGAAGAAGTTCGACGTGCTCGTCTCGACCACGATCGTCGAGTCGGGCATCGACATCTCCAACGCCAACACCCTCATCGTGGAGCGCGGCGACAACTTCGGCCTCTCCCAGCTGCACCAGCTGCGCGGCCGTGTCGGCCGCAGCCGCGAGCGCGGGTACGCGTACTTCCTCTACCCGCCGGAGAAGCCGCTGACCGAGACCGCGCACGAGCGGCTCGCGACGATCGCCCAGCACACCGAGATGGGCGCCGGCATGTACGTGGCGATGAAGGACCTGGAGATCCGCGGCGCGGGCAACCTGCTGGGCGGCGAGCAGTCCGGCCACATCGCCGGCGTCGGCTTCGACCTGTACATCCGCATGGTCGGCGAGGCGGTGGCCGACTACCGGGCCGCCGTGGAAGGCGGGGCAGCGGAGGAGCCGCCGCTGGAGGTGAAGATCGAGCTGCCGGTCGACGCGCACGTCCCGCACGACTACGCGCCCGGCGAGCGGCTGCGCCTCCAGGCCTACCGGTCCATCGCGTCGGCGAACTCCGAGGCCGACATCAAGGCCGTACGGGAGGAGCTGACCGACCGCTACGGCAAGCTGCCCGAGCCGGTGGAGAACCTGCTGCTGGTGGCGGGGCTGCGGATGCTGGCCCGCGCCTGCGGGGTCGGCGACATCACCCTCCAGGGCCCGAACATCCGCTTCGGCCCGGTGGAGTTGCGCGAATCACAGGAGCTGCGGCTGAAGCGGCTCTACCCCGGGGCGGTGCTCAAGCCGGCCGCCTCACAGGTCCTGATCCCGCGCCCGAAGACCGCCAAGGTCGGCGGGAAGCCGCTGGTCGGGCGGGAACTGCTGGCGTGGACGGGCGAATTCCTCACCACCGTCCTCGGCTCGTAACAGCGCACGCGAGGCGGCCGGAACCCCGTGTTCCGGCCGCCTCGCCGGGGATCGTGCGGCGACCGTACAACGGTTGGGCACATCCCCTCACCATGGCCGGAATCGCTGTATACGCTCTACCCGCAACCCTTCCGCTCGGCCCGTCAGGAGCACCGATGCACGCCCCCGGCATCCCGCCGCAGCATCACCACCGGCCCAGTACCGAGGGCGTGGTGGCGCTGCGCGTGCTGTTCGCGCTGCTGCCGGTCCTGAGCTGCGGATTCCTGGCCTGGGGCACGATGCTGCGGCTCGCGATAGTGACCCGCGCCGCCCGGGACTGGACGCTGCTCGCGCTCAGTTGCGTGCTCTCCGTGGCCTCGGTCGCGCTGATCGGCGCGGACCCGACACCGGACACCAGCGGCTGGCAGGGCAACGCCGGCGCCGGCACCATCCTCCTCACCGGCTTCGCCACCTGCGTGTACTTCCTCGTCGCCGACATCCGTCACCACGAGCAGCGGGCCGCCGCGCCCGCCGCCCCCTGGTACCCGGCGCAGCAGCCGCCCTACCCGAACCCGCAGCAGACCACGCCCGCCTACGGCTACCCGCCCGCGGCGACGACGCCGGTCCCGGCGCCCCCGCCCCCGCAGGTCCCGCCGCAGCCGACCCCGCCGCCGCGCATCGGGCAGGTCCGCGCCGAACTCGACGAGCTCAGCGAACTGCTGCGCAAGCAGACTCCGCCGCCCGGCGGCCCCCACCAGGACCCGGACCGGACCGCCGTGCAGGGCCCGGAGCAGTGACCGACCGGCTGATCGGCGAGCGCTACCAGCTCGCCTCCGTCCTCGGCCAGGGCGGCATGGGCCAGGTGTGGACCGCCTACGACCGGCGCCTGGACCGCCGCGTCGCCGTCAAGCTGCTGCGCCCCGACAAGGTCGCCGGTCCCGGCACCGTCGCCGAGGAGCTGCGCCGCCGCTTCGTGCGCGAATGCCGGGTGACGGCGCAGGTCGACCATCCCGGCCTGGTCACGGTGCACGACGCGGGCAACGACGGCGACGAACTCTTCCTGGTGATGGGCCACGTCGAGGGCTCCAACCTGGCCGACCACCTCGTGGAGCACAGCCCGTACCCGTGGCCGTGGGCGGTCGCCGTGGCCGCGCAGCTGTGCTCCGTGCTGTCGGCGGTGCACGCGGTGCCGATCGTGCACCGCGACCTGAAACCCCGCAACGTGATGGTCCGCCCGGACGGCACCGTGCTGGTGCTGGACCTCGGCGTCGCCTCCGTGATGGACACCGACACCACCCGCCTCACCAGCACCGGCACGCCCATAGGCAGCCCCGCCTACATGGCCCCCGAGCAGGCCATGGGCGGCGCCGTGGGGCCGTACACCGACCTGTACGCGCTCGGCGTGCTGCTGTACGAACTCCTCAGCGGCACCGTCCCCTTCGCCGGGTCGACCGCGCTGGGCGTGCTGCACCGGCACCTGTACGAGCCCCCGGCGCCGGTGCGCCGGGTACGGCCCGAGATCCCGCACGCGCTGGAGGCCGTACTCCTGCACCTGCTGGCCAAGGATCCGCAGGACCGGCCCGGTTCCGCGCAGGCGGTCTACGAGGCCCTCGCGCCGCTGCTGCCCCGCCAGGGCGGCGCCCCCTCCGGGCCGCTCGACCCGACCCGGCCCTTCCTGCGCCCCCAGGCCCCCTGGCCCGACCGCGCCACCGCCCCGCAGGCCCCGCCGCAGCCCCCGGCCGCGCCCCGGCCGGACATCCCGGGAGCGGTGGACGAGGCGCGCAAGCTGCTGGACCAGGGGCAGCTGACCCAGGCCGGGGACATCCTCGGCGGCATCCTCCCGGCGGCGGCCGCCGAGCACGGGGAGCACTCGCCGGTGGTCCGCTCGCTGCGCAAGCAGTACGCGGCCACGCTGATGGACGACGGCCAGTACCGCCGGGCGCTGCCCGAACTGCGCCGGCTCGCCGAACAGTTCCCGGCCGGGGACGCCCAGGCGCTGCGCTTCCGCTACGACGCCGCGCAGTGCCTGGAACAGCTCGGGGAGCCGGCGGCGGCCCTCGCCGAATACCGCTCCCTGCTGCCGCTGTTCGAGAACCACTACGCCAACCCGGACCCGGGCCTGCCGCTGGAGGTCCGGCGCCGGATAGCGCACCTGCTGCTGTCCATGGGCGACCGGGCGGCGGCCCACGACACCCTGGTCCGGCTCCTGTTCGACGCGGACCGGCTGCACGGACCGGCGCACCCGCTCCCCTCGGAGATCCGCCGCACCCTCCAGTGGCTGGGCCAGGTCCGCTGACTCACCCCCGGCGGCGCCACCGGGCCCGTACGGCCACCAGCAGCAGGGCCGCCGCCGCGAGGGCCGCCCCCGGCAGCAGTCCCGGGGGCCGGAACGCGCAGCTCACCGTGGTGGCACGGCCGTCCAGCGGGACGGCGACGAGCCCCAGGCGGGCGCCGGCCGGACGCCCGTCGCAGGTCCAGCCGGCGATGCCGGGCGCCGCGAGGACGGCGGTGCCCGTGGTGCCCGGGCGGAAGGTGGCGCCGACCCCGGACGCGCCGACCCGCACCCGGACCGGGGCCGATGCGCGCAGCGCCGCCACCGCCGCGTCCAGCCGGGTCCGGTCCAGGCAGCCGAGCAGCCACCGCGCGGGCGCCGCCCCGTCGAAGACCAGGGCCGAGGAGGCGCCGTGGGAGGGGCCCATCGGCTGGAGGGCGGCCCGGTTGCGCGGGGGAGTGGCGTTGAAGCGGAACGCCGGCCCGTCCGCCAGCCGGGCGGTGGCGTTGTACTGCGGGGCCCACAGGAACGCCTCGGTGCCCGCCCGGCACACCCCGGGGGCGACGGGGTCCTCGTAGACCCGGGCGCCCAGCAGGAGTTCCTGGTTGGCGAACGGCGACTCCCCGTAGGCCGGCGCCGGTCCCGGCGGGCGGAGCGTGACCAGCGGCAGGGTCGCGGCGCGGGCGATCGTGCCGTCGGGGCGCAGCCGGGCGCCGACCGCGAACAGGGCGTCGGTCACCGGGTTGTCCAGGCTCTGCACGTTGCGGCCGCGCGAGGTCCAGCCGGCCCCCAGGGCGACCATCGTGCGGGTGAACACGTCGGGCGTGTGGCTGCTGTAGTAGGCGCCGCCCTCCCCGCCCAGCAGCAGCGGGTCGTTGCCCGTCAGGGCGGGCCGGCCCGGGTCGGTCCGGTACGCGGGCCAGTCCTCGGCGCCGGCCAGCGCGGCGGCCCGGGCGGAGTGCGCGGGGCCCCAGGAGGGGTAGTCGTCCAGGCCGCGCAGGGTGCCCTGGTGCCCGTACGCGGTCGTCGCCGCGGCCTGCGCCACCAGGACCAGCGCCAGCACCGAGGCCGCCGGCCGGGCGGCCCGCCCCCGGCGTCCGAGCAGCCCCCAGGCGGCCACCGCCAGGGCTGCTCCGGCGCCGAACAGGCCGTACCCCCAGCCCGTCGCGAGCCCGCTGCCGGCCGCCCCCAGCGCGACGGCGCCCAGCACCCCGGCCCCCGCCGCCAGGGCCGCGAAGCCGGGCGGCCCGGCCGCCAGCGCGGTCCAGGCGGCGATCACCACGATCCCGGCGAGGACGAAGGTCTGCCGGTACGGGCTGCCGTTCGGCGTCGCGAAGACGTGCCAGGCCAGATGGGTCGGCGTCCACTGGAGGGACAGCAGCACCGCCACCACCAGGCCCGCCCAGCACAGCCGGGTCCGCAGCGGCAGCGCCCGGTGGAACGGCAGGGCCGCCGCCAGCAGCAGCGTGCCGGTCCCGACGAACAGCGCCGGGGAGGAGAAGGAGTAGGTGGCGGGCAGCAGCCGCGCCAGCAGGTCGGACGCCGGCACCGGCCGGAACTCCTTGAACCAGCCCGGGTAGGCCTGCTTCGAGCTCAGGAACACCGGCAGCAGCACCGGCGCGGACAGCGCCACCCCCAGTACGGTCGCCGTCGCCGCCCGCCCGCACACCCGCAGCCGGTCCCGCACGCCCTCCCGGGCCAGCACCACCCGCACCAGCAGCACCAGCGCGGCGCCCAGCGTCGCCATGTAGGCGGTGTAGAAGTTCGCCGTCCAGCAGACGGCCACCACCAGCACCCCCGCCACCGGCCGCCGCCCGCGCAGCGCCCACTCGCCCGTCAGGCACAGCAGCGGGAACGCGATCAGGCCGTCCAGCCACATCGGGTTGTAGGACGCCTCGATCAACGACCAGCCGCACAGCGCGTACGAGGCGCCCAGCAGCCCGGCCCCCCACCACGGCCCGGGCCGCTGCGTGCGCAGCAGCCAGGCCATCGCCGCCCCGGCCACCGCCGTCTTGAACACGGTGACGACGTACACCGCCAGGTCGATGTCGGTGCGCGGGAAGAGCCCCACCAGCACCGCGAACGGGCTGCTCAGGTACGTCCCGTAGTCGGGCAGGAAGCTCGTCCCGTACCCGGACTGCCAGTTGAGCAGCAGGCCGCCCGCGGCGCGGCCGTGCAGCAGGTCCCACAGGTGCGCGTGGAAGGGCACGAACTGGTTGCCGAGGTCGTTGACGCTGCGGTGGCGGTGCCCGTACGGGAAGACGCGTGCGACGGCGTCCCCCGCACACACGGCCACCGTCGTGAGCAGAGCGGCGAGCGCGGCGCCCATGAGTGAGGTGCGGCGCCGGGAGCGGTGCGGTGTCGACATGGTGGGCCGACCCTGGCAGCGGCACCGGTCCGCCGGATGACAGCGGGGTGGCGGGGGCACGAACATGCGCCGCACCCCGACACCCCGGTAATCGTTGGTCGAACCGGTGGCTCGGAACCCCCCGACTGCATACCATCGATCACCGCACGGCCTTCTTGTGCATCGCCGCACAATCTCCCGGCCCTGGAGGCTCCTTTGCACCGTCGCACAGCGCTCTCCGTCTCCGCCGCCCTGCTCGCGGCGGCCCCCCTGCTGTCCGCCTGCTCCGGTCAGGCACATCCCGGCACGGCGGCCGTCGTCGGCGGTGAACGGATCACCACCTCAGCGCTCCAGGCCCAGGTGAACGACGTCCGCAACGCGCAGAACCGTTCCGGGCAGGGCGACCAGCTGATCGAGGCGACCCCCCGCCTGGACCGGTCCAAGCTGAACCGGATGATCCAGACCGCCGTGCTGGAGCGGGCGGCGAAGGACGCCGGGGTCACCGTGACGACCAAGGAGATCGAGGACGTCCGCAAGGCGCAGCTCCAGCAGGCGGGCACCCCCGCGGCACTGGAGACGGCGGCCCTCCAGCAGGCCCAGCTGGCCCCGGGCCAGATGGACGCGGACACCCGCTTCAAGCTGCTGCGCGACAAGCTGTTCGAGCACTACGGCGACCAGGACAAGGCGCTGGCGAAGCTCTCCGCCGCGGCGAACGCGCTGCACGTCCAGGTCAACCCGCGCTACGGCCGCTGGGACGCGCGGCAGATCCTGCTCGGCGACGAGACGACCCCGTGGATCACCCAGCAGACCCGGCCCGAGCAGGCCCCCGCCGGGGCCTGAGCCGGACCCGCGGAGGTAGGTTCGGAGGGTGACTGAGCACGCGCCGCCCTCCGAGCCCACCGGCCGCATCGTCCTGCTGACCACCAGCCACCGGGTCGCCCCCGGTCTGCTGTCCTGGTCGGCGTGGCAGACCTTGCATGCCGCGGACCGGGTGCTGTGCGCCGACCCCGGCCACCCGCAGCTGCCGTACCTGCGCGAGGCGGGGGTGGAGGTGGCGCACGAGAGCCCCGACGCCCACGCCCTCGTCGAGGCGTGCGCCGGCGGCCGTACCGTCGTGGTGCTGCCGGCCGGTGAGGGCGACCAGCGGCTCACCGACGGACTGGCCCGGCTGGCCGGCTCCGGCCGGGTCGCCATGCCCGACCTGGAACTGCTGCCCGGCTCCTACGACCTGCCCGGCGCCCGCCTGCTCGACCTGGTGCAGGTGATGGACCGGGTGCGCCGCGAATGCCCCTGGACCTCGCGCCAGACCCACGAGGGTCTGGTGAAGTACGCCATCGAAGAGGCGTACGAGCTGGTCGAGGCGATCGAGGCGGGCGACCGCGAGGAACTGCGGGAGGAACTGGGCGACGTCCTGCTCCAGGTCTTCTTCCACGCGCGGATCGCCCAGGAAGGCCGCCCGGAAGACGGGGCCGAGCCGTTCTCCATCGACGACGTGGCCGGGGACCTGGTCGAGAAGCTGATCCGGCGGCACCCGCACGTCTTCGGCGACGCGGAGGCCGAGACCCCCGAGGACGTCAGCGCGCACTGGCAGCGCACCAAAGCGGTGGAGAAGCAGCGGGAGTCGGTCACCGACGGCGTTCCGCTCGGCCAGCCCGGGCTCGCGCTCGCGGCCAAGCTGGCGGGCCGGGCCCGGGCGGCCGCGGTGGCCGTGGAGCTGCCGCGCGGCGAGGGGATCGGCTACGAACTGCTCGAACTGGCCGCGCGCGCCGAGGCGCAGGGCATCGACCCCGAGACGGCGCTGCGCGCGGCGGCCCGCGCCTACCGGGCGGCGATCCGCGCGGCGGAGGGCGTCGGGGAGTAGCGGAGCGGTCGTAGGCAGGAGGGGAGCGGGGGTCACGGTTCCCGGGGCGCGCGGGCCGCGGGGTCGTGCCAGTGCGGTGCCGGGCGGCTGAGGAACCATTCCCCGAAGCCGAGGGGCCGCCCGTCCGGGCCGTGCCCGCCGCCGGTCCCGGTGGGCGGCACCTCGTCGTGGAAGACGCGGCCGGGGTGCGCGCCGAGCTGCTCCAGGAGGCGGGCGGTTCCCGCGATGAACGGCGCCGGCCCGCTGAGGTAGACGTCCTGCTCCCACCACAGCCCGCGCCGGCCGAGCGCCGCCGCCAGCCGGCCGGTGGCCCCGGCGCGGTGCTGCCCGGGGGCCGGGGTGATGTAGGTGACGGCGAGCCACCCGAAGGCGGCGGCGTACGCGTCGATGAAGGGCCGGTCGTAGAGGTGCGCGGCGTCCCGCGCCACGACGAAGAGCCGGACGGCACCTCCGGACGGGCGCTGCGCGAGCTCTTCCAGCAGGGCCCGGACCGGGGCCCAGCCGGTGCCGGCGGCTATCAGGGTGACGGGGCGGCCGTCGCGGCGCAGTGTCAGCGCGCCGCCGGGCGCGCCGAGGCGCAGCAGCTCGCCCGGGTCCGCGCCGCCGACCAGGACGGTGCTGAGCCGGCCCCCCTCGATCCGGCTCACGTGCAGGTCGACGGTCCCGTCGGGGCGGGGCGCGTTGCCCAGGGAGTACGTGCGCCAGGTGGCCGGGACCCGGTCGCTGCTCACGCTCACGTACTGGCCGGGCCGGTGGCCCAGCGGGGCGTGCGGCCGCAGGGTCAGTACGGCGACGTCCCGTCCGTAGCGCAGGTGGCGCACGATCTCGGCGTCCCACCAGGGCGGGTCCTCGCTCTGCGCGGCCGCGGCGGTCATCACCCCGGCGATCACCCGGTACGCCTCGGCCCAGGCCCGTGCCACGGCCGGGGTCCACGCCTCGCCGGCGGCCTCGGCGAGCGCGGCGAGCAGGCTGGTGCCGACGGCCGCGTACTGCTCGGGACCGGCCAGGAACTTGCGGTGGTCGCGGCCGAGGTCGCGTAGATAGGGGAGGAGCGACTCGCTCTCCAACTGGGCGACGACATGGGTGAGGGCGGCGAACAGCCGGTCCCGCTGCCGCTGCATCTCCTCGGGGGCGGCGGGGAAGAGCCCGCGCAGCTCGGGGTGGTGCCAGAAGAGGTGGGAGTAGAAGAACCTGGCCGCGTGCTCGGCGCGTCTCTCCACCACGGCGAAGCTGCTCTTCAAGATCCTCACGTCCACAGCACCGAAGTAGGAACGGCGAACGCGGCCGCGTCAAGCGGGAGCGTATCTGCGGCCAGCCCGGGCGAACCGCCCAAAGCGGATGCCGGCCGGCGGCCGGGATACGGTCGACGGGTGCACGAGCCGACTCCCGCAGCCCCCGAAGACCCCGCCTCCCCCCAGGGCCCCACCCTGTTCGACTGGGAGTTCGCCACCGACCCGTACCCGGCGTACGCCTGGCTGCGGGAGCACGCCCCCGTGCACCGGACCAAACTGCCCAGCGGGGTGGAGGCCTGGCTGGTGACCCGGTACGCCGATGCCCGCCAGGCCCTCGCCGACCAGCGGCTCAGCAAGAACCCGGCGCACCACGCGGAGCCGGCGCACGCCAAGGGCAAGACCGGGATCCCGGGCGAGCGCAAGGCGGAGCTGATGACGCACCTGCTGAACATCGACCCGCCGGACCACACCCGGCTGCGCCGGCTGGTGTCGAAGGCGTTCACCCCGCGCAGGGTGGCCGAGTTCACCCCGCGGGTGCAGGAGCTGACCGACCACCTCATCGGGCAGTTCGAGGGCCGGGGCGAGGCGGACCTCATCCACGAGTTCGCGTTCCCGCTCCCCATCTACGCCATCTGCGAGATGCTCGGGGTACCGCGCGAGGACCAGGACGACTTCCGGGACTGGGCCGGGATGATGATCCGGCACGGCGGTGGGCCGCGCGGCGGCGTCGCCCGCTCGGTCAAGCAGATGCGGACGTACCTCGGCGAACTCATCCACCGCAAAAGGGATGATCTGGGCGATGACCTCATCTCGGACCTGATCCGGGCCAGCGACCACGGCGACCACCTGACGGAGGCCGAGGCCACCGCCATGGCTTTCATCCTGCTTTTCGCCGGTTTCGAGACGACGGTCAACCTGATCGGCAACGGGCTGCACGCCCTGTTCATGAACCCCGGCCAGCGTGAGCGCCTCCAGGCCTCGCTGGCCGCCGGGGAGGACGCCCTGCTCGCCACCGGGGTCGAGGAACTGCTGCGCTACGACGGCCCGGTGGAGCTGGCGACCTGGCGCTTCGCCACCGAGCCGTTCGTCCTCGGCGGGCAGCACATCGCCGCCGGCGACCCGGTCCTGGTGGTCCTCGCGGCCGCCGACCGGGACCCCCGGCGGTTCGCGGATCCGGACACCCTGGACCTCTCCCGCAGTGACAATCAGCACCTCGGGTACGGCCACGGCATCCACTACTGCCTCGGCGCCCCGCTGGCCCGGCTCGAAGGCCAGACCGCCCTCGCGAGTTTGCTGATGCGTCTGCCGGATCTGGAACTCGCCGTTCCACCTGCGGACCTGCGCTGGCGCGGCGGACTCATCATGCGTGGCCTGCGCACCCTTCCGGTCCGCTTCACACCCCGAAACACCTGAGGCCATAACGGGGCACCTGCTGACCCGGAGTCAGCTACCGGCCGAACTTGTGACATGCGTTCGAAGGGGGCTAGGTTCTGCCGTTACCCCGCCGTTATGCGAAAGGTGCACTACATGCGTTCCGGGAACGGCCGCCACAGACGCCCCCGCCAGGTACCCGCCATCGTCGTCACCGCCGGAGTCACGGGCTCCGCGCTGGCCCTGCCGCTGCTGGCGGCCACCAACGCCTCGGCTGCCGACACCTCCACGTGGGACAGCGTCGCCGAGTGCGAGAGCGGCGGCACCTGGAGCGCCAACTTCGGCAGCGGTGCCTACGGCGGACTCCAGTTCACCCAGGAGCAGTGGAACAACGCGGGCGGTCTCGAATTCGCGGCGCGCCCCGACCTCGCGAGCCGGTCCCAGCAGATAGCCGTCGGCGAGCGGGTGCTGGCCTCGCAGGGCCCCCAGGCGTGGCCGCTGTGCGCCGCCTCCTCCGGGCTGGTCAAGGACGGCCCCGCCGCCGACGTGGACCCGGGCGCACCGGGCACCCCCCGGCAGGTCGCCCCCAGCCCGTCCCGCCCCGACAACGCGGTCCCGGACACCGGCTCCGGTGACCCCGCCACCGACTTCGGCGCACCCACCCCGGCCGCCCCGGCCCCCGGCGCCCCGAGCCCGTCCGCCACGGCGCCGTTCGCGCTGCCCGTCGCGCCGCTCGCGCCCAACAGCGGACTGCCCGTCATGCCCGAGCCGGACCTGCCGACGACGCCCGGCCCGACGCAGCCCACCGGCCCGACGCAGCCCACCGGCCCGGCCACCACCGGCCCGGCCACCCCGACGACCCCGGGCAGCCCGACGGCTCCGGCCACGCCCGCCCCGTCCGGGACGCCCGCCACGCCGACCGTCCCGGCCGCCGGGACCCCCTCCGCCACGCCGAACGCCCCCGCGGCCGACTCCGCGACCGGCTCCACCGCCGAGGGCGGCGGCAAGCACCGCGGCCCGGCGGCGGTCGAGACGCCCGCGGCGCCTGACGCCGCGTCGGACCCCACGTACACGGTGAAGGCGGGCGACAGCCTGACCGCCATCGCCGACGCCCAGGGCCTCAAGGGGGGCTGGAACGCGCTCTACCAGGCCAACGAGCAGGTCATCGGCAACGACGCCGACCTCATCAAGCCCGGGCAGAATCTGGATCTAACCAAGAAATAACGGGCACTTCGGGCGGCCGTAAAGAGCTGAATGCCCGTTATCCGCAAGTGAGACATGCGTCTCTTCCGGTCAACTGGCGTGTCTCGTACCGAAGCTCCCGCAAACCCCGCCCTCACCTGCGAAAACGCCCCTAAGCGGAACGCAAGCAGGCCGATTTCTCCCCGATGTCCCTCGTTGAACATCGGGGAGAGACCTGTCTACCTTCTGAATCGCTCGCCACCGCGGGCCCCTTCGACCGCATCGCCGAATCCTGCCGGCGGACGGAGGGAACAGTCGTCGCGTAAAGCGCCGAAGGCAGGAGCGGGGGAACCAAGGTAGGCGCCGGGACCGGCCGTTGAGAGACGGCCACGGAACCGGCTAGGGGTTAAGCCGCGCGCTGGTCGCGCGGCCGGGCAACTCACTCGCCCGAACCCGACAGCTCACCTCGCAGGCGTCGGTGAGGAGAAACTCCATGCTGCTTTCCGGCAAGGGCAAGCACCGCCGCGCCACGGCCATTGAGCGGACCACCCGTATCGTCACGCTCGCCGGCGTCGCCGGTGTCGCCGTCGCCGCGCCGCTCATGGCAGCCGGCTCCGCGAGCGCTGCCACCGGCTCCGAGTGGGACCGCGTCGCGGCCTGCGAGTCCGGCGGCAACTGGGCCATCAACACCGGCAACGGTTACTACGGCGGCCTGCAGTTCTCGTCCTCCACCTGGGCCGCCTACGGCGGCAAGGCGTACGCCGCGCAGGCCAACCAGGCCTCCAGGGCCCAGCAGATAGCCATCGCCGAGAAGGTCCTCAAGGGCCAGGGCAAGGGCGCGTGGCCGTCCTGTGGCGTGGGCCTGTCGAACTCCTCGTACAGCGGCGGCGGCGCGGCCGAGGCTCCCAAGCCGCAGCCGAAGACCGAGACCAAGGCCGCCCCGGCGCCGAAGAAGGAGACCAAGCGGCCCGAGGCCCCGGTCACCCGCTCCGAGCGCGCCGAGGCCCCCACCACCAAGGCCGCCCCGAAGACCGAGACCCCGAAGACGGGCAACGGCTCGTACGAGGTCAAGGAGGGCGACACCCTGGGCACCATCGCCGAGGTGAACGGCGTCAAGGGCGGCTGGGAGAAGCTCTTCGAGCTGAACAAGGACATCGTCCCCGACGCCGACCTGATCTTCCCGGGTCAGAAGCTGAAGCTCAGCTGAACCATCGGGTAACACCGACTCCGGCCACCGCCCGGCGCGTACCCCCACGCGCCGGGCGGTGGCGCGTCCGCGGCCGGACCACGGCCGATCGGCGGACCCTTTGTCCGGGAAAGCGGGTGTCCGGCCGGTTTTTCGTCCCAGGACCCGGGCGGTCGGCGGGTCCAGTGCCCGGAGCCGGTTAGGCTCTAGTCGGCAGGGCCGTCCCACGGCCGCCTGCCACCGCACACCCAGCGTCACATCCCAGAAGGAGATGCTCGTGCCGTCCATCGACGTCGTCGTAGCCCGGGAAATCCTGGACTCCCGAGGCAACCCCACGGTCGAGGTCGAGGTGGGCCTCGACGATGGCAGCACCGGCCGTGCTGCAGTCCCGTCCGGCGCCTCCACCGGCGCATTCGAGGCCATCGAGCTCCGTGACGGTGACCCCAACCGTTACATGGGCAAGGGTGTCGAGAAGGCCGTCCTCGCCGTCATCGAGCAGATCGGCCCGGAGCTCGTCGGCTACGACGCCACCGAGCAGCGGCTGATCGACCAGGCCATGTTCGACCTGGACGCCACCGACAACAAGGCCTCCCTCGGCGCCAACGCCATCCTCGGCGTCTCCCTGGCCGTCGCGCACGCCGCGTCCGAAGCCTCGGACCTGCCGCTCTTCCGCTACCTCGGCGGCCCGAACGCGCACCTGCTGCCCGTCCCGATGATGAACATCCTCAACGGTGGGTCGCACGCCGACTCCAACGTCGACATCCAGGAGTTCATGATCGCCCCGATCGGTGCGGAGTCCTTCTCCGAGGCGCTGCGCTGGGGCGCGGAGGTCTACCACACCCTCAAGAAGGTCCTCCACACCAAGGGCCTGTCCACCGGCCTGGGCGACGAGGGCGGCTTCGCCCCGAACCTGGAGTCCAACCGCGCCGCGCTCGACCTCATCCTCGAGGCCATCAAGCAGGCCGGCTACACCCCGGGCAAGGACATCGCGCTCGCGCTCGACGTCGCCGCGTCCGAGTTCTACAAGGACGGCAAGTACGAGTTCGAGGGCCAGTCCCGCTCGGCCGCCGAGATGACCGACTACTACGCCGAGCTCGTCGAGGCGTACCCGCTCGTGTCCATCGAGGACCCGCTGTTCGAGGACGACTGGGCCGGCTGGAAGACCATCACCGACCGGCTGGGCGCCAAGGTCCAGATCGTCGGCGACGACCTCTTCGTCACCAACCCGGAGCGGCTGGCCCGCGGCATCGAGGAGGGCTCCGCGAACGCCCTGCTGGTCAAGGTCAACCAGATCGGTTCGCTGACCGAGACCCTCGACGCCGTCGAGATGGCCCAGCGCAACGGCTTCAAGTGCATGATGTCGCACCGCTCCGGCGAGACCGAGGACGTCACCATCGCCGACCTCGCCGTCGCCGTGAACTGCGGTCAGATCAAGACCGGCGCCCCGGCCCGCTCGGACCGCGTCGCCAAGTACAACCAGCTGCTGCGCATCGAGGAGATCCTCGACGACGCCGCCGTGTACGCGGGCCGCTCGGCCTTCCCGCGGTTCAGGTCCGCGGACCAGTAAGCACGACAAGGGCCAATCACCGCCTCGCGGCGCTGGCCTCCGTACGTCCCCGCACTCGGTCCCGTACCGTGTGCGGGGACGTATTGCGTACCGCGTGCGAAGGGGAGGCGGGACCATGGCCGGGAACCGGGATCGGTTCTCCACCTTCTCGACCGCGACGAGGCTCAAGCAGCTCGGTGAGCGGACCGCCGCCCACGTGTACCGCTCGCAGTCGCGCCGCCAGGTCCGCCGCAGCCGGCTCACCGGCCGCGCGGCGCTGCTCGTCCTCGTCCTCTGTACGCTGGTCGTCGCCCTCGCGTATCCGATGCGCCAGTACGTGTCCCAGCGCTCGGAGATCGCGGACCAGCAGCGGGCCGCCGACGGCGCGCGCAAGCGCCTCGAACAGCTGCGCGACGAGAAGGCCCGCTGGCAGGACCCGGCCTACGCCGAGCAGCAGGCGCGCAAGCACCTGCACTTCCTGCGCCCGGGCGAGATCGGCTACATCATGAACGACCCCGGGGCCGAGGCCGCAGAGCACCGCCGCACCGGGCAGGCCGGTTCCGACCGGCCCTGGTACTCGAACGTCTGGGACGGCGTCGACAAGGCCGACCGGCCCGGCGACTGACCCAGACCACCCACACGAAACGAAGAGACGCACTCCAGGCATGCAGACGCCCCCGCCCCAGACCGACCGCACCGAGCCGACCGCCGCGGACATCGAGGCGTTCGAGCAGCAGCTCGGCCGCCCGCCGCGCGGCCTGCGCGCCATCGCGCACCGCTGCCCCTGCGGCCAGCCGGACGTGGTGGAGACCGCCCCGCGGCTCCCCGACGGCACCCCCTTCCCGACGCTGTACTACCTGACCTGCCCGCGCGCCGCCGGTGCGATCGGCACGCTGGAGGCCAATGGCGTGATGAAGGAGATGCAGGCCCGGCTCGCCGAGGACCCGGAGCTGGCCGCCGCCTACCGGGCCGCGCACGAGGACTACATCACCCGCCGCGACGCCATCGAGGTGCTCCAGGGCTTCCCGAGCGCCGGCGGCATGCCGGACCGGGTGAAGTGCCTGCACGTCCTGGTCGGCCACTCGCTGGCGGCCGGTCCCGGGGTGAACCCGTTCGGTGACGAGGCGTTGGCGATGCTGCCGGAGTGGTGGGCCAAGGGGCCCTGCGTCACGCCGTGCGCGGGGGAGCAGGAGGCGGCGCGGTGACCCGGGTCGCGGGCATCGACTGCGGTACCAACTCCATCCGGCTGCTGGTCGCGGACTGCGACCCGCAGACGGGTGAGCTCGTGGAGCTGGACCGCCGGATGACCATCGTCCGGCTCGGTCAGGGCGTGGACAGGACGGGCCGGCTGGCCCCGGAGGCGCTGGAGCGCACCTTCGCGGCCTGCCGCGAGTACGCCGCGGTGATCAAGGAGCTGGGCGCCGAGCGGGTGCGGTTCGTGGCCACCTCGGCCTCGCGGGACGCCGAGAACCGGGAGGAGTTCGTCCAGGGGGTGCTGGAGATCCTGGGCGTGGAGCCCGAGGTGATCACCGGGGACCAGGAGGCGGAGTTCTCCTTCACCGGCGCCACCAAGGAGCTCACCGGCCGCGCCGACCTGGAGCGGCCGTTCCTGGTCGTGGACATCGGCGGCGGCTCCACCGAGTTCGTCGTCGGCTCGGAGCACGTTGAGGCGGCCCGCTCCGTGGACGTGGGCTGCGTCCGGATGACCGAACGCCACCTGGTGGTGGACGGGGTGGTCAGCGACCCGCCGACCGGGGCGCAGGTCGCCGCCATACGGGCCGACATCGAGGCCGCCCTGGACCTGGCCGCCGAGACGGTGCCGCTGGAGCGGGCCCGCACCCTGGTGGGCCTCGCGGGCTCGGTGACCACCGTCGCCGCCGTCTCGCTGGGCCTGGCGGAGTACGACTCGTCGGCGATCCACCACTCCCGGATCCCGTACGAGGAGGTCCGCGCGGTCACCGAGCGGATGCTGACCTCCACCCACGCCGAGCGCGAGGCCATCCCGGTCATGCACCCGGGCCGGGTCGACGTGATCGGCGCGGGCGCCCTGGTCCTGCTCGCCATCATGGAGCGCATCGGCGCCTCGGAGGTCGTCGTCTCGGAACACGACATCCTCGACGGCATCGCCTGGTCGGTGGCCTGAGCGGGCCCGCGGTCGCCCGCGGCGGATCCGGCACCACCGGCCGCCGGCGGCGGCGAAACGACACCCGGGCGGGGCGTCACGGATTGCGGTAGACGTCCCGCCGGTCGCCCACTTCGACGACGAGGATGACGAGTTCGCCCTCGTTGATCTGGTAGGCGACCCGGTAGCTTCCGACCCGCAGCCGGTAGAGCCCCGCCGGGCCGGCAAGTGCCTTGACGTCGGCGTCCTCCTGGTAGGGGTCTTCGCCGAGGGCGGTCAGCGCGGTCAGGACTCGCATGGCGTCGGGCCGGCTGATGGCCCGGAGCTGCCGTTGTGCCGCGGTGGTGAACCGGAACGCGTACTCCACCCTGCGTCTTCGGCGTGCTCGCTGAACAGGTCCGCCAGCAGTTCGGCCATCGTCACGGTGGGGCCGTCCTCGGCCCGGTTGATGTGGTCCGCACAGTGCGCCCGTGCTTCCCGTACGGTCACGGTGTTGTCGGTCATGACGTCAGTGCACGCGCATGTGTGTACACGGGGGCGGACTCGGGTATCCGAAGCGGGCCCGCGGCGTGCTGAGTCGGCCTGGTTCGCGGGTCGTTCGGGCCTGGAGCGGGCGTGGACAGGACCTTGTGGGGGCCTGTTCGGGAGACGGAAGTGCCTTCGAATGCACGAGCTTCGTGAAGTTCTTCACAAGGAAAAGAGGCGCGCAGGGTGAAGCGGAGGGTCCTTCGGGGCGTTCCCGCGCCCAGCGGGCCCTTTTTGTGCGAGCGTTCGTGCGATTGGCGGAGGTGGTCGGCGCGGGTCGGTAGGTATCCACGAACCCGGTGGTCTACTCCGTTTTCGGCCCAGGAGGCCAGTTCAGGACGGGTGAACAACGACTTCCGTTACACGGTGGTTCCCGTTCGGCGCCATGATCTGGGTCACGTGGGCGGCGCAGTGTAGCAGAGGGTCCCGAGCACCTTGTGAAGGGGCTCACGAGCGTCACCCCTGGGGGTGCTGGATACTCGTTCCATGAGCACCACGGAGCGTCCCAGGATCCTCGTTGTAGGAGGTGGGTACGTAGGCCTGTACGCAGCCAAGCGCATCATGAAGAAGATGCGCTACGGCGAGGCGACCGTCACGGTTGTCGACCCGCGCTCGTACATGACCTACCAGCCCTTCCTCCCCGAAGTGGCCGCAGGCAGCATCTCGCCTCGGCACGTCGTCGTCCCGCTGCGACGCGTGCTGCCCAAGGCAGAGGTTCTCACCGGCCGGGTCACCAGCATCGACCAGGACCGCAAGGTCGCCGTCGTCACGCCGCTGGTCGGCGAGGCGTACGAGCTGCCCTTCGACTACCTGGTGATCGCGCTCGGCGCCGTCTCCCGCACCTTCCCGATCCCCGGCCTCGCCGAACAGGGCATCGGTATGAAGGGCGTCGAAGAGGGCATCGGCCTGCGCAACCACGTACTCGAGCAGCTCGACAAGGCCGAGTCCACGACGGACGAGAACGTCCGCCGCAAGGCCCTCACCTTCGTCTTCGTCGGCGGCGGCTTCGCCGGCGCGGAGACCATCGGCGAGGTCGAGGACATGGCCCGCGACGCGGCCAAGTACTACTCCAGCATCAAGCGCGAGGACATGCGCTTCATCCTGGTCGACGCGGCCGACAAGATCCTTCCCGAGGTCGGGCCGAAGCTCGGCACCTGGGGCAAGGAGCACCTCGAGTCCCGCGGCATCGAGATCTACCTCAACACCTCCATGGACTCCTGCGTGGACGGCCACGTGGTGCTGAAGAACGGCCTCGAGGTCGACTCCAACACCATCGTCTGGACCGCCGGCGTCAAGCCGAACCCGGTCCTGGCCCGCTACGGCCTCCCGCTGGGCCCCCGCGGCCACGTCGACGCCGCCCCGACCCTCCAGGTGACCGGCACCGACTACATCTGGGCCGCGGGCGACAACGCCCAGGTCCCGGACGTCGCCGCCCGCAAGGCCGGCGTCGAGAACGCCTGGTGCCCGCCGAACGCCCAGCACGCGCTGCGCCAGGCCAAGGTCCTCGGCGACAACGTCATCTCGGGCATGCGGGGCTTCCCGCAGCACGAGTACTCGCACTCCAACAAGGGTGCGGTGGCGGGCCTCGGCCTGCACAAGGGCGTCGCGATGATCGTCATGGGCAAGATGAAGATCAAGCTCAAGGGCCGGCTCGCCTGGTACATGCACCGTGGCTACCACGGCATGGCCATGCCGACCTGGAACCGCAAGATCCGCGTCTTCGCCGACTGGACCCTCGGCATGTTCCTCAAGCGCGAGGTCGTCTCCCTCGGGGCGCTCGAATCCCCGCGCGAGGAGTTCTACGAGGCCGCCAAGCCGGCCCCGGCCCCGGCCGCCGCCCAGGCTCCGGCCCAGAAGGCCAAGGCCTCCTGACGCGGCGCGAGCCGCGTCACCCCTGAGTAAGACCAGTACGTCCCCGAAGGGGCCGCCCGCCATCCGTGGTGCGGGCGGCCCCTTCGGCGTTTCCGGCCGCCGGGGCTCGGGAGCAGGGGGCGATCCACCCTGCTCCCGGGCCCCTCGCGCCGTTCCCCGTCCCTCCCGGCGCTCCCCTGACCCGCTGCCCCCCGGGCCCCCTGCACCACGCCCTCGTGCCGCCCTGGGGCGTTCCTTGAGCCGCCTCCGCGAAGATCGTCCGGACAGGGCCTAACCCCCGCCGGAAATGGGTAGGCCGTTCGGTCGGAACTTATGGAGGTGCCTGCCATGACCGACGCCGCGCCGCGGCTGGCCGCTCTCGC
This sequence comes from Streptomyces sp. NPDC026522, assembly GCF_055567555.1. Taxonomy (NCBI): domain Bacteria; kingdom Bacillati; phylum Actinomycetota; class Actinomycetes; order Kitasatosporales; family Streptomycetaceae; genus Streptomyces; species Streptomyces sp. NPDC026522. The sequence continues at coordinate 232,294 of NZ_JBVHQF010000010.1, forward strand.
CGAAACCCTGCTGGGCGCCCCCGTGCCCGTGCGCATACGAGCCTGGGACGGCAGCGAGGCCGGCCCGTCCACCGGCCCCACCCTGGTCCTCAACCACCGCCGGGCGCTGCGCCGGATGCTGTGGAAGCCGGGCGAGCTGGGGCTGGCCCGCGCCTGGGTGGCCGGTGACCTGACCGTCGAGGGGGACCTGTTCGAGCTGCTGGACCGGGTGGCCGGACTGCTCTGGGAGCGCGAGCCCGCCCCCGCCCCGGCCGCGAAGGCCACCACCACCGGGCTGGCCAAACTCGCCGCGCTGCGCCCTTACCTGCCCGCCGCCGCCTCCGGCACCGCCGGTACGGCCAAGCTGCTGCGCGACCCCGAGGTACGGGCCGCCGTACGCGACCTCATCGCCCTGGCCCGGCCCTGGCCGGCGCCCGCACCGCCTCCGGAGGAGGCCGTCCGGCGCGGCGGCGCCATCCACAGCAAGGGCCGCGACCGCCGGGCGATAAGCCACCACTACGACGTCGGCAACGCCTTCTACGAGCGCGTCCTCGGCCCCTCGATGGTGTACTCCTGCGCGTACTGGAGCCCCGGCGGCACCCTGGAGGACGCCCAGCGCGCCAAGCTCGACCTGGTCTGCCGCAAGCTCGACCTGGCCCCGGGGCAGCGGCTGCTCGACGTGGGCTGTGGCTGGGGTTCCATGGCCCTGCACGCGGCCCGCGAGTACGGGGTCCAGGTCACCGGCGTCACCCTCTCGCAGGAGCAGGCCGTCTACGCGCGCAAGCGGGTCGCCGAGGAGGGCCTGGCCGACCGGATCGACATCCGGATCCAGGACTACCGGGACGTCAAGGACGGCCCGTACGACGCGATCTCCTCGATCGGCATGGCCGAGCACGTCGGCGCCGCCCGCTACCGCGAGTACGCCCGCACCCTGCACGAACTGCTCCGCCCCGGCGGCCGGCTGCTGAACCACCAGATCGCCCGGCCGCCGGAGCCCGATGAAGAGGCCTACCGGATCGACGAGTTCATCGACGCCTACGTCTTCCCCGACGGCGAGCTCTCGCCGATCGGCACCACCGTCGGCGAACTGGAGCGGGCCGGCTTCGAGGTCCGCGACGTCGAGGCGCTGCGCGAGCACTACGCGCTGACGCTACGGGCCTGGGTGGCCCGGCTGGAGCGGCACTGGGACGAGGCCGTCCGGCTGACCTCGCCCGGCCGCGCCCGGGTGTGGCTGCTCTACATGGCGGCCTCGGCGCTCGGCTTCGAGCACAACCGGCTCGGCGTCAACCAGGTCCTCGCGGTCCGCCCCGGCAGCGGCGGGCTGTCCGGGATGCCGCTGCGGGCCCGCGAGTGGGGCGCGCCGCAGGCTCCGTAGTCGGGTGCGGCACGGCCGCGTACGGCGTACGGGAAGGGCCCCGCGACCGGAACTCCGGTCGCGGGGCCCTTCCCGTACGGTGCCTGCCGCTACTCGGTCTTGATGGCGGTCAGCATGTTCAGCCGGGCGGCGCTGCGGGCCGGCCACATGGCCGCCAGGGCGCCGACCACACCGGCCAGCAGCATGAAGATCGCGATCCGGTCGAACGGGACGACCAGCGCGTAGTGCGGCACGCCGTCCTTGATGGTCTGGCCGACGGCCCAGGCGATGAACGTACCGAGGGCGACACCGATGACCGCGCCGAACAGCGAGATCACGATGGCCTCCAGGCGGATCATGTTCTTGACCCGGCCCCGGTCCAGGCCGATGGCGCGCAGCATGCCGATCTCCTGGGTCCGCTCGTAGACGGACATGGCCAGGGTGTTGACGACGCCGAGCACCGAGATGATCAGCGCCATGCCCAGCAGGCCGTACATGATGTTGAGCGCGGTGTTGATCGCCCCGCCCAGCTCGTTGCGCATGTCCTGCTGGGTGGCGATGTTCATCGCCGGGTTCTTGCCGAGTGCGTCGACCAGGGTCTGCTGGGCCTTGGCGGAGGGGCCGCCGTCCATCTTGACGAAGACCTCGGGCAGGTAGGGCTTCTCCTCGTGCTGGCTGAGGATCTTGTAGTCGATCAGGTAGGGGGAGAGCATGCCGTCCATCTCCTTGTAGACGGCGCCGACGACCAGATCACCCTTCTTGTCGTCGTCGAATGCGGTCTTGAGGACCGAACCGACCTTGAGCCCGTGGGACTTCGCCGTCGTGTCGGCGACCGCGACCTGGCCCTTGCCGAGGCTGTCCAGCGAACCGGCGGTGACCTCGATGTTGAGGAGCGATCCGATCGCGGCCGGCTCGACGCCGGAGACGGAGCTGAATTCCTTGCCGCCGCCGAAGCGCAGCGACCCGGCCTGCTGCGGGGAGACCGCCTTGACGCCCGGCGCCTTGGCCAGCGCGCCGATCACGCTCTGGTCGAGGCTGCCGAAACCGCCGGACAGGGAGACCTTGTAGTCGGCCTTGAGCTGGTCCGTGGTCATCCGGTCCACGGCCTTGCCCATGGTCACGCCCAGCACCGACAGGGCGGTGACCAGGGTCAGGCCGATGGCCAGCGAGGCCGCGGTGACGGCGGTACGGCGCGGGTTGCGCACGGCGTTCTGTGCGGCAAGCTTGCCGGCCACCCCGAAGGCCTTGCGCAGCGCCGGGCGCAGGGCGGCGATGACCGGGCGGGAGAGCGCGGGCAGCAGGACGATGATGCCGATCATCGTGAGGAAGGCGCCCGCGCCGATGATCATCTTGCCGTCCTTGCCGACCAGCGCGCCGCCGAGGATCCCGGCCAGGCCGAACAGGGTGAGCGCGCCGCCGATGCTGTTGCGCAGCACCAGGGACTTGGCGGTGGCCGGCAGGTGGGCGCTTCCCATGGCGGCGACCGGGGCGATCTTGGCGGTGCGGCGGGCGGGCAGCCAGGCCGCGAGCAGCGTGACGAGGACACCGATGACGATCGCGGTCAGGACGGTCCCCGGGCTGACGACCAGCGGACCGGCCGGGATCTTCGCGCCGATGGAGTCCATCAGGGAGCGCATGCCGACCGCGAGGCCGACGCCGGCCAGCAGGCCGACGGCGGAGGAGACCACGCCGACGACGAGGGCCTCGGCCAGCACGGACCGCTTGACCTGGCCGCGGTTGGCGCCGATGGCGCGCAGCAGGGCCAGCTCCTTGGTGCGCTGGGCGACCAGCATCGTGAAGGTGTTGTAGATCAGGAAGATGCCGACGAACAGCGAGATCAGTGCGAAGGTCAGCAGCATCTGGTTGGTGGTGTCCATCTGCCGCTCGATGTTCTTGGCCTGCTCGGCGGCCAGCTCGGCGCCGGTCTTGGCCGTGGCGTCCTTGCCGATGAGCGGCTTGACCTCGGACAGCAGCCGGTCGGCGGTGGTACCGGGCGCGGCGCTGACCGAGAGCTCCTCGTAGAAGCCGGGGGCCAGGTAGAGCCGCTGGGCGGTGGTGGTGTCGAACAGCACCAGCGAGCCGCCCGCGTTGACCTGGCCGTCCTCGGTGGTGAACACGCCGGCGAGGGTGTACTCGGAGGGCAGGCCGTTGGAGGCCACCCGGACCTTGTCGCCGACCTCGTACTGGCCGCGCCGGGCGGTCTCCTCGTCGAGGGCGATCTGGTCGGCCTTCGCGGGGCCGTTGCCCTCGGTGAAGGTGTAGCGGGGGTCCTTGCCGTCCTTGACCGGGGCGAAGTTGGAACCGCGGTTGGCCCAGCCGCTGCCGATCAGCTTGCCGTCGGGGTCGGCGACCCCGGCGAAGCCGGAGACGCGGCCGGAGACGGTGTCGACGCCCGGAAGGGCCTTGACCTTGTCGAGGGTCTGCGCGCTGATGCCCGGCTCGCCCTCCTTGGTCCCGGCGTCGTTGCGGGAGCGGCCGTCGGCGGTGACGGAGACGGCGATGCCGTCGAAGCTCTTGGCGGACTGGCCGGAGAGGGCCTTGCCGACGGTGTCGGTGAAGACGAGCGTGCCGGAGACGAAGGCCACGCCGAGGACGACGGCGAGCACCGTCATCAACAGCCTTGCCTTGTGCGCGAGGACGTTGCGCAGGGCGGTACGGAACATGGTGGAGGCGTCCAGGGGGTCGGAGGTCAGCGGGGACGGGGAGGGGCGGTCCCTCAGCTGGTGCGGCCCTTGGCGTCGAAGGCCTTCATGCGGTCGAGGACGCCGTCGGCGCTCGGGCTCAGCATCTCGTCGACGATGCGGCCGTCGGCGAGGAAGATGACGCGGTCCGCGTAGGAGGCGGCGACCGGGTCGTGGGTGACCATCACGACGGTCTGGCCCATCTCGCGGACGGAGTTGCGCAGGAAGCCGAGCACCTCCGCGCCGGAGCGGGAGTCGAGGTTGCCGGTGGGCTCGTCACCGAAGATGATCTCCGGCCGGGAGGCGAGGGCGCGGGCCACGGCCACGCGCTGCTGCTGGCCGCCGGACAGCTGCGTCGGGCGGTGGCCGAGGCGGTCGGAGAGGCCGACCATGCGGATCACCGAGTCCAGCCACTGCTGGTCGGGCTTGCGGCCGGCTATGTCCATGGGCAGCGTGATGTTCTCCAGGGCCGTCAGCGTCGGCAGCAGGTTGAAGGCCTGGAAGATGAAGCCGATCTTGTCCCGGCGCAGCTGGGTCAGCTGCTTGTCCTTGAGGGAGCCGAGCTCGGTGTCGCCGATGCGCACGGAGCCGCCGGAGAAGGTGTCCAGGCCCGCGACGCAGTGCATCAGCGTGGACTTGCCGGAGCCGGAGGGGCCCATGATCGCGGTGAACCGGCCCTGGCCGAAGTCGACGGAGACGTTGTCCAGCGCCACCACCTGGGTCTCGCCCTGGCCGTACACCTTGGACAGCTGCGTGGCGCGGGCGGCCACCGCCTGGGTGGTGGGGGCGTAGTTCATGGCGGTCACGGGGGACTCCTGTCGAGCGGGGTGCTGCGCTGTGGCGGGACCCTCCCATCCTCCCCGCGCGCACCCCCGCCCCGGATCAGCCGCGGTGCCGGTTCGACGGCCCACCGGAGGCTGACCACGGGGCGGCCCGCCTCCTCCTCTGGTATGACTCCGCCGCTGTGGCCGCCCTTGCGGACGGGGTGGCGGACGGGGTGGCGCGGGGAGGCGAAATCCCGTCAATTGCGCGTGGGGGAGATCGTCGCCGGGAAGGGGCCGACCGCGTGTTATCGCGCCTGACGACCACTCAAGCGCCAATAAAATCAGACAACATCGGACAGACGCCCAGGTCGGAGCAGGGATACTACGGATAGGCTCACCCGTAGCGTTCACAGATCTTCCACGGGGGTCGCCACGCCCTGCCCGGATGGTGGAATGCAGACACGGCGAGCTTAAACCTCGCTGGCCTTCGGGCCGTGCCGGTTCAAGTCCGGCTCCGGGCACCACTCACCCAGGGCAGGGGCGCGCCGGTGACCACGGCCGCCCCGGCGGAAACGTTCGCTTCCGTTCAGCCCGAGCCCGTGGGGTTCGCCGTCACCGACTCGATGAAGGCGGCCGCCTCGTGTTCGACGACGCGGACGTGGTCGACGTCGTCGTGGCCGAGCGCGTAGAGCCTGAGGTACTCGGTCGGCTCCCAGCGCAGGTCGCGGGTGAATGCCTCGTCATGACTCCCGTCCTCGTCTACCCGGCGGCGGACGATGCCCCTCGGGCTCTGCCGGGGGTGCCGTTCGTCGGTCTTCGCGTGGTACGTGATCTCGCCCTCGGCGTCGAGGGTGGCGGGGGCGACGGTGAGGAAGGGTGGCGCGGAGGCGTTGGTCTCCACGGTTCCCAGCGGGATCATCACGCCGTTGAGGTCGAGGTACTCCTCCAGGTAGAACCCGCCACCGCGCTCGAACAGCAGCAGGAGCGGCTCGTACGGGTCCGGCAGACCGGCGGTCGGCCCGGTGCGGGCGCCACCCAGGCAGCCCCAGCGGACGACCGCGCGGCACAGGGCCCGCAGCGACTCCGGAGCCGGCCCCCGCACCAGACCTTCCACCTCGGCGGCCACGTCGGCCGGCGTCCGCACGTCGGCGTCGACGTGCTCCGCGATGTCGAAGAAGGGCCACGCACGCCCCTACGCGTCCTCGCTCGCCCCGGCGGGCTTGCATCGGCTGTTCCGGAACCGCGTACAACGACCAGGGCCCGCTACATCAGGTCGGTGAGATCGGGCCCGCGACCCCCGACGAGTTCAGGAGCCTTGATCCGTACTCCTCGGCAACGCCGAAATAAGTCGGCTCGCCCGGCTCGGCCGCGACTCCCAGCACCTCGTCGAGGTCTCGCAATGCCCCGGCGAGGCGCGGGGCATTGTTCGCGTGGACAGCGGGGTGCGGATCGCCCCGGAAATCACAGGCGCCCCACATGTCGTGGTACACGGACAGCTCTGCTGACGGGTCCCCGGGGTCCGGTGATACCCGGAGCTCGACGAGGCGGTATTCACGCCGACGCTCGCCCTCCGCATTGCCCCATCGGCCGTACCCCAGCACGAGGATTCCGGACATCTCCGCGGCCGGATGGCCAACGGGTTGGCATGCCCGCATCATTTTCGGCAGTTCCGCATCGTCGAGCGAGGCCCCGTGGATGTCGAGCCGGCTGTGGATGCCCAGGCCGCCTTTGCCGATCTCGAACCAGCTCCACTCCAACGAGTGGACTTCGAGCAACCCGTACTCGGCCAGTATGGCCGACATACGGGCCGCAGTCCGGAGTGCGGATTCAAGACCCGGCTCCGCCACCTCCACGAGATCCCAGAACCACGAGCCGCACTCCCGCGGTGCGCGCATGAGAACCGACATCCAACCCTCTTGGGACCTCTCGGCATCCCGTCTTCCAGTGAGCCGCTTACGTGGGGAACTCGCCGGCCCAGTTGCGGCTGATGAGGGTAGCGGGCAGGTAGTCGGACTCGACCTCGATGGGCATGCCGGCGTCGTGGGCGAGGCAGGCCATGGCGAGCGGCGCGAGCGCGACGAGGCCCGGAATGGTGGTGGCCCGGCCCTCCTCGCTCCAGTACTCCTTGTGCCACTGGAGGGCAGCCGCGAGGGCCTTGTCGAAGCCTTCGTTGTCGTTGCGGACGATGCGGTGGAACATTTCCATCGGCGGGTACAGCAGTTTGCTCACTGCCTCCGGGTCGGTGATGGCTGCCGGATCCGTGCCGTCGACCGCGGCCACCAGCTTCCGGCCGAGCTCCGGGCCGCCGATCCAGTAGGTTTGGAGGGTATCGATCCAGGCGAAGTGGAATTCGTCGAAGCGTGAACCGTTCTCGCGGAGCAGGGACATCGGCACCTGGCACAGGGTCGTGATCCTGTCCCGTTCCCGGCATACCACGGCGAGGTAGAAGGCGGTCAGCCAGGTGTTCGGGTGCAGGTACCACTGGGAGCCGGTGGTTTGCAGCGTCCGGTCCTTGTGCGCGATGCGGCACTGCACGTGCTCCCCGCTCGTGGTGGCGGCGGCGAAGGCAGCCGAGCTCACCTGCATCGCAGTCACCCAAGCGTCCCACGTGGGGTAGATCGAGCCCCTCGGGTCCATGAGGCAGTGCGCCTTGGCCAGCGTAAGGGTGGTACCCACGGCGTCGCCGAGCCTGGTGGAGCGTTCCTCCAGGCCGTCGATCAGCTCCTGTGCGTTGTCCCGGAGCACGGCGAGGCCCGCTTCCGCGTTCCCCGTAGGAAAGGGGTGGCGGGGAATGATCGCGAGCAACGAACTGACGTCGGGGTCATCGATGTCGATGCGCCGCACCGGGTCCCTCATGGAATCACCTCCGGTCCGGCCGGCAAGCCGATTCGGGTGCCCGCCCACAGCAATTCGTTCATCGCCTTTTGGTCCGTTCCCAACCGTACTTTCCCGCCCGGGGCATGGCCGCCGTGGATGTGGTCGCCCGTGCGGCCGGTGGGAGTGTGGTCGGCTGCGTGGACGGGTCGCAGATGTCGCAGCCGAGGTGGATGGCGTGGGCGCCGGCTGAGACCAGTCGTGGGGTCTTGGCCGGTGCCGGGGTGTGGGACGGGGTTTCGACCTTGGCGTCGGCGGACCGCCGCGATCCCATCCGCCACGCAAGGGATGGCGGGCTGTCCGAGCGCGACCAGACCCTCACGGCTCTTTGCGCGCCTCGTGCACGACTCCCGGGTCTCCAGTACCGAACCGTCGGCTTCCAGTCAGTTGGTCCTGGTTCTGGCACACGACGGCCAGGGGGAGGCGGTGAGCCGTGGCGCCGCGAACCGAGGCCGGTCCGCCTGTCACGTGGGGAATTCGCCGAGCCACCCACGAGTCAGCAGGTGGTGGGGAAGGTAGCCCGATTCGACCTCGATCGGCATCTTGCCGTCGAAGGCGAAGCACGCGATGGCCAAGGGGGCCAGCGCGAGATGACCGCCCGGGCTCTCCACTCGCTTCTCGTCAGCCGTCCAGTACGCCTTGTGCAGCTCCAGTGCCTGGACCAACGCCTCGTTGAACCCGTCCGCGTTCTGGGTGATGAACAGGTAGAAGAGGTTGATCGGCGGTGCCAGCACCGCCTCCAACATTTCCCGCGGAGCCTCCACGGCGGTGCCCGGAGTCGACATTTCGACGGCGCGGGTCAACTTCTCCACCAGGCCGGGCCCCTGGAGCCAGTACGTCTGCAACGTATCGACCCAGTGCCGGACGAACTCGTCGAACCCGCCGCCATGGAGGCGGTCGAGCGGGAAGCGAGCCAATTCGGTGATGCGAGCCTGGTCCCGGCACACCACGGCGAGCCAGAACGTGGTCAGCCACGTCCCGAGGTCCGTGAGGCCCTGATCCGCACCCGTGGCCGGCAGCGTTCGGATCTGACGGTTGATCCGGCATTCCACGGTCCCCTCGGTCGCGGAAGCCGTGGCGAAGATGGCGGATCCCACCTGCAGGGCGTTGACGACCGCTTCCCAGGTCTCCAGCTTCGCCGCACGAGGGTCGACCGTGCAACGTGCGCCGAGGTGGAGGAGCGCGTTGTTGAAGACGCGCCCGAGGGCGTGGGGGCGCCGCTCCAGCTTGTCGATGTCATCGGCCAGATCCTCACCGAGTGACTCGGCCCACTCTTCTTCCGTGGCCCCCGGTGCCGCAAAGTGCCTACTGACAATGGTGGTCACCGGAGGGTCCCCTTACTGATGTCGAAGCGCTGGAACTGGTAGCCACTGTACTGGAGTCCGTTTTGGTCGCCCTTGACGACCACGTATTCCAGGTTCCCGTCGTCGAAGGCGTCTTCCAGTGCCTTTGCGAGCCTCCGCTCGCTCGGGATGGTCTTACCGCGCTCCTTCATTTCGCGGATTATGTCGAAAAAGTACTCCTGGGAGCCTTGTGAAACCCTGCGTCCGTCGGGGAGGTTTCGACCGCCGAGCTTGGTGCTGACACTGCTCTTCGCTTCGACCACGACGTAACGACCGTCCGCAGTGCGCCACACCTGGTCGAACTGGTCATTGCCGTTCTTGGGGCCGTGCAGGGTTTCCTTCGTGGACCCGGCGTAGTGCTCGGCGATGTAGTGGTGCTCCGCGACGTACTCGCCGTAGGCGCCCGTCTCTTCGATCATCGACTTGTGGTAGTGACGGTACGCCTCGCGGCCCTCCGCCAGGTCGTGCGCGGTGGCCTCCGTGCCGTGAAGCGCGTGGTTGGCGTCCGCTTCCTTCTTGAACGTATCGGCGAGCTGATCCGCCCATACCGAGTAGAAACGCTTCCGGGTGGCTTCCTGCAGCCCGGCAAGACGTGTGGGATCGGTGACCGAACCCGGGGTCTCGTGCACGTATTTCCGGTCGAGATAGTGCGGCGTAGGCGGTTCGGGAGCGTCCTTCGCGCGAATCCAGGGAGAATTTTCGTCCGCCCTGGTGAGCTGCGGTGGCGTGGTGCCGCTCTCGTCTACGAAGTCCAGGTTCTTCCGATTTCCGTTGTTCTTGTAATAGTCGTCGAAATAACCCGGTTCCTCGTTGGCCCGGTACACCTGGATTTCTTCGACTTGGGTCTCTGTCAGGTGCGGTCCGTAGGGGTTGTCGCCGTCCTGCATGAAGCCGGGCCGCTCCACCGGCTCCCGGGTGACCGGGCCGTTGCCGGCCGCCCCGTCGCCCGCACGCGCCGCGTCGTCCAGGCCGCCCCCGCCCGGGTGGTCCGGGAGGTGGCTGCCCGCGCCCGGGGTGTCGGGGAGGTGGGGGCCGCCGGTGGACGGGCCGTCGGGGTGGCCCCCAGTCCCCGGGCCGTCCGGATGGTGGCTGCCCGTGCCCGGGCCGTCCGGGTGGGCGCCGATGGAGGGGGTGTCGCCCGGGTGGGGGGTGCCCGGGGTGGTGTTGAGGTCGTTGCGCGGCATGCCGTCCGGGGCGTGGCCGCCCGGGGTGTGGTCGCCCGCGTGGCCCGTCGGGGTGTGGTCGCCCACGTGGACCGGGTCGGACATGTCGGAGCCGAGGCGGATCACGTCGTCGCCGCCGCGGGCGCCGACGCCCGCCAGGACGGGGGCCTCGACCTTCGGGGCGTGGGCCGGGGCCGACGGGGTTTCGGGTTTGGCGTCGGCGGCGCGTTGGAAGAGGCTGCCGTCCTTCTTGTAGAGGTTGCCGTCCGCGTCCATGTACTTCGCGGGGCTGTCGTCGAAGGGCAGTTTGACCGTGCCCGGGGGCAGGGTGGCGGTGCCCTCGGGGAGTTTGATGCCCCCGTCCGGGAGCTTGATCGCACCCTCGGGGACCGCGGTGCCCGAGGGGAGGTGAATCGTTCCGTCGGGCAGCATCGTGGAGCCGTCGGGCAGCGCGAACGCGCCCTCGGAGATCTTTGGGATCTCTATCTTCCCGATGCCCTTGAGGCCGGCCATCACGTCGCCGAGCTTCGACAGGCCGGCGCCCGCGCCTTTGAACACGTACGTCATCGGGTCGATGGCCCGCCCGGCCTTGCCCGCGAAGGACAGCGCCTTCGCCGCGACCCCGGCCTTGCCCGCGCCCGACGCCGCCGCGCCCGCGCCGTCGGTGAACACCGCGGTGAGCACGTTGAAGGTGACCGCGCCCGCCGCCCGCGAGGGGTTCTCGCTCCACTGGTCCCACGCCAGCAGCGCCTTGCCCGTCTCCTTCATCGCCGTGCGCGAATCACGGATCCAGGACGGCAGGTCCTTGTCGTCCGCCATCCAGAACGCCGTGGCCGCGCCCGGCGTCAAGGTGATCGCGATACCCGTCGACAGCTTCGCCAGCCCCGTCCAGGCCTGCTTCGTGGCCTCCCAGCCGTCACAGCCGACCAGCGTGCCCAGGCCCTTGACCGTGCCCCACACACCGTCCACGATGACGCCCTTGCCGAAGTCGTAGGCGTGCTCCCACACCTGCCACCACGGCACCGACTCCTCGACCGCCTCCCCCCACGGCAGCGACTTGGAATGCTTGAGCGCCTCCGCGTCATAGCCGTACATGTTCGCGCCGTGCGAGCCGTCATCGACCTTCAGCGGCGCCCCGCCCACCAGCGCCACGATCTTGTCGTGTGCGGTGCGCTCGGCGGCCTGGAACTGCGACCACACCTCGGCGATCTTGTTACGGCGGTCGAGGTTCTCCTCGACGAGGTCCCCGTCCTCGTTCCACTTGCTGTCGTCCGAAACCTTCGACTTGAACGACGCAGCCTGCGCCTTCAGCGTCTCCAGCTGCTTGACCAGCGGACGGATCTCGTTCGCGTACGAACCCAGCGCGCCCGCGATGGTGCACATGTCACCACTGAACGACATCGTGGTGTCCGCGACCGGCTTCGTCACCGCGAACAGCTGCTCGGCCTCGGGCGCCTGGTAGTACGCCGACAGACCACCGAACGTGGTGTGCACCGAAGTACCGGCGTTCGCCAGCGCCCCACCGTCCCCCGACAGCGCCTTGACCTTCTCGTCCAGCACCGCCAGTTCACCGGTGAACACCGGCACCTCGGCGGGATCGACCGGATCGTTGTTGCTCACTTGCCGCCCCCCGCCGCGTCCCGCAGCTCATCCAGCCGCACGTTCTTCGCCGCGTCCTGAGCATGCTTGGCCGCGTCCAGATCACCCTCGATGTACTCGTTCGTCGCCTTCGCCGCACCCAGCACCGCCGCCTGGATCCGGTCCACCATCGCCTTCACGTCCGGCTGGCGCTTCTCCAGGTACTGCGACAGCGCCGCACCCACCGGGCCCGTCGTCCCCCGGTGCGACAACGCCACCTGCCCCGTCGCCACCGGACCCTGGCGCGCCGCGTTCGGCACCGTCGCCGCCGAACCCGGCACCGCCGTGCCCGCCGCGTACGCCGCCTCCGACATGTGACCCATCAGCGCGTTCAGCGCCTTCTCCAGCTCACCCGCCCGCTCACCGGTGAGCTTCAACTGCGACTGCACACCCTGAGGCTTGATGTCCCACGACGTCATACGTCCCCCGTAAAACCGTCCGACCCGTCCGGCTCAGCCGATGTTGTCGACCGCGGCCTTCGCCCGCGCGATCGTCTGGTGCGCCGTCGCGTCGTTCTTCTCCAGCGTCGACTTCAACAACTGGATGATGTTCTTCACCTCTTGAGAGGCGTTCTTCCAGCGCAGTTCCTTGCCGTGGTACTCATCCGCCACACCGTCCGCCGCGAAGTCCGACATCGCCGCCTTCACCTGCGCGTCCCGCGCCGCGATCACCTGCTCCAACTGCCCGATCACGACCTGGATGTTGCCCTGCGCCTCCGTCGACGCACCCGTGTCATACGAACGACGGTCCGTGCCACCGGCCATCACACATCACACTCCCCGTCTGGTTGAAAAGACTTACGACGGCCGTCGCTCAGCGGCCCGAGAAACGCGCCGCGTCGAAGTTCGCCGCCGACATCTGCTGCCGCGCGTTGTCACCCTGCTCCACGTCACCGGTCCCGAACGCCTGCTCCATCCCCGACTGACCGCCCAGGATCGCCGACAAGGCCGCGTTCAGCTCCTTCGTGATCCCGTCCGAGTGCTCCTTGAACGAATCGAACGCGACCTTCCCCTGACCGTTGAACTTCCCCTCCAACGGATGCGCCGCCGCGATCAACTGCCGGATCAGCGTCCCCAGATCCGTGCTCGACGTCCGCGACCCCGACATCAGGCTGGACAGGACCTGCGTCCCCATGTCGAACTTCATCTCACACCCCCGTCACGATAGAACGACCATCAGTCTGACCAATTCTGCCAACATGCGTCGCTCTTGCAACCTGCAATCTGCCAGTTGTGACCAAAGCCGAACATCCCAACGGGTCCGCTCATACGCCCTTCAGATGCCGCATCAGCACCTCGAAGTCCCGCCACCCCGACAGGTCCGACGGGTCCCCCGGCAGCGGGTAGTACAGCGCCGGCCGGGCCTTCGGCCCCAGCGGCACCGGCCGTGCCGCCAGCGGCGTGTTGCGGGCCCGGTCGCCCGGCATCGCGCGGACCTCCTCCGCCCCGAGGACGAAGGCCACCGGTACGCCCGGTCCCTCGAAGCGCGGCGGCACCGCCAGGTCGCGGCGGGCTTTGCGGAGCTGTACGAGCATCGACTGGAGGTGGTGGCGGGTGGCGAGCAGCTCCGCGGTCCCGGTCAGCGCGTCCAACGGGGGCTCCTCGTCCGCCCCGTAGCCGAACGCGAGGGTGACCTCCTCCTCGACGCCCGCCTCCGTACGGCGGACCCGCACCGTGGCGAGGCCGGGACGCTCGCGACCGCCGACCACCACGAACCAGGTCGGCTCCGGCGCCCGCGCGTACGCGACGTCGGTCAGCCGCGCCGGGGACCACGGCAGGTTGGCCGGCTCCGCTGTGCCCCAACCGGCCGGCGGTGCGCCGGTCAGTTCCCGCCACACCGCCTCCAGCGCGCCCCCCAGTACGAGCCGGTCGTCGGCGGGGTGGACCGTGCGGAAGGTGACCGCCAGCTGCCGCTCCCCGGTCGCGACGACGTCCCGGTACGCGGCCGCCACCGGGGTGCGCGGGTCCTCGGGAGTCGCGTCGAGCGCCTCGACCGGGGCGAAGAGCCCGCCCTGCCAGCGCAGTACGGCCCCGGTGAGGCCGTCGTAGTAGCCGTCCCGCTCGTCCTGCACCACCCAGCGCGAGGGCCGGCCGCTCAGGCCGTCCCGGACGGCGGGGGAGAGGGTGGTGCCCGGCGGGGTGACGACCTGCAGGCCCAGCTCCGCGTCGGCGGCGGCCCGGAAGGCGTCCGCGAGCCAGGCGGTCATGGCCACCACCGGGCGGTCCTGGATGACGACGGCCACCCGGTCGGTGAGCACGTCGACGGCGGGCTGCGCGGCGGCCGGCTCCGGCGCCACGCTCACCCCCTCGGTCCGCACCACGGCCAGCGAGCGCCCCGGTTCGCGCGGCCAGGCGGAGCCGCCCGCCAGCGCGGCCAGCCGGGCGGCGAAGGTGCCGGCCAGCCGGCCGGCCTCGGCGACGCCGGTGGTGGCGCGGGCCTCCGTCCACCAGAACGGGACCGGCGGGGCGGTGGCTCCGAGCAGCCGCTCGGCCTCGCCCTCGACCTGCACCAGCAGCGGCGCCTCGATGGAGACGAGCGGGCGGCCCTGCTCGTCGCACAGCTGTACGACGGCCCCCTCGGCCCCCGCGTTCACCAGCTTGTCGGGCCCCCCGGAGAGCAGTCCGGCGAGCACGGTCCACGGATCGGGCATCCGCTCGGTGAGGGCGACGACGTCCTTGGTCATGTGCTGGTCAGCTCCTTCGGTCGGAGAGCGGGCGGGCAGCCCGGGCGGAGCAGGGGCTCACACCCGGGTGTACACGGTCTGGATCAGTCGGCTCGACTGGCCCCGGCGGACCAGCACCCCCCGCCCGGCGGGCTGCTGGGAGGCGTACACCCCGGGCAGCAGCTGGCCCTCGCTGCGGTCGCCCGCCATGACCAGGGCCGAGGCGCCCGATTCGCGCAGCCCCTGCACCAACGGCTCGTACATGCCGCGCGAGGCACCGGCGACCCGGCGGGTCAGGACGAAGTGCAGGCCGATGTCCGCGGCCGAGGGCACGTACGGCAGGAACGGCGCCAGCGGCGACTGTCCGGCCGTGGTCAGTACGTCGTAGTCGTCGACGAGTACGACGATCCGCGGGCCGCCGCCCCAACTGCCCGGCTCCAGGTCCTCCAGCGGCGCGCCGTCGTCCGGCATCCGCCGCTCCAGCTCGGTGGCGATACCGGCGGCGAGACCCGCGCACAGCTTGGCGTTGTACGCGTAGCCGCCGTTGAACTCCTCGGGGACCACCCCGCGCAGGCCGCGCCGCGGGTCCATGACGGCGAAGACCAGCTCCTCCTCGCCGTAGCGTTCGACGAGGCCGCCGGCGATGGTCTTGAGCAGGTTCGTCTTGCCGCACTCGCTGTCGCCCAGCACCAGCAGGTGCTGGTCGTGCCGGAACAGGTCGAGCAGGACCGGCGCCAGCGCCGTCTGGTCCAGGCCGATCGGCACCCGCTTCGGCTCGGCGGCCGGACCGGGCAGCAGGTGCGGCTCCAGGACGTGCGGCAGCACCCGTACCGGCTGGGCGCTCTCCCCGCTCCAAGTGGCCCGCACCGTACGGGCCGTGCGCTCCAGCACCGCGCCCAGCTCCGAGGCGTCGGCCAGCCCGTCCGTCCGGGGCAGCGCGACCTGGGCGAAGAGCTTGCCGTCGGTCAGCACCCGGCCGGGTTCCTCGGGCGACAGCGTCTCGGCCAGCTTGCGGTCGACGCTGGACTCGCTGGGATCGTTGAGCCGCAGCTCGACCCGCGTCCCGAAGTTCGACTGGGTGGCGATCCGTACGTCGTTCCAGCGCAGCATGCCGGCGACGACGTGGATGCCGTACCCGCCGCCGCGCTTGAGGACGTCCACGACGGCGTCGTCCAGGTTCTCGAAGTCGTCGCGCAGCGCGCCGAAGCCGTCGATGACCAGGACGATCTCGGCGGAGGCGAGCTGGGGCAGCCGGCCCGCCGCGTGCAGGGTGCGCAGCTGCTCGACCGAGTCGATCCCGTGCTCGCGGAAGAGTTCCTCGCGCAGGGCGAGCATCGTGCGGACCTCTTCCACGGTCCGGGCCGCCCGCTCCCGGTCCGCGCGACCCGCGATCCCGCCGACGTGCGGCAGCCCGGCGAGGGCCTGGAGCCCGCCCCCGACCAGGTCGAGCCCGTAGACGCCGACTTCCTGCGGGGTGTGGGTGAGGGCGAGCGAGAGGACCAGGGTGCGCAGCAGGGTGGTCTTGCCGGACTGCGGGCCGCCGATGACGGCGGCGTGGCCGCCCGCCACCGTCAGGTCGAGGTACCACTCGCCCTGCCACTGCTTCGTCGGGTCGTCGAGCACCCCGAGCGGGACCGTCAGCCGCCCGCGCCGCTTGGCGAGCTGCACGCCGCGCGGACCGGCGTCCAGCGGGCCCGCGACCGTGTCCAGGGCGATCGCGGCGGGCAGCGGGGGGAGCCAGATCCGGCGTACCGGCGCGGCGGCCCGCTCCAGCTGGCCGACGATGACCCCCAGCTCGGTCGGGCCGGTCTCGCGGCGCCGCGCCGTGAGCTCCGGCCCCTGCGCGCCCTCCGGCTCCGCGAGGGTGTTGAACGCCTCGTACGCGAGGGCCAGGGGCCCGGTGTCCTGCTCGTCGGTGCGCTCGACGGGGCCCCGGTAGGGGCCGGATACGTAGCTCGCCTTGAAGCGTTCGTAGTGGCTGGTGTCCACCTTCAGGTAGCCGAAGCCGGGCAGCGGCGGGAGGTGGAAGGCGTCCGTGGTGTCCAGGACCGTACGGGACTCGTCGGCGGAGAACGTGCGCAGGCCCAGCCGGTAGGACAGGTAGGTGTCCAGGCCCTTGAGCTTGCCGCCCTCGATCCGCTGGCTGGACAGCAGCAGGTGCACCCCGATGGAGCGGCCGATCCGCCCGATGGACAGGAACAGGTCGATGAAGTCGGGCTTGGCGGTGAGCAGCTCGCCGAACTCGTCGATGACGACGAACAGGTGCGGCAGCGGCTCCAGATCGGGGCGGCGGCCGGTGCGCAGCGCGTTGTAGTCGCCGATGTCGGCGATGTTGCCCGCGTCCTTGAGGACCTGCTGGCGGCGCTTGACCTCGCCCGCGAGCGAGGCGTGCACGCGCTCGACCAGACCGGCCTGGTTCTCCAGGTTGGTGATGACACCGGCGACGTGCGGCAGGGAGGCGAAGGGGGCGAAGGTCGCGCCGCCCTTGTAGTCGACGAGTACGAGGGCGAGGTCCTCCGGGGGGTGCGTCGCCACCAGCGCGAGCACCAGGGTGCGCAGCAGCTCCGACTTGCCGGAGCCGGTGGCGCCGACGCACAGGCCGTGCGGGCCCATGCCCAGCTCGGAGGACTCCTTCAGGTCGAGCAGCACCGGCTCGTGGGAGTCGCTGATGCCGATGGGCACGCGGAGGAAGGCGCGCTCGCCGCGCTGCGCCCACAGGCCGTTGACGTCGAGCCGGGCCACGTCCTCGATGCCCAGCAGCCCGGCGAAGTCGACGGGGCCCGACAGCGGGGCGTCGATCAGCGACTCGGCGGACAGCCGCAGCGGCGCGAGCATCCGGGCCAGGCCCTCGGCGAAGGGGACGCCGACCTCGTCCACCGTGCCGTGGGCACTGACCGGCTCCTCCGCGCGCAGGTCCTCGATGAGCACCCGGTCGCCCTCGACGGTGATCCGTACCCCGACGTGGCCCGGCTCCTGGATGCGCTGGTCGAGCAGGTGCAGGACGGTGACGCCCATCTCGCGCAGCCCGACGGCGTCGTCGGGGCGCGGGAGTTCGACGGCGTCCTCCCCGTGTGCGTCGCCGATGACGAGGAGCCGGGAGGTCATGGACAGCGCGTCCTTGCCGGACAGCCCGCGGCGCACCTCGGCGGCGTAGGAGGCGCGGCGGCGCAGTTCGGGCCCGAGCAGGCGGGCGAGCCGGTCCGTGGACGGGGCGATCCGGCGGGCGGCGACCGGCCCGTCGAGCTGCTCGGTGTCCAGCAGGTGCGGCAGCCACTTGGCCCACTCCCAGTCCGCGAGCCGGTCGCCGGGCACCGCCAGCGCGACGGCCACGTCATCGGGGGCGTGGGTGGCGGCGGCCTGCATCAGCAGGGCGCGGGCCACGCGCAGGCCGTCCTCCCGCGGGCCGATCACGGTGACGTTGCCGACCCGGTCCAGCGGTACGGTCAGCGGCAGTTCGGTGCCGGTACGGAACCGGGCGGTCAGCGCCGAGGCCTCGTTGAGCATGAACCGGTCGGGCGGGGTGAGCACGGTCGAGCCCTGGTCGGCGATCCGCAGGTCCCGCACCGGCATCTCGCCGGTGCCGACCCGCACGCGCAGGAAGTCACCGTCGACCCGGCGCCGTTCCCACAGCCGGGCCGGGTCCCGCACGATGTCGTACAGGGCGCTGGGCGGCGGGTTGAGCACCCCGGCCCGCTCGGCGCCCTCGCGCTCCTCGGCGGCGAGTTCCTCCCGGAGGTCCTCCAGGTAGGCGAGGTACGCCTCGCGCTGGGTGCGGCGGGTGCGCTGGGCCTTGCCGCGCTGCGAGAAGACGAGACCGACGGAGCCGATGACGGTGACGACGAGGATCAGGGCGCCGAGCGCGGCGAACTGGCTGTTGCGCACGACCGTCATCATCACCACCGACGACATCACGCCGGCCACGGGCAGCAGCGACATCGCGATGTTGCCCGCCTTGCCCTCGGGGAGGTTCGGCGGCGCCTCGATGGTGCGGGGCTCGGAGGCGGCCGGGGGCCGGACCGTCCTGGCCGGGCGGTGGATCAGTCGGGTGCTCATCTTCGTGGTCCGTCGTCGTCCGTCGTCGTCCGTCAGTGGCGCTGCTGGGAGAGCTGGAAGGCGTCCGCCGCGATCCGGGTGGCGGCCGCCCTCGTCGCCCGGGCGAGCAGGTCGGTACGGAGGACGCCCCCGTCCGCCAAGTGGCGGTCGTGCGGCAGGACGTGGACGCCCGCCCCCGTGGTGCGGAGCGTGCGCACCGCCTCCTCGACGTCGATGCCGGCGTGCGGGGCCTGTTCCGTCAGGACGACGACCGTGCCGGCGATCACGTACGGGGGCAGGCCCTGCATCCACTGGAGCACCGCGTACGTGCTGGCGACCCCGTCGAGGGTCGCGGGGGTGGTGAGGACGCGGGCCTGGGAGGCGGAGAGCGCGACCCGGGCGACCTCGGCGGGCAGCGTCTCGCAGTCGACCACCGTCACGCCGAAGTAGCGGCGCAGCGCGACCATGGCCCGCTCGTAGGACCGGGTGTCGAGCATGGCGCCGATCTGGCCCTGGCTGCCGGGCAGCAGCCAGGCGTTGTCGCGGAGCTGGACGAGGTAGCCGGTGACGTCGAGCAGCGACATCTGCGGCTCGACGATGTCGGCGACGTCGCCGGTGGTCCAGCGCAGTGACTCGGCGCCGAGCCGGATGGGCAGCGAGCCGAGGGCCGGGTCGGCCTCGACGAACAGCACCGGGTCCTGGCGGTAGTGCGCGTACGTCGTACCGAGCAGGGCGGCGACGGTGGACTTGCCGGCGCCGCCGCGGATGGAGGTGACGGCTATCTGGCGGCCGGTCGTCACGGGCTGCTGGAGCAGCTCGGCGGTACGGGCGGCGTCGGCGACCTCGCGGGCGACGGATGAGGAAACGGTTCGCCAGAGCGCGCCGGCGGCCCGGGCCAGGAACGGCTCACCGTGGCGGGGCTTGCGGCCGGCGCCGACGAGGCCCGGGTCGACCGCGGGACGGGAGTCCAGGGCGCGCGCCGGACGGCCCGCGGCCCCGGCGGCGTAGGGCGGCGCGGGGGCCTGCGCGGGCGGCCCCTGGGGTCCCGGGGCCTGGTACGGGTACCCGTACGCGGCGGGACCGGCACCGGCCCCCGCGGCGGGGTTCTGGGGCGGGGCCGCGGCGGGGTGCTGGTGCGGGGCCGCGGTCGGATTCTGGGGCGGGGCCGCGGCGGGGTTCTGGTAAGGGCTCGCGGCGGGGTTCTGGTGCGGGCCTGCGGCGGAGTGCTGGTGCGGGCCCGCGGCGGAGTGCTGGTGTGGGGCCGCGGCGGAGTTCTGGGGCGGGGCCGCGGCGGGGTTCTGGGGCGGGGCGGCGGCGGGGTTCTGGGGCGGGGCGGCGGTCGGGTTCTGGGGCGGGCTCGCGGCGGGGTTCTGGTGCGGGGCCGCGGGCGGGTGCTGGTGCGGGGCCGCGGGCGGGTTCTGGTGCGGCCCCGGGTGCTGGTGCGGGGCCGCGGGCGGGTTCTCGTGCGGGGCCGCCGCCGGGCTCGGGTGGGCGGCGGCCGCGGGCGGCGGCTGGGCGGGGCCGGGGCCGTCGGGCGCCGGGGGCTCCGCGCCGGGGCCCTGGGACGGGGTCGCGCCCTGCGGGTCGGGCCGGACCTGCCCCGGCCCCTGGGGGAGCGGCTGCTGCGCGCCGCCCCTCAGGTCGCGCAGGACGTCGCCCTGCCAGTTCTCTCCGCTCGGCATCCCTGCCCCTACCCCTCTCGTACCGACCTGCCGCCCCGGCCGGAGCCGCCTGCGAGTTGACTCAGAACTTGTCGAGCAGCTGCCCGTAGATGCCGAACACCCCGACGCCCAGCGGGAACAGCGCCACCACGCCCACGGATTCGACGAAGTCGGCCGTGCGCCGCAGCCGGACCTGCACGTGCTCGGCCGGCTGCACGGCGAGCCCCAGCAGCGGCAGCAGCGCGGCCGCGCACAGCACGGCCAGCGCTCCCGTACCGCCGCCGTGCCCGATCCACAGCACCACGAGGCGGACGAGGAGGACGGCCGCCGCGGCGAGCAGCGCCACCACCTCGGCGACCAGCGGGAACGCCCGCGCCCGCGACAGCAGCACCACGGCGACCAGCGACGGCAGCACCACCGTCCACACGCTCGGCTCCCCGGCCAGCGTGAGCAGCCAGCCCGCGGCGGCGGCCGAGACGGCGGTCGCGATCGTCGCGAGCGCCAGGCCGCGGTGCGTGGCGGCGAGGGCGTTGCCCACCTGGTGGCGGCTGACGGAGGCGCCGCCGGAGCGCCTGTCGTCCAGCGCGGTCAGGCCCGACGCCATGAGCGCGAGCCGTGGCAGGAGCCCGAGCAGCAGCACGGAGAACAGGGCCATGACCGTGCCGAGGCGCGCCGGTTCGCCCTGTACGGCGGCCACGGCCTCCCACACGGCGGTGATGACGGCGACGGCCCCGGCGCCGATGAGCCCGCCGCGGCCGAGCGGGGAGAAGTAGCCGAGCATCCCGAGCGTCACGACCAGCGCGCCCGCGACGGCGGCGAGCCGCAGCGCCCACGACCAGTGGTGCGCGTCGGCTGCGGTCCACGCCGTGAGCACGCCGAGCCCCCCGGAGGCGAACAGCAGGGCGGTGGCCAGGCCCCGGTTGCCCCGCCCGATCCGGGCGCCGAGCGCGCCGGCGGCCAGCAGGACGAGCGTGACCGCCAGCAGGCCCGTGGCCAGGGTGTCGAGGGCGACCTCGCGCCGGGCGAGCAGCGCGGCGGTCAGCGTGAACAGGACCGTCGCCACCCCGGCACTGCCCCGGCGGGCTGCGGGACGCCAGCGCCACGCCCGGAGATCGAGGTCGTCGGCCACCAGGTCGGTCACGTCGTGGACGACGGGGGCGGGCGGCGCCGAGTGGATCCTGACGAGCCGCAGGACGGCGCCGTCGGCTATGCCGGCCGAGGCCAGCGTGCTGTCCTGCGGCAGCGCGGAGCCGTCCGAGGTCAGCAACTGGCGGGTCATCGGCCGCGAGGCGGCCCGGTCGTCGAGCAACTGGAGTATGTCCGGGAGCAGCTGCCCGATCGGCGCATCGGAGGGCAGGACCATGTCGGCCCGGCGCCGCTCGCCGACCAGGGTCACCCGGGACAGCTGTGCTCGGGAAGTCGTTGCTGTGCTCACCACTTGCAGGAACCTACCATCGCGGTCTTGCGGCCCTTCGGGACGAGAACTCCTGCGCGAACCTCTACGCGAACCTCTACGAGAACTGCACCGGGGACCGCTACGAGCCGCTCGGCCGCGGCGACTTCGGCACCGGCCCCGGCGCCGACGGCGACTTCGACGGCTTCGGCGAGGTGGCGGGGTGCCCCGTCGCGGCGGGCGGGGCCGACGGACCGGGCGGCGCGGGGGACGGTCCGTACTGCTGCACCTGGCTCTGCTGTTGCTGCTTCTGCTGTTCCGCCTTCTGCTTCGCCAGCGTGGCCTGGATGAAGGACCAGCCGACGCAGCCCGCGCACAGCACGGCCGCGATGGCGATGCCCGCGAACATCTTCCCGAGCCGTTCGTCCGCCGTGCGCCGGGCCCGCTGCACGCCGAACAGCAGCGCGTCACGCATCCTGCGGCGGCGTACCGCCACCGACTCCAGCAGCTGACTGTCGTAGTCCCGTGCCATGTGCCGTCCGCCGCCTCCCCCGTCTTCCCCCCGCGTTTTGCCTGTGCAACATAAAGCATTCATCAGCTCGGAACACAGCACGGCGGCCGGGCGCACGGCGCTGCGGCCGTCCGCGGACCGGCCGGACACGTCGCGACGGCTCTCGCGCGGTTCGCCTTGTCTTCTCCTAAGATCCTCCTCCAGCAGTAGGGTGGTTTCTTTGCGAACGCATTACTCTTGTAGCTGACGGCCGCGTCCCGCGGCCACGGAGGAGTGAGATGAGGAGCAGTAACCCGGTCTTCTCGCGACGGGGGTTCAGCCGCGACACCGGCGGCTACGCGGGCTTTGACGCGCAGCAGGCCGGGACCGCGACCAACCCGTACGCGACGAACCCCTACGCGGCGGACGCCGTCACCGGCATGCCGCAGGCCCCGGCGCGCACCCACGTGATGACCATGGACGACGTCGTGAGCCGTACGGCCATGACGCTCGGCACCGTGGTGCTCACCGCGGTCATCTCCTGGATCGCGCTGCCCGTCGACCCGGCCAACATCAACAAGTCGTACGGCATCGCCATCGGAGCCGCGCTCATCGCGATGGTCCTGGCGCTCGTCCAGTCGTTCAAGCGCACGCCGGTCCCCGCGCTGATCCTGGCGTACGCGGCCTTCGAGGGCGTGTTCCTCGGCGTCATCAGCTCGGCCACCAGCACCTACTTCGGTGGGGGCGTGGTCATCCAGGCCGTGCTGGGCACGATGTGCGTCTTCGCCGCCGTGCTCTTCGCGTACAAGATGCGCTGGATCCGCGTCACGCGCCGCTTCACCGGCTTCGTGCTGGCCGCCGCCATGGGCTTCATGCTGCTCATGGCCGCGAACCTGCTGTTCGCCCTGTTCGGCGGCGGCGACGGCCTCGGCTTCCGCAGCGGTGGCCTCGGCATCCTGTTCGGCATCGTCGGCGTGATCCTCGGCGCGTGCTTCCTCGCCATGGACTTCAAGCAGGTCGAGGACGGCATCGCGTACGGCGCCCCCCGCGAGGAGTCCTGGCTGGCGGCCTTCGGCCTCACCCTGACCCTGGTGTGGATCTACTTGGAGCTGCTGCGGCTGTTCCAGATCCTCTCCGGCGACGACTAGTCCGGCCCCGGCCCCGGCCGGTCAGGCAGGAGGAAGGCCCCGCGAGCGATGCGCTCGCGGGGCCTTCCCGCGTCGTGGAGCGGGTCTTGCAGGGGGTCGTGCAGCGGTACGGATGGGGGTAGGTCGGGGGGATTCGGCCGGTCAGGGGTCTCGTACGGGGCAGGGCTCAGCCGAGTCTGCGGGCGGCCCTGCGCAGGTCGTACTCGTGGATGATCGCCTTGGCCTGGCCGTACGAGAGGTCGTGCGCGCCGCGCAGCCAGCTGACCTTCTCCTCGAACCGGACGAGGGACGGGCCGTCGTCCACGGTGCGCAGCCAGTCGGACACTTCACGACCGGTGGTCAGGGGAATTCTGTCGATCATGTTGCGGTGTGTCTGCTCCGAGAACTCTACGGACATGGGCGCCTCCGGAGGTATCGCCTTGTTCTCTTCACGACACCGTGCCTCAGCGTTCGCCCGTTGGCAATGGCGCCGGGGCGGCGCGTAAGGTCGGCCGGATGCTTGATACTTCGCCCCTGACCGCCGCCGTCGAACGTTTCGCCGACCGGCTGCGGGCCGCCCCGCAGAGCCGGCTCCGGCGCGGCGCCGCCGCCGAAGCGCTGGAACTGGCCCGGGAGCTGGCCCTGCGGGCCCAGCGGCTGGAGGACGCGGCCACGGATCCGCGGGGGGCGGCTCCGGCGCGCGTCGTGCCGGACGAGGGCGTCTTCACCGTCGGCGACCAGGTCGCGGTCACCGGGCAGGACCTCGCCGAGGCGCTGCGGGGCCTGCGCGCGGGGGACGGCGAAACGGCCCCGTCCGAGATGCTGGACGAGGCCGTGCGGTTGGTGGAGCAGGCGGAAGTCAGAGCGATGCGATGACGCGGTCCGCGAGGATGTAGACGTTGCTGTCCGGGTCCTCGGCGTCACCGCAGGAGAAGGTCAGGGCGTAGGCGCCGGAGATCCCCGAGCCGCCCAACAGCACCGGAGCGGTACCCGAGCGCAGGGCCTCGGCCAGCCGCTCCGCCGTCTCCCGGTGGCCCGGGGTCATGCAGAGCGTGGTGCCGTCGGTGAAGACGTACACGTCCAGCGTGCCCAGCGGGCCGGGCCGGACGTCGGCGAGGGCCGTACGGGCCTGCGCGAGCTCCTCCAGCCGGCTGACGGTGCGCTCGTGGTCCACGCCCGGGTGCGGGGCCTGGACGGGGACGAAGTCGGGGTGCGAGGGGTGCCGTCGGCGGGCAGCGGCCAGCTCGGCCGAGTCCTCGGGGTACTCGTCCAGCAGATCGTCCCCCAGGACCGGCTCCAGGCCCACCAGGTCGGCCTGGCGGGGGAGGAAGACCGGGCTGTCCTCGCCGAGCCCCGGCAGGCCGCCCAGCAGCGAGGTCGGGGCCTCCCCGGCGAAGCTGGGCGAGGCGTCGGCGGCGTCCCGGGCCTCCTGCGCGGCCCAGAAGGCCCGCGCTTCGGCCAGTTCCCGCTCCCGCTCCTCGGCGAGGGCTTCGGCGACGGCGGCTCGTATCTCGGCGGCGGGGGACTCCACGGCGCTACGGGCGTGCGGGACGCTCGCGGCGCGCGGGTGGGCCGGCACCGCCAGCTCGCCGCGCAGGGCCGTGACCTGCTTACGCAGTCCGTGTACGGCGTGCAGCGCAGCGGCGCCCACGGCCGTGGCAGCGGCCGTGGTCAGCAGCAGGGCAAGAGACATGGCGCTCACTGACTAACTCCTGGTTGATTCGATCCCCCGACTTCCTACATCAGCTTGACCTGTGCTGGGAATGGCATGCAGTGCATTACGTCATGAATTGGACAGGCCAAAGGTCCCTCGGCGCTCCGGCGTACTTCTCTGACCTGCGGAAATGCCGATCCCCCAGGACATAGGTCACATCCTGGGGGAGATTCGGTCACAGGTCGGCCGCGGCGGGGTTGATTCCTTACCCTCCGCTACGGCTCAGCTCAGCCGCTGGTTCTCGTGGTCGCGCTGAGCCTCGCCACCGCTGCGGGCAGGTGCGCCCCTCGTTCCTCGGGGCACCCCTACCCTCCGCTACGGCTCAGCTCAGCCGCTCGATGACCATCGCCATGCCCTGGCCGCCGCCCACGCACATCGTTTCGAGGCCGAACTGCTTGTCGTGGAACTGGAGGCTGTTGATCAGGGTGCCGGTGATGCGCGCGCCGGTCATGCCGAACGGGTGGCCGACCGCGATCGCCCCGCCGTTGACGTTGAGCTTCTCCAGCGGGATCTCCAGGTCCCGGTACGACGGGATGACCTGGGCGGCGAACGCCTCGTTGATCTCGAAGAGGTCGATGTCGCCGACCGTCAGGCCGGCCCGCTTGAGGGCCTGCTTCGAGGCCTCGACCGGGCCCAGGCCCATGATCTCGGGGGAGAGGCCGGTCACGCCGGTGGAGACGATCCGGGCCAGCGGCGTCAGGCCCAGCTCCCGCGCCTTCGTGTCGCTCATGATGACCAGCGCGGCGGCGCCGTCGTTCAGCGGGCAGCAGTTGCCGGCCGTCACCAGGCCGTCGGGGCGGAAGACGGGCTTGAGGCCCTGCACGCCCTCCAGCGTGACGCCGGCGCGCGGGCCGTCGTCCGTGGCGACGACCGTGCCGTCCGGGGTGGTGACCGGGGTGATCTCGCGCGCCCAGAACCCGTTCTTGATGGCTTCCTCGGCGAGGTTCTGCGACCGCACGCCGAACTCGTCCATGTCCTGGCGGGTCACGCCCTTCAGCCGGGCCAGGTTCTCGGCGGTCTGCCCCATCGCGATGTACGCGTCCGGGACCAGGCCGTCCTCGCGCGGGTCGTGCCACGACGCCCCCTCGCTCTGCGCCACGGCGGCCGTCCGGGCCTCCGCGTCGGCGAAGAGCGGGTTGTGGGTGTCCGGCATGCCGTCGGAGGAGCCCTTCACCGAACGGGAGACCATCTCGACGCCCGCCGAGATGAAGACGTCGCCCTCGCCCGCCTTGATGGCGTGCAGCGCCATGCGCGAGGTCTGGAGGGAGGAGGAGCAGTAGCGGGTGATCGTGCAGCCCGGCAGGTGGTCCATGCCCATCTGCACGGCGACGATGCGGCCCAGGTTGTGGCCCTGCTCGCCGCCCGGCAGGCCGCAGCCCAGCATCAGGTCGTCGATCTCGCGCGGGTCCAGCTCGGGGACCTTGGCGAGGGCGGCCTGGATGATCGTGGCGGTCAGGTCGTCCGGGCGGACGTCCTTGAGGGACCCCTTGAAGGCGCGCCCGATGGGTGAGCGGGCGGTGGAAACGATGACTGCTTCGGGCATCGGGGCTCCAAGGGGGTGCGTTGCGGCTCGTACCGGACCAGCAAGTGAAGTTACCGGCCCGTACCGTCGAGGTCACCGGCCTCGCGGTGTGATGAGGACCGCACCGGGCGGCGGGCCGGGCACCCGGAGGGCGGCCGGGTCTCCAGGATCCCTCGCGGGCCGGGGGTCAGGACCCGGGCACCGGGGCGTCCGTACCTTCGGCGGCCCCGGTGGCTTCGCCCGGCCGGCCCGCTTCGCCCGGCTGGCCCGCCTCGGCCGGCTGGCCGATGGGCTCGGACTCGGGCACCCGCCGGCGCCGCCGGTGCTTGAGCAGGGCCCACGGGCCGCGGGCGGGGGTGACCTCCGTGCCCGCCTCCCCGGCCGCGGCCGAAGCGGCCTTCGCCACCGGCAGCAGGTCCTCGTCCCGGGACACGTCGAGGCGGTCCGACCCGGGCCACAGCCCGAGCGCCGCGCACAGGGTCGGCAGGACGGCCATGGCGGCGGTCGCGTACCCCTCCGCCGACGGGTGGTAGGAGTCCGGGCCGAACATCTCGCGCGGGTTCGCCGCGAACTCCGGCCCCAGCAGGTCCCCCATCGAGACCGTACGGGCCCCCAGCGCGACCACCCCGATCGTCTGGGCGGCCGCCAGCTGGCGCGAGACCCGGCGGGCCAGCATGCGCAGCGGCTGGTAGACCGGTTCGATCGTGCCCAGGTCCGGGCAGGTGCCGACGACCACCTCGGAGCCCGCCAGCCGCAGCCTGCGTACCGCCGCGGTGAGCAGCCGGACCGACTGGGTGAGCGGCATCCGGCGGGTCACGTCGTTCGCGCCGATCATGATCACGCAGACGTCGGGGACCGGGGCGTCCCCGTCCAGCAGCAGG
Source organism: Streptomyces sp. NPDC026522 (assembly GCF_055567555.1). Classification (NCBI taxonomy): domain Bacteria; kingdom Bacillati; phylum Actinomycetota; class Actinomycetes; order Kitasatosporales; family Streptomycetaceae; genus Streptomyces; species Streptomyces sp. NPDC026522. The sequence continues at coordinate 259,572 of NZ_JBVHQF010000010.1, forward strand.
CCCACCTGCCGGTCGAGGTCGTCCGACCTGGCTCCCGACAGGGCCACGTTGCGCAGCTCGACCGGCCGCTCGGCCACCGCCGCCAGGCCCGAGGCCAGCAGCGCTCCCGGGGTCTGCCGCGCCCGCCGGACCCCGAGACCGGCGGCCGTGGAATCGCCGAGCATGCCCAGCCGCAGCGGACCGGGACTAAGCTCGGGACCACCGAACTCGCTCCCGTACACCCCGTCGGCGCGGGGCGGATCCGGCAGACCGGTGCCCACCGTGCGCTTGGCGAACTGGACCTCCGCCAGCACCAGACCCACCGCGGCGACCCCGAGCAGCCCGAGCCCGCCGCCGCCGTACGCCGCGCCCGCCGCGATCCGGCGGGCCGTCCTCGCCCTGGACACCCTTGGGCACCTCGCTTTCCTCCTGCCCCGATGACCTTCCTGCCCCGTACAGCCGGTCGGCCAATCCCTTTCCGCATACTCTGGCCGGACCTCCCGGAGAACCCGTGGAGTCCCCTCCTTGGAGAACATGGTGCAATTCCACGACTCGATGATCAGCCTCGTCGGCAACACCCCGCTGGTGAAGCTCAACCGTGTGACCGAAGGCCTGCAGGCCACCGTCCTTGCGAAGGTCGAGTACTTCAATCCCGGTGGGTCCGTGAAGGACCGGATCGCCGTCCGGATGATCGAGGCCGCCGAGCAGAGCGGTGCCCTCAAGCCCGGCGGCACCATCGTGGAGCCGACCAGTGGCAACACCGGCGTAGGACTCGCCATCGTGGCCCAGCAGAAGGGCTACAAGTGCATCTTCGTCTGCCCTGACAAGGTGTCCCTGGACAAGATCAACGTGCTGCGCGCGTACGGTGCCGACGTGGTCGTCTGCCCGACCGCCGTCGACCCCGAGCACCCGGACTCGTACTACAACGTCTCCGACCGCCTCGTGCGCGAGACGCCGGGCGCCTGGAAGCCCGACCAGTACAGCAACCCGAACAACCCCCGCTCGCACTACGAGACCACCGGTCCCGAGCTGTGGGAGCAGACGGACGGGAAGATCACGCACTTCGTGGCCGGCGTCGGCACGGGCGGCACGATCTCGGGCACCGGCAACTACCTCAAGGAGGTGTCCGGCGGCAAGGTCAAGGTCATCGGCGCCGACCCCGAGGGCTCCGTCTACTCGGGCGGCTCCGGCCGCCCCTACCTGGTCGAGGGCGTCGGCGAGGACTTCTGGCCGACCGCCTACGACCGCAACGTCACCGACGAGATCATCGCGGTGTCCGACAAGGACTCCTTCCAGATGACGCGTCGCCTCGCCAAGGAAGAGGGCCTGCTGGTCGGCGGCTCCTGCGGCATGGCGGTCGTCGCGGCGCTCAAGGCCGCCGAGGGCCTGGGGCCGGACGACGTGGTGGTCGTACTGCTGCCCGACAGCGGCCGCGGCTACATGAGCAAGATCTTCAGCGACGAGTGGATGGCGGGCCACGGCTTCCTGGAGGAGGCCGGTCCGTCCGCGCGCATCGGTGACGTGCTCGCGGACAAGGAGGGCGCCATGCCGTCCCTGGTCCACATGCACCCCGAGGAGACGGTCGGCGAGGCCATCGACGTGCTGCGCGAGTACGGCGTCTCGCAGATGCCGATCGTCAAGCCGGGCGCCGGCCACCCGGACGTGATGGCGGCCGAGGTCATCGGCTCCGTCGTCGAGAAGGAACTGCTCGCGGCCCTGTTCGGGCAGCGGGCCTCGCTGGGCGACCCGCTGGAGAAGCACATGAGCGCGCCGCTGCCGCAGGTCGGCTCCGGCGAGCCGGTGGCCGAGCTGATGGCGGTACTGGGCGAGGCGGACGCGGCGATCGTGCTGGTCGAGGGCAAGCCGACGGGTGTCGTCAGCCGGCAGGACCTGCTCGCGTTCCTGGCCAAGTCGGGCAAGTAGGCCGGTTGCGGTCCGTCGCCCAAACGGTACGGGCCCGACACGTGACGGCAGCACCGGCTTAACACGGCTCCGGCACAGTGGTGGTTGTCGGCAGGGAACGGCAGAAGCCCCCCGCCGACACCACCGAACGGCGTTGGCGTACTTCCGGAGCGGCTCCCGGACCGCGTGAACGCCACGGACGCGGCCGGCCCTGACCCGGCCCGTGTCCTGCGCGGGAACCGCCGTCGTCCCGCCCCCCGGGCGACCGGGGGTGCGGCGGTTCCCGCGCCTTTCCTCTTTTTGTGGGCTCGGTTCGGTCCCCCCAGCCTCCGGCCGGGAGGTGCCCCCACAGGCGGGCCCCTTCGCCTCACTCGCCCGTGCCGACTTCGCGCAGGGGGTAGGCCCCTTGCAGGCGGCCTTTGCTTCGCATGTCCGTGGCGTTCGGCCGAGGGGCCACGCCTCGGGCTTGCCCGTGCCCCGGCGGAGCCTTTCGGCTCAGGCCGGCGGGTGGCGGCGGGTGCGCTGGGGGAAGGATTTGGCGGCGTGGGCGAAGTTGACCGCCACGATTCCGGCCCAGGAGACCAGCAGGCCCGTCAGGTGGGCCTGGGTGGCGGCGATGGCGGTCAGCGGGATCGCCAGCACCAGCGTGATGATGGCGAAGCCGAACCGTTCGCCGAAGTTGCCGTCGTCCGCCGAGGACCCGGCAGGGACTTCGCCGCGGGCCGTCGTCAGCCGTTCCTCCGCCAGCCGGCGGCTGACCTGGGTGTGGATCTTGTCCACGAACGAGTCCACCAGCGCGGCCTCGTACTCCGGTCCCAGCTCCCTCCGCGCGTCCAACGTGGCGTCGAGTTCCTTCTTCAGCTCCTGGCGCTCCATGCGCCCACCGTAGGAACCCCCGCGCGCCCGGACACTGGGGCTAACCCCCGTCTCGCGGGACGGTCCGCGGCTTGCCGTCCTGCATAACCACATGCAGAGTGCTCGATGACTGAATATTCACCGGGACGGGGACGGAGGGGACGGGATGAGCGACAGCCCGGCCGCGAGGCTGCAGAAGCTGTTCGAAGGGCACCGGCTGACGCCGACCCAGCGGCGGATCGCGCACTGCATGGTGCGGGGCGCCGCGGAAGTGCCCTTCCTGTCGAGCGTGGAGCTCGCGGAGCTGGCCGGGGTCAGCCAGCCGTCGGTGACCCGCTTCGCGGTGGCGCTCGGCTTCGACGGGTACCCGGCGCTCCGCCGCCACCTGCGCGAGGTGGCTCCGGCCGAGCGGCCGGAGGGCGGTCAGGAGGATCCGTACAACGAGTACCAACAGGCCGTCCAGGGGGAGATCGAGAACCTGCGCCGGCTGTCGGCCATGCTCGCCGACCCCGCGCCCGTCCAGGAGGCCGGCCGGGTGCTGGCCGGGTCGCGGCCGCTGCCGGTGCTGGGGCTGCGCGCCGCGTCCTCGCAGGCGCGGGGCTTCGCGTACTTCGCCGCCAAGGTCCATCCGGACGTACGGCTGCTCGACGAGGGCGGCTCGATGCTCGCCGACCGGATCGACGCGGCGGTGGCGGCCGGGGCCTCGGCGCTGCTGTGCTTCGCCCTGCCCCGGCACCCGCGGGAAGTCGTGGAGGCCCTGGACCACGGGCGGGCGGCCGGGCTGACCGTGGTGACGGTCGCCGACTCCGCCTTCGCCCCGGTGGCGCGCCACTCGGACCTGCTGATCCCGGCGCCGGTGGGTACCGGGCTGGCCTTCGACACCGCGTGCGCGCCGATGCTGCTGGGCCGGGTCCTGCTGGAGGCCATGGCCGACGCCCTGCCCGACGCCCAGGCCCGGCTGGAGGCCTTCGACGCCCGGGCGGCGTCCCGCGGCCTGTTCGTGGAGTGACGGCCGGGGAGTGACGGGGCAGCCCGGCGCCCCCCGGTGCGGCTACTGCCGGAGGGCGTCGCGCAGGTCGCCGCCCGCCTCCGTGACGATCGAGGCCATGGTCTGGGCCGGGCGGGCCAGGGCGAAGCGGACCCCGTCGGCGCCGGTGACGGTGAAGCCGTGGACCGCCGGGCGCGGAAGGCTGTTGTAGCCGTAGTGGGCGGTGAAGAAGTACGCACCCGTGTCGGGCACCGCGATCAGGTCCCCCGCCGACAGCTGCGGCAGCTCCCGCGCGGTGGCCAGCAGGTCCCCCGCGAAGCACGCCGGGCCCGCGACGTCCTGGGCGAGCGGCGGGCCGGTCAGCGGGGCGCCCTTCGCGTCGTACGGGAGGATCCGCAGCGGCCAGGACGCCGGGGCGTACACCGTACGGGTGGCCAGCTGGACCCCCGCGTGGGTCACCGCGATGCGCCGGCCGCCCGTCGCCTTCGTGTACTCCACCCGCGCCAGCACCAGGCCGTGTTTGGCCAGCAGGGACCGCCCGAACTCGGTGACCAGGCCGTAGCCGCCGTCGAACAGGGCCGGGACGGCCTCCCGCAGCGCCGTCACGTACTGCACGTAGGTGGGGGTGGCGACGTCCGAGGCGAAGTTCACCGGGAGGCCGCCGCCGATGTCGAGGGTGTCGATCTGGCGCCGGCCGGCCGCCGCGTTGATCTCCTCCGCCAGGGCGTGCAGTTCCCGTACGCCCTGCGCGATCAGCGCCAGTGGCACGCCCTGCGACCCGGAGTGGGCGTGCAGCCGGGTCAGCCACGGCCGGTCCAGGATGGCCCCCACCAGCCAGGCGCGGGCCCCAGGATCGCGCAGCGGGACACCGAACTTGGAGGTGGCGGTCGCCGTCGAGAGGGCGTCGATCGTGCCGGCGCCGGTCTGCGGGTTGACCCGGACGCCGACCGGTGAGCGGGTCGGCGCGGCGGCCACCAGAGCGTCCAGCCGCTCCAGCTCCTGGCGGCTGTCCGCGTTGACGGCGATCCCGAGGGCGAGCGCCTCGCGCAGCTCCGCCACCGTCTTCGCGGGGGAGTCGAGGACGGTCGCGCCGGCCGCCACCCCCGCCGCCCGGGCGAGCGCCAGCTCCCCGGGGCTGGCCACCTCGCAGCCGATCCCCGCGTCCGCGAGCAGCCGCAGCACCGGGACCAGGGGGGCGGCCTTCACCGCGAAGGCGTGCAGGACGGGCGTGCCAGGGGCCAGCGCTGAGGCGAACGCACTGGTCAGGGCCGCGGCGGAGGCGCGGATCCCGGCGGTGTCCAGCAGGCAGACCAGCGGCTCGGCCGACTCCGCCCCGCCCACCAGGCCCTGTTCCACGGCCGCCCGGACGGCCAGGTCCCGCCGCCGGGCGGCGGCCTCCGCCCGGCCGTCGGACACCCCGTCGTACGCCTCGTCTGGAGCCATGCCCGCCATCCCATCATCCGGCGCGATGGCCCGCAGCTGTTGACTGGATCTATTCATGCAGCGAGGATGTGAATGGATTGACCAACATCGGAGGAGGCACCCGCCATGTCAGGACCCCGCCCCGTACGTGCCGCGCGAGGCACCGAGCTCAGCGCCCTGGGATGGCAGCAGGAAGCCGCCCTGCGGATGCTCCAGAACAACCTCGACCCCGAGGTCGCCGAGCACCCCGACAAGCTCGTCGTCTACGGCGGCACCGGCAAGGCCGCCCGCGACTGGCGCTCGTACGACGCGATGGTCCGCACCCTGCGCACGCTGAAGCAGGACGAGACGATGCTCGTCCAGTCCGGCCGTCCGGTCGGCGTGATGCAGACGCACGAGTGGGCGCCGCGCGTCCTGCTCGCCAACTCCAACCTGGTCGGCGACTGGGCCAACTGGGAGGAGTTCCGCCGCCTGGAGCACCTCGGTCTGACCATGTACGGGCAGATGACCGCCGGTTCGTGGATCTACATCGGTACCCAGGGCATCCTCCAGGGCACCTACGAGACCTTCGCGGCCGTCGCGGCGAAGAAGTTCGGCGGCACCCTCGCCGGCACCATCACCCTCACCGCCGGCCTCGGCGGCATGGGCGGCGCCCAGCCGCTCGCCGTGACGATGAACGACGGCGTCGCGATCTGCATCGACGTCGACCCGCGGGCCATCGAGCGCCGCATCGAGCACCGCTACCTGGACGTGAAGGCCGACAACCTGCGGCACGCGCTCCAGCTCGCGGTCGAGGCGCGCGACGCCCGCAAGCCGCTCTCCATCGGCCTGCTCGGCAACGCGGCGGACCTGCTCCCGCAGATGCTCGCCGAGGGCGCCCCGATCGACATCGTGACGGACCAGACCTCCGCCCACGACCCGCTCGCCTACCTGCCGACCGGCGTCGCCTTCGACGACATGGCCGACTACGCGGCCAAGGACCCGGCGGGCTTCACCACCCGCGCCCGCGAGTCCATGGCCAAGCACGTCGAGGCCATGGTCGGCTTCATGGACGCCGGCGCCGAGGTGTTCGACTACGGCAACTCCATCCGCGGCGAGGCCCAGCTGGCCGGCTACGAGCGCGCCTTCGCCTTCCCCGGCTTCGTCCCCGCCTACATCCGGCCGCTGTTCTGCGAGGGCAAGGGTCCCTTCCGCTGGGCGGCGCTGTCCGGGGAGGCGTCGGACATCCACAAGACCGACAAGGCGATGCTCGAACTCTTCCCCGAGAACGAGTCCCTGCACCGCTGGATCAAGATGGCCGGCGAGCGCGTCCACTTCCAGGGCCTGCCCGCGCGGATCTGCTGGCTCGGCTACGGCGAGCGCGACAAGGCCGGCGAGCGCTTCAACGACATGGTCGCCTCCGGCGAGCTGGCCGCCCCGCTCGCCATCGGCCGCGACCACCTCGACTGCGGTTCGGTGGCCTCCCCGTACCGCGAGACCGAGGCCATGCTGGACGGCTCCGACGCGATCGCCGACTGGCCGCTGCTCAACGCCATGGTCAACGTCGCCTCCGGCGCCTCCTGGGTCTCCATCCACCACGGCGGCGGCGTCGGCATGGGCCGCTCCATCCACGCCGGCCAGGTCTCGGTCGCCGACGGCACGAAGCTCGCGGGCGAGAAGATCCGCCGCGTCCTGACCAACGACCCCGGTATGGGCGTCATCCGCCACGTCGACGCCGGTTACGACATCGCCGAGACGGTGGCGGACGAGCGCGGCGTGCGCGTCCCGATGCGCGAGGGCGACGACGCGTGACCTCGCACACCCCCGACCACGGCGCCGCCGGAGCCCCGGCCCCGGCGGCGCCCGGCGGCGCCCGCTCCTTCCACAGCATGTGGAACGAACTGGCCCCCATCGGCCGCCACGCGGACACCGGCGGGTACCGCCGGTACGCGTGGACCGGCGCCGACACCGACTGCCGGGCCTGGTTCCGGGAACAGGCGCTGGCCCGCGGGCTGGCGTACGAGTCCGACCGCAACGGCAACCAGTGGGCCTGGCTCGGCGACCCCCTCGCGGGTGACGCCGTCGTCACCGGCTCGCACCTGGACTCCGTCCCCGACGGCGGCGCCTTCGACGGCCCCCTTGGCGTGGTGTCCTCCTTCGCGGCCCTGGACGAACTCCGCCGCAGGGGTGCGGAGTTCTCCAGGCCGCTGGCCATCACGAACTTCGGTGACGAGGAAGGGGCCCGCTTCGGCCTCGCCTGCGTCGGCTCCCGGCTCAGCGCCGGACAGCTGACCAAGGAGAAGGCGTACGAGCTGCGCGACGCGGACGGCGTGAGCCTGCCCCGCGCCATGGAAGCCGCCGGATACGACCCGGACGCGATCGGGGCCGATCCCGAACGCCTCGCCCGCATCGGCGCCTTCGTGGAGCTGCACGTCGAACAGGGGCGGGCGCTGGACCTGTCCGGCGACCGCGTCGGCATCGCCTCCGCGATCTGGCCCCACGGGCGCTGGCGCTTCGACTTCCGCGGCGAGGCCAACCACGCCGGCACCACCCGGCTCGTGGACCGGCGCGACCCGATGCTCACGTACGCGGCGACCGTTCTGGCCGCCCGCACCGAGGCGGCCCTCGCCGGCGCCGTCGCCACCTTCGGCAAGATCGCGGTCGAGCCAAACGGGGTCAACGCCATCCCCTCGCTCGTCCGGGGCTGGCTCGACTCCCGCGCCGCCGACCAGGCCACCCTCGACACGGTCGTCACGGCCATCGAGAAGGCCGCCCACGAGCGCGCCGGCCAGGACGGCATCGACCTGGCCGTGGTCCGGGAGTCCTTCACCCCGGTCGTGGAGTTCGAGCACGCGCTGCGCGACGAGCTGAACCGGATCCTGGGCGGTGCCGTCCCCGTCCTCGGCACCGGGGCGGGACACGACGCCGGAATCCTCTCCGCCGCCGTCCCGACCGCCATGCTGTTCGTACGCAACCCCACCGGCGTCTCCCACTCGCCGCGGGAGTTCGCCGCCGAGGACGACTGCGTCGCCGGAGTCCTCGCCCTCGCCGACGTACTGGAAGGTCTCGCGTGCCGCTGAAGACGTACTGGCTCGAACACGCCTGGCTCGGCACCCACGTCGAGCCGGGCGTCGCCCTGGAGGTGTCCGAGGACGGCCGGATCGCCGGGCTGTCCAGGGAGGTCCACACCCCGCCGCGCGGCGCGGAGGTGCTGCGCGGCCTCACCCTCCCCGGCCTGGCGAACGCGCACAGCCACGCCTTCCACCGGGCCCTGCGCTCCCTCGTCCAGGTCGGCAGCGGCACCTTCTGGACCTGGCGCGAGTTCATGTACCAGGTCGCCCAGAAGCTCACCCCCGACACCTACTTCGCACTGGCCCGCGCGGTGTACGCGGAGATGGCCCTGGCCGGCATCACCAACGTCGGCGAGTTCCACTACCTCCACCACGCGCCCGGCGGCGCCGCCTACAGCGACCCGAACGCGATGGGCGAGGCCCTGATCGAGGCGGCGGCCGCGGCGGGCATCCGGATCACCCTGCTCGACACCGCGTACCTCTCCGCCGGCTTCGGCCAGGAACCGAGCGCCCACCAGCGCCGCTTCTCCGACGGCACCGCCGACGCCTGGGCCGAGCGCGTCAGCGCCCTGCGCCCCCGCGAGCACGCCCTGATCGGCGCCGCCGTCCACTCGGTCCGCGCGGTCCCCGCCGACCAGCTCGCCACCGTGGCCCGCTGGGCCGACGAGCAGCAGGCCCCGCTGCACGTCCACCTCTCCGAGCAGACCGCCGAGAACGAGGCCTGCCAGGCCGCCCACGGCTGCACCCCGACCGAGCTGCTCGCCGAACACGGCGTGCTCGGCCCCCGCACCACCGGCGTCCACAACACGCACCTCACCGACCTCGACATCGGCCTGCTCGGCGGCACCCGCACCGGGACCTGCATGTGCCCCACCACCGAACGCGACCTCGCCGACGGCATCGGCCCGGCCCGCCGGCTCCAGCAGGCGGGCAGTCCGCTCTCCCTGGGCAGCGACAGCCACGCGGTGATCGACCTGCTCGAAGAGGCCCGCGCGATGGAGCTGAACGAGCGCCTCAGCAGCCGCACCCGTGGTCACTGGACGGCGAACGCCCTGCTCACCGCCGCCACCGCCGACGGCCACGCCGCCCTCGGCCGCCCCGACGCGGGCCGCCTGGAGCCGGGCGCCCTCGCCGACTTCACGACGATCGCCCTGGACTCCGTCAGGACCGCGGGGCCGCTGCCCCGACTGGGCGCCGAGACGGCCGTATTCGCCGCCTCCGCGGGGGACGTGCGCCACACGGTCGTGGGCGGCCGCCACCTCGTACGGGACGGGGCGCACACCCTGGTCCCGGACGTCCCCGCAGCCCTCGCCGAGTCGATCGCGGCCGTCCGCGGCTGAAGGAGCCCCTGAACACCATGAGCACCCTGAACAGCGCGAGCACCACGCTCATCACCAACATCGCCAACCTGGTCACGAACGACCCCTCCCTCGGTGACGCTTCCCCCCTCGGACTGATCCAGGACGCGGCGGTCGTCATCGACGGCGACCGCATCGCCTGGGTCGGTGAATCCAGCAAAGCACCCGCCACTGACAACGCCTTCGACGCGGCCGGCCGGGCGGTGATCCCCGGCTTCGTGGACTCCCACTCCCACCTGGTCTTCGCCGGCGACCGCACCGCCGAGTTCAACGCCCGGATGTCGGGCCGCGCCTACTCCGCGGGCGGCATCCGCACCACCGTCGCCGCCACCCGCGCCGCCACCGACGCCGAGCTCGAAGCCAACCTGCTGCGCCACCTCCACGAGGCCCGCCGCCAGGGCACCACCACCTTCGAGACCAAGTCCGGCTACGGCCTCACCGTCGAGGACGAGGCCCGCGCCCTGCGCATCGCCGCCGCGCACACCGAGGAGGTCACCTACCTCGGCGCGCACATCGTCTCCCCGGACTACGCCGACGACCCCGCGGCCTACGTCGACCTCGTCACCGGCGAGATGCTCGCGGCCTGCGCCCCGCACGCCCGCTGGGTCGACGTCTTCTGCGAGAAGGGCGCCTTCGACGGCGACCAGGCCCGCGCGATCCTCACCGCCGGCGCCGCCGCCGGGCTCATCCCGCGCATCCACGCCAACCAGCTCTCGCACGGCCCCGGCGTCCAGCTCGCCGTCGAGCTCGACGCCGCCTCCGCCGACCACTGCACCCACCTCACCGACGCCGACGTCGACGCCCTCGCCCAGAGCACCGGCACCGTCGCGACCCTGCTCCCCGGAGCCGAGTTCTCCACCCGCGCCCAGTGGCCCGACGCCCGCCGGCTGCTCGACGCGGGCGCCACCGTAGCCCTGTCCACCGACTGCAACCCCGGCTCCTCCTACACGAGTTCCATGCCGTTCTGCATCGCGCTCGCCGTCCGGGACATGCGGATGACCCCCGACGAAGCCCTCTGGTCGGCCACGGCCGGAGGCGCCCGGGCCCTGCGCCGCACCGACATCGGCGTACTCACCCCCGGCGCCCGCGCCGACCTGGCCCTGCTGGAGGCCCCCAGCCACGTCCACCTCGCCTACCGGCCGGGCGTGCCGCTGGTCTCCGCCGTCTGGCAGCGAGGCGTCCGCGCCGTCTGAGAGCCGGTGCGGCGCCCCGCTTGAACATCCTCGCCCTTTGTCTTCCCTCCATAAGGTCCCGGGCGTACCTTGAGCCACCGATCTGATGTGCCGTCAGTAACTTGTGGTCCGAGGGGAAGACGAAGGTGTCCAACCGGAAACGAATCACCACGCCCGCACCGGTCCCCGCCCTGCTCTGTGCGGTGGCCGGATCGGCGGCCGCCCTGCTGGCGGCCGCCCCCGCGGCCCACGCCGACGTGGTCGACGTCGCGTACAACTGCCAGACCCCCATCGGGGACAAGTCGGCGGTCTCGCCCATCGACGTCAAGGCCGTCAAGGAGGGGGACGCGTACAAGCTGACGATGACCTTCCAGAAGGGTGTCTCCTCCAGCCCCATCGAGCTGGGCAAAGGGGCGATGAACCCCAGCGCCGTCCTCCAGACCGACGGAGCGGAGAAGGTGTCCGTACCCGTCTCCGGCCCCGCGAACTCCGAGGCCGTCCCCGCCGACACCCCCATCAAGATCTCCGACCTCTCGGGCACCTACACCCCGAAGAAGAGCGGCAAGGTCACCTTCACCGCCGGAGTGCTCACCATCAAGGCGATGGGCACCACCACGACCTGCACCCCCGGCAACAGCCCCAAACCGTCCCTGGAACTGGACGTGACGGCCGCCGGCGGGGGCCAGGAGCCCGAAACCCTCCCGCAGACCGGCCCCGCCGACTCCGCCCTCGCGCTCGGCACCCTCGGCGCCACCGTGCTGCTCTCCGGCGCGGCCGGCGTGCTGTGGCTGACCCGGCGCGGCCGCCCGGCCCAGCGGGCCCGGTCCTGAACGGAGCGGCCCCGCCCATGCCCGTGCTCCACACGCCCCGGCGCCGCGCCCCCAGGCGGCTCGGCTCCGCCCTGCTGGCGGCGGCCGCGCTGCTGCTCGGCGCGGCGCCCGCGCGGGCCGCCGCCGCCCCCGAGGGTCCCGGCTGGACCGCCGAGCCCGCCGCGGGCCGGGCGGGCGCCGCCGCCCGCCCGTACTTCTACCTGGCCGGGGCCCCCGGCACCGTGCTGGAAGACAGCCTCGCCCTGGTCAACCCCACCGACCGGGAGCACACCGTCACCCTGCGCGGAGCCGACGCCGACAACACCGCCGACGGGGCCTCCGCCGTACGCCCCCCGGCGCAACCCGGCCCCGGGACCGGCCGCGGCCCCGGCCCCGGCTCCGGCTCGGCCCCTGGCCCCGGCTCCTGGGTCAGCTTCGGCCGGGGCGCGACCGTCCGGCTCCCCGCCCGCACCCGCGCGGTGGTGCCCTTCACCGTCACCCTGCCGCCCGCCGCCGCGCCCGGCGACCACCCGGCCGCCGTCGTCGCCACCGAAGCCGGCCACGAGGTGGGCGTACGGGTCCACCTGCGCGTCAGCGGCCCGGCCGTGGCGGCCCTCACCGTCGAGGACGTCGCCGTACGGGGCCGGGGCGGGGCGGCCGTCATCGCGTACACCCTGGTCAACCGGGGCAACGTCGCCCTCGCCCCCACCCTCGCGGTCCACGCCGACGCCGGCTTGGGCAAGGCCCCCGGGCGCGGTCCGCACGCCCTGGCGGTGGAACTGCTGCCCGGGCAGCGGGTCGGGCTGACCGAACCCTGGCCCGGCGCGCCGGTGTTCGACCGCGTGCACCTCACCCTCACCGTCACCGCCCCCGGCGCCCCCCGGGCCACGGCCACCGCCTCCGCGTGGTGCCTGCCCGGCTCCCCCGCCGGCTGGGCGGGCCCCGGCCTCCTCGCCCTCGGCGCGGCCACCGCGGCCGCGCTGCTCCTCGTACGCACGCGGCGTACCCGGCGCACCCGCCGGGCGCCCGACCCGTCCGAGGACCACGTACCGGAGCGCCGACCGCACCCACACCGATGCCAGTTGACGGGAGCGAACAGGTGAGCGCCAACGCCGGCCGGCCGGCCCGCGCCCGGATCACGGCCCTACTCGCGGCGGGACTGGCGGTGTTCGCCCTGGCGCTGCCCCCCGCCGCGCCGGCCGCGGTCGCCGACGAGGGCAAGGCCGCCGCCGCGCTCTCCCTCCAGGAGGCCGCCAAGGGCACCGGCATCACGGTCACCGGTACCGGCTGGCGGGCCAAGACGCTGGTGATGCTGCTGGTCTGCGGCCAGAACATGATCGGCGGCACCAACAGCTGTGCCAACGCCGACGGGGTCGCCGTCGCGGTCGGCGACGACGGGCACTTCACCGCCCGGCTGCCGGTCGCGGGGCCGCCCAAGCCGTGCCCCTGCGTGGTGAACGTGACCTCCGTCAACGGGGACGGGTCCACCGTCGCCCTCCCATTGAAGATCACCGACCACCCCGTGGCCGAGCTGCCCGCCGAGTCCGGCACCGGCCGCCTCGCGCTGCTCACCGGGGTCCGGCTGGAGGGCGACGACGGGGTGCTGACCTGGTTCGGGGCGCCGCCCGCGCGCAAGTTCACGGTCACCGTGGGCAACCTCGGCTCGGCCCCGGTCAAGGACCCGGTCTTCCAGCTCGGCACCGCGCACGGGGTGTACGCGCCGCTGTGGGAGGAGGCCCGCTGGAAGGGCACCATCGCACCCGGCGGCAAGGCGGAGATCCGGCTGGACGTGGCCCTGGCCGCCGGTGCCCACGGGGACTACACGGTCTCGCTCAAATACGGGGACAAGGTGGTGGCCACGCAGCCGTGGGGGGTGGGGCGCCCGTACGGGGTGCTGCTGTTCTGGGCCCTGCTGCTGGTGGTGGTCCCGACCGCCGTCTTCCGCGTCGGCATGGCCGTCGTGGACCGGGTCCGCCCGAGCCCCGTCCCCGTCCCTGCCCGCGCCGCCTCCGCCGTCCCGGTGGCGGCGCCCGAAGCCCCCACGGCGGTACTGCCGTGGTTCACCCCGGACACCGCGCCGGAAACAGACGCACCACCAGCACCACCAGCACCACACACACCGCAGACATCCGCACCGTCTGAGAACCGTCCGACGACGAAGGGACATTCGTGAAGACCCAACGGAGGGTGAGCGCGGCCGCTGTCGCGCTGCTGTTCGGCGGCGCGGGCATCCTGCTGGCGGCCGCCCCCGCCCAGGCGGCCGACGTCTCCTACAAGGTGGAGTGCATCCCGCCGGCGGGAGGCGGCGGCCCGGTCCAGGGCACCACCACCGTCTCCATCACCGCGCCCGCCACCGCGAAGGTCGGCGACGAGGTCGAGGTGGTCTGGAAGACCGTCAAGCCCGCCTCGAACAACACCGACCTCATGGACCTGGGCAAGGACACCGTCAAGCCCACCGGCTACGTGACGCTCGGCGGCGCGCTCAGTTCCGAGGTCAAGCTGGAGGGGGAGCGGAAGAACCCGCCCATCCCGAAGAAGGCCCCCATGGTCATGTCCGACATGAAGGGCAAGGTCAAGCTGACCAAGGCGGGGGACGTCACCATCACGCCGGGCAAGTACGACGTGGACTTCAGTGGCTTCGTCACGAAGTGCTCCCCGCAGGAGGCGGCCGGGGTCGGCGCCACCATCAAGGTCACCGAGGGCGCAGGCGGCACGACCGGCGGCACCACGGGCGGCTCGACCACCGGTGGCACGACCGGCGGCACCACGGGCGGCTCGACCACCGGTGGCACGACCGGCGGCACCACGGGCGGCTCGACCACCGGTGGCACGACGGGCGGCACCACGGGCGGCTCGACGACGGGCGGGACCACCGGCGGGACCACCGGCGGCCAGACCGACTTCCCCGGTAAGCCGATCGAGGTCGCCTACGACTGCGGCGCCGTCGTCCCCGGCGGCATCAAGACCCCGGTCACCATCAACGCGAAGAAGAACGGCAGCGGCTACGACCTCACCGTCAAGACCGCCAAGGGCGCGATGGCCAGCCCCATGGCCCTCCCGGCGGGGGCCCTCAAGCCCTCGATGGACATCAAGCTCGGCGGCGCCGACAGCGGCACGGTCAAGGTCACCGGCCCGGCCAACGCGGAACCGATCCCCGACAAGGCCCCGGTCAGCCTCAGCGACATGACCGGCACCTACAAGCCGGGCAAGACCGGCAAGGTGACCCTCAGCCCGGACCAGCTGACGATCGACGTCACGATGGCCCCGGGTGCCACGCCGATCAACGTGCCCTGCAAGGCCACCAGCAGTGGCGTGTCCCTGGAACTGGACACCACCGCCCAGCCCGGCGGCTCCGGCTCGCCGTCCACCACCGGCAGCACCACCAGCGGCTCCGCCGCATCCGGCGGCCTCGCCGAGACCGGCGCGGCGGACGGCGGCGGCCTCAAGGCCCTCGGCCTGGTCGCCGGCACCGTCATCCTGCTCGGCGCGGCGGTCTTCACCTTCACCCCCTGGCGCCGCCTCCGCGGCCACCGCTGAGCGGCTACCAGGCAGTAACTCTTGCCGTAGGTCGACCGCCGGGCCCAGGGAAGGGGGTTCGGACCGATCGGACCGAAACGGGGATTCACCTGCGCACTGGCGGGTGTCATGACGCCGGGAGCGGCGGGCACCGCCAGCGCGGCCGGGGGTGGGCTCGGGGAGCGCGCTCCCGGTAAGCGGCAGAGCGGGGAAGCCGGCTACCGCGGCGGCTGTGCCCTGGCGGGCTGGACCTTCGGCGTCCAGTGCTGATGTAACGGCAGGCCAATCCGTACCGCACACGTGCGGAAGGAAAACGGCCCGGCGCACCTTCCGGTGTGCCGGGCCGTTTCCGTGCGCGGGGCGCGGTGCGTCAGTGGACGCTGCCCATGAGGGTCTGGACGCGCTTGCGGTAGGCGTAGACCGCGAAGCCGGCCACGGCGGCGGCGGCCGCCTGCAGGGCGATGACGCCGAGCCCGTTCAGGTCGACACCGGCGATGGACAGCAGGCTGGTGATGCAGTCACCGGCGGTGACGGCGAGGAACCAGACGCCCATCATCTGCGAGGCGTACTTCTGCGGCGCCATCTTGGTGGTGACCGAGAGGCCGACCGGGGAGACGCACAGCTCACCGATGGTCTGGATCATGTAGATCGAGACCAGCCACATCGGGGAGACCTTGGTGTCGCCGCCCGCCATGTTCATCGGGACGATGAAGACGAAGAACGAGGCGCCGATCAGGACCAGACCCATCGCGAACTTCACGATGGTGTTCGGCTCCTGGTTCTTGCGGGCCAGCCACAGCCACAGCCAGGCGAAGACCGGAGCCAGGGCCATCACGAACAGCGGGTTCAGCGACTGGTACCAGGTGGCGGAGAAGCCGAGGCCGAACATGGTGTCGGCGGTCTTGTCGTCCGCGAACAGGGAGAGCGTGGAACCACCCTGGTCGTAGATCATCCAGAAGACGGCGGCGGCGATGAAGAAGAAGATGTAGGCCGTCATCTTCGACTGCTCGGTCGTCGACAGGTCCTTGTCGCGCTTGATGCGCGTCAGCACGGCGACCGGGATGACCAGGCCGGCCAGGGTCAGCGGGACGAGCGCCCAGTTCAGCGTGTAGGCGCCGAGCGCGACCACGGCGCCGTAGAAGACGGCGATGCCCATCACCGCGAAGAGGACCTTCGTCAGGACGGTCTTGCGCTCCTCGGGCGACAGCGGGTTCGGGACCAGGCTGCTCTTGGGGCTGAGGTGCTTGGTGCCGAGCAGGAACTGGGTCAGGCCCAGGCCCATGCCGACGGCGGCGAGGGCGAAGCCCAGGTGCCAGTTGTGCTCCTTGCCGACCGTTCCGACCACGAACGGAGCGACGAAGGCACCGAGGTTGATGCCGATGTAGAAGAGCGTGAAGCCACCGTCACGACGCGGGTCCTCGGGACCCTCGTACAGGTGACCGACCATCGTGGAGATGTTGGCCTTGAGCAGGCCGGAACCCGCCGCGACCAGGATCAGACCGACGAAGAACATCGCCTGGCCGGGCAGCGCCAGCGAGAGGTGACCGGCCATGATCACGAAGCCGGCGATGGTGACCGTCTTGCGGGCACCCCAGACGCGGTCACCGAACCAGCCGCCCGGCATGGCCATCAGGTAGACCATGGAGACGTAGACGGAGTAGATGGCCGTGGTCGTGGCCGCCGTCATCGCCAGCCCGCCGCCCTGGCTGCCCGTGGCGGCGTCGGCGCCGCCCGAGACCAGGTAGTACACGAGGAGGGCGCGCATGCCGTAGTAGGAGAAGCGCTCCCACATCTCGGTCATGAACAGAGTGGCCAGGCCACGGGGGTGGCCGAAGAAGGTCTTCTCGGAGGCCGGAGCCGCCGATTCCTTCGTCAGGCTGGAAGCCATGGTCGATCCTTGCTTGATCGGGACGCCGTCGCTTCGTGAGCGGGGCGGCGCCCTGTGGGGGGTGGCCGGCACCGGCGACGGGCCGCCCACCCCACGCCTCGGGGTCTCGACCCACGGGTGGGGTCGAAGGAAGGTCCGTAACCGGGATCCACGCCCTTCGCGCACCTTCGCGCGCAGGGCCCGGCCCCTAGGTCATTCACTTCATCCGGGGCGGAAGGGGCCGGCCTTGACACGTGTAGGCATCAAGGCGCCGATCCGCTCGGGACAGAAGGAGAGACCCTTGGCTCGTTTTTCGGCACAAAGGTCCCCTGGGTAGTGCATCAGGCGTCTCGCCACCATACGACACGACACTGCGGCATATGGAAGGACTTGAGATATGGATCACAAGGCGGCGCGGGAACCGTTCGACCGTATTCGAAGGCGGGTAGTAGTCCATAAGCCCAGATAGGCAGGGGTATGCGGGCTGGCCCACGTTTCGGTCGCCGCGGACTACCATCACCCACATGACGCGTGTACTGCTCGCCGAGGACGACGCATCCATCTCGGAGCCCCTGGCCCGCGCCCTGCGCCGGGAGGGGTACGAGGTCGAGGTCCGCGAGGACGGCCCCACCGCTCTGGCCGCGGGACTGCAAGGCGGCGTCGATCTCGTCGTCCTGGACCTGGGACTGCCCGGCATGGACGGCCTGGAAGTGGCCCGACGACTGCGCGCGGAGGGACACGGCTTCCCGATCCTGGTGCTGACGGCCCGGGCGGACGAGGTCGACACGGTCGTCGGCCTGGACGCGGGCGCCGACGATTACGTGACGAAGCCGTTCCGGCTCGCCGAACTGCTGGCCCGGGTCCGGGCCCTGCTGCGGCGCGGCGCCAACGAGGCCTCGCAGGCGCCGGCCACCCACGGCGTGCGGATCGACGTCGAGTCGCACCGCGCCTGGATGGGGGAGGAGGAGCTCCAGCTCACCGCCAAGGAGTTCGACCTCCTGCGGGTCCTGGTCCGGGACGCGGGCCGGGTCGTGACGCGCGACCAGCTGATGCGCGAGGTCTGGGACACCACTTGGTGGTCCTCGACCAAGACCCTGGACATGCACATCTCCTGGCTCCGCAAGAAGCTGGGCGACGACGCCGCGAACCCCCGCTACATCGCGACCGTACGGGGCGTCGGCTTCCGTTTCGAGAAGAGCTGAGCGAAGAACCGGGTGAATGACCGGGTGAAGAACCGAGTGCGGACCGGGCCGTGCGCCGCCGTCTGATCAACTCCACGCTCGCCGTGGTGCTCGTCGTGATCGCCGTGTTCGGGGTCTCCCTCGTCATCGTGGAGACCAGGACGATCACCAGCAGCGCCCAGGACCGGATCGGGTCGGAGGCGCTGCGACTGGTGGGCATCGTCGAGACGGACGTGCTGGAGGGCAAGCCGGTCGACCCGGTCGCGCTGGGCGAGCAGCTGGACGTGGGGCGGTACGCCCGGATCAGCGTTCCCGGCCGGCCGCCCGTCGAAGTGGGCGAGCGGATCCCGGACAGCGTCCTGCGCGGCACCGCCCGCGGGGAGCAGGGCGAGGTGGTGGTGGTCGAGGAGTCCCGCTCCACGGTCACCAAGGAGGTCGGACGGACCCTGGTGGTGGTCGGCGCGGTGGCACTGCTGGCCGTCGTGGCGGCCGTCCTGCTCGCCGTCCGCCAGGCGAACCGGCTGGCCTCGCCGCTCACCGACCTCGCCGAGACGGCCGAACGGCTCGGGTCGGGCGACCCGCGCCCCCGCCACAAGCGCTACGGGGTTCCCGAGCTGGACCGGGTGGCGGACGTACTGGACTCCAGCGCGGAGCGGATCGCCCGGATGCTCACGGCCGAGCGGCGGCTGGCCGCCGACGCCTCGCACCAGCTGCGGACCCCGCTGACGGCCCTGTCGATGCGGCTGGAGGAGATCACCGTCACCGACGACCTGGAGACGGTACGGGAAGAGGCCAGCATCGCCCTGACCCAGGTGGAGCGGCTCACGGACGTGGTGCAGCGGCTCCTGACGAACTCGCGCGACCCCCGGACCGGCTCGGCGGTCCCCTTCGACCTGGACGAGGTCGTCAAACAGCAGGTGGAGGAGTGGCGGCCGGCCTACCGCAGCGCCGGCCGGGCCATCGTCCGCTCGGGCAAGACGGGCATGCGGGCCGTCGGCACGCCGGGGGCGGTCTCGCAGGTGCTGGCCACCCTCGTCGAGAACGCGCTGATGCACGGCGGCGGCACGGTCGCGCTGCGCACCCGGGTCACCGGCAACCAGGCGGTGCTGGAGGTCACGGACGAGGGTCCCGGAGTTCCGCCCGACCTCGGCAACCGGATCTTCGAGCGGGCCATCAGCGGCCGCAACTCGACGGGCATCGGCCTCGCCGTCGCCCGGGACCTCGCGGAGGCGGACGGCGGCCGCCTGGAGCTGCTCCAGGCGCAGCCGCCCGTGTTCGCCCTGTTCCTGAGCCGGACGGCGCCCCCGCCCGCGGAGCCCGAGCGGCCGGTCCGCTAGCCGCCGCCGGCCCGAGCCACGGTCCGCTAGCGGACCGGCGTCGCGGCCGGCTCGGTGGCGAGGGGCGCGGCCGCGGGGGCCTGCCCGTCGTGCTGCCCGTCGCGCTGCTCGACGACCAGCGAGGCCGCGGAGGGCGTGGGCAGTGCCTTGAAGACCCACGTCCGGTACGACCAGAAACGGAAGACCGTGGCGATGCCGATACCGGTGAACTTGAAGAAGTTCGTCGCGAGGGAGCCGTCCCAGCCGAGCCCGTAGGTGGCGGTGTACAGCACGCCGTTCTCGATGACCAGGCCGATCACGCTGAACGCGGTGAACAGCACCAGCTCACGGGTGCGGGTGTGGCTGCTGTTGTCGGCGCGGTCCCGGTAGGCGAAGTAGCGGAACCCCAGGTAGTTCGACGCGATGGCGACCACGGTCGCTATCACGCTCGCCCGCACCACCTGGAGCTCGGTGGTGCTGCGGATCAGGTTGAACACGCCCATGTTGACCAGCACGCCCAGCCCGCCGACCGCCCCGAACTTGGCGACCTCCCGGGCCATATCGCGTATGCGTTCGAGGGCGGATCCGAGCTTCGGCGTGCTCATGTGATGGTTCAGTCCCTGTCCGTCGTCGCCGCCCCCTGGAGGAGGCGTCACTCGTCGTCGACGACCCGCGTCTCGGCGCACACGTTTCTGCGTCACACGTATCCGTCAACCGAATCTCGTCGCCCGTCCATGATAAGTGCCGCCCCGCGGCTCCGTCCGCGCATGTGCCCCCCTGCGTCGCACTGCACACGCCCGCACGGCGAGTCCACGCCAGGGCTGCGTCCGGATGGCGGAATACCGGCGGATACCCTGGAGAGGTGACGTTCCCGGTAGTCGGCATGGTCGGCGGCGGACAGCTCGCCCGCATGACCCACGAGGCGGGCATCCCCCTCGGCATCAGATTCAAGCTCCTCAGTGACACCGCACAGGACTCGGCGGCCCAGGTCGTGAACGACGTCGTCATCGGCGACTATCGCGACCTGGAGACGTTGCGCGCCTTCGCGCGCGGCTGCGATGTGATCACCTTCGACCACGAGCATGTACCCATCGAACACCTGCGGGCCCTGGAAGCGGACGGCATCCCCGTCCGCCCGGGGCCCGACGCGTTGATGCATGCCGCCGACAAGGGGGTGATGCGTGCCAGGCTCGACGAGATCGGCGCGCCCAGTCCCCGCCACCGGATCGTGAGCGATCCGGCGGACGCGGCGGCCTTCGCGCAGGAGGTCGGCGGGTTCCCCGTCATCCTCAAGACGGTGCGCGGCGGCTACGACGGCAAGGGCGTGTGGTTCGTCCGCACCCCCGAGGACGCGGCGGCCCCCTTCAAGGCGGGCGTCCCGGTCCTGGCCGAGGAGAAGGTGGACTACGTCCGCGAGCTCGCGGCCAACATCGTCCGCTCCCCGCACGGCCAGGCGGTGGCCTACCCCGTCGTGGAGTCCATCCAGGTCGACGGCGTTTGCGACACGGTCATCGCGCCCGCCCCGAACCTCTCGGCGGAGCTGGCGGGCGAGGCCCAGGCGCTGGCCCTGCGCATCGCGCAGGAACTCGGGGTGACCGGCCACCTGGCCGTGGAGCTCTTCGAGACCACCGACGGCCGGATCCTGGTCAACGAACTGGCCATGCGCCCGCACAACAGCGGCCACTGGACCCAGGACGGCGCGGTCACGTCCCAGTTCGCCAACCACGTACGGGCGGTGCTGGACCTGCCCCTCGGTGACCCGCGCCCGCGCGCCCGCTGGACGGTCATGGCGAACGTCCTGGGCGGGGACTACCCCGACATGTACGCGGCCTACCTGCACTGCATGGCCCACGACCCGCAGCTGAAGATCCACATGTACGGCAAGGACGTGAAACACGGCCGCAAGGTCGGCCACGTCAACACCTACGGCGACGATCTGGACGATGTGCTGGAGCGCGCACGTCACGCAGCCGGCTACCTCAGAGGGACGATCACCGAATGAGCAGCAGCTCTACCGCAGGCACCACGGGCCCCGTGATCGGCATCGTCATGGGCTCCGACTCGGACTGGCCGGTCATGGAGGCCGCCGCCAAGGCGCTGGACGAGTTCGAGATCCCCTACGAGGTCGACGTCGTCTCCGCGCACCGGATGCCGCGCGAGATGATCGCGTACGGGGAGCAGGCCGACGCGCGCGGTCTCAAGGCCATCATCGCGGGCGCCGGCGGCGCCGCCCACCTGCCCGGCATGCTCGCCGCGGTCACCCCGCTGCCCGTCATCGGGGTCCCGGTGCCGCTGAAGTACCTCGACGGCATGGACTCCCTGATGTCGATCGTCCAGATGCCCGCCGGGGTTCCCGTCGCCACCGTCTCCATCGCCGGAGCGCGCAACGCGGGCCTGCTGGCCGTGCGGATGCTGGCCGCGCACGACACCGAGCTGCTGGCCCGGATGCGCGACTTCCAGCAGGAGCTGAACGACCAGGCCACCGAGAAGGGCAAGCGGCTGCGCGCCAAGGCGGCCGGCACGGAGTCGTTCGGATTCGTCAAGTGAGTGCCGAGCAGCGCCTGGCCGAGGCGCGCGAGCTGCTGGCCGAACACCCCGTGGTGGACGGGCACAACGACCTGCCCTGGGCGCTGCGCGAGCAGGCCCGCTACGACCTCGACCGGCTGGACATCGCCGCCGACCAGCGCGGCACCCTGCACACCGACATCCCCCGGCTGCGCGCCGGCGGGGTCGGCGCGCAGTTCTGGTCCGTCTTCGTACGGTCGGACTACGCCGGCGACAGGGCGGTCAGCGCCACCCTCGAACAGATCGACGGCGTCGACCAGCTGATCGCGCGCTATCCCGCGGCCTTCGCCCGGGCCCTCACCGCCGACGACATGGAGGCGGCCCGCGCCGAGGGCCGGATCGCCTCGCTGATGGGCGCCGAGGGCGGCCACTCCATCAACAACTCGCTGGCCACGCTGCGCGCCCTGCACCGGCTCGGCGTGCGGTACATGACCCTCACGCACAACGACACCATCGACTGGGCGGACTCGGCGACCGACGAACCCCGGCACGGCGGCCTCACCGGCTTCGGCCGCGAGGTCGTGCGCGAGATGAACCGCATCGGCATGCTCGTCGACCTCTCGCACGTCGCCGACACGACGATGCGGGACGCCATCGAGGTGTCGACCGCGCCGGTGATCTTCTCGCACTCCTCCGCGCGGGCCGTCTGCGACCACCCGCGCAACGTGCCGGACGACGTACTGGCGCTGCTCCCGGCCAACGGCGGGGTGGCCATGGCCACCTTCGTACCGAAGTTCATCCTGCCCGGGGCCGTCGAGTGGACGCTGGCCGCCGACGAGAACCTGCGCGCGCACGGGTTCCACCACCTGGACACCACCCCCGGGGCGATGGCCCTGCACCGGGCCTTCGAGGCGCAGCGCCCGCGCCCGGTGGCCACGGCCGCCACCGTCGCGGACCACCTCGACCACATGCGCGAGGTGGCCGGCGTCGACCACATCGGCATCGGCGGCGACTACGACGGCACGGCCTTCACCCCGTCCGGGCTGGACGACGTGGCGGGCTACCCGAACCTGATCGCGGAGCTGCTGGCGCGCGGCTGGTCGCGGGCCGACCTGGCCAAGCTGACCTGGTCCAACGCGGTCCGCGTGGTGCGCGACGCCGAGGCGGTGGCGCGCGACCTCTCGGCCTCGCGCGGGCCGTCCAACGCGGTGATCTAGGAGGTGTCCGACGGATCCGGGCCCGGCCCGGATCCGTCGCACCCCCGCCCCGGATCCGTCGCACCCCCGCCCACCGGGGGCTCGGCGTTCCTGGGCCGCCCCGCGGTGCCACCCGAACGCCACATCCGCCGTGAACCCGCGCGCCCCGCGTGTCACCGTGGCCAGACGAACCCCGCTTCTCTCCCTGCTGCGCCGAGACCGGAGCGAACGCCATGGCCGACTTGCAGGACGAACCCCTCCAGAGCCCCGGCACCGACGTGGGCCCCGGCTCCCTGGGATCCGAAGACCTCGCCGCCCCGGGGGCGGCGACCGGAGCCCTGGACCGGGCCGCGGAACTGCTGGCCGAGCATCCCGTCGCCGACGGGTGCAACACCCTGGTGTGGACCCTGCGCCAGAGCCCGTACCACGACATCGACACCCCGGACCTCGGTGTCGACACCGACATCCCGAGGCTGCGCGCCGGCGGGGTCGGGGCCCAGTTCTGGTCCCTGCTGACGCCGAGCGGGGCGCCGGCCGCCGACCAGGTGGTGTCCGACACCCTGGAGCAGATCGACGTGGCGCTGTCCCTCGTGCGCCGCTACCCCGACAGCCTGTGCCTCGCGCTGACCCCCGACGACATGGCGGACGCCCGCAACCGGGGCCGGATCGCCGCGTTCCTCGGCCCGGTGCCCGGCCGTACGCTGACCGGCTCGCTGGGGACGCTGCGCGCCTTCCACGCGCTGGGCGTACGGATCCTCGCGCCCGCCGGGGCGCCGTGGGCCCGGGAGGGCCTGACCGTCTTCGGCCACGAGGTGGTCAAGGAGATGAACCGGCTGGGGATGCTGCTCGACCTGGCGGGCTGCCCGTCGGCGGTGGCCTGCCAGCTCGCGGGCGCCTCCAAGTCGCCGGTCATCATCTCGCACACCGGCGCCGCCGCCCTCAACCCGCATCCGGGGAACGTGACCGACGAGGTGCTGCTCGCGCTGCGCGCGGCGGGCGGGCTGGCGATGGTCACCTTCGACACCGAGCGGACCGGTGACTCCCTGCACGCGGTGGCGGACCACGTGGACCACGTACGGGCACTCGCGGGCCCGAACGGCGTCGGCCTCGGCGCCGCGTTCGGGGCCGAACCCGGCAGCCCCCGCCCCGCCGGGCTGACCGACCCCTCGGGCTACCCGAGGCTGGTCGCCGAACTGCTGGAGCGGGGCTGGACGGAGCCCGATCTGGCCCTGCTCACCTGGGGCAATGCCCAACGGGTGCTGCGCGACGCGGAGTTCACCGCCCGCGCCGCCCAACACCGCCGCCCGGTCTAGCGGGCCGCCGGGTCAGCCGTCCGCCGGGTCAGCCGTCCGCCGGGGCCGGCCCGGCGCCGGCGGCGGGCGGGACGGTCGCCTTCCACAGCCGGATGCCGGACCAGACGGTCGCGTAGAGCAGCATGCCGTTGCGGGCGCACAGCAGGACGGTCCCGGTCCAGGTGTTCTGCAGGACGTCGCCGTACCAGACGGGGAAGATCAGCGACGTGAGCAGCGCGATCGCGGCCAGCAGCCACGCGACCGGGCGCTGGGTGGTGTGCCGGGAGGTCAGGCAGACGGCCGCGAGGCCGAGCAGCCAGATCATGTACTGCGGGCTGATGACGCGGCTGGTCACCGTGAACACCATGATCGCGCAGAGCGCGGCGTCCAGCGGGGTCGCCGTCGTCCAGCGACGGGCCTTGACGCGCCACAGGACCAACAGCAGGAAGCCGACCGCGGTGAGGGCGAGCGAGGCCCGCGCGATGGCCGGGACGTAGGGGCCGACGTACTCGAAGGCGCCGTACTGGAAGTCGATCTTCCCGGGCCAGGCCTTCGTCTTCATGGCCAGCATCAGCGCCGAACCGCCGAGGGACTCGATCTGGACGCCGCGGTCCCCCTGGTTGCCGAGGAAGCCCAGGGAGTCCCGGAAGAGGACCGCGAAGACGGCCAGCAGCGCGACGCAGGACAGCGCGGCCGCGATGACCGCCTCCCGCCCGGACTTGCCGCGCGGCACCCCCAGCAGGGCGAGCAGCGGCCACACCTTGACCATGGCGCCGATGCCCGCGATCACCCCGCCGAGCCGCGGGCGGTGGCGCAGGCACAGCAGCGAACCGACCGCGAGCAGCGTCACCTGGACGTCGTAGCGCGCGAACGGCGTCGCCATCAGCAGCGGCAGCGCACCCAGCCAGAGCAGGGCGCCGGCCGGGCTGCCGTCGCCGCGGCGGGCGGCGCGGAGCAGCCCGACGAGGATGAGACCGTCGCAGAGCACCGTCAGCGCGACGAAGGCCTGGAAGTAGCTGAGGAACGGCAGCAGGTCGGGCGAGAGGAAGACCGCCGCGGCGGCCGGCGGGTACTGCCACATGATGTCGTCGTGCGGCATCGACCAGGTGACGAGGACGTCGTACCAGTTGTGGTAGGTCCCGGTGACCTCCACGCGCACCAGGTTCGAGCCGTAGAAGTCGTGTACGAGCATCCACAGCATCAGCGCCCGGGTGGCCAGCCAGCACCCCCCGATGCCGAGCAGCGCGCCGCGTCCGCGCACGGCTGCTCCCAAGGATCGCCGCCCGCCGGGTGCGGCGGGCGCCGTCGCGCCGGGGCGGGGGGCGGTCGGAGGGCTGCTGGTCGCGGTCATCGGCCGCCACTCTACCGATGCGCCCCCGCCCGCGGCCGGACCCGTCAGCGGCCCGGGGCGGGTCAGGTCCCCGGCCCGGGTCAGGTCAGCGCCCCGGCAGGTCAGGCGCGGGGGCGGCCCATCGCGCGGTAGGTCCAGCCGGCGCCCCGCCACAGGTCGGGATCGAGCGCGTTGCGGCCGTCCAGGACCAGCCGGTCGGTGACGACCTCGCCCAGCGCGGCCGGGTCCAGCTCGCGGAACTCCCGCCACTCGGTGAGGTGCAGGACCACCTCCGCGCCCCGGGCCGCCGCGACGGCGGACTCGGCGTACCCCAGGGTCGGGAAGACGCGTCGCGCGTTGTCCATGCCCTTCGGGTCGTAGACGGTGACCTGGCCGCCCTGGAGGTGGATCTGCCCGGCCACGTTCAGCGCGGGGGAGTCGCGCACGTCGTCGGAGTCCGGCTTGAAGGTGGCGCCGAGCACCGCGACGCGCTTGCCGAGGAAGGAGCCGCCGACCGCCTCGCGTGCCAGCTCCACCATGTGCCCGCGGCGGCGCATGTTGATGGAGTCGACCTCGCGCAGGAACGTCAGCGCCTGGTCCGCGCCCAGCTCGCCGGCCCGGGCCATGAACGCCCGGATGTCCTTGGGCAGGCAGCCGCCCCCGAAGCCGATCCCGGCCCGCAGGAACTTGGACCCGATCCGCTCGTCGTAGCCGATCGCCTCCGCCAGCTTCACCACGTCACCGCCGGCCGCCTCGCACACCTCGGCCATCGCGTTGATGAAGGAGATCTTCGTCGCGAGGAAGGAATTGGCGGCCGTCTTGACCAGCTCCGCGGTCGGGAAGTCCGTCACCACCAGCGGCGTGCCCTCCGACATCGGCGTCTCGTAGACCTCCCGCAGCACCTTCTCGCCGCGGTCGCCCTGGACGCCGATCACGATCCGGTCCGGGTGCAGGGTGTCCTGGACCGCGAAGCCCTCGCGCAGGAACTCCGGGTTCCACGCCAGCTCCGCGTCCGCGCCCGCGGGGGCCAGCGCCGCCAGCTTGGCGGCGAGCCGCTCCGCCGAGCCGACCGGCACCGTGGACTTGCCGACGACCAGTACGGACCGGGTCAGGTGCGGGGCCAGCGACTCCAGCGCGGAGTCCACGTACGACATGTCGCAGGCGTACTCGCCGTGCTTCTGCGGAGTGTTCACGCACAGGAAGTGGACGTCGCCGAAGGCGCCGACCTCCTCCCACGACCGGGTGAAGCGCAGCCGCCCCGACGACCCCGGCAGCCCGGCCACGTGCGCGCCCAGCAGCTCCTCCAGCCCGGGCTCGTACATCGGGACCCGGCCCGCGGCCAGCATCTCGATCTTCTCCGGCACCACGTCCAGGCCCAGCACCTCGAAGCCCAGCTCGGCCATGGCGGCGGCGTGCGTCGCGCCGAGGTAGCCGGTGCCGATCACAGTGATCTTGAGGGGGGCCATGGGTGCTCCAGAGGTGCGGGGCCGTTTGCGGCCACTGAGCATAGTCGGGCCCGCCCCGGGGGACGCTCCCCGTGAACCCACCGGGCGCCCCCGCTGTCACGCAGCTCACGTACGCCGTACATATCGCTGCCCTGACGCCGGAGACTAAGCTTCGGGTTACTTAACGGTAGTTAGCATCACGGATCGTGCGCCGGCACCCGCGGCGCGCACCACGCATCACACCTGGGGAGTGAGAGATCTTGGCGGGTTCTGCCGACTTCGACCTGTACCGCCCGGCCGAGGAGCACGACATGCTCCGCGAGTCCGTCCGCTCGCTCGCCGAGGCGAAGATCCTGCCGTTCGCCGCGGCGGTCGACGAGGAGTCCCGCTTCCCGCAGGAGGCCCTCGACGCGCTGGTCGCCAACGACCTGCACGCCGTCCACGTGCCCGAGACCTACGGCGGCGCCGGCGCCGACGCGCTCGCCACGGTGATCGTGATCGAGGAAGTGGCCCGCGTCTGCGCCTCCTCGTCGCTGATCCCGGCCGTGAACAAGCTCGGCTCGCTCCCGGTGATCCTCTCCGGCTCGGAGGAGCTGAAGGCCAAGTACCTCGGCCCGCTGGCCAAGGGCGACGCGATGTTCTCGTACGCCCTCTCCGAGCCCGACGCGGGCTCCGACGCGGCCGGCATGAAGACCCGCGCGGTGCGCGACGGCGACTTCTGGGTGCTCAACGGAGTCAAGCGCTGGATCACCAACGCGGGCGTCTCCGAGTACTACACCGTCATGGCGGTCACCGACCCGGAGAAGCGCTCCAAGGGCATCAGCGCCTTCGTCGTGGAGAAGGGCGACGAGGGCGTCTCCTTCGGCGCCCCCGAGAAGAAGCTCGGCATCAAGGGCTCCCCGACCCGCGAGGTCTACCTCGACAACGTCCGCATCCCCGCGGACCGCATGATCGGCGCCGAGGGCACCGGCTTCGCCACCGCCATGAAGACCCTGGACCACACCCGCATCACCATCGCGGCCCAGGCCCTCGGCATCGCCCAGGGCGCCCTGGACTACGCGAAGGGGTACGTCCAGGAGCGCAAGCAGTTCGGCAAGCCGATCGGCGACTTCCAGGGCGTGCAGTTCATGCTCGCGGACATGGCCATGAAGATCGAAGCCGCCCGCCAGCTCACGTACTCGGCGGCCGCCAAGTCCGAACGCGTCGATGCCGACCTGACGTTCTTCGGCGCCGCCGCCAAGTGCTTCGCCTCCGACGTGGCCATGGAGGTCACCACGGACGCCGTCCAACTCCTCGGCGGCTACGGCTACACCCGCGACTACCCGGTCGAGCGCATGATGCGCGATGCCAAGATCACCCAGATCTATGAAGGCACGAACCAGGTCCAGCGCATCGTGATGGCGCGCAACCTGCCGTAATACCCACATCGGGCCGGAGGAGGTGAAGTCAGCCGCCTCCGGCCTTCGTGCGTCTCGGCATGGGCTAAATTTGGACCTTCGTATGCCCGAACCGGCAGGGGAGAAAGCAATGGCGGAAGCGATCCTGCTGGTTGGCGGGCAGGGGACGCGGCTGCGTCCCGTGACCGTGAACACCCCCAAGCCGATGGTTCCGGCCGCGGGTGTTCCGTTCCTCGCCCACCAGATAGCGAGGGCCGCTGCCGCCGGTGTCACCCACATCGTGATGGCGACCTGCTACCTGGCCGAGGTCTTCGAGCCCTACTTCGGCGACGGATCGGCCTTCGGCCTCACCCTTGAGTACGTGGTGGAGGACGAACCCCTCGGTACCGGCGGCGCCATCCGCAACGCCGCCCAGCGGCTGACGGGCGGCCCGGACGCCCCGGTCCTCGTCTTCAACGGCGACATCCTCACCGGTCTGGACATCGCCGGTTTGGTCGAGTCCCACCAGGCGGCCGGGGCGGACGTCTCCCTGCACCTGGTGCGGGTCCAGGACCCGCGTGCCTTCGGCCTGGTCCCGACCGACCCCGAGGGGCGGGTGCTGGCCTTCATCGAGAAGCCGCAGACCGCCGAGGACATCGTCACGGACCAGATCAACGCCGGATGCTACGTCTTCCGCCGCAGTGTCATCGACGCCATTCCGGCCGGTCGGCCGGTATCCGTCGAGCGGGAGACCTTCCCCGGTCTACTCGCTTCCGGTGCCAAGTTGCACGGTGTCACCGAGGACACCTACTGGCTGGACCTCGGTAAGCCCGAGTCCTTCGTCCAGGCCTCCGCCGACCTCGTCCGTGGAATCGTCTCCTCCCCGGCGGTCCCCGGACCGCGCGGTGAGGCCCTCGTACTCCCGGGTGCCGAGGTGGCGGAGGGTGCCAAGCTGTCGGGCGGTACCGTGGTCGGGGCCGGCGCCCGGATCGAGGCGGGGGCGGTCGTCCAGGGCTCCATCGTCCTGGACGGGGCGATCATCGGTGCCGACACCATCGTGAACGCCAGTCTGATCGGCGCCCGCGCTTCGGTGGGTACGCGCACGGTCCTGGACGGCGCGGTCGTCGGAGACGGCGCCGTCGTAGGGGCTGACAACGAACTTCGCGCAGGGGCGCGGGTGTGGTGCGAGGCCCAACTGCCGTCCGCGTCCGTCCGCTTCTCCTCGGACCGGTGACCGGCATGCTCGGCGTGGCCCGCTCATAGGCGCCCGCGTCCATGACGAGGGGCACCCCGCGACGGGGTGCCCCTTTCGTGCGTCCGGCGTTCAGGCGCGCGCCGGCCGGCTCTCCAGCCACTGCTTCAGCAGCCGGGCGGACGGGCGTTCCACGTAGCGCTGGATCAGCCACGAGGCCAGCAGTATCACCGCGACCGCCGACAGCAGCAGCGTCCACGGTTCGACGTCGCGGTGCCACTGCCGCAGCAGGGTGATCCCGATCTGCTGGTGCAGCAGGTACAGCGGGTACGACATCGCGCCGCCCACCGACAGCCAGCGCCAGTCGATCCGGTCGAGCCACCGCAGGGCCACGGCCGCCATGACGAGGTAGCAGACGCTCACCACGGCCAGGCAGGCCTCCCAGGACAGCCGGTCCCCCTTGACGGTGTTCCAGGCGACGATGTCGTTGAGCCAGCGCTGCATCAGCAGCCACGACAGGCCCAGCAGCGCCCACGGCTCGCCGGCGCGCGAGCCCTCGCGGCGGATCAGGAAGAAGCAGATCCCGGAGACGAACAGCGGCGAGTAGACCGGGTTGGCCAGGGTGTCGAGGAGCGGCAGTCCGGACGTCGGCGCCAACAGGGAGGCGACGGTCCAGATCCAGCAGAAGTTCAGCACTTTGCGGTAGGTCAGTCCTGTCCAGGTGACCACGGCGAAGAGCAGGTAGAACCTGACCTCGGACCAGAGCGTCCAGTAGGACATGTCCAGTTGGCCGCTCCCCAGCGGGGTCTGGAACATCGTCAGGTTGGTCAGGACCTGGCTCAGCCCGGGCCCGGCGCCGCCGAACGGCTTGCCGTCGACGAGCAGGACGGCCGTCGTGACCAGCACGCAGAACCAGTAGGCCGGTCCGAGCCGGACCACCCGGCTGCGCAGGTAGCCGCCCAGCGGCCGGCCCCACGCCGACATGCAGATGACGAAGCCGCTGATCATGAAGAACAGTTCGACGCCGAGCCAGCTGTACCGGCCGCCCGTGGTCAGCCAGCCGAAGGCGTCGTGCCCCCAGATCTCCTGGCGGGTGTAGTGGTGGAAGAGCACGGCCGCCGCCGCGACGACGCGCAGCCCGTCCAGGACGCGCAGCCGCGCCCCGGACACCGGTCCGACCGCCGTCTGGCCGGGGATGATGGGCTTCGCGAGGTGGTCACCGTCTGGCTGCGGCCGGCGGAAGGCGCGCGGGGACGGGTGCAGGGACATGGACGCTCCAGAGCCATGAAGGACGCCCGTCCGGTTCCGTGCCGCAGCGACAGCACGGACTCCCGGACTTCCCCCCGGCGCGTGAGCCGCAACAGTTGTACGGCAACCTATCGGACCGTCCCCGTACCCCCGGCGCACGCCGTTCCTGCGCGCCGCCCCGCACGCCGTCGGGGCCGCCCGGTCAGCGGCTCTGCACGGTGACCTTCTCGTCGTTCTGGATCTGCTTCACCAGCTGCTGCACCTTGGCCTTGTCCCAGATCAGGTTGCCGCCGCGCTCACCGGAGATGGGCATGTTCATCGACACGCCGTCACCGCCGTTGACGCCCTTCATGGCGAAGAACATCTGACCCATGTCCCACAGGCCCATGTCCTTGTCCACGATGACCGTGTCCAGGCCCGCGCCCATCACCGGGTACAGGGCGAAGGGGTTGAGGATCGTGGCCGGGGTCGCCGCCTGACTGGCCAGGGCCGACAGGAACTTCTGCTGGTTCTTGGTCCGTTGCAGGTCCGACTCGGCGAAGGCGTAGCGGGTACGGACGAACGCCAGGGACTGGCTGCCGTTCAGGGTCTGCCGGCCGGCCTTGAAGTCGGCTCCGGACTTCTCGTCCTTGAACCCCTTCTCGATGTTCAGTTCCACGCCGCCCAGCGCGTCCACGATGTTCGCGAAGCCGGCGAAGCCGATCTCCGCGTAGTGGTCGATGCGCAGGCCGGTGTTGAACTCGATCGTGCGCACCAGCAGCTCCGGGCCGTCCTCCGCGTACGCCGCGTTGAGCTTGACCCGGCGGCCCTGGGCGGGGAACTTCTTCCCGGACTGCGATCCGACGAAGGACGGGATCTCCACGTCCGAGTCGCGCGGCAGCGAGACCATCGTGTTCCCGCTGGAGCACTTCGCGAGGATCATCATCGAGTCGGTGCGCTTGCCCTCGGCGGAGCCGGTGTGGAG
Source organism: Streptomyces sp. NPDC026522 (assembly GCF_055567555.1). Taxonomy (NCBI): domain Bacteria; kingdom Bacillati; phylum Actinomycetota; class Actinomycetes; order Kitasatosporales; family Streptomycetaceae; genus Streptomyces; species Streptomyces sp. NPDC026522. The sequence continues at coordinate 291,535 of NZ_JBVHQF010000010.1, forward strand.
CTTCTTCTTCTCCTCGTCGGACATGCCCTCGCGGCTGTCGGAGCCCACGATGAGGTACGTGGTGCAGGCGCCCTCCTTCGGGCGCTCGATGACCTTGGCGAGGTCCACCTCGCGGCGCACCTTGGAGTCGGCCCAGAAGTAGGTGCCGACCGTGGTGACCACCAGGGCGGAGACGAGGACGATCGCGCCGATCTTGATCCGCTTGCGCCAGTCGACGACGACGCGGACGGGTACGGGGCCGTCGCCGCCGCCCTGTCCCGGGCGGCGCGGGCCGCCCGGCGGACGCCCGGCGCCGCCGCCGGCGGGCGTGCCGTAGACCTGTCCGGTGTTGTAGCCGCTGTCGTAGCCGCCGGGGCTCTGCGTCTGCTGCGGCGGCACACCGTACGTGGGCTGCCGCACCGGGGGGTCGACGGGCGGCCGCGGCGGGCCGGGCTGCCGGACGGGCGGCTGCTGCTGCCGCTGGATGTGCCGCATCCGCTGCGGACCCTCGGGCTCGGGCCAGTCATTCATGTGCCCAAGGATGCCTTCCCGGCCGAGCCCCCCGACAGCCCGGTGGGCACTTCGTACCGGTGCTGTTGCAGAGCTGATGCTTCCGGGACCGCTCTAAGGTGTCCGTATGACAGAGATAGCGGGCGACCCCGCGGGCAAGCCGACCTCGGCTTCCCGCACCACCCTCAGCCACATCATGACCGCCAACGACACGAACCTCCTGGGAACGGTCCACGGCGGGGTGATCATGAAGCTGGTGGACGACGCGGCCGGCGCCGTGGCCGGGCGCCACTCGGGCGGTCCCGCGGTCACCGCGTCCATGGACGAGATGGTCTTCCTCGCCCCGGTCCGCGTCGGCGACCTCGTCCACGTCAAGGCCCAGTGCAACTGGACCGGCCGTACCTCCATGGAGATCGGCGTACGGGTGCTGGCCGAACGCTGGAACGAATCCACCCCCGCCACCCAGGTCGGCAGCGCCTACCTCGTCTTCGCGGCGGTCGACGGCGAGGGCAAGCCGCGCGTCGTGCCGCCCGTCCTCCCGGAGACGGAGCAGGACGAGCGGCGCTTCCAGGAGGCCCAGATCCGCCGCACCCACCGCCTCGCCCGCCGCCAGGCCATCATGGAGCTCCGCGAGCGCCGGTCGGCGGACGGGCTCGACGACTGACGTCGTGAGCGGGGACTGATCTACCCTGGCACATCGAGACCGGTCCGGACTCCTATGCGCCGGCGCACCGCAGCCATCCCGATGGTCCCGAAGGTATGAGCAGATGACGAGCAGGAGCACGGTTGCCACGCCGGAGGCCGGGCCGGCCCGCCGCGTGACGCGCATGGCGAGGAGCGGCCCGCGGACCTCGGCGGCGGCGCGCTTCGACTGGTTGTGGGCGGCCCTGCTGACCCTCGCCGTCACCGTGCACGGCAGCGGTGGAGTACAGCCCTGGCGCGACGAGTTGGCCAGTTGGAGCGCCGCTTCGCGCAGTACCGGTGAGCTGATCCGGACGCTCGGCAACGTGGACGCGGTCTCCGGCCTCTACTACCTGCTCCTCCATTTCTGGACAGCCGCGTTCGGCGACTCCGAGACGATGCTGCGCATGCCGTCGGCGCTCGCCATGGCCGCGGCGGCGGCGTTCGTCGTACTGACGGGCCGCCGGCTCTTCGACCGGCGTACCGCCGTCTTCGCCGGCCTGCTCTTCGCCCTGCTCCCGTCGGTCTCCCGGTACGGGCAGGAGGCGCGGTCGTACGCGTTCGCCCTGCTGGCGGTCACCGCCGCCACCTGGCTGCTGATGCGGGCGCTCGACCGTCCGACGCTGCGGCGCTGGGCCCCGTACGCCCTCGCGGTGGCACTGGCCGGCCTGTTCCACATGGTGTCGCTGCTCTGCCTGCTACCGCACGCGCTGATCGTGGTGCTGCGCCGGCCCGGCGGCCGCACCATCGGTGCCTACGGCCTGACGACCGCGGTCGCGCTGCTGCCCATGATCCCGCTGGTGCTGCTGGGGCAGCGCCAGGCCGACCGGCAGATCGGCTGGATCAAGACCCCGCACCTGCGGAGCCTCGCCCCCGTCTGGAATGCCCTCTACGGCAGCCCGCTGATCGCTCTCGCGGTCGCGGCGGCGGCGCTGCTCCCGCTCGCCTGGACCCGGGGCCGGCGACCCGCGCTGGAGCTCGGCCTGATCGGAGCGGTCCCCATCGCGGCCGACTTCCTCGTCTCGCAGGGCAGCACCTCGTACTTCGTGGACCGCTACCTGCTGTTCACCGTCCCCGCCTGGGTGGTGCTGGCCGCCGCCGGGCTGGCCGCGGTCAAGCCGAAGGCGGTGGGCGCGGCCGGGCTGGCCGCCATCCTGCTCCTCGGTCTCCCGGACCAGCGCCAGCTCCGCACGGAGTTCGTGAAGGCGCGCATCGACGGCGAGGCGGCCGCGCACACCATCGCCGCGGGCTACCGGCCGGGGGACGGTTTCGTGCCCCTCCGGGGTGCCGAAAGCGTGTACATGATCGACTTGCAGGTGGAGTACTTCCTTCCCGACCGCGTCAAGCTCCGTGACGTGTTCTCGGAGCGCACCGCGGTGCAGCGCGACGACCTGTTCCCGCAGGAGTGCCCGCAGCCCGTCGCGTGCCTCGACACCACCCGCCGGATCTGGGTCGTCACCTTGAGCGGGACGGACGACCCGTACCACAAGCTCCCCGAGCAGCAGGCGAAGGCGCTGGCGAGCCACTACAAGGTGCTGCGCAAGACCAACGTCAAGGGCCTCCAGGTGTCCCTGCTGGAGCGGACGAAGTAGGACCGGAGTGCGCCGCTACTTGCCGCAGTTCACCTGGTCTCCCGTGGCCGCCGCGAAGGGGCCCTCGTAGGGGTCGTCCTCGCGGACCGGCAGGACCTTCTTGTAGTCCGTGCCCGCCGTCACCAGGACCGTGCGGCCCTGGCCCGGGACGGCGCGCAGCTCGCTGCCCGGCAGGGCCGTGGCCACCGTGCGCGCCGAGCGGTCCCAGCGGGGGTCGTAGGTGATCACCGTGCGCTTGACGTCCCGGCGGGCCGCGCCGCCCGGGCGGCCGGTGGTGTCGAAGCCGGTGGCGCGCAGCGCGGCGTCCACCCGGCCGCCGAGCCCCTCGATCCGGGTGCCGTTCTCCACCTGGACCCGGATCTGGTCGGGCGGGACGTCGACCGGGACGGCCGCCGGGGGACGACTGCCGGGCCGGTCGGCCGGGGGGTGCTGCCCGGTCGGGGCGCCGGCCAGGGGCCGGTCCTCGCGGAGCGCCTCGAAGAGCTTGGCCGCCTTCGGCTCGTCCCACTTCACGGTCGAGCCGATCCCCTTGACCTCGTACGAGGTGTCGCCGACCGGCACCGAGGCGAACTCCGAGGAGGACGGGGTGAAGCCGCGCATCGCCTGGCCCAGCGCCAGCATCTGCTCCGAACCGAAGTCCCGGTCGGCCCGCACCGAGCCCAGCAGCGTCGAGCTGAGCTGCTTGAACTTCACCGGGTTCAGCAGCACCCCGCTGCCGGTGGCCTGCTTGATCAGAGCGGCGACGAACCGCTGCTGGCGCTGCATCCGGCCGAGGTCCGCGGCCCCGTCGACATGGCGCGAGCGCACGTACTGCAGGGCCTGGCCGCCCGTGAGGCGGTGGGTGCCGGGCAGCAGCTCCAGGCCGGTGTAGCTGTCGCGCATCGTCTTGGCGGTGCAGATCTCCACGCCGCCCACCGCGTCGACGGTCTTCATGAAGCTGGTGAAGTCCACCTCCAGGTAGTGGTCGATCTTCACCCGGGTCATGTTCTCCACGGTCCGCACGGTCAGGCCGGGGCCGCCTTCCGAGTACGCGGCGTTCAGTTTGATCGGGTGCGGCTGGTGCGCTTCGCCGGTGTTCTGGTCCTGGTGGGCGGGGACCTCCGCGTAGCTGTCCCGGGGCAGGCTGATCACGCTCGCCCGGTCCCGGTCGGCGGACAGGTGCACCAGCATGATCGTGTCCGTGCAGTGGCAGGGCGCCCCGCCGAGGCGGTACTCCCGCTTCTCCTCCGGGGTGATCTTGTCGCGCCCGTCCGTGCCGACGAGCAGGAAGTTCATCCCGTGCCCGGCCTGCGGGCGGTTCTTCATGTCCTTGAACGGGTCCACCCGGTCGATCCCGGTGTCCAGCCCGGTCATCACGGCGTGCCCGACGGCTCCGGAGGCGAGCACCACCAGCGCCAGGCCGCCCGCGAGCCGCACCCCCCAGCGGGGCCTGACCCCGGGGCGCCGGACCGGGCCGCCGCCACCACCGCCGTGCGGCGCGCGCCGGGGCGGCCGTGGCCTGGCGGGACGGGTGGGACGGTGCGGCTGGGGCACGGGGGACACCTCCGCGGGGAACAGCAGGGACGAATGCGCCGATGTCGGCAGGTATGTCGGCCATGAGGGATTTGCTGATCGTCAGAACAGTAGGCCCATACGACCGGCGTCCGTCCGTACCGCTCGTCCGCCGCGCACCCGGTTCCCCCGTACGCGGTAACGTGACACCGATACCCGACCGTGAAGGACCACATGCCCGCCCAGCAGCCCGCAGTCTCGGTGATCATGCCGGTACTCAACGAGGAGCGCCACCTGCGTGACTCCGTCCGGCACATCCTCGGCCAGGAGTACGCAGGCGAGATGGAGGTGGTGATCGCACTCGGGCCGTCCACGGACCGCACCGACGAGATCGCCGCCGAGCTCGTGCGCGAAACCGCGTCCAACGAACGAGCCCGCGTCCACACCGTCCCGAACCCCACCGGCCGCACCCCGGCCGCCCTCAACGCAGCCATCAAGGCCTCGCGTCACCCGATCGTGGTACGCGTCGACGGCCACGGCATGCTCTCCCCGAACTACATCGCCACCGCCGTCCGGCTCCTGGAGGAGACCGGCGCGCAGAACGTCGGCGGCATCATGCACGCCGAGGGCGAGAACGCCTGGGAGGACGCCGTCGCCGCCGCGATGACGTCGAGGATCGGCGTCGGCAACGCGGCCTTCCACACCGGCGGCGAGGCCGGCCCGGCCGAGACCGTCTACCTGGGCGTCTTCCGCCGCGAAGCGCTGGAGCAGCAGGGCGGCTACAACGAGGAGTTCATCCGCGCCCAGGACTGGGAGCTGAACTTCCGCATCCGCGAGGCCGGCGGGCTCATCTGGTTCTCGCCCGAGCTGAAGGTCCAGTACCGCCCGCGGCCCTCCGTACGGGCGCTCGCCAAGCAGTACAAGGACTACGGGCGCTGGCGCCACGTGGTGGCGCGCTACCACTCGGGCTCGATCAACCTGCGCTACCTGGCCCCGCCGACCGCCGTCTGCGCCATCGCGGCCGGGCTGGTGGCGGGCGCCGTGCTGACCCCCTGGGCCTTCGCCGTCCCGGCCGGCTACCTCGCGGCCATCACCGCGGGCTCCGTCCCGGCCGGCAAGGGGCTCTCCCTCAAGGCCCGGGCGCAGATCCCGGTGGCCCTGGCGACCATGCACATGTGCTGGGGCTTCGGCTTCCTGACCAGCCCCCGCGCGCTGGCGGCCAAGGTCATCGCCAGCCGCCGCCCCTCGGTGCGGAGCGACACCCCGTCGGGGGTCTGAGCCGCCGAACGGCCCGAACGCGAAGGGGTGGCCCCGGTCCGCAGCGGACCGGGGCCACCCCTTCGCGTTCGGGGCTCAGCTCACCACCGGTAGGGCTTGTACACGTCCATGCACTGTCCCGCGTCCGCGCCGTTGATCGCCTCGGCCGTGTCCGGGACCGACCCGGCCGCCGGGGGAGCCTGCAGCGGGTACGCGGTCCCCTCGCGCCAGTCGGCGCCCACGATCAGGGTGATCCGGGAGACGTCGGCCGACTGCTGCACCGCACTCGCCGGGATGCCGAGCGCCGCCGCGACGCTCTGCGCCTCGTCGGCCAGGTCCGTGCCCGGATAGCGGACCACGGTGGTCTTCTCCGGGATCAGCGCGCTGTCCGCCTTCGCCCCGGTGAAGCCCTTGCCGACCAGCGCCCCCGCGACCACCGAGGCCCGCTGCGGCGCGAGCGGCATCCCGGCGGCCGTGCCGTTGACCACGTGCACGGTGATCTTGTCGGGGGTGGTGACCGGCTGCTGCGACGCGTCCCCGCCCGGCGCGGCCGGGGTGGGCTGGGCGGCCGGCTGGCTCGGCTGCGGGCTCGGGGAGGCCTGGGCATCGCCGTTCTTGTCGAACGCCACGTCCTTACGGACCATCGTCCACAGCTTGTCGGCGTCGACCGGGTTCACGACCAGCCGGTCCCGGTCCCGGGGGTCCTGGAACGTCGGCATCGTCGTCATCGTGATGCGGTTCACCGGTACGTCCTTGAGCTGCATCGTCAGGTTGTACAGCTTCTTGACCGAGCCGATCTCCTCGGACACCTCCAGCGCCTTCGTGCCCGCCTCCGCCAGGGCCGTGATCCGGCCGACGTCGGTGAAGGCGTTCTGGCTCTTCAGCTCCCGCATCATCGAGTTCATGTACATGTGCTGGGCCTGCGCCCGGCCCAGGTCGCTGCTGAACGCGTGCCGGGTGCGCAGCCACTGGAGCGCCTGCTCGCCCTTGACCTTGGTGACGCCCGCCTTGAGCTTGAGGCCGGAGCCGCCGCTGGAGGTGGGCAGGGGGCGGTCCCAGACGTTGTCCTTCACGCAGACGTCGACGCCGCCGATCGCGTCCGCCATCTGCACGACCCCGGCGAAGTCGATCATCATCCAGTGGTCGATGTAGATGTTGGTCAGCTTCTCCCAGGTGGCCAGGGTGCAGCCGGGGCCCCCGCGGCCGAGGGACTCGTTGATCATCGCGTTGGTCTTCTTGAACTTCTCGCCGGACTTCGGGTCCGTGCACTCGGGTATGTCCACCCGGGTGTCGCGCGGGATGCTGACCACCGAGGCGTTCCGCCGGTCGGCCGAGACGTGCAGGAGCATCTGCACGTCGGCGAGTGGGGGCGCCCCGATGCTGTCCCGGCTGCCGCCGAGTTCCACGTTCTCCGGCTTGTTCCGGCTGTCCGAGCCGATCAGCAGGATGTTCAGCGGACGCTGGCCCTTGGCGTTCGCCTCGGACTTGGCCACACCGCTGTCACCGCTCAGCCGCTGGCCGCTGCGGATGTTGCCGTCGAGGTGCCGGTAGTACAGGTACCCGGCCGCCGACGTCGCGAGGATCAGGAACGCCAGGACCGAGGCCACCCAGAACAGCGCGCGCCGGCGGCGCCTGCGGACGGGCCGTCCGCCGCCGCCGGGGGGCCGGGCCCCCGCGGAGCCCGACCGCGGTGGGGGCACGACGCCGGTCGCGCCCCGACCGCCACCGGGTATGCCGTCGCCGGTGGCCTGGTCGGGCGCCCCCTCTCCACGCACGCTGCTGTGCCTCACGCGTCCCCCCTCAAGATCACAATGGTCGGTATGGTGCCGGTCCTACCGGCTACCGGCCGTCATTCGCCGGTCGGTCGACGAGCGGGGCGGCCGGGCGCCGCCCCCCGGGCGCCCCGGGCGCCCTCACTTGGCGCAGATCGCCTTGTCGGCCTCTACCCGCTGCACCCCTTCGGGCGCCTGCTGCGGTGCGGGACCCGAGATCGGGACCCCCGGTTCCTTGAAGTCGGCGCCGAGCGTCAGTGTCATCGGGGTCCTGGGCGCGGCGTCCGCCGGGCCCGCCTTGAGGGCCGAACCGGCGAGCCCCATCATGTCCGCCAGCGCCCGGGCCTGGTCGGCCTGGTTGGGCGCGTACTCCAGCTGCGTGGTGTCGATCTTCACGGGGGCGTTCCCGAGGTTGCTGGCCTTGCCCACGCCCTTGGTGTTCTGCAGCCAGGTCAAGGTGGTGGAGGCCGACCCGGGGGGTCCTCCGCCGTTGAGGACGTTCACCCGTACGTCCCCCGCGGGCGCGCGGTTGCCCTGGAGCTGCGCGTCCTCCTTGTTCTTGGCGTCCTGCTTCGCCGCCTGTTCCTTCTGCTCGACCTCCGTGAGCGAGACGTCGCCCCGGATCATCCGCAGCAGCGGGTCGGCCTGCGAGGGGTTCAGCACGACGGTGATGTGCTTGCCCTCGGGGTCGTTCGGGTTGTCGAGCACCGGCAGCGTCGTGAAGGTGATGTTCTTGAGGTTGATGCCCTTCAACTCGCCCGCGAGCGCGGTGAGCTGCCCGATGGACCCTATTCCCTGGTCCACGCTGAGCGACTTGGTCGCCGCCTCGGCGAGGGAGAGGAACTTCTTCGGACTGGTGAGCGTCTCCTTGGACTTCATCTCGCGCAGCATCGAGCCGAGGAACTGCTGCTGCGTCTTGATGCGGTCCAGGTCGCTCGCGTTGCCGAAGGCGTGCCGGGTGCGTACGAAGGCCAGCGCCTGCTCGCCCTGCAGCCGGCTCTCGCCCGCCGGCAGGTCGAGTTTGGAGTCCTTGTCGTGGACGGCCTTCTCCACGCAGACCGGCACCCCGCCGACGGCCGTGCTCAGGTTCTTCACCGCGTTGAAGTCGACCATCATGAAGTGGTCGACCTGGATGCCGGTGATCTGCTGGACCGTGCGCATCGTGCAGCCCGGGTCGCGGCCTTCCTGGCCCAGGCTCTCGTTGAAGCGGGCCGCGTGCTGGCCGGGAACGTTCTTGACGGAGCCGTCGGGCTGCTTCGTCGGGCACACCGGGATGGTGGTGATCAGGTCGCGCGGGATGGACAGCGCCGTCGCGTTGCTGCGGTCCTTGGAGACGTGGAACAGGATCGTGGTGTCCGCGTGGCCGACGCTGCCCGCGTCCCCGTAGCCCTCGTTGCCCTCGCCACTGCGCTTGTCGGTGCCGATGACCAGGATGTTGATGGGCTGGTCCTTCTTGAAGCCGCCCGTGCCCGCGGAACCGGTGTCGATGACGTTCAGGTTGCTGTTGAGGTGCTCGTAGTACAGGTACGCGCCCAACGAGCCGGCGACGAGCACGAACGCGAGGGTCCCGCCGCCGATGACCAGCGCCTTGCGGCCCCGGAACGGCCGCTTCCCGCCGCCGCCCTTACGGGACCGCCCGGGCCGCCGCCCGCCGCCGCCGGGCGGCGCGTCGCCACGCCGCGGCCCCGGCACCGCCGGGGCCGCGGGGGATGTGGTGGGGGGAGCGGTACGCGAAGTGCGCGCTCTGCGGGGGGCGGCGACGGACGGCCGCTGCTCAGCGGAATTGCCCAGTCGCAGTTCGTAGTTGCCGGTGCGGGGGTTGAGAACCCACTGGTCAGCGGGGTCGATTTCGTCCGCCCGCCCACGGCTTTGCGCATCCACGGTTGCTCGAATCCTCCGTCGGTGCCTCGCGACGCGCCTCCCCCAAGGCGCACGGTCAACGTCCGGCTGCTGGTACCCGGCGTCCTTAGCGGCCTGGGCACCGGATCGCTCACCTTATCCGGCCATGTCGACCTCAAACCATGGCGGTGGTAAAACCCGCCCTCCGCATAACAGGCCAAAACGCCCAACCGACCCGGTTGGACCGTGGGCTTTTTGGATTGCTTTACCGGCAGTCCGCGGTGTCCGCCGTTGTGCCGGTGAAAGTGGGGACGGGTGAGGGGGGCGCGCCGGTTCCCCTGAGCCACGGAAAGCCGCTCCGCGGCCCGTCCGTCGGGGACGACCCCGCCGGGGGCTGCTGGGCCGTGGGTGAGGGCGGGGTGACGGTCAGCGGCTGATCGGCGCGCAGTTGGAGGAAGAGCCGGGTCGCGTCCGGTTCGACCAGTTCATCCCGGTTCGGGTCGGCGGCGTACGGCCGGCGCGGCACCGTGAGGAACCGGACCTGGTCCGTCGGTACGTTCCGCACCCCGCGCACGAGTTCGTACAGCCCGCGCAGCGAGGCCAGCGCCGGGTCGGTGGTCACCGAGGACGTCGCCGCGTCCAGCAGCGGGTAGAGCCGCCCCGGGTTCAGCAGCACCCCGTTGCTCTGTACCTTCTGCACCAGGGCGGCGAGGAACTGCTGCTGGCGCTGCATCCGTTCGGTGTCGCTGCCGTCGCCCAGGCTGTAACGGGCACGTACGAAACCGAGCGCCTGCTCGCCGTGCAGCAGCTGCCGGCCGGCCGGCAGCCGCAGCTTCGCCTCGGGGTCGTCCATCGGCTGCTTGAGGCAGATCTCGACCCCGCCCACCGCGTCGACCATCTTCTTGAAGCCGCCGAAGTCCAGCACCATGTGGTGGTCGATCCTGATCCCGGAGAGCTTCTCCACCGTACGGATCGTGCAGGCGGCCCCGCCCCACTGGTAGGCCCAGTTGAACTGCGCCCGTTGCTCCTCGGTGCGGCTCCCGTCCGCCGTCAGGCAGCCCGGGATGTCCGTCACCAGGTCGCGCGGTATCGACACGGCCGTCGCGCTCTTCCGGTCCGCCGGCAGGTGCAGCAGGATCGCGGTGTCCGAGCGCTGCGTGCCCTGGTCCTGACCGTAGGCGGCGTTGTCCTTGCCCGAACGGGTGTCCGATCCGATGATCAGGATGTTCTGGGCGCCGTCGGCGAGGTGCGCCGGACGCTCGCGCCCGTACCGCTCCAGTTCGGCGGCGGCGGAGGTGTCCTCCCGGATGTTGCCCTCCAGCTTCCGGTACAGCCACCAGCCCGCGGCGGCCCCTGCGAGCACCAGCAGGGCCAGCCCGAGCGCCACCCAGCGCAGCAGCCGGCGCCGGCGGCCGCGCGGAGGCCCGGGAAGGCCTCCGGCCGCTCCGGTACCGCCTGGTATACCCGTGCTGGCCCGCACTCGTGCACCGTCCCCTCACCCGTACCGGCCGGCCGCACGGGTCGGTGCGGCCTGTGCCGATCCTGCCCCCGGGCGGCCGGGACGGCCCGGGGGCGGGGCCTTGTAAAGGGCCGTGCGGGTGACAAATGGCGGAAGCGGGGGCGGTACGGGGCCGCCGGGGCGGTCAGGCGGTGTGCGTGACCCGCTCGCTCTCCACCCGCTGCGCCAGCCCGGTCTCCGGCAGCCGGTCCAGGTTCCGGCACAGCACCACCGAGCCGCCCGAGGCGAGCGCGGCGAACAGTCCCGCCGAGAGCCCTTCCCAGGTGTCGTAGCCCAGCCCGGACAGCACCCGCGAGCCCTCGCCCAGGCCCCGCCGCGCCGCGTCCTCGCGGGCGCGCGCGACGACCTGGGCGTACGAGAGCTCCTCGCCGCCGACCACCAGCCCGGGGGCGTCCGCGTCGACCGGCTGGAAGGGCGCGAACCGGTCGCCCTGGCCCGGCACCTCCACCGCGTAGTCCGCGAACCCGGCCGGCGGCTGCGGGAAGCGCCCGCCCAGCGGCCGCAGCGCGAGCGCCACCCGCTCCCCGGTACACGCGGCGGCCCGCGCCAGATCGTCCGGCCCGCTCACCACCACATCGGCCGCGGCCGGGTCCCCGCCCACCTCGGCGACGACCCCGACGGAGGCGCAGGCGAGCAGCCACACCGCGCTCTGCCAGTGCGCGGGCAGCAGCAGCGCGAGCCGGGTCCCGGGCTCGGCGGCCAGGTCGCCCTGGAGCAGGTTGGCGGTCTTGGCCACCCAATTGGCGAAGGTGGCGACGGACAATTCGACGCGCTCGCCCGTGGCGTCGTCGTAGAAGGTGACGAGCGGGCGGCCCGGATCGGCGGCGAGCGCGGATCGCAGCAGGTCGGCAGGGGTGCGGTCAGTGGCGTTCACCCGGCACAGCGTACGCGCCGCGCTCCGCCGTCCGGCGGCCCGCGGCTACCCCGTACAGGGGAGGGGTATCCGGGTTTCGGCGGACGGGGCGTCAGTTCTCCGATGGCGGTTCGTGGAGCGCGTGCCCAGCATCTTTTCCATGCGTGGATTCCTTGCTTCCTCGATCGGCGTCGCGACGGCCGCCGCACTGGCCATGCCGCTCGCGCTGACCACTCCGGCCCTGGCGGCCGTGCCCCGAGGCGCGGCCGCCCCCGTGAACCCAGCCGGGTCCACCCAGTCGCTGCCGCTGGTCCCCCTGGGACCGGCGGCGGACCGCACCCCCGGCGTCCCCGGCATGAGCGCCGCCCCGGGCCTGCCCGAGACCCGCGGCCTGACCCCGCGCGCGGTCAAGAGGTTCTCGCTGGTCGGCGTCGTCTGGGACGACGCCGACACCCGCCTCCTCGGCCGGGTCCAGGTCCGTACCCGCTCCACCCGGACGGCGGCCTGGTCCGACTGGCAGGACGTCGACACCCACAACGGCGAACACGCGGCCGATCCCGACGCGGCCGAACGCGGCACCCGACGCGTCCGCGGCAGCACCGCCCCGCTGTGGGTCGGCGAATCGGACGGCGTCGAGGTCCGGGTCCAGGCCGAACCGGGCACCCGGGCCCCCGCCCCGCTGCCCCCGGGCATGCGGCTCGAACTGGTCGACCCCGGCACCGAGACCCGTACCGAGGCCGCGGACGGCAAGAACCCCGGCAGGACCCCCGGCCGGGCCGCGGCGGCCCCCCGCGACGACGACAAGGGCGACGCGGAACTGGCCCCCGGCATGACCATGGAGATGGCGGAGTCCTCTTCCGCGAACGTCCCGCTGGCCGCGCTCGGCGCCGACGAGATCACCGCGCTGAACAAGGCCGACTCCACCGCCGACGCGATCGCCGCGAGCGACGGCAGCCTCAGCGCCGCCGCCCGCCCCTACATCGGGCCGCGGCCCCGGATCGTCACCCGCAAGGGGTGGGGCGCGGACGAGAGCCTGCGCGAGTCCGGCTTCGTGTACACGAGCACCGTGAAGGCGGCCTTCGTCCACCACACCGCCTCCGGCAACAACTACGCCTGCAAGGACGCCCCGTCGGTGCTGCGCAGCCTGTACCGCTACCACGTGCTCAGCGAGGGGTGGCGGGACATCGGCTACAACTTCGCCGTCGACAAGTGCGGCACGGTGTACGAGGGCCGGGCGGGCGGCGTCGCCAAGCCGGTGCTCGGCGCGCACACCATGGGCTTCAACACGAACAGCATGGGCGTCGCGGTGATCGGCACCTTCACCTCCACCGCCCCGCCGGCGGCGGCGGTGAAGGCGGTGGCCGGCCTCACGGCGTGGAAGCTCGGCCTCTTCGGCGCGGACCCCCGCGCCAAGACCACCCTCACCTCGGGCGGCGGCAACCGGTACGAGAAGGGCACCAAGGTCCGGATGAACGTCATCTCGGGCCACCGCGACGGCTTCGCCACCGAATGCCCGGGCCGCCTCCTCTACGACCAACTCCCCTCCACCCGCTCCACCTCGGCCAAACTCCAGGGCCGCTGACGACCCGGCTCCGCCGGCGGAGCGCCGGAAAGCCCGGCGCAGCCGGGGCCGCTCGCGCGCCGGCGCCGCACCCGGCCCCCGGGGCCTGCCCCGGCCGGGGTCCCGGCGCCGCACCCGTCCCGGGTCGGGGCCCGGCGCCGCACCCGTCCCGGCCGGGGTGCCGCCCCGGGCCGGGGTCGGGGGGTCCGGCCCCGGGATAGGCTCAGGCCGTGGCCGGCCGCTTCGAACCCCTCACCCCCACCGCAGCCCGCGGCGGCCGCACCGGCGTGCCCGCAGGCACCGGCCGCCGCGCCGGAGCCGGCGCCCAGAGCCGGGCCTGGGCCCCGCCCGGCCCCGTCGACCTCGGCCTCACCCTCGGCCCCCTCCGCCGCGGCCCCGCCGACCCCACCTTCCGCACCACCCCCGACGGCTCCGTCTGGAAGACCAGCCGCACCCCCGACGGCCCCGCCACCCTCCGCGTGTCCGCCGCCGCCCACGAGGTGCACGCCGAGGCCTGGGGCCCCGGCGCGGCCTGGGCCCTCGACACCCTCCCCGCCCTGCTCGGCGCCGACGACGACCCCGCCGCCTTCGTCCCCCGCCACCGCCTCGTGCACACCAGCCACCGCCGCCGCCCGGGCCTGCGCCTGACCCGCACCGGTCTGGTGCTGGAATCCCTCATCCCGACCGTGCTGGAGCAGAAGGTCACCGCCGACGAGGCCTACCGCGCCTGGCGCCGTCTGGTCCGCCAGTACGGCGAGCCCGCCCCCGGCCCGCGCCAGGACCTGTACGTGATGCCCTCCGCCCGGACCTGGACCCTGATCCCCTCCTGGGACTGGCACAAGGCCGGCGTCGACATGAAGCGCTCCGCCACCATCCTGCGCGCCGCCCGCGTCGCGAACCGGCTGGAGGAGGCGGCGGCCATGGAACCCCTCGCGGCCGCGCGCCGTCTGGAGGCCGTCCCCGGCATCGGCCCCTGGACCTCCGCCGAGACCCTCCAGCGCAGCAACGGCGCCCCCGACGCCGTCACCACCGGCGACCTCCACCTGCCCGGCATCATCGGCTACGCCCTCGCCGGGGACCGGGACGCCGACGACGCGGTCATGCTGGAGCTCCTCGCCCCGTACGCGGGCCAACGCCACCGCGCCGCCCGCCTCATCCTCCTCGCCGGCCACGCCCCGCCCCGCCGGGCCCCGCGCATGTACCGCACGGACATCGGCAAGTTCTAGGGGCTCCGTTCAGCGGACCTCGATGAACGCCTCCGCCTCCCGCGCCGGCCGCTCCGCCGGGGCCGCCGCCGGGTGGCCCACCGCCACCGCCCCCATCGGGTCCCACCCCTCGGGCAGCGCCAGCACCTTGCGCACCACGTCCCGGCAGAACATCGTCGAGGACACCCAGGCCGAGCCCAGCTGCTCCCCGGCCAGCGCGACCAGGAAGTTCTGCACGCCCGCGCCCATCGCGACCACGAACATCTCGCGCTCGGCCGCGTCCCGCCGCGCGTGCCCGTAGGCGTGCGCCCCGTCCGTCACCATGCACGGCACGACCAGGTACGGGGCGCCCCGCAGCACGTCCCCGCGCCGCACCCGCTTGGCGATGGACTCCTCGGACTTCCCGTCCCGGCGCAGGTCCTCGACCCACGCGTCCCGCATCGCGTCGAGCAGTTCCAGCCGCGCCGCGGCCGACTCCAGCAGCACGAACCGCCACGGCGTGGTGTGGTGCGGCGCCGGGGCCGTGACCGCCGCCGCCACCGCCCGGCGGACCGCGCCCGGGTCGACCGGCGCGTCCGTGAAGGCCCGCACCGTACGGCGCTGCGTCACGGCCTCCCGTACCGCCTCCGAGGTGCCGAGCCGGAACAGGTCCTCGCCCGCCGCCCGGACCAGGTCGGCCGCCGAGGAGCCCTCGCCCAGCAGGTGGGGCAGCCCGCGTACGACGGCCACCGGCAGCCCGGCCGCCTTGCCCTTGACCAGGTCACCGGCCGCGGCGAGTTCGTCCGCCGTGGCGACGACGGTCGCGCTCAGCGGGTTGCCGTGCGCGTCGCGGCCGCCCCGCAGGTCGTCCAGTACGCGCACCCCGGCCGCGCCGATCGCCACGTCGGTCAGCCCGCTGCGCCAGGGCCGGCCGAAGGTGTCCGTCACGATGACGCCGACGTCCACCGCGAGTGCTTCCCGCAGCCCCTGCCGGATCGCGGCCGCCGAGGCGTCCGGGTTCTCGGGGAGCAGCAGCACCGTGCCGGGCTCGGTGTTCGAGGCGTCCACGCCGGCGGCCGCCATGACCAGTCCGCGCCGGTCCTCGACGATCCGCAGGGCGCCCCGGCGGGCGACGACCCGTACCGTCTCGGCGTCTATCGCCTCCTCGCGCGATCCGGCCCGGACGATCCGGCCCTCCGCCTTGGACACGATCTTCGAGGTGACCAACAGGACGTCGCCGTCCTGCAGCCCGGGCGCCGCTGCGGCGATCAGCCGGGCGAGGTCGTCGCCGGGCCGCACCTCCGGGATCCCGGGCACGGCGCGCACCTCGTACGAGGGGGCGGTCACCGGGAGGCCTCCGCCAGGTCCAGCGCGGCCCGCGCCATCTCGGCCGTGGCGGCGGTGTCGGTCATCATCAGCGGCACCGCGCGGCAGCTGATCCCGGCGGCCTCCAACTCCGCCACGGCGTCCGCGTCGGCGGTGTCGACGAGCCAGCCGTCCAGCAGCCCCGTCCCGTAGTGCAGGGCGACCGCGGCGGCGGTGGACTCGACGCCGACCGCGGCCAGCACCTTGTCCGCCATCCCGCGCACGGGGGCGCCCCCGACGATGGGGGAGAGGCCGACGACCGGCGCACCGGCGGCGGCCACGGCCTCCCGGATGCCGGGCACGGCGAGGATGGTGCCCACCGACACGACGGGGTTGGACGGCGGGAAGAGGATCACGTCGGCCGCGGCGATGGCCTCCAGCACCCCGGGCGCGGGCTTGGCCTGCTCGGCGCCGACCGGCACCACGGCCTCCGCGTCGACCGAGGCGCGCATGCGGACCCAGTACTCCTGGAAGTGGACGACCCTGCGCTCGCCGGTCTCGGGATCGGTCAGCGCGACGTGCGTCTCGACCCGGTCGTCGGACATGGGCAGCAGCCGTACGCCGGGCTGCCAGCGGTCGCAGAGGGCCTCGGTGACGGCGCTGAGCGGGTAGCCCGCACCGAGCATCTGGGTACGGACGATGTGGGTCGCGAAGTCGCGGTCGCCGAGGCCGAACCAGGTGGGCCCGACCCCGTACGCCGCGAGTTCCTCCTTGACGGTGAAGGACTCGTCGGTGCGGCCCCAGCCCTGGTCCTCGTTGATGCCACCGCCGAGGGTGTACATCACCGTGTCCAGATCGGGGCACACCTTGAGCCCGAACAGGTGAATGTCGTCACCGGTGTTGCCGATGACCGTGATGTCCGCTTCGGGGACGGCGGACTTGAGTCCGCGCAGGAAACGGGCGCCGCCGATACCGCCGGCCAGAACAACAATGCGCATGCAGCGCAGTCTGTCAGGCCCCCGCCGCCCGGAGGCGGCCGGTCAGACGGAGAGGGTCTCGGGCCGGGCCGGGGAGCAGCCGTGCATCGGCATCTCGGTCAGGCCGGGGAAGTAGACGTGCAGGCTGACCGCGCCGTCGAGGGTGTCGTTGACGACCTCGTGGGCGTACCCGGGGGCGAAGACGCGCTGGGCGCCGGCGGCGAGGGTGAGCGGGCCGCGCGGGCCGTGCTCGGTGAGCTCGCCCTCCAGCACGGTCAGGACGCCGGCGGAGGGGCCGTGGTCGTGCCGGCCGCTGCCCTGGCCGGGGACCCAGCTGAGCAGCCACACCTCGTAGCCGGGGCCGGTGCGCAGGCGGTGGTACCAGCGGGTGGTGGCGTCGTACCGGACCAGGTGCTGCCACTGGGCGCGGTCCGCGGCGATGGAGCGGGCGAGGCCCACGAACTCGGCGACGGTGACCGGGTGTTCGCGGGCGGGCTGGAGCAGGTGCGGTACGGAGAGGATGTCGCCGGCGATCTGGAGGTCGCTCTCGACCACGGCGGGGGCGGCGGTCTGCGCGGCGGCGGTCTTCGTGGCGCCGGTGTTCAGAGCGCTGGTCCGGGGGGTGCTGTTCATCGGGGGAGTCCTCGACGGATGTCAGTCGTGCTGGCGGTCGCTGGGGGGATAGCCGGTTGCTCGGAGGAGCCGGGGCTCCTGGCGCATCAACAGCTGCAACAGCGACAGCGAACCTGGGCAGCGCACAGGAACCCACGAATGGGGGTCCGGGTGGCGGCTGCGGGCGCTGACATGCGTACAAGGAGAACGGGCCGGGGGCCGGACTGTCAACCCAATGTCCGCAATGGTCGAAAAGATTCACCTCATCCGGTTACTGCGTGCGGAGAAAGGTTTGTGCAGTCCCGACCAGGGCATGTGGCGCTGGGTATGGCCCTTCCGGCCGACCTCAAACCTCATCCCGTCACTCGTGACCGGAATGTGATCCGCACCGCATCTTCGGCCGGATCGCAACCACGCCCCCGAGTGACGCGTGGGCAAGGGGTGGGGGCGGGAGCTTCGGGGCACCTGTGGCATGTGTCACGATTTTTGGCGATATGAACACTTAATGCATTCGCTTGGTTCCGCAGAGTGAATAAGGGGCCCAATAGCAGACCCCGGCTTGACTGCGCCGGAGCCACGCACTTGTAATTTCACTCGTGTCGTTACGTAGCGATCAGTAACGGCAACACCACGGGGACGCACAGACAGAGCGAGGGGCGCACATGACCGAGCTGTTTCAGGAACTGCTGGTCGAGGAGGCGGACGAGGAGCTCGGATGGCAGGAGCGCGCTCTGTGCGCCCAGACCGACCCCGAATCCTTCTTTCCCGAGAAGGGCGGCTCCACCCGCGAAGCCAAGAAGGTCTGCCTCGCCTGCGAGGTCCGCTCCGAATGCCTTGAGTACGCCCTCGCCAACGACGAGCGATTCGGCATCTGGGGCGGCCTCTCCGAGCGCGAGCGCCGCCGGCTGAAAAAGGCAGCGGTCTGACCCTGCTCCCGGCACGGACGGACACACCCAACCGCACAGCGAACCAAGCCAACGGTCCGCCTCCCGCACCTTCCCCGCAGGAGGCGGACCGGTGCGTTCCGAGCCGTTAGTGTGGCGCTGTCCAGCAGCCTCCGAGGGCACACCACCCCCGGACCTCCCCCAGGACCCGTCCCGGGGGAACCCCACGGTCGGAGGGCCCGTACCGCGATGTCCCTGCACAGCAGCCCGACGGCCTCCCAGCAGGCGGCCGGCACCCCCGAGTTCCCCCGGCACGTCGTCACCGCCGTCCTCGTCGCCCACGACGGCGCCCGCTGGCTGCCCCGCACCCTCGCCGGCCTCCTCGCCCAGGAACGCCCCGCGCAGCGGTACGTCGCCGCCGACACCGGCAGCTCCGACGACAGCGCCCGCCTGCTCGCCGAAGCCCTCGGCGCCGACAACGTCCTCCACCTCGCCCGCCGCACCGGCTTCGGCACCGCCGTGGACGAAGCCGCCCGCACCGCGGGCGTGCTGACCCCCGAGGACCTGCCGTACCTCAAGCGCCCCAGCGGCTGGGACCCCGTCAGCCGGACCTGGCAGGACGACGCCTACGACCTCCCCGAACTCCCCCACGGCGAACCCGTCCAGTGGCTGTGGCTGCTGCACGACGACAGCGCCCCCGAACCCGACGCCCTCACCGAACTGCTGCGCGTCGCCGACGAGAACCCCGACGCCGCCGTCATCGGCCCCAAACTCCGCGGCTGGTACGACAAGAAGCAGCTCCTCGAAGCCGGCGTCACCATCGCCCGCAGCGGCCGCCGCTGGACCGGCCTGGACCGGCGCGAACAGGACCAGGGCCAGCACGACCAGATCCGCCCCGTGCTGTCCGTCTCCACCGCCGGCATGCTCGTGCGCCGCGACGTCTACGACGCCCTCGGCGGCTTCGACCGCCGCCTCCCGCTCATGCGCGACGACGTCGACCTCTGCTGGCGCGCCCACAGCGCCGGCCACACCGTCCTCGTCGCCCCCGACGCCGTCATGCGGCACGCCGAGGCCGCCGCCCGCGAGCGCCGCACCGTTGACTGCGCCGGCCGCTCCGCCGTCAGCCCCCACCGCGTCGACAAGGCCGGCGCCGTCTACACCGTGCTGGCCAACTCCTCCGGCCGCGCCCTGCCCTACGTACTCCTGCGGCTCGTCGTCGGCACCCTGCTGCGCACCCTCGGCTACCTCATCGGCAAGGCCCCCGGCCAGGCCGTCGACGAGTTCACCGGCCTGCTCGCCACCCTGCTCCGCCCCGGCCGGATCCTCGCCGCCCGCAAGGCCCGCCGCCACCCGGCCGTCCCCGCCGCCGAACTGCGCCCCCTCTTCCCGCCGCCGGGCTCCACCCTGCGCGCCAACACCGAACAGCTCGCCGGGTACTTCGGCGCGGACGGCGGCAGCGACACCGGCGGGGCCAGCCGGCACGGCGCCGCCGGCCCCCTGGAGCCGGGAGCCGAAGACGCCGACTACCTGGAGACCGAACAGTTCGGGCGGCTCAAGCGGATCGCCCGCAAACCCGCCCCCGTCCTGTTCGCCCTCCTGCTGCTCGTCTCCGTCATCGCCTGCCGCGCCCTGCTCTTCGGCGGCTCCCTCATGGGCGGCGCCCTGCTGCCCGCCCCCGACCGGGGCCTGGACCTGTGGCGCGCCTACACCTCCGACTGGCAGCCCGTCGCCGCCGGGACCACCGTCGGCGCCCCGCCCTACCTCGCCGTCCTCGGTGCCGTCGCCACCGTGCTGTTCGGCTCCGCCCAGGCCGCCCTCACCCTGCTGCTCGTCTGCTCGGTGCCCCTCGCCGGACTGACCGCCTACTTCGCCTCCCGCCCGCTCGTCGAATCCCGGCTGCTGCGCGCCTGGGCCGCCGTCGCCTACGCCTTCCTGCCCGCCGTCACCGGAGCGCTCGCCGGCGGCCGGCTCGGCACCGCCGTCCTCGCCGCCCTGCTCCCGCTCATCGCCCGCTCCGCCGTCACCGCCTTCGGCCTCGGCGCGGCCGCCGGCTCCCCGGACAGCGGCTGGCGCGCGGCGTGGACCACCACCCTCCTGCTGACCCTGGCCACGGCCTTCACCCCCGTCGTCTGGCCGCTGGCCGCGGTCCTCGGCGCCGCCGCACTCCTCACCCGCCCCGGCCGCCGCGCCGCGCACGCGCTCAGACTCCTCGCCGTCCTCGCCGTACCGCTGCTCGCCCTCGCGCCCTGGTCCCTGGGCCTGCTCACGCACCCCGACCGCTTCCTGCGCGAGGCCGGCCTGCCCTACGGATCCGGCTCCGCCACCGCCCTCGACCTGCTCGGCGCCGGTCCCGGCGGCCCCGGCACCCCCGGCGCCACCCTGCTCTTCGGCGTCGTACTCGCCGCCCTCGCCGCCCTGCTGCGCGCCGACCGGCGGTTCGCCGTCCGCGCCGGCTGGACCACCGCCCTGGCCGCCCTGCTGCTCGCTGTCCTGCTCAACCGCAGCGCCTGGGCCGGCCCCGCCACCCTCGTGTACGGCCTCGCCCTGCTGGCGGCCGCCGTGATCGGCGCGGACGGCGCCAAGGAGCGGGTGGCCGCCCGCAGCTTCGGCTGGCGCCAGCCGCTCGCCGCCCTCATCGCGCTCGCCGCCGCCGCCGGCCCCCTGCTCTGCGCCGCCAGCTGGATGATCTCCGGCGCCGACGGACCCCTGCGGCGGCGCGACCCCGTTCAGCTCCCCGCCTTCGTCGCCGCCCAGGCCGACGACAGCAACCGCAGCCGCACCCTGGTGCTCGGCGGCAGCTCGCCCGCCACCGTGTCCTACGCCCTGGTCCGCGGCCCCGGCGCCCGGCTCGGCGACGCCGAACTCCTCGCCGAAGCGGGCGCCGAACCCCGCCTCGCGAAGGTGGTGTCCAGCCTGGTCTCCGGCTCCGGCGCCGACCAGAGCGCCCAGCTGGGCGGCTTCGCCATTCGCTACATCGTCCTGCCGCCCGACGGCCCCCGGCAGTTCCGGCAGGTCCTCGACGCCACCCCCGGCCTCAAGTCCAACCGCCAGGACGACGGCACCGCCGTCTGGGAGGTCGAACGAGCCCTCGCCCGCGCCGTCATCGTCCCCGGCAAGCAGGGACAGGCACCCATCGCCGTCGAGGCCGGACCCGTCGAGGCCCACACCAAGATCCCGGCCGGGGACGAGGGCCGGATGCTGCGGATCGCCGACCGGGCCGCCCCCGGCTGGCAGGCCACCCTCGACGGCAAGCCCCTCAAGCCCAAGACCCTGGACGGCTGGGCGCAGGGCTTCGAACTGCCCGCCGCGGGCGGCCGCCTGGACGTCTCCTACCAGGACTCCCTCGCCCGGGACGGCTGGCACTGGGCGCAGGGCCTGCTCGCCCTGCTGCTCCTCGTCCTGGCCCTCCCGGGCCGCCGGGCCCGGCTCGACGACGACCTCCCGGAGGAGGCGGCCGCGGCCCCGGAGCAGTCCGGCCCGGGCGAGGGCCGCCGCGCGCGCCGGCTGCGCGCCGGAGCCGAGGCCGAGGCGGAAGCACCGGCAGCCGCCGAAGCCGCCGTCGCCGCCGACCCGTACGCACAGATCCCGGCGCAGCCCGCGTACGGAGACCAGGGGTACGCAGACCAGGGGTACGCCGAGGGATACGGCGGCCAGGGCTACGGGGACCCGGCGGCAGGGGAGGGGACGTACGCCTACCAGACCTACCCGTACGAACAGCAACAGCAGCAGCCGTACCCCGAGCCGTACCCGTATCCCCAGCAGCCGTACGACCCGTACCGGCAGCAACAGCCACAGCAGGAACCGCCGTACAGCTACGGACAGCACGACCCGCGTCCGGACGGGAGCCCCCAGCAGTGAAGCAGCGCGCCCCCCTCACGCTGGCGGCCGTCGCGGCGGCACTGGCCGCCGTCACCGGCATCGCCTCCCTCACCGCCCCGGCGGCCGCCCCCGCCGACGGCGGGAGGACGGCCGGGACCCGGCTGCCGGTGGAGCAGTCCGTACTGGTGTGCCCCGCGCCCAGCTCCTCGGACATCGCCGAGACCACGTACACCTCGATCACCCCCGGCACGGCCGGCGGCAAGGGCTCGGCCCGGCTCTCGACCAAGGACGGCAAGACCGTCCTGGAACCGAAGGAGCCCGGCAAGCCCGTCGGCGCCACCGCCTCGGGCGCCGAGGCACCCGCCCTGACCGGCACCGCCGCCGGGAACCTGGCACCCGGCTGGACCGCCCAGCAGACCACGAAGGTCGCCGTCGGCCAGGCCCGCGGCCTCCTCGGGGTCGGCTGCACCGCCCCCGGCACCGACTTCTGGTTCCCCGGCGTCAGCACCGCCAAGGGCCGCCAGGACTACCTCCACCTCACCAACCCCGACGACACCGTCGCCGAGGTCGACATCAAGCTCTACGGCCCCGACGGGCTGCTCAAGGACAAGCCGGGCACCCCCGACCGCGTCTTCAAGGTCGACCCCCACTCCTCCGCCCGCGTCCTGCTTTCGCCCCTCGTCCCCGACACCCAGGTGGCCGACGTCACCGCCCACGTCACGACCGGCTCGGGCCGGGTCGGCGCCTCCGCGCAGATCTCCGAGGACGGCGTCGGCGCCGACTGGCTGCCCGCCTCCGCCGACCCGGCCGGATCCCTGGTCCTGCCGGGCATCCCGGCCGACGCCACCTCCGTACGCCTGGTCGCCTACGCGCCCGGCGAGGACGACGCCGACGTGAAACTGCGCCTCGCCGGAGCGGGCGGCGCCATCACCCCGGCCGGCAACGAGCAGCTGCACGTCAAGGCGGGCATGACGGCGAGCGTGGACCTCAAGGACCTGACCCGCGGCGAGGCGGGCTCGCTGCTGCTGACCCCCGCGGACCCGAAGAAGCCCGTACCGGTCGTCGCGGCGGTACGGGTGGTGCGCGGCAGCGGTACGAAGCAGGAGCTGGGCTTCCTCCCGGCGACCTCCCCGGTCGGCGCGCGGGCGACGGCCGCGGACAACCGCACCGACGACAAGGCGACCGTCCTGGCCCTCACGGCGGTCGGCGCCGACGCGAAGGTGCGCGTCACGGCCTCACCCGGCACCGAGGGCGGCCAGCCGGCCGTCCGGGAACTCACCGTCAAGGCGGGCACCACCCAGGCCCTCTCGCCGGCCCCCGCCCCGACCGGCGCCAAGGGGACGTACGCCCTGACGGTCGAGACCCTGTCCGGTGGCCCGGTGTACGCCTCCCGGACCCTGACCCTGCCGCAGGACGGCATCCCGATGTTCACCGTCCAGCCCCTGTCGGACGACCGCTCGACGGTGGCGGTACCGAAGCCGTCGCAAGACCTGACGGTCCTCATGCGGTAGGTCCGGGGAGTCCGGGGAGTCCCGGGAAGTCAGTCCTGGCCGTAGCGCGGGTCCACGATCTCCGGGGAGAGCCCCAGCAGGTCCGCCACCTGTTCCACCACGACCTCGTGGACCAGCAGCGCCCGCTCGTCCCGCGACTTCGCGCGGATCTCCACCGGCCGCCGGAACACCACCACCCGGGCCGGCCGGCCCTCGGCCGCCTCCGTCAGGCCGCCGAGCGGCACGGCCTCGTCGTTCCAGCCGCCCTCCGGGCCGCCCGGCGGCCCCGGCACGTCCGCGACCACGAACTCCACCTCGGCCAGCTGCGGCCACCGCCGCTCCAGCCGCTCCACCGAATCCCGGACCAGGTCGCCGAAGAGCTCCGAGCGGCTCGCCGCCAGCGGAACCTGAGGGGGCGCCACCGGACCCCGCATGCCCCGACCGTGCCGGTCGCGCCGGCGCGACCGCGGCTCGGCGGGCGGCGGCGGAGGGCCGGCGGAGGAGGGGCCAGGAGGGCTCGGGGGAGTCAGCGGGCTGTCCGTCACCCCCGCAGGGTAGCCCTCACCCGGCCGCCCGGCAGGGGCCCGGCCCGGTCACGGACCGATGTCGTACCGCGAACAATCCGGCCAAGGTTGCGGCCCGTTCGGGGCGACACGGCCGGGTGGCCGACGGCGGAGTCGTCGCGGCCCGGTCAAGAGTGCGGTACCGTCCAACGTCGTGAGCCTTGTACGTCGCTGTTCGCGCACCGCGTGCGGCCGCCCTGCCGTCGCCACACTGACGTACGTCTACGCCGACTCGACCGCAGTTCTCGGCCCGCTCGCCACCTACGCCGAACCCCACTGTTACGACCTGTGCGCCGAGCACTCCGAGCGCCTGACCGCCCCCAGGGGCTGGGAAGTCGTACGCCTGACGGACGGCGGCCCCCCTTCGCGCCCCAGCGGCGACGACCTCGAAGCCCTGGCCAACGCCGTGCGCGAAGCCGCCCGTCCGCACGAGCGCGCCGCCGACGCCGGCAAGTCCGTACCCGGACCCCAGACCTCCGGCGAAACCCGCCGCGGACACCTGCGCGTCCTGCGCTCGCCGGAATCCTGACGGCCGCCCGCCACCCTCCTCGCCCGAACCGCGGTCCTCCGTTCGGGGTAGGTTTGCTCCACCGCACAGATCCTTCAGGAGGGCAGGCAGTGGCCGCAGATCTTTCGAACATCGTCAAGGCGTACGACGTACGGGGCGTTGTGCCGGACGAGTGGGACGAGCCGCTGGCCGAACTGTTCGGTGCCGCTTTCGTCGAGGTGACCGGGGCGTCGGCGATCGTCGTGGGTCACGACATGCGCCCCTCCTCGCCGGGCCTGTCCGCGGCCTTCGCCCGGGGTGCCGCGGCGCGTGGGGTGGACGTGACGCTGATCGGGCTGTGCTCGACCGATCAGCTGTACTACGCGTCGGGCAAGCTGGACCTGCCCGGGGCGATGTTCACCGCCTCGCACAACCCGGCCCAGTACAACGGCATCAAGCTGTGCCGGGCGGGCGCCGCCCCGGTGGGCCAGGACACCGGACTGGCCACCATCCGGGAACTGGCGGAGAAGTGGTCGGACGAGGGCGCTCCGGCGATCCCGGCCGGCACCACCCCCGGCACCGTCACCGAGCAGGACACCCTCGCCGGGTACGCCGAGCACTTGAAGTCGCTGGTGGACCTGCGCGGCATCCGCCCGCTGAAGGTGGTCGTGGACGCGGGCAACGGCATGGGCGGCCACACCGTCCCGACGGTGTTCGAGGGCCTGCCGCTGGAGCTGGTCCCGATGTACTTCGAGCTGGACGGCACCTTCCCCAACCACGAAGCCAACCCGCTGGACCCGAAGAACATCGTGGACCTCCAGGCCCGGGTGAAGGCCGAGGGCGCCGACCTGGGCCTGGCCTTCGACGGCGACGCCGACCGCTGCTTCGTCGTCGACGAGCGCGGCGAGGGCGTGTCCCCGTCCGCGATCACCGCGCTGGTCGCGGCCCGCGAGCTGGCCCGCAACGGCGGCAGCGGCGTCGTGATCCACAACCTGATCACCTCCTGGTCCGTCCCGGAGGTCGTCAGGGAGAACGGCGGCACCCCGGTGCGCACCCGGGTGGGCCACTCCTTCATCAAGCAGGAGATGGCCGCCTCGGGCGCGATCTTCGGCGGTGAGCACTCGGCGCACTACTACTTCAAGGACTTCTGGAACGCGGACACCGGCATGCTCGCCGCGCTGCACGTGCTGGCGGCCCTGGGCGGCCAGCAGGGCGCGCTGTCCGACCTGGTGTCCTCCTACGACCGCTACGTCGGCTCGGGCGAGATCAACTCCACCGTCGCCGACCAGGCCGCCCGCACCGCCGCCGTCAAGGACGCCTACGCCTCCCTGGAGGGCGTCAGCGTCGACGAACTCGACGGACTGACCGTCACCACCGCCGACTGGTGGTTCAACCTGCGCCCCTCCAACACCGAGCCGCTGCTGCGCCTCAACGTCGAGGCGCGCGACCTGGCCACCCTCGCCAAGGTCCGCGACGAAGTCCTCGCCCTGGTCCGCGCGTAACACCACCCCCCTTTCTCACCGCCACCGCCGGGCCGCGAGACAAGCGGCCCGGCGGTACGCTGACCTCGCCCAAACCGCATGTTCGAAGGGAAGCGCACCATGCCGCTCGAAGCCGGCCTCCTGCAGATCCTCGCCTGCCCCGCCTGCCACTCGCCCCTGGAGGACAAGTCGGCCGACGCGGACGCCCCCGAGCTGATCTGCACCGGTCAGGACTGCGGCCTCGCCTACCCGGTCCGCGACGGCATCCCGGTCCTCCTCGTGGACGAAGCCCGCCGGCCCGCCTGAACAGCACGCCGCTCCGCCCGCACCACGACACCCCGCGCAGACCGCAGACGCCGTCAACCCCGCCGGAGGCCGCCATGCTCGACGAGTCCATCCTCGACGCCCCGGAGGAACTCGCCCGCGCCGACCGCCGGGGCCTCCTGCGCGGCGCCGCCGAAGCCGGGGCCCGGGTCCGCACCGCAGCCCGGCACGCCACCGAGGCCGGCCTCGGCGACCTGCGGCCCGAAGGCCGCCCCCGCGCCGTACTGATCGCCGGCCCCGGCACCGCCGCGACCGGCGTCGCCGACCTCCTCGGCGCGCTCGCCGGAGCCTCCGCCCCCGTCGCCCGCCTGCACCCCACCGGCGTCGCGCACGCCGCCGGGGCGCTGCGCTGGACACTGCCCGGCTGGGCCGGCCCCGTCGACCTGCTGCTCATCGCCACCACGGACGGCACCGAGCCCGGCCTCGCCGTCCTCGCCGAGCAGGCCTACCGGCGCGGCTGCACCGTCGTGGCCGTCGCCCCCGAGCGGTCCCCGCTGAGCGAGGCCGTGGACGGCGCGCACGGGGTCCTCGTACCCATGGCCAAGGCCCCGTACCAGGAGTACGACGAATCGGCCGCCGCCGGCCCCGGAGCCCTGTGGGCCCTGCTCACCCCGCTGCTGGTGCTGCTCGACAAGGTCGGCCTCATCGACGCCGCCCCCCGCTCGCTCCAGCTCGTCGCCGACCGGCTCGACCGCACCGCCGAACGCTGCGGGCCGGCGATCGCCACGTACTCCAACCCGGCCAAGACCCTCGCGACCGAACTCGCCGACTCGCTCCCGCTGATCTGGAGCGAGGGCGCCGGAGCCGGCCCGGCAGGACGCCGCTTCGCCGCCACCCTCGCCGAACTCGCCGGCCGCCCGGCGCTGTCCGCCGAACTCCCCGAGGCGCTGCCCGCCCACGGCGTACTGCTCGCCGGGGCCTTCGCCGCCGGCGCCGACCCCGAGGACTTCTTCCGCGACCGCGTCGAAGAACCCCAGGCCCTGCACGCCCGCGTCGTGCTGCTGCGCGACCGGCCCACCGGCGGCCTGAGCGCGGCCCCCGCCGCCCGGGAACTCGCCCTCAGCCACGACACGGCCATCAGCGAACTCGAACCGGAGGAAGGCGGCGAACTGGAACAGCTCGCCGAACTCCTCGCCGTCACGGACTTCGCCACCGCCTACCTCGCGCTGGCGTCCAGGGCGCACGGCTGAGGCAGCCACCGGCACCCGCGCACCACCAGTTCCGCCTCCAGGAAGACGACGATGGACCGCCTCACGAACCCGATCCGCCCCTACGCCTGGGGATCCACCACCGCGCTCCCCGCACTCCTCGGCGTGGAGCCCAGCGGGGAGCCGCAGGCCGAGATGTGGATGGGCGCCCACCCCGGCGCCCCCTCCCGCCTCGACCGGGGCGCCGGGGAGACCACCCTCGCGGACGTCATCGCCGCCGACCCCGAGGGCGAGCTCGGCGCCGCCGCCGTCGCCAAGTTCGGCCCGCGCCTGCCCTTCCTCCTCAAGATCCTCGCCGCGGGCGCGCCGCTCTCCCTCCAGGTCCACCCCGACCTGGAGCAGGCCGAGGCGGGCTACGCGGACGAGGAGCGCCGCGGCGTCCCCATCGACGCGGGCCACCGCAATTACAAGGACGCCAACCACAAGCCCGAACTGATCTGCGCCCTCACCCACTTCGACGGCCTGTGCGGCTTCCGGCCGCCGCTGGAGGCCGCCGACCTGCTCGAAGGCCTCGGCGTCGACTCCCTCAAGCCCTACGTCGACCTGCTGCGCGCCCACCCCGAAGACGCCGCCCTGCGCGAGGTGCTCACCGCCGTCCTCACCGCCGACCGCGCCGAGACGGCCCGTACGGTGGCCGAGGCCGCAGCCGCCGCCGAACGCCTCGGCGGCCCCTACGCCCCGTACGCCGGACTCGTCCACCACTACCCCGGCGATCCCGGCGTCATCGCGGCCATGCTCCTGAACCACGTACGTCTCCAGCCCGGCGAAGCCATGTTCCTCGGCGCCGGCATCCCGCACACCTACCTCGACGGCCTCGGCGTCGAGATCATGGCCAACTCCGACAACGTGCTGCGCTGCGGGCTCACCCCCAAGCACGTCGACGTCCCCGAACTGCTCAAGGTCGTCGTCTTCGAACCCGGCGAACCGGGCATCCTGCGCCCCGAGGACGACGGCGAGGAGGTCTACGAGACCCCCATCGACGAATTCCGGCTCTCCCGCTACGTCCTGGCCCCCGGCGCCGCTCCCCGCACCCTCCCGGACACCGCCCCGCAGATCCTGCTCTGCACCGCCGGACGGCCGCGCGCCGGGGAACTCGCCCTGGCCCCGGGCGAGTCCGTCTTCGTCCCGGCCGGCGAGAGCGCCGTACTGTCCGGCGCCGGTACCGTCTTCCGCGCCACCGTCGTCATCTGACGTACCGTCCCTAGGGGCGGCTGCTGCAACAATGTGCCGCCGTAGCGCGGCGCCCCGGCCGGGAGGGGCCGCACCGAGGAAGGGACATCCTGCACCCATGAGCGCGTCGGGCGGTACCAGGGCGATCGTGGCGGCACTCGCCGCCAACCTCGCCATCGCCGTAGCCAAGTTCGTCGCCTTCGTCTTCAGCGGCTCGTCGTCGATGCTCGCGGAAAGCGTCCACTCGCTGGCGGACTCCGGCAACCAGGGGCTGCTGCTGCTCGGCGGCAAGAAGGCCCAGCGCGAAGCCACGCCCCAGCACCCCTTCGGCTACGGGCGCGAACGCTACATCTACGCCTTCCTGGTCTCCATCGTCCTGTTCACCGTCGGTGGCATGTTCGCCCTCTACGAGGGCTACGAGAAGGTCAAGCACCCGCACCAGATCGAGGCCTGGTACTGGCCGATCGGCGTGCTCGTCTTCGCCATCGTCGCCGAGGGCTTCTCCTTCAAGACGGCGATCAAGGAGTCGAACGAGCTGCGCGGCTCGCAGACCTGGGGCCAGTTCATCAAGCGGGCCAAGGCCCCCGAACTCCCCGTCGTCCTCCTCGAAGACGCCGGCGCCCTCATCGGTCTCGTCCTCGCCCTGGGCGGCGTCGGCCTCGCCCTCGCCACCGGCAACGGCATCTGGGACGGCATCGGCACCCTCTGCATCGGCACCCTGCTGATCGTCATCGCCGTCGTGCTCGCCGCCGAGACCAAGTCCCTGCTGCTCGGTGAGGCGGCGGGCCCCGAGCAGGTGGAGCAGATCCTGGCCGCCGCGGTCGACGGGAACACCGTCACCCGCGTCATCCACATGCGCACCCTGCACCTGGGCCCCGAGGAACTGCTGGTCGCCGCCAAGATCGCCGTGCGGCACGACGAGACGGCCACCGAGGTGGCCCGGGCCATCGACGCCGCCGAGGCCCGGATCCGCGAGGCCGTCCCGATCGCCCGGGTGATCTACCTGGAGCCGGACATCTACCAGGCCGACGCCGCGCCTAAGGGCACCGACGCCGCCGCGGGCACCGACCGCTGACACCCCGGCCACCGGCACCACCACCGGCCACCGGCACGTCCTTCCGGGACCCGCAGCGGCCCGGAAGGACGCGGCCCGGACTTCGGTCCGTCCACCGTCGCACTACCGTCCCACTGGGGTCCACGGCACTGATCGGGTAGATTCGTCATCAGTGTCAGGCGTCGCTGCTGATGGCGGTCGGGCGGTCCTCGTGACCGGCCGAGGGGAGAGAGGGCCCCCGACGGACTGTGCTCAGTGCTCTGGTGCGCCAGCGCACGGCCCAGCCGTACCCACCCTCTCGAACCATGAGGAGCAGCACCCATGGACTTCAAGGTCGCAGACCTCTCCCTTGCCGCGTTCGGCCGCAAGGAGATCACCCTGGCCGAGCACGAGATGCCGGGTCTGATGTCGATCCGCGCGGAGTACGCGGCGGC
>NZ_JBVHQF010000011.1:0-300946 GCF_055567555.1 Streptomyces sp. NPDC026522
TGGCGTTGATTTTTGGCACGCTGTTGAGTTCTCAAGGAACGGACGCTTCCTTTGTACTCACCCTCGCGGGTTTTCCTCCGGGCGCTTCCTTTGTTCTTCTTTTCGTTCTTGCGTATCCGACTCTATCAGACTCTCTCGTGTCCGATTCCCGGTCGAAGCGGGGTTCGCTTTCCAGTTCTTCGCTTTCGCGTTTCCCTTTCCGGCGAGTCCGACTCTATCAGTGCTTTTCCGGCCCTCCGACCACTCGCGTTCTGCCGGAAGGCATCGCGAAGAGAAGCGGAGTTCAAGATCAGTACTTCGGAGGAGGATTCCCGTCCATCAGTGGTTCGCGAGATGTTCACGCGGCACGCCCTGGCGGGACTCACGACAGTACAGGCCCGGGAGTGCCCGGTGCAAATCGATTCAGGCTATGGTCTAGTCCACTACGTTGGTGTCGCGGCAGCTCGTGCGGGCCCCCGTTCTATGGGGGCGCATTTCGTGCGGAACCGGGACATCTCATGACTTACCCTTCTCAAAGTAGGCCGTCCTGACAGATTGTGACGGCGACTCGAAGAAGCCCCACCCCCTGGGAGGCCCTCCATGACCAGCGTGACGTCCCCACTTGCCGGGCGTGCCATCGGACTCGCGGCAGTGCCCGATCCGGTGTTCTCCGGCGCGATGGTGGGACCGGGCACCGCTATTGATCCCGTGCGCGAGGCCTCGGAGGCGGTGGCGCCCGTGGACGGAGTGGTCGTCTCCCTGCACCCGCACGCGTACGTGGTCGTCGACTCCGAGGGGCACGGCGTGCTCACCCACCTCGGGATCGACACCGTTCAGCTCAACGGCGAGGGCTTCGAGCTGCTCGTCAACAAGGGCGACACCGTGACCCGCGGCCAGGCCGTCATCCGTTGGAACCCGGCGGCGGTCGAGGCCGCCGGCAAGTCGCCCATCTGCCCCGTCGTCGCGCTGGAGGCTTCGGCGGACTCCCTCGGCGATGTCGTCGAGTCCGGGGACGTGAAGGTCGACGACGCCCTCTTCAGCTGGCAGTGACGTACCGCCCGCGAGGGCGCGTCTGACATCCACCGCGGCCGGCTCGGGCCGCCGCTCAATCGGAGACGGGTGAAATGGAGACAACGCTGCGAGGCGTCGGCGTGAGCCACGGTGTGGCGATCGGCGAGGTGCGGCACATGGGTACGGCGGTCCTCGAACCGCCGGCCAAGCAGATCACCGCGGACGAGGCGGAGCGCGAACAGGGGCGCGCCCGCAAAGCCGTGGAGGCCGTGTCGGCCGACCTCATGGCCCGCGGCCAGCTGGCCGGGGGCGAGGCCCAGCACGTGCTGGAGGCTCAGGCGATGATCGCCACGGACCCCGAGCTGATGGCGGACGTGGACCGGCGGATCGCCGTCGGGAGCACCGCGGAGCGCGGTATCTACGACGCGTTCGCCTCCTACCGCGACCTGCTCGCCGGCGCCGGGGAGTACATGGCCGGGCGGGTGGCCGACCTGGACGACGTGCGCAACCGGATCGTGGCGCGCCTGCTGGGCGTGCCGATGCCGGGCGTGCCGGACAGTGACGAGCCGTACGTGCTGATCGCGCGGGACCTGGCGCCCGCCGACACCGCGCTGCTCGACCCGGCGCTCGTCCTCGGCTTCGTGACCGAGGAGGGCGGCCCGACCAGCCACAGCGCGATCCTGGCGCGGGCTCTGGGCGTGCCGGCGATCGTCGCGCTGCCGGGGGCCTGTGAGATCGCCGAGGGGACCCTCATCGCGGTCGACGGCAGCACGGGTGACCTCTTCGTGAACCCGTCGGCGGACAAGCGCGGTGCGCTGGAGGCCGCGGCCGCCGAGCGGAAGGCGGCGCTCGCCGCGTCTTCCGGCCCGGGTGCCACGTCCGACGGGCACAAGATGCCGCTGCTGGCCAACGTGGGCGGCCCGACGGACGTGCCGGCGGCCGTCGAGGCGGGGGCGGAGGGCGTGGGCCTGTTCCGTACCGAGTTCCTGTTCCTGGACGACAGCAAGAAGGCGCCGTCCGAGGAGAAGCAGGTCGAGTCGTACCGCAAGGTGCTGGAGGCCTTCCCCGGCGGCCGGGTCGTCGTACGGGTGCTGGACGCGGGCGCCGACAAGCCGCTGGACTTCCTGACGCCGGGCGACGAGCCGAACCCGGCTCTGGGCGTACGGGGTCTGCGGACGCTGCTGGACCACCCGGAGGTGCTGCGGACGCAGCTCGCCGCGCTGGCCAGGGCCGCCGAGGGGCTGCCGGTCTACCTCGAAGTGATGGCTCCGATGGTGGCGGACCGGATCGACGCCAAGGCCTTCGCGGACGCCTGCCGCGAGGCCGGGCTGCAGGCGAAGTTCGGGGCGATGGTGGAGATCCCCTCCGCCGCGCTGCGGGCGCGTTCGATCCTCCAGGAGGTCGAGTTCCTGTCGCTGGGAACGAACGACCTCGCGCAGTACGCCTTCGCCGCGGACCGTCAGGTGGGGGCGGTGTCGCGGCTCCAGGACCCATGGCAGCCGGCGCTGCTGGACCTGATCGCCATGTCGGCCGAGGCCGCCAAGGCGGAGGGCAAGAGCTGCGGGGTCTGCGGTGAGGCCGCTTCCGATCCGCTGCTGGCCTGTGTGCTGACCGGTCTGGGTGTCACCTCCCTCTCGATGGGTGCCGCGTCCATTCCGTACGTCCGGGCGACGCTGGCCAAGCACACGCTGGCGCAGTGCGAGCGGGCCGCGGCCGCGGCGCGGGCGGCGGACACCGCCGAGGAGGCCCGGGTGGCCGCGCAGGCGGTCCTCTCCGGCGAGTAGGAGAGGGTCCGCGGCAGGTCGGATCGTGGCAGATCGGGTCGAGGGGTCTTCGCCGGTGGCGAGGGCCCCTCGGCCGTTCCTGGTGCCGGTCAGTGGTGGGGGTCCGGTTCGTCCACCTCGTAGCCCGGGCAGTACTCCACTCCTGGTTCGGGGGCGACGGGGTCGCCGGTGTCGGCGTCGGTGCAGTAGGCGTTGAAGACGGCCGCCGCGGAGAGGGCGACCAGGCGGCCGCGGTCCAGGCGCCAGCCGTGGACCCGGTCCGGGGCGTCCGGCGCGGTGCTGCGGAGCACCAGTCCGCCGGGGCCGCCGAGGGCGAGGCCCGCGGCCAGGACGGTCACGAAGTCGATGCCGTCGCGGTCCTCGATCCGGGGGCGGGAGTCGGCGCCGGGGGCCTGCGCGTGCAGGACGGCGACGAGCTGTTCGGTGTCGGTGGGCACGCTGCAGACGAGGTGGTGGTGGCCGGGGCCGGCCCCGTCGACGAGGCGTTTGAGTGCGCCGGCGGCGCGTTCGAAGGAGGCTCGGCCGATGTCCTCGCCGCAGTCCGCGCAGCTGCCGACGTCGGCGAGGAGGGTGGCGGCGTACTCCCAGGTGGCCTGCCGGACGGCCTCGTCGATCAGGAGGGGGACGAGTTCCCCGATGGGCTGGCCGGTGTAGGGGAGGCAGCCGCTCGTGCCTGCGAGTTCGGCGGTGAAGCGGGTCCGGGCCTCGGCGGTGTCGGGGTCGAGGCCGTGTTCCGTGCAGTGGTCGGCGTATTCCTCGGGGTCGAAGAGGGCGACGGTGGTGTGGATGCCCTGCGCCGTGAGGGAGCGGAGCAGGGCCTCGACGTGGGCGAGGTAGCCGGCGTGGTCGCAGTCGCCGTCGAAGGGGAAGCTGCGGTAGCGGCGCATGGCCGCGAAGTCCCCGGCGTCGGCCAGGAGGCCGAGGGTGCTGGGGACTTCGCGGCGCAGCCGGCGGCGCAGCGTGCGGCGGTCGGCGCGGCGGCCACTCGCGCTGCTGTCGGTGGGTGCGGCGGTCGTGGTGGCGGTCGCGGTGGTGTTCTGGTCTGGCATGGCTCCCCCTGAATGTCGCAACTCATTGCTCACTCAAGGTAACCATGGCCACTGACAGTCACTTCCGGCTGCGGCCCAGCTCCTCGTAGAAGGCCAGGAGCTCGGGGCGGTCGACCGAGCCGATGTTGACCGCCTTGTCCATCGGGGTGCCCTGGAGGAGTCGCTTGACGGGAACCTCGATGCGCTTGCCGGTGAGGGTGTGCGGGACCGCCGGGACCTCGATGACCTCGTCGGGGACGTGGCGCGGGGAGAGCTCCTCGCGGATCGTCGCCTTGATGCGGGCGCGGAGGTCGTCGTCGAGGGTGGCGCCGGGCGCGAGGTGGACGAACAGCGGCATCCAGTAGCCGCCGTTCGGCTCCTCCAGCCCGATGACCAGGGATTCCTTGATCTCGGGGAGCCGCTCCACGGCCTCGTAGATGTCGGCGGAGCCCATCCGGACGCCCTGCCGGTTGAGGGTGGAGTCGGAGCGGCCGTGGATGATCACCGAGCCGCGGTCGGTGATCGTGATCCAGTCGCCGTGCCGCCAGACGCCGGGGAACATCTCGAAGTAGCTCTCGTGGTAGCGGCTGCCGTCGGGGTCGTTCCAGAAGCGGATCGGCATGGAAGGCATGGGGTTGGTGACGATCAGTTCGCCGACCTCCCCGATGAGCGGTTTGCCTGCCGGGTCCCAGGACTGGAGGTCGGTGCCCAGCGAGGGCGCCTGGAGTTCGCCGATGTGGACGGGGAGGGTGGCCACGGCGCCCGCGAAACAGCTGCACACGTCGGTGCCACCGCTGACGGAGGCGATCCACAGGTCTTCGGCGACCTCGTCGTGCAGCCAGCGGAAGCCGTCGGGCGGCAGCGGCGAGCCGGTCGTGGCGACGCACTTCACGGCGGACAGGTCGTAGTCGCGACCGGGGTGGACCCCGGCCTTGCGGCAGGCCATGACGTACGCGGCCGAGGTGCCGTACAAAGTGGCCCGGGTCAGCTCGGCGATCCGCCACTGGGCGCCGGTGTCGGGGTGGCCGGGGCTGCCGTCGTAGAGGACGACCGTCGTTCCGGTGAGCAGACCGGAGACGAGCAGGTTCCACATCATCCAGCCGGTGGAGGTGAACCAGAAGAACCGGTCCTGCGGGCCGAGGTCGCTGTGCAGGCCGAGCTGCTTGAGGTGTTCCAGGAGGATGCCGCCCTGGGACTGGACGATGGCCTTGGGCAGACCGGTGGTGCCGGAGGAGTAGAGGACCCAGAGCGGGTGCTCGAAGGGGACCTGCTCGAAGACCGGCTCCACGTCGCCCGCCACCAGCTCCGGCCAGGCGAGGGCCCCCTCGGGAGCCGGGGTGCCGAGCAGCGGGATGTGGACGACGGCGCGCAGGGAGGGCAGTTCGGCGCGCAGTTCGGCGACGGTGTCGCGGCGGTCGTGTTCCTTCCCGCCGTAGCGGTAGCCGTCGACGGTGAACAGGACGACGGGCTCGACCTGCTGGAACCGGTCCAGGACGCTGCGGGCGCCGAAGTCGGGGGCGCAGGAGGTCCACACCCCGCCGACGGCGGCGGTCGCGAGGAGCGCGACGGCGGCCTCGGGGATGTTGGGCAGGTAGCCGCTGACCCGGTCGCCGGGGCGTACGCCGAGGGCGCGCAGTTCGGCGGCGAGCGAGCCGACCTGGCGGCGGAGCTCGGCCCAGGAGACGGGGACCGGCTGGTGGCTCTCGTCGACGCAGAGCAGGGCCGGGTCCCCGGCGCGGGCCGGGTCCTCGGCGGTGCGCAGGGCGTGCTCGGCGTAATTGAGGGTGGCGCCGGTGAACCAGCGCGCGCCCGGCATGGAGCGGTCGGCCAGGACCGATTCGTAGGGGGTGCTGAAACGGACGTCGAACCACTCGGCGACGGCCTGCCAGAAGGTGTCGAGTTCGTCGACGGACCAGCTGTGCAGGGCCGGGTAGCCGCCTTCGGCGGGGGCGCCGTGGTGCTCGGCGGCCCAGGCCTGGAATGCGGTGATCCGGGCCGCGGCGATCCGTTCGGGGCCCGGGGTCCAGAGGGGTTCCGGCGGGGTGGCTGAGGTCATGGGTCGGCTCCCGGTCGACTGTGTGGCTCGCGCTTCGTGTGCGTTGTGTGCCGTCGCGCGATCGGTGCGCGCGCGGCGGCTGACAGGGACGATGCCATGTGATCGACATCCGCACCAGAGCGGTCCCGGGCGGCGGTGTGATCGTCCGCCGGGTCCGGTCCGCGGGTGAACGGCAGTTGAACGCAGCCCGCTCGGCCGGGGGGCGGTGGCAGGGTGAGCGCCATGGACGGTCGTGATCTGGTGCGCGGGGTGTGGGAGATCCGTACGGCGCGGGGCAGGCGCGCCTTGCGGGCGGCGTGGCGGCGGCGGCGCGCGGACGCCGAGGGGCTCCCGCGCCGTGGCGCGGAGCGGGCGCGGGTGCCCGGGCTGCTGACGGGTACGGAGCCCAGGCCGGGCGGGGGTGTGCTGCGCTTCGCGCGTTCGGAGCTGCTGGTGCGGGTGACGGCGGGCGGCGCGGTGTTCTGGGGCTGGGACGGGGCGGAGCCGACGCCCTCGTACGCGGTGGTGGGCAGCGGTCCGGAGCCGGACCCGCGGGCCGTGCTGGAGCCGGACACCGGGGGCGGCTGGCGGGTGGTGTCGGAGCGGGTGACGGTGGCGGTGTCCCGGCACGGGGCGGTGGAGGTGCGTACTCCGGGCGGGACGGTGCTGCGGCGGGAGTCGCCGCCGCGCTGGTGGGAGCCGGTGGAGCCGGGGCGGGGCGGGGCGCGCTGGCTGGTGCGCGGGGAGGTTCCGGCGGACGCGCGGTTCTTCGGGCTGGGCGGGCGGGCGGCCGGGCCCCGGTTGCGGGACGGTTCGTACCGGCTGTGGAACACGGACCCGAAGGGTGGGTTCGGGCCGGGGCACGATCCGCTGTACCTGACGATGCCGGTGCAGTGGGTGGTGGCGGACGCGGGGACGCACCTGATGTTCCACGACAACACCTGGGACGGGCGGGTGGTGCTGCGCGAGGGCGAGGAGGGGGCGGGCTCGGGGGCGGACCGGCCCGGGACGTCGGAGCTGCGGGCGGAGGGCGGCCCGTTGCGCTGCTGGGTGCTGGTGGGGACCCCGGCCCGGGTGCTCCAGGGCTGGTCGGCGCTGACGGGGGCGGCCGCCGTACCCCCGCAGTGGGCGCTGGGCTATCAGCACGCGCGCTGGGGGTTCGGCAGCGAGGCGGAGGTGCGGCGGGTGGTGGCGGGGTACGCGGCGCGGGACCTGCCCCTGTCGGCGCTGCACCTGGACATCGACCACTACGACGGGCACCGGGTGTTCACCGTGGACCGGGAGCGGTTCCCGGACCTGCCCGGGCTGGCGGCGGAGTTGGCGGCGGCCGGGGTGCGGCTGGTGTCGATCGTCGACCCGGCGGTGAAGGCGGGCGACCCCGTGCACACCGCAGGGCTGGCGGTCGGCGAGCGGGGGGCGTTCGTCCGGGACGCGCGGGGCCGGGAGGTGCGGGGCGAGGTGTGGCCGGGTGAGTGCGCGTACCCGGACTTCACGGATCCGGCGGTACGGGAGTGGTGGGGCGGGCTGTACGAGGAGCGCCTCGCGCAGGGCTTCGCGGGTTTCTGGCACGACATGAACGAGCCCGTCGCGTTCGCGGCGTTCGGGGACGCGACGCTGCCCCGCTCGGCCCGGCACGTGCTGGAGGGGGCGGGCGGGGACCACCGGGCCGCGCACAACGTGTACGCCCTGGGGATGGCGCGGGCCGGCTGGGAGGGGCTGCTGCGGCTGCGGTCGGCCGAGCGGCCGTTCCTGTTCTCCCGGTCGGGGTGGGCGGGGATGCAGCGGTACGGGGGCACGTGGTCCGGGGACGTGGAGAGCAGCTGGGAGGGGATGCGGGCCTCGCTGGCGCTGGTCCTGGGGCTGGGGCTGTGCGGGGTGCCGTACTCGGGCCCGGACGTGGGGGGCTTCGGGGGGTCGCCGTCGCCGGAGCTGTTCCTGCGGTGGTTCCAGCTGGGGGCGTTCCTGCCGCTGTTCCGTACGCACGCGGCGATATGGGCGGGGCGGCGGGAGCCGTGGGAGTTCGGGCCGCAGGTGGAGCAGGCGGCGCGGGCGGTGCTGGCGGAGCGGGAGCGGCTGCGGCCGTACTTCGTGACGCTGGCCCATCTGGCGCGGCGGACGGGGGCTCCGTACGTGCGGCCGCTGTGGTGGGGGGCGCCGGAGGACCGGCGGCTGCGGGACTGTGAGGACGCGTTCCTGCTGGGGGACGCGCTGCTGGTGGCTCCGGTGCTGGAGTGCGGGGCGGACCGGCGGGCGGTGCGGCTGCCGCGGGGGCGGTGGTACGACACCGCCACGGGGGCGGCGCACGAGGGGCCGGGGCAGGTGCTGCTGGACGCCCCGCTCGGGCGGACGCCGGTACTGGCCCGGGCGGGGTCGGTGCTGCCGGTGCGCGGGGCGGACGGGGCGGTGACGCTGGAGGTGTGGGCTCCGGCGCGGGGCCGGACCGGTGGCGGGGTGGTGGTGCGGGATCCGGGGCCGGGATTCGAGACGGCCGAGGTGGAGCGGTACGCCGTGCGGTGGGCCGGGGACGCGGTGGTGGTGGAGGACGAGGCGGGCGGACCGGTGGCCGGGGTGGTGCTGCGGGGGCTGTAGCGAGCGGGCCTGCGGAACCTCAGGCGTACTGGCCGGCGAACCAGGCGCCGGCCGCCCGGGTGTGCAGGGGGAAGGCCAGCTCCGCCGGGGCCCGCAGCACGTGCCAGCCGTCCGTCTCGTCGGTCGGCGCGGAGGGCGGGAGGGAGTCCACCGGGCGGGTCGGGAAGAGGCCGAAGAGGAGCAGGTGGCCGGCCGGGGAGCTGAGGGCGTCGGCCAGGACGACTCCGGAGGCGGCCTCTTCGATGCCGGTCTCCTCCCGGAGCTCGCGGACGACCGCGTCCTGCCAGGTCTCGGCGAAGTCGACGAAGCCGCCGGGCAGGGCCACCTCGCCGCGCGCCGGTTCGATGGTGCGGGTGACGACCACCAGGCCGGTGCCCTGCCCGTCCTCGACGGGCAGGAGGGCCACGGCCACGGGGAGCGGGTTGCGGTACGCGGTGGTTCCGCACGCGGCGCACGTACGGGGCCAATCGGTCGTGTCGAACGGGGTTCCGCAGGTGGAGCAGTGCGAGTCCCTCAGGTGTCCCGGCATCCGGCGATGGTATGCCAGGGAGAATGAAATTCGCGGCTGTCGTGGCCTTGTCGGCGGCGTTGCTCGGCGGGTCGGCGGCCCCCGGTTTCGTGGCGCTGTCAAGAGTCGATCCGACCATCGCGCAGGACGTGCGGTACGCGTCGGCGCGGAACTTCACCGGCCGTCCGGTGGCCGGGTACGAGGAGCCGGTCTGTCTGCTCGCCCGGCCCGCGGCCGAGGCGTTGCGGCGGGCCCAGCGGGAGCTGTTGCGGCGCGGCTACGGGCTGCTGGTGTACGACTGCTACCGGCCGCAGCGGGCGGTGGACGCGTTCGTGCGGTGGGCCGGGGACGCGGGGGACCAGGCGACCAAGGCGGAGTTCTATCCGCGCGTGGACAAGGGCCGGCTGATCCCGGAGGGGTACATCGCGCCGAAGTCGGGGCACAGCCGGGGCAGCACGCTGGACGTGACGCTGGTGGCGCTGCCCGGGGGCCGGGCGCTCGACATGGGGACGGTCTTCGACTTCTTCGATCCGCTCTCCCACACGGACGATCCGCGGGTGGCCGGGCCGGCGCGCGCCCACCGGGAGCTGCTGGGCCGGGCGCTCGCCGCGCAGGGGTTCGTCAATCTGCCGCAGGAGTGGTGGCACTTCACGTACGCGCCGGAGGCGTACCCCGACACGTACTTCGATTTCCCGGTCTCCGCCGCGGCCGGGCGCCCCTGACCGGCGGGCGCGCCTGAACCGGTGACCGGGGCGGGGCACTCGTGCCACACTCCCTTTCTGACGATACGTCAGCTATGGAGTGAGGGAGGGACCTTGGAACGCAACCGCACGCCCGTCGTGAGCGGATGGTTCACCGGTACGGAGGAGGAAGGGGACTTCCGGCTGCTCGGCACCCGGTGTTCCGCCTGCGCCGCCGTGTTCTTCCCGCGCGAGGACGCGTACTGCCGCAACCCGCACTGTCCGGGCGGCGGCGAGCTCGCCGAGGTGCCGCTGTCGCCGCGCGGGCGGATCTGGTCCTACACCGACGGCCGCTACCGGCCGCCCGCGCCGTACGTGTCCGACCCGGACGCGCCCTGGGAGCCGTACACGCTGATCGCGGTGGAGCTGGCTGCCGAGGGGATGGTCGTACTGGGTCAGGGCGCGCCCGGGGTGACGGTCGCCGATCTGGCGGTCGGGATGGAGGTCGAGGTGGTCGGCGGGGTGCTGAACGAGGACGCCGGGACGGTGTGGACCACCTGGCGGTTCCGGCCCGTGGCAGCGGCGGGGGCGGGCGCGTGAGCGCCGACATAGCCGTGCTGGGGGCCGGCATGCACCCGTGGGGCAAGTGGGGCCGCAGCTTCGTCGAGTACGGGCGGGCCGCGGCGCGGGCGGCGCTGGCCGACGCGGGGCTGGAGTGGACCGACGTGCGGTCCATCGTCGGCGCCGACACCGTGCGCTCGGGGTATCCGGGCTATGTGGCCGGGGCCACCTTCGCGCAGGCGCTCGGCTGGCAGGGCGCGCGGGTGACCAGTGTGTACGCGGCCTGCGCGTCCGGCGCCCAGGCCATCGGCGCGGCCCGGGCGCAGATCCTGGCGGGGCTGGCCGAGGTGGTGCTGGTGGTGGGGGCCGACGCGGCGCCCAAGGGGTTCTTCGCCCCGGCGGGCGGCGAGCGGCCGGACGATCCGGACTGGCTGCGGTTCCGGGTGCTGGGGGCCACCAACCCGGCGTACTTCGCGCTGTACGCGCGCCGCCGGATGGCGTTGTACGGGGACGGCCCGGAGGATTTCGCGGAGGTGAAGGTCAAGAACGCGGCGGCGGGGGCGCTCAACCCTTGCGCCCGCTACCGCAAGACGGTCACCGCCCAGGAGGTGGCGGCCTCGGCGGTCGTCGCCGATCCGCTGCGGCTGCTGGACATCTGCGCGACCTCGGACGGGGGCGCCGCCCTCGTGCTGGCCAGCATGGACTTCGCGCGCTCGCGCGGGGTCGCGGACCCGGTGCGGATCCGGGCGGTGTCGACGGTGACGCCCACCTATCCCCGTACCCTGCTGGACCTGCCGGACATCGCCACCGACGCGGTGACCGCACAGGCTCCGGCCGGCGGGTCGTTCCGGGCCTCGATCGCGCGGGCCGCGTACGAGGAGGCGGGGCTGGGGCCGCAGGACCTGTCGCTCGCGGAGGTGTACGACCTGTCCACGGCGCTGGAGCTGCAGTGGTACGAGGACATCGGGCTGTGCGGCGAGGGCGAGGGGGCCAAGCTCGTACGGGAGGGGGCGACGGCGCTCGGCGGGCGGATCCCGGTCAACACCAGCGGCGGACTGGCCTCGTTCGGGGAGGCGGTGCCGGCGCAGGCGATCGCCCAGGTGTGCGAGCTGACGTGGCAGTTGCGGGGCGTCGCCGGGGACCGGCAGGTCGCGGGGGCCCGGGCCGGGATCACCGCGAACCAGGGTCTGTTCGGCCATGGTTCGGCGGTCGTCGCGGTGCGGTAGCCGACCGGCCGGCGGGTGCTGTCCGAACGCTTGACGGTGCGCGGTGGCGGGTTCACACTCTCCCCACGGTCCCGGCGCGACCGGGATCCCCCGAACCCCCCATGTGAGCTGCGGCCCGTACCCCAGTCGGCGGGGGTACGGGCCGCCTCCGCGTGCGTGCGGCCCGGTCAGGCCCCGGCTGACAAGCTGTGGCGGCGGGCCCGGGCCAGCGACATGGCGTGCTCCACGACCCCGACCAGTACGTCCTTGACCGACTCGCGGTCGCGCGCGTCGGTCAGCAGCACCGGCACCTCGGGGTCGAGGTCCAGGGCCTCGCGCACGGTCACCACCGGGTGCCGGTCGGCTCCGTCGAAGCAGTTGACCGCGACCACGAAGGGGATGCCGCGCCGCTCGAAGTAGTCGATGGCGGCGAAGCAGTCCGCGAGGCGGCGGGTGTCGGCGAGGACCACGGCGCCCAGCGCCCCTTGGGCCAGCTCGTCCCACAGGAACCAGAAGCGGTCCTGTCCGGGCGTGCCGAAGAGGTAGAGCACCAGGTCCTCGCGGAGGGTGATGCGGCCGAAGTCCATCGCCACGGTGGTGGTGTTCTTGCCCTCCACTCCCCCGGTGTCGTCGATGCCGATGGACGGCTCGGAGAGACGTTCCTCCGTCCGCAGCGGTCTGATCTCACTCACCGCACTGACCAGGGTGGTCTTGCCCACCCCGAAGCCGCCCGCGACCAGGATCTTGAGGGTCAGCGGCTCGACCGGCGACACGGCATGCATGGCGCCGGTGCGGCTAGAGCGCCCGAAGGCCATTGATCACCTCACGCAGAATGGATTCGTCGGGCAGTTCGGCCGGGGGCACCGGCCGGGTCACGTGGACCAGTTCGTCGTCGACGAGGTCGCCGATCAGGACCCGGACGACCCCGACCGCGAGGTCGAGGTCGGCCGCGAGTTCCGCGACGGACTGGGGGCGTTCCCGGCACATTCCCAGGATGTGGGCGTGTTCCGGGGACAGGGTCAGGTCCCAGACCGGATCGTCGGCCGCCGGTTCGGCGACGACGAGCGCGATCAGGTCGAGTCGGTGCTGGCCCGCGTGGCTGGTACGGCCGCGGGTCATGGCGTACGGGCGCACGACGGGGCCCGCCTCGTCGTCGAACCAGTGCGGGTGCGCGGGATCGTCCGCCCCGCCCTGGGGATGCTCGGGGTGGTACCGGCCTGAATCGCTCATGCCGTCCGTCTCACCCTCCGGCTGGCAGCCCGGAGCGCGGGGCGGTCGCCAGGTGGTCGCCGACGCGCTTGACCATGAGGGTCATCTCGTACGCGACCTGGCCGACATCGGATTCGGCGTCGGTCAGCACGGCCAGGCAGCTGCCGTCGCCGGCGGCCATCACGAACAGGAAGGCCTCGTCCAGTTCGACGACGGTCTGGCGGACGCTGCCCGACTCGAAGTGCCGGCCGACGCCCTTGGCCAGGCTGTGGAAGCCGGAGGCGACGGCCGCCAGGTGCTCGCTGTCCTCCCGGGTCAGGTCCTTGGAGCTGCCGGTGGGCAGTCCGTCGCCGGAGAGGACGACCGCCTTGCGGATGCTGCCGACCTTGTCGACGAGCTCGTCGAGGAGCCAGTTGAGCGGGCCGGAGCCGCGGCCCCTGGTGTCGTTGCCGGTCTGCGGTGCGGTCATCGACCGTCCCCTTCGTTCTCGGATCCGCGGCCCGGGGCGGCGGGGGTGCCGGCCTCGGCCTCGGACTGCTGCGGTGCGTGCTGGTTGCGGCCCGCCGTCCAGCCTCGCTGGAGGGCGGACATGCGCGTGCGTACGTCCTCCGCGTCCCGGTCGGTGACCGGGTTCGCGGCGGTGTCGGCCGGGGCGGCGGCCGGGGCGTTCTTGAGCTGGGGTGCCAGGTTGGCCTGGCGGACCCGGCGGGGCAGGCCGCCGGGTCCCGGAGCGGGCGCGCCCGGGGTCCCGGGCCGGGCCGCCTCCTCCGCCTGCCCGGGCCGGCCGACCATCGACACGGGGCGGGGCTCGACGCGCCGGCCGTGGTCGGCGACCAGGGTCGGGGTGGTGCGGCGGCGGGGCAGCGGGATCGCCCCCGGGGTGCGGGGACCGTCGGACTCCGGGCGCGGGCGCTCCGTACGGACCGGGCCGGTCGGGGCAGCGGATTGCCGGTCGCCGGCCGGGTCGGGGCCCCGCTCGCGGTGGCGTTCGCCGAGCCGGTCGCCCTTCCGGGCGGCGGAGCGCTCGGCCGCCCGGTCGGGGCCCGGCCTGGCCGTGGGGCGCAGGCCGAGCACGGCGCCCGGGATGCCGCCGGGCGGGGTCTCGTCGTCGAGGGTGGCCATCGGTGGGCGGCCGCCGACGCCGGTGAGGCCGGCGATCCCGGCGGCGGCCTCGTCCAGGACCCCGGGGTCCTCGTCCAGGCCGTCGGCGCCGTCCAGGCCGAGGACGCCGAGCGGGCCCTCCAGCTCGACGGGGCCGTTCAGCACCCCGGCGGGCAGCGGGCGGCCGGCCGGGGTGCCGCCGAGGGCGGCGGAACCGCCCTTGGCGGAGGCCATCGGCCGCGCCGCCTTGCCGGTCTTGGCGTTCTT
The DNA here is from genome assembly GCF_055567555.1 of Streptomyces sp. NPDC026522. NCBI lineage: Bacteria > Bacillati > Actinomycetota > Actinomycetes > Kitasatosporales > Streptomycetaceae > Streptomyces > Streptomyces sp. NPDC026522. Next base: position 13,958 of record NZ_JBVHQF010000011.1, read on the forward strand.
GGCGTTCTTGAGCCCGTCGAGGCGGATGCCGGTGCCGTTGGTGTCGGGAGCGTCCGTGAGCAGCTCCGCCGGAAGGAAGACCACCGCGGTGGTGCCCCCGTACGGGCTCGGCTGGAGGACCACCTTGACGCCGTGGCGCCGGGCGAGGCGGCTGACGACGAACAGGCCCAGCCGGTCGGTGTCGGAGAGTTCGAAGTCGGGGGTCTCGGCGAGCCGGAGGTTGGCGTCGAGCAGGGCCTCGGGGGTCATGCCCAGGCCGCGGTCGTGGATCTCCAGGGTGAAGCCGTTGGCCACGCGCTCGCCGTGGACCTGGACCGCGGTGTGCGGCGGGGAGAACACCGTCGCGTTCTCCAGGAGTTCGGCGACGAGGTGGGTGACGTCGGCCACGGCGGGGCCCTCGATGCCGATCCGCGGGAGCCTGCGCACCTCGATGCGCTCGTAGTCCTCGACCTCGGCGACGGCGGCCCGTACGACGTCCATCAGCTGGACCGGCTTGCGCCACTGGCGGGAGGGGGCGGCGCCGGAGAGGATCACCAGGCCCTCGGCGTGCCGGCGCATGCGGGTCGTCATGTGGTCGAGGCGGAACAGGTCGGCCAGTTCCTCGGTGTCCTCGGTGCGCCGCTCCATGGTGTCGAGCAGGGTCAGCTGGCGGTGCAGCAGTACCTGGTTGCGGCGCGCGAGGTTGACGAAGACCTCGGAGACGCCCCGGCGCAGTTCGGCCTGTTTGACGGCGGCCTCGACGGCGGCGCGCTGGAGGCTGTTGAGCGCGAGGGCGACCTGGCCGACCTCGTCCTTCTCGAATTCGAGGCGGGGCGCCTCGGTCTCCACGTCGATCTGCTCGCCGGCCGCGAGGCGGCGCATCACGCTGGGCAGGCGGACGCCGGAGGCCTCGTGGGCGTCCTTGCGGAGCCGGGACAGGTCGCGGATGAGGTCGCGGCCGATGCGCACCGACATCACGAGCGAGACGGTCAGGGCGATGAAGCCGAGGATGCCGGCGACGGCGGCCTGGACCAGCACGTTCATGGCGACGGGCTTGACCCGCTCCTGGTAGCGGTCGCCGGCTGCGGTGTTCATGGCGGCGAGGTCGTCGAGCACCTTGCCGGCGGCGTCGTCCCACTGGGCGGCCGTGAGGGTGCGCGGGGGCTTGGCGGCGCCTCCGGAGATGAATCGTTCCTCCGCGTCGCGCAGCGCCTTGCTCTCGGGGCCGGCCCAGTACTGCTCGAAGACGTCGCGGTCGTCGGCGGGGAGGATCGCGAGGTTGAACTCGTAGAGCAGCGCCCGGTTGGCGGTGTAGTCGGAGACGGTCCGGATGTCGGTGGCGACGACGTTGCGGGCGGCGAGGGCGGAGGCGATGACGGCGTCCTCGCGGGAGAGCGTTTCGCGGGCGATGGTGACACCGACGAGGGCGCGGCCCTCCTTGTCCATCTCCACGTCCTCCAGGGCGTGGAGGTTCATGAGGAACTCGTAGCAGGGGTCGACCAGCCTGCTGTAGAGGTCCAGGGCCTGGCGGGGGGCGAGGCTGTTCTGGTCGACGGAGTGGCGCAGCGCCGCGATGCCGTGGAAGGCGTCGAGGATGGAGCGCAGCCGCTGCGCGTTGGCGGGGCTGAGCTGGTCGACGACCTTGGGGTTGGAGGCGTTCGCGGTGATGTCCTGGACGGCCGTGTCGGTGGCGGTCCGGCTCCTGGCGAGTTCGGCGGTGGCGGCCGAGGCGCGGGGGTCGCCGATGACGACGAGGGTCTGGCGGCGTTCCTTCTGCAGGACGCGGACGACGTCCTCGATGGGGTAGCCGACCTTGGAGATGACGGGCGCGACGCCGAGGAGCTGCACGGCCTGGCGGCCGGTGATGACGGTCGCGAAGCCCCAGAGGGCGGTCAGGGAGACGAGCGGCACAAGGAGCAACGCCACGATCTTCCGGCGGATGGACTTCCCGCGAAAGCGCATGGCCTCCCCAGCCTCCCCCAGGTCAACCCCGTTGCCGGGGGTCGGTGTTCCATCATTTCAAACGGCGTGAGCCTACTACTGCCCGGGAGCGGCTTCGAAGACCTGTCCGGACGTTTTCGGCCTGCTCCTCTTACGAAGATCATGAGTTGTCCGTTAGTTCCGGGCAAGTCCCGCCCGTTATGTGGCACATGACACCTCGTGGGGTGTCGGTTCCCACAATCGGATGGATGGCTGGAATTCTTCGCGCGGAGGCGGCTCGGGCCGGGAATCCGTCCCGGGATCCGGGAATCTCCAGGACTTCCCGATCGTCTGACTGAGAAGACGGTCGAAACACCACATGGGGGTATGAGGTGTGGGTAAGCAACGCGGACCGTGCGGTGGGGAGTGAGCGGACCATGAGCACGACGGACGACGCAGTGATGGACGATTCGGTGACGGGCGGCCCGGCGGGTGGCCCGGCGGCGGGCGACTCGCTGTACGGGAACCACAGCGGGGCCCGGGCGACTGCCACGAGGCGGTCGTTGTGGGTGGAGGAGCCGGCGCGCACGTACCGGATGCCCGACCCGGTACGGGCCTCGGCGGTACGGGCGGTGCTGATAGTGGCGCTGACCCTGATGCAGGCGACGGTGAGCTTCTTCCTGACGCTCACCGGCTCGTGGCTCGCGCTGCCGATGGTGCTCGGTGCGATAGCCGGGACGGTGGTGGCCACCTGGGCCGTGCTGGACGTGGTGATCACCCGGCAGATGTGGAACCAGCGGCACGGGGTCCTGTCCCAGCCGAGCAGCACCTCGCGCGGCCGCCGGGAAGATCGCCGGGGCGGCCGGGAGGCCCGCTCGGGGGCGCCCGGCCGGGTCCCCCGCATACGCCGGGCGGAGGGCGGCCGGCTGGCCGCCCACGGCCGGGGCTGACGGCAGGGCCGGGGCTGTCGGCAGGGTCGGGGCGGGGCGGCCGTCGGCCCGGCTGCCCTCCGCCCAGCCGCCCGGCGGCCGGCGCCCGGTGTCAGGCCGCCCGGTCAGGCGCCGGCGGTCGAGCGGCGGAACATGCGGGTCGCCGTGATCTCGCCGTGGATGGTCTCGCCGTCCGGGGACTGCTGCGGCAGACCGGGGCGCAGGTGCTCCTCGACGCTGATGTACTTGAGGCCCGCGCGCAGGTCGGCGTCGTTGCGCAGCCGGATGACCAGCGGGAACTCCGCCAGGGCCGTGGTGTCGAACAGACCGGTGGTGTAGAGCAGCTGGACGCCGAGCGCGTCGGAGACGGCCCGCTGCAGTTCCAGCAGGTAGGTGGCGTTCGCGCGGCCGATGGGGTTGTCAAGGAACAGCGTGCCCGCGTGCCGGTGCTTGTCGCGGCCGCGGTCGTTGCTGCGCAGCGCCGCCATGGTGCAGTAGAGGGCGATCGCGGCGGTGAGCAGCTGGCCGCCGGAGAAGACGTCGCCCATCTGCCCGACCGGCACCCGCTCGGCGCGCAGTACCGCGTCGGGCTTGAGGATCTCCACGGCGATGCCTTTGGGCTCCAGGGCCGCCTGGACCCCGCGCAGCAGCAGGGACATGCCGTCGCGCCGGCCTTCGCCGAAGGAGGCGGTGCTGTTCTTCTTGACGGCGGCGCGGGTGGCCTCGTCGATGACCTCGCCGAGCCGCTCGGTGAGGGTGGCCTGGTCGGGTTCCTCGAAGCGGATCCGGAGGAATTCCTGGCCCGACCACTCCCCCAGGCCCTCGGGGAGCTGGGAGAGCCGCTGGGCGGAGCGCAGGGTGGCCAGGGCGGATTCGACCAGGCCGCGCAGCCGGTCCACGATGCTGTCGCGGTTGCGCTCCAGCTGCGCGAGTTCGTCGGTGAGCACCCGCAGCCGGGGGGCGAAGGCGGCGGCCCAGGCCGCCGCGTGCTCCGGCAGGGCGGCGGCGGGCAGTTCGCGGATCTGCTGGCGCGCGGGGGTGCGTACCTGCTCGTAGCGGTTGGCGTTGGCGTGCCGGACCAGGATGTCGCTCGCCTCGCGGACGGCGGACTCGGCGGCCGACAGGTCGGCGGCGCAGCCGCGCAGGGAGCGGCGGGCCTCGGCGGCGGACTGGCGGGCCTCCTCCAGAGTGCCGCGGTGGGGCGCCGGCTCCTGCTCGTCCTCCTGCTGCGCGTGGTCGCGCAGCAGGTCCCGCAGGAGGGCGGCGGTCTCGTCGAAGCCGCCCGCCCCGTCCTCGGCGGTGCGGTGGGCGCGCAGCAGGTCGCCGTGGGCGGCGCGGGCGCTCTCGACGGCGGCCGTGTGGGCGGCGAGCTGGGCCGTGGCGGTGCGCAGCAGGCCCTGGGCGTGCTCGACGTCCCCGGGGACCAGCTCCTCGGGGAGGTCGGTGTGCGCCTCGCCTTCGGCGGGGGCGAGGCGTTCGGCCTCGCCGCGCAGCCGGCCGAGCTGCTCGCTCGCCGCCGAGGCCCGGGATTCCAGCATCTGTACGAGGGCTTCCGCGCGGGCGGCGGCGGCCTGCCGGGAGGGGCCGTCGGCGCCGTCGGTGCCTTCGAGGAGCTGGGCGGCGCGGGTGCGGACCTTGTTGGTGAGCCGGTCGAGTTCCGCGAGGGCGGCGCTCTCGTCGCTTTCGGCGCGGGCCTGTTCGGCGCGCAGGTCGGCGCCGACGCCGACCTTCTCGTAGAGCCGGGAGGCGGCGCGGTAGGCCTCGCGCAGGTCGGGCAGCGGGGCCTTGGGGGCTCCGTCGTCCTCGGGCAGGGGGTCGGGGGCGCCGGCGATGTCGGCGCGCTCGGCACGCAGCGCGCGGGCGGTGCGGCGGGCGTCGTCCGCGGCCCGCTGGGCGGCGCGGCGGTCCTCGTCGGCGGCGCGGGCGCGGTCCAGGCACGCCTCGGCTCGGGCCTCGGACTCGGCGGCCTCCTCGGCGAGTTCCCGCAGCCGGGCCTGCCAGCCGGAGCGCTCGCGCAGGCGGTGGGCCAGCCCGGCGAGGGCGTCGGCGGCGCGGCGGGCGCGCTGGGCGACGTCCTGGCGCTCGTCGCGGACCCGCGCGGCGTCGGCGGCGGCTTCGTCGGCCTCGGCGCGTACGGTACGCGCCTCCGCGAGTTCGGCGTCGCACTCCTCGGCGAACGAGCGGGCGGCCGCGGCGTGTTCCGCGAGTTCGGTGAGCCGGCCGGGCGGGCAGCCGGTGCGCCAGGAGGCGAGCCGGGCGGCGAGTTCGCGGTCGCCGGAGAGGCGGGCGGCCAGGTCCCGGATCTCGGTGTCCCGGGCGGTGGCGCGGGCACGCAGCGCCTGGCGTTCCGCGTCGGCGGCGTGCTCGTCGTGCATGGCCGGGTTCGGCGGAACGATGAAGATGCCGGAGTCGCCGGCGCCGTCGGCCGGGGGTACCGGGGCCAGCAGTGCGGCGGCCGTGCCGACCGCCACCGTGGAGCGGGGCAGCAGGGCGGCGCCGGAGAGGGCCTGCCGGGCGCGGGAGTGGGTGTCGGGGTCGGTGATGACGACGCCGTCGACCAGCTCGGGGCGGGCGGCGAGGACGGCGGCGTGGTCGGCGGGGTCGACGGACTGGGCGAGGTAGCGCCAGCCGGGGAGGGCGGGGATGCCGTGCTCGCCGAGGTACTCGACGGTGGCGAGCACGTCGGGGCCGGGCGGGAGCAGCCCGCCGTCGCCGAGGGCGCCGAGGATGCGGGCGTCGTCGGCGGCGGCGGTGCGCAGCTCGAACAGCTGGCGTTCGGCAGCGGCGACCTGGTCGGTGAGCAGGCTGTGCAGGTCCTCGGCGCCCCGGTCGAGGTCTTCGACGGTGAGCCCGTCGCCTCCCCCGCCTCCGGCGCTCGCGGGGCTGCCCGGTGCTGGGCGGGAGCCGGTGGCCGCCGGGTGTCCGGGCGCGCCCGGGCCCGCGGCGCGGGCGGAACCGGCCGGGGTGCCGGCTCCTGCGGGAGCCCCGGCCGTGCCCGTACGGGGCTGGGGGAGGAAGGTGGCGGGGGCCGGCGGGAGGCCGAGCAGCTCGGCCAGGCGCGGGGACTGCGCGAGGGAGGCCGCGGCCCGCTGCTCGGCGGCGTGGGCGGCCTCGGCGGCGTCGGCGGCGTCCGCCGCGCGGGCGGCGGTGAGTTCGGCGCGGGCTTCGGTTGCCGCGGCCTCGCGGGCGGCGTCGGCGGCGGCGCGGGCGGCCTCGCGGGACTCGTCCCACGCGGCGACGGCGCTCTTCTCGGCGTCGCTCGCGGCGAGGGCGGCGCGGGCCGGGTCGGCGTCGGGCGCCGAGTCGTCGAGCCAGCCGGCCCGTACCGCTTCGGCGGTCTCCTGCTGGACCTCCGAGAGCCGGGCGCGCAGGTGCTCGGCCTCGCTGCGGGCGCGCTGGGCGGCCGTGGCGGCGGCGGTGGCGTCGCGGTGGGCGGCTTCGCCTGCGGCCTGGAGGACGGCGGAACGCTCCTCCTCCTCGTTGGCCCGCGCCTCGCCCTGTTCGGCGGCGGTGTGCAGGGCGCGGACGAGGTCGGTGGCGGCCGTGGCGCGGGCGGCCAGGGCCGGGGCCGCGTCGCGCTCGGCCTCCAGGATGGCGGCGGCGACCCGGGCGGACCGGTCCGCGGCCGCCCGGTGGCGCAGTACGGTCTCGGCGGCCTGCCAGGCGGAGTGCAGGGTGCGGGCTTCGAGGAGTTCGCGGCGCTGGGCGGCCGCGGCCCTGTCGGCGACGGTCAGGGCCAGCGAGGCGTGCCGGTAGGCCAGTTCGGCGGAGACGGCGGCGCTGCGCTCGCGCGCGGATTCGGCGGCGGTCACCGCGTGGGCGGCGCCGGTCACCCGCTCGGCGAGTTCGGCGGCGCGGCCGCGTTCCTCGGTGGCACGGGCGGACAGCCGCCGGGCGAGGGTGCGGGTACGGCGTTCGGCGCCCGCGTGGACGTCGCGCAGCCGGGAGCGGGCCTCGGCCGCCTCGACGATCTTGGTGAGGAGCTCCACCGAGCCGGCGGTGAAGTCCCGTTCGGCCATCAGCTCGGAGCGGCGGCCGAGCTTGTTGCCGAAGCCGTGGACGAGGTCGGCGAGCCCGTCGGTGTCCCGGGTGTCGGTGACGGCGCGCAGCAGGAGGTCGGTGAAGTCGGAGTCCTTCTTGACCGCGAAGAGGCCTGCGGCCTCGCCCTCGTCGGCGTTCATCTCGCGCTGGTAGCGGAAGAGTTCGGGATCGAGGCCGAGGTCGGTGAGGTGCTCGTTCCAGCGGTCGTGGATCTCCTCCCAGACGACTTCCAGGTGCGGGTACGCCTTGCCGGCCTCGGTGATGGAGTCACGGAAGCCCTTCATGGTGCGGCGGCGACCCCGGGCGCCGGAGGCGCCTTCGACGGGCGGCCGCACGGCGGTGGCTTCGGCGACGGGCAGGTTGTCGAGGCTCAGGCCCGGCCCGGGGCGGAAGGAGTACCAGGCCTCCGCGAACTTGCGCGGGTCGTTGGAGACCTGGCGGCCGCGCCACTCGCTGACCTTGCCCACGACGACGCATTCGCCGGTCTGGGTGTGCTGCCACTCCAGGGCGACGTGGCCGCAGTCGTCGGCGAGCAGGAACTTGCGCAGGACGCCGGAGCTGGCGCCGCCGAGGGTGTTGCGGTGGCCGGGCAGCATCACCGAGAAGATCAGCTTCAGCAGGACGGACTTGCCGCCGCCGTTCTCCAGGAAGAGCACGCCGGCGGGCGCGGGCCGGCGGGGCGGCCCCGTCGGCTCGTCCTCGAAGAACTCCGCCTGGGCGGGCGCCGGGTGGGGCACCGGTTCGCCGACTCCGCGCAGGTCGAGCACGGTGTCGGCGTAGCGTGCGCCGGCGGGCCCGATGGAGTAGAGGCGGATCCGGGACAGCTCGTACATGGCGGCGGGTTCTCGCGGTCTCTCGTGGTGCGTACGGGGATCAGGGCTCAGGCGTGGAAGGGCAGGCCGGCGTCGGCGGCGAGCTCCAGGTCGTCGCCCTCGGGCGGCGGCAGCAGGGTGGCGGAGCCGTCGCTGACGGGGACGACGCCGAGTTCGAGGAGTTCGGCCATGGCCGCGCTGCCCGCCATGTCGCGGACCTGGAGCTGGTAGCGGGGGGTGGTGCGGTAGGTGCCGCCGGAGTCGTCGCCGGTGCGCTGGAGGAAACCGGATTCGGTGAGGAAGGCGGCGGCCTTGCCGACGATGCCGGTGGTGGAGCCGGCCAGCCGGCGGGCGTCCTTGGTGGCTCCGGTCGCGCTGCGGCGGGCGTAGACGCGCCAGGCGGCCTCCAGGCCGGGGGCGTCGGAGGCGGGGTCGGTGTTCTCGCCGAGTTCTTCGGCGCGCTCCTCCAGGCGGCGGCAGGTCTGCCGGACGAAGGAGTCGACGCCGTTGACGGTGATCCGGCCGATGTAGCCGTCGTCGGCGAGGTCCTCGGGGCGGGGGAAGGCGAGGGCGGCGACGGCGAGGTGGGCGAGGCCGTGCAGGAAGCGGTCCCCGCCGTCGGCGGCGGTGCGGCGGGCGTAGTCGCCCATCCGGACGGCGAAGACGGAGTCCTCGTCGGCGGCCACGGCCATGCCCGCGCGGGGCGACACCTCCAGCACGACGAGTCCGAGACCGGTGGCGACGGCATCGGCGAGCCGGCCGAAGGCGGGGTCCTCGCGGTAGCGGCGCAGCAGTTCGGCGTACTCGGCGTCGCGGGCGGGGAGCAGCTTGGGCTGGAGCCCGAAGGCGACGAGCCGGGCCGCGTCGGCGGCGTCGGCGGGCGTCACGGCCGCGGCACCCGGCGCCGGGCTCACGGGCGCGTCGGGCTCGCCCCACGCGGGGGCTTCGGCGGGGTGGTCGCTCACGGGTGGTGCCTTTCGTGGTGTGCGGTGGTTTCGGCGGCGAACGGCGGGCTGCCCGCCCCGCGCCGCTCCCGGCGGGAGGCCGGCCGGGCGCCGGGCGCGGTGCAGGGGCCGGACGACGTACCGGCCCGGACCGGTCCGCGACGCCCGCCGACGGGCGCCCGTCCGCCATCGGGGACGGGTCTTGCGCCCCCGTCCAGGCGGCGGCGCTCGCTGTGAGGCACCCGCCGGGCGCCGGGAGCGGAGGACGTACCGCCGCCGGCCAGTCCGCGACACCCGCCGAGAGGCGCCGGCGGGGCGCCGGGGGCGGTGCGGGGGCCAGAAGACGTACCGCCTCCGACCGAGCCGCGACACCCGCCGACGGGGGTCCGCCGGGTGCCGGGGACGGCGGTCACGCCGCCTCCGTACGGTCGGCCGCGCCGCCCGTACGGAGCCACCCGCCCGGCGCCGGGGACGGAGGACGTACCGCCGCCGGCCAGTCCGCGCTGCTCGCGCTGGGGCGTCGGCCGGGCGCCGGCGGCGGTGCAGCCGCCGGAGGACGATCCGCAGCGTGGACCGCGCCGCACGCCGAAGGGGGTCGGGCGGGCGCCGGGGACGGAGGACCTGACGTCTCCGACCGGTCGGCAGCATCGCTCGCCGAAGCGCACGGGCCGCGCGCCTTGGACGGCGGTCGTGCCGCCTCCGTGCGGGCGGCCGCGCCGCTCGCCGAGAGGCACCGGCCGGGCGCAGGGAGCGGAGGACGTACCGCCGTACTCGCCGAGGGGCGCCGGCCGGACGGCGGGGGCGGAGGGCGTACCGGCTGCGGTCGGGCGGACGGGCCGGGCGGTGGGGGCGGGGGTCATGACGCCTCCGTGCGGGCGGCCGTCATGGCCGCGGCGTCGAGGAGGGCGGTGCCGACGATCAGGTCGGCACCGCCGAATTCGGGGTCGTCCAGCTCCGTCCCGTCGTCCACGGCGAACAGCAGCCGTTCCTCCCCCTGCCGGTACGCCGTACCGACCGCCGGGCTCGCCGCGTGCACGGCCAGCAGCGCCACCAGGTACGGCAGTTCGGGATCAGCGCGCCGGGCCTCGGCCAGCAGGCCGGACAGCCGGCGCGGGGCGTCGTGCGGGAGGTCCAGGAGCACCATGACCGCGGCGAGCTGCTCCTCGCTGAACCGGCTGTCGTCCGGGGTCGCGATCAGGTCGGGGTCGGGCATCTCCACGCCCAGGTGCTCGCGCTCCACGGGCGGGGTCAGCAGGATCTCCACCAGGTCGGCGACCCGCACCGAGACGGGGGTGCGCAGTCCGGTGCCCCGGGCGAAGAACGCGTCGGTGACCCGGGCGGCCTGTTCCAGCGGCAGCGGCAGCACCGGGGCGATCAGCTGCCCGTACAGGTCGATGCCCGAGCGCGGCGCCGGAGCCGCGAAGGCCTGCCGGTCCTGTTCGGCGCGGAACAGCGGGCCCGCGTCCAGCAGTCGCGACTGGAGCTGGGTGTGCCGGCGGATGCAGTCCTTGACGATGTCGACCAGCTCGGCGGCGCGCCGCTTGTTGTCGGGGTCCTCGGCCTCGTCGCGGGCCTTGCGGATGTTGGTGAGGATGGCGTTCTCGTGCCGGTAGCGGTCGGCGACGTGGTCCAGGGCCTCGGCGATCATGTCCGGGACGGCTTCGAGCCAGTCCACGGCCCGGACGTTGCGCCGCGTCGCGTCCAGCGTCCGGCGCAGGGTCTCGGCGTACTGGACCGTGCGGTAGCGGGCCTGTTCGGCGGCGAGTTGGGCATCGGCGAGCCGGCCGCGGCTGATCAGCACCTCCAGCTTGACCTCGGCGGCGATCTGCGCGCTGGTCACGTCGGTGTCCAGCGCGCCGACGAGCACGTTCACGGCCTCGTCGGTGGTGCGCAGGTAGACCGCGCCGCCGTAGCCGGGGACTTCCTCGATGAGCTTGAAGTCGTAGTCCCTGCGGACGTAGACCCCGTCGGGGCCGAACGTGCCGTAGATGGCGCGGAAGCCCCGGTCCACGCTGCCGACGTTGATCAGGTTCTCCAGGACCCAGCGCGCCACCCGCTCGTGCTCGGCGGCGGGCCGGCCGGGGGCCTGGGCGGCGACGCGCGGGAGCAGCCGGGCCACTATCTGCTCGTGGTCCGCGCCGGTGTCGAAGTCCATGTTGAGGGTGACCAGGTCGATCGCGGCCAGCGCGACCTCCGCCATCGCGTAGACCCCGTACTCGCCGGCCAGATTGGCCTTGCGGACGTCGAGGTCGTGCAGCGGGGCGGTGCAGGCGAGGGCGCGCAGCCGCCGCGCCAGGCCCTCGTCGGCGGCCGGGCCCGGCGCCGGGGAGGTAAGGGGCTTCGCCGGGGCAGGGAGAGTCACGACGGAAAGACTAGGCGCTGACCCGGACAACATCCCAAACGGCACGGTTCGGCCGGATCCGCCCCGGGCCCCGGGTGCCGGGCGCGTCGTGCGCGGCTGTGGTGCGCGGCGGCTGTTCTACGCTCACCGCATGGCTCACGTGATCACACCCGTCATCGACCTCAACGCCGACCTCGGCGAGGGCTTCGGGCGCTGGACGCTGACGGACGACGAGGCGCTGCTGTCGGTCGTCACCAGTGCCAACGTGGCCTGCGGCTTCCACGCCGGGGATCCGTCCATCATGCGCCGGGTCTGCGAGCTGGCCGCCGCCCGCGGGGTACGGATCGGGGCGCAGGTCTCGTACCGGGACCTGGCGGGTTTCGGGCGGCGGGCGATGGACGTGCCGGCGCGCGAGCTGGCCGACGAGGTGGCGTACCAGATCGGCGCGCTGGAGGTGTTCGCCCGGGCGGCCGGCTCCGCGGTGTCCTACGTGAAACCGCACGGCGCGCTCTACAACCGCACCGTGTACGACGGGGACCAGGCGGGCGCCGTCGTCGCCGGGGTGCTGCTCGCGGCCGGCCCGGGCGGGCTGCCGGTACTGGGGCTGCCGGGCTCGCTCCTGCTGGCGGCCGCCGGGGAGGCCGGGCTGCCCGCGGTGCCGGAGGCCTTCGCCGACCGGGCGTACACGGCGGCCGGGACGCTGGTGCCGCGCGGCGAGCCGGGGGCGGTACTGCACGAGGCGGACGCGGCGGTGGCCCGGGCGGTAGGGATGGCGGCCGAGGGGGTCGTGACGGCCGCGGACGGATCGGCGGTCGCGGTGGCCGCGCGCTCGCTGTGCCTGCACGGGGACACCCCGGGCGCCGCGGGCCTCGCGCTGCGGGTGCGCGGGGCGCTGGACGCGGCCGGAGTACGGGTGGAGGCGTTCGCGTGAGGCCGCTCGTCGTGGGGAGCGGGGCGCTGCTGCTGGAGACGGACTCCGCGGCGGAGGTCGCCGCGCTCCACGCCGAGCTGGTGCGGCGGCGCGCGGAACTGGGCGGCGTACGGGACATCGTGCCCGCCGCGCGGACCGTACTGCTGGACGGGGTGGCGGACCCGGCCGCGCTGGGGGCCCGGATCGCCCGCTGGGAGGTGCCCGAGCTGGCGCCGTCGCGGGGGCCGCTGGTACGGGTCCCGGTCCGGTACGACGGCCCGGACCTGGCGGAGGTGGCACGGCTGTGGGGGGTGGCGGCGGACGAGGTGCCGGGGATCGTCGGGGGCATCGTTTTCCGGGTGGCCTTCTGCGGCTTCGCGCCGGGCTTCGGCTACCTGACGGGGCTTCCGGCCCGTTTTCACCTGCCCCGGCGGCCCACGCCCCGTACGGCCGTCCCGGCGGGTTCGCTGGCGCTGGCCGGCGAGTACGCGGGGGTCTACCCCCGCTCCTCACCCGGCGGCTGGCAGCTGATCGGTTCGACGGAAGCGGTGGTGTGGGACCCGGTGCGGGAGCCGGCGGCGCTGTTCGCGCCGGGGGTACGGGTGCGGTTCGAGGAGGCGGGGGCGTGAGCGGGCTGCTGGTGGTGCGGGCGGGGGCGCTGACCACCGTCCAGGACCGGGGGCGCCCCGGGTACGCGCACCTGGGCGTGCCACGGTCGGGGGCGCTGGACGCGGGTGCGCACGCGCTGGCCAACCGGCTGGTGGGCAATCCGGCGGACGCGGCCACCCTGGAGAGCACCCTGGACGGGGTGGCGCTGCGGGCGCGGGCCCCGGTCACGGTGGCGGTCACGGGCGCGCCCTGTGCGGTACGCGTGTCAGGGCGCCCGGCGGCGTGGGGAGCGCCGGTCCGGCTGCGGGCGGGGGCGGAGCTGGACGTGGGCCGGGCGGAGCGGGGGCTGCGGAGCTACGTCGCGGTGCGGGGCGGGTTCGCCGTCCCGCCGATCCTGGGCAGTCGCTCGACGGACCTGCTGTCGGGGCTGGGGCCGGCCGTCCTGTCGGCCGGGACGGTGCTGCCGGTGGGTCCGGCCGGGGCCGGACCGGTCCGCGGGGCGGACGCCCTGGGGGCGCCGGGGCCGCCGGCGGAGCTGGTGCTGCCGCTGCGGATGGGCCCCCGGGCCGACTGGTTCGAGGCGGCTTCGGTCGCGCGGCTGCTGCGTTCGCCGTACCGGGTGTCGGCCCGGTCGAACCGGATCGGTCTCAGGACGGAGGGCGGCCCCCCGCTGATCCGCCGCCGGGGCGGGGAGCTGCCGAGCGAGGGCATGGTCCTGGGCGCGGTGCAGATCCCTCCGGACGGCCTGCCGGTGCTGTTCCTGGCCGACCATCCGGTCACGGGCGGCTACCCGGTGCTCGGCGTGGTCCTCCCCGGCCGCCCCCTGGACGCGGCGGCCCAGGCGGGACCGGGCACGGTGGTGCGGTTCGTGCGGGCGTAGGGCGCCCCCGCCGCCAGCGGCCGGGCGGCTTCCGGGCTCCGAAGCCCCGGGGCCCGGCTCAGCGGCTCAGCGGCTCAGCGGCTCAGCGGCTCCGGCCGGTCCTGCGGCCTCGGCAAGGACTCGGCTGCCCGGGTACCGAGCTCCGAGGCCTGCCTGCGGCACCGCAGCCTCGCCGGCGTTTGGGTGGGGTCCCCCCGGACGGAGGTCTGGGCGGAGCCCGGTGCCCGGCGGAGCCGGGTTTCCTGGGGCTCCGCCCCAGACCCCGCGCCTCAAACGCCGGCGAGGCTGGATGAGCGCGGCTCCGGGACCCGCCTGCCACACCGGCCGGCTCAGCGGCCGCGGCAGGCCCGGCTCCCGCTACGAGGCTGGATCAGCAGCCCGGCATCACGGCTCCCAGACCCGCCTGCCACACCGGCCGGCTCAGCGGCCGCGGCAGGCCCGGCTCCGGCTCCCGGGAGCACCCGCGACGCTTTCAGGCGTGGCATCGCGGCTGTGGACGTCTTCCGGGGTCGGGCAGGCCGCCCGGTGGGACGTGGGCGTGCGGGCGCCTACACCGCCGACTCCGGGGCGATGCGGCTGCGGACCGCCGACTGGACGTCCTCCTCCTCGGCCGGGTCGGCCGCGAGGCGGCGCAGCCGGGGTGCCACGCGGGCGTCGGCCGTTTCGGCGTGCCGGGCCGCGACTTCGCGGGTGGTCTCCTCGCAGTCCCAGAGGCACTCGACGGCGAAGCCGGCCGCGAAGGAGGCGTCCGTGCTGGCCAGGGCCCGGGCGGCGCGGCCGCGCAGGTGCGAGGAGGCCGTTTCGCGGTAGATGTGGCGCAGTACCGGCGCCGCGCAGCCGATCGCCAGCCGGCCGGCGCCGTCGACGAGGGCGAAGAGGCGCTGCGTGTCGGGGCCCTGGCCGCGGACGGTGTCACGGAGGGCGCCGAGGACGAGCCGGGCGTCCTCGGCCCCGCCGCGGGCGGCGAGGAGGGCGCCGGCGGCCGCTCCGAGGGCGTCGGGGCGGTGGACCCAGCGGCGGGCCCGCTCCACGGCGGCGGGGCCGCACATGCGCTCGTAGGCGGCGACGGCGGGTTCGTCCCCGGCGGCTTCGATGAGGTCCAGCACGGCCGGGTTCTCCGGTTCGGCGAGGACGAGGTGGTGCAGGGCCGTGGCCCGGGCGGCTTCGCCGTGGGCACCGGCGGCGGCCGCGAGGACGGCGGGGCGGTCCTCGGGCGCGGCGACCGCGGCCAGGCACCGGGCGGCCGGTACGTGCAGCGGGGTGCCCCGGCGCAGTCCGTCGGCGGCCCATTCGAAGACGGCCTGGACCCCCCAGCCGGGCTGGGGGCCCTTGGGGGTGAGCTGGCGCTGCCAGCGGTCGAAGGAGCCCTGCTGGCGGGCGGCGCGCAGCCGCTCCCCGTACGCCGGGCTCTCCTCCCACAGCCGCCAGGGCCGGGGCTCGTAGGCGTCGCGGACGGCGGCGGCCAGCCGGGCCTCGCCTTCCTCGGTGGTGGGGAAGCGGGCGAGCACGGGCGCGGCCAGGGACCGCAGGCCTTCGTCGTCGTCGCGCAGGGCGAGTTCGTCGAGGGCCCAGGCCCAGTTGGCGCCGCGGGCGGCGTAGCCGCGCAGCAGCATCAGGGCGTCGTCGCGGCCGTAGGCGGCGAGGTGGCCGAGTACGGACAGGGCGAGGCCCGTGCGGTGCTCGTCCTCGTCGAGGAGGTCCTCGGCGCCGAAGAGGTGGGCCTCGATCGCACCGAGGGGGCCGTCGAGGTCCAGGTAGAGGCGGGCGTAGTACAGCGAGCGGTTCTCGACCTGCCAGTCCTGGCGCGGGTCGCTGACGACGCACTGGTCGAGGGCCGCGAGGGCCTCGGCCCTGGGCGCCGCGAGGGCGTGGAGCGTGCCGTCGCCGCGGCCCCGCTGGAGGAGCCCGAGCAGGGTGCCGCTCGGCGCTATGACTGGTTCGAACATGGGAATGGCCTCAAATCAAGCTGGGGACGCAACCGGGAATCGGGATTCACAGGGCCGCGTAACAGCATGTGAGGACGTTCGCCGTCGTGTTCCGCTCGATGTTGACCATTGCCTTCTCACTCTCGTCGGTGCTTCGCGATCAGTACGGCCGGTTCGGCGGGGGTGGGCGGGAACGGCGTCCGTGTCCAGCCCGCTCCTGCCCGTCCGTCATGTCCGCGAATCGAATCCGACGCCATGATGACCCAGGCGGTTTGTGCGCCGCGACCACATTTACGTCCGCCGTGACCAACCCGTGAGGTCGGGGACCGGTCGGAACGCGCCCGGTACCGGCCGGAAGCGGACTACTCGGCTCCGAAAAGTTCGAGCAGGTCGGCCTTGGCGAACATGCGCGCCGTGTCCACGGCGGAGGGGGTGCCGGCGTACGGATCGGCGCCGCCCGCGAGCAGCGCGCGGATGACGGCCTCCTCGCCCTTGAAGACGGCGCCCGCGAGCGGGGTCTGGCCGCGGTCGTTGGCGCGGTCGGCTTCGGCGCCGCGTTCCAGCAGGGCGGTGACGGCCTCGGCGTGGCCGTGGTAGGCGGCGAGCATGACGAGGGTGTCGCCGCGGTCGTTGGTGAGGTTCGCCGGCACCCCGGCGTCCAGGTAGCCGGTGAGCGTGGCGGTCTCCCCCTGCCGGGCGAGGTCGAAGATCTTGGTGGCCAGCTCGATGACGTCCTCGTCGGGAACGTCCTGCGATCCGGAGCCGTCCGGGATGTGCTCGCTCATCGTTTCGTACCGCCTTTCGCGCACTGTCGTCGGCAAGGGTTTCCCCAGGCCGGAAGGGCAGGGGAGCGTACGGACCGGGTCCGTACGGGTGAATCGCCAGAGTAGCGCCCGGGTCCGCACATGACGGGGACGGACCGAGGCAAAGATCCCCCTTGACCCGCTTCGCCCGCCATCCGCTCCGCCCTCTCCGGCACCACCCCTGACCGCTGTGCGGCGGACGCGCCAGCCGGGCGCGGCCAGTCAAGTGAAAGGCGCCAGGATTCACCCGTATGCACCTTTTGTCGCATTGATACTTTCTGTGAGCCTGGAAGAACTGATGGTGACCGTCCCACGTCCCCACCCACCAGGAGAAGTCCCCATGGTCCTGTCCATCTCCGGCGTCGTCCTGCTCGGCATCATCTGCTTCCTCTTCTTCAAGAAGGACGGGATGAAGCTGACCCACGCGTTCGTGTGCTCGCTGTTCGGCTTCTTCCTCGCCGGGTCCGCCATCGCCCCGAGCATCACGGCGAGCACGGCGAGCCTCGCGAGCCTGCTCGGCGGGATCAAGCTCTGAACCCGCCGCACGCCGTTCAGGCCGGCCGGCCCGGGCCGGCCTGACGGGCCGTCCGGCCCCGCCGTGTTCCCCGACCGCACCGTCCCGCCACACCACAACTCCAGGAGACGCCCGTGGCCCGGCGCCCACTCCCCCGCATCCTCCTCAGCGGCACCACGTCGCTGGCCCGGGGCCGCGACCTCGCCCGTACGGCCGCCGACAACGCCACGGATGTCCTCCATCCGCTGCTCGTCATCGGGCGCGGGCTGCGCGTCATGGCCTCGGCCGGGCGGCGCAAGTGGGCCGAGACCCCCAAGGACAAGCGCGGCCCCGCGCTGTTCCTGGCCGCCTCCGTCGTCCTCGTCCTGGCGCTCGTGCCCTACGGTCCGCTCATCGGCCTGCTCGCCCTGATGGCGGCGGCGGCCTGGCACGGGCGGCCGCGCACCCCGGTGCCGACCGGCCCCAGCGAGGCCGAGACCGAACGCCTCGGCTCGCTCTACGAAGCCCTCGTGCCCTACTTCTCCGTACCTGAGGACCCGAGTCCGCTGTTCGCCCACGGCGGGAACTGGGACCAGGCGTTCAGCGACCACGCGTTCGACGAGGCGGGCCGGATCAGCCGGCTGCGCATCCGCTACCCGGCCTACTTCACCGACGGCGAGCCCGCCGCCCGGGCCCGGATCGAGGCGCTGCTGCACGCCAAGTCCGGGCGCGGGCGCGAGTACCTCTTCGACTGGGACGAGGAGGGCAACCAGCTCGAACTGCGGGTACTGGCGCCGCTGCCGACGGGCATCGCCGCCCAGCCGTTCGTGACCGCGCCCGGGGAGGCCGTCCTCGGGTTCACCGACGCCGGGAGCGTGCAGCGGACGCTGCCCGTCCTGGAGGGGGACGAGCCGCGGGACGTGCCGCCGGTGATCTGGCGGACCGGTCCCCGCTCGGCCGAGCCGCACCTGCTGGCGGTCGGCCAGCCGGGCAGCGGTACCTCGACCCTGCTGCGCTCGATCGCGCTGCAGGCCCTGCGGCACGGCGGCGAGGTGCTGGTCGTGGAGGGCGGTGGCAGCGGCGAGTACGCCTGCCTCACCGGCCGGGCGGGCGTGCTCGCCGTCGAGTGCGGTCCGAGCGGGGCACAGGCCACGCTGGAGTGGGCGGCGCAGGAGACGGAGCGGCGGCTGCTCGCCGCCCACCGGGCCCGGGAGGCGGGGAGCGCCGTGTCCGAGGACGTCCGGCGTCCGCTGTGGATCCTGCTGGACCGGCCGAGCGTGCTCGCGCACCTGGCGGCGGCCGACGGCGGCCCGGATCCGCTGGGTCGGCTCCAGGTGCCGCTGCGGCACGGGCGCGCCGCGCACGTCACGGTGGTGGTGGCCGAGCAGTTCGAGCAGCTGGAACTGCTGGGCGACGCCGTCTGGCAGCACACCCGGGCCCGCGTCGTGCTCGGCCCGGCCGGGATCCAGCAGGTCGCGGAGGTGCTGGGCGCGCCGCCGCACACGACCCCGACGCCGCAGGTGCCGCCGGGGCGCGGGTACGCCCGGCTCGGCGCGGGCCCGGTGCACCGGCTCCAGGTGCCCGCCACCCCGGACCCGTACGACGACGCCGCGCACCCGGCGCACCGCCAGGCGGTGACGGAGCTGCTGCCGGAGCGGACGGAGCGGCGCGCGCCGCGGCCGGCGGAGCACGTCGCCCCCGCCACGCCGTTGCGCATCGTCCAGCCGGCCGCGGCGAGGGCGCAGGCGTCTTCGCCGGTCGGCCAGGAGGACGGGACCGACGTCGCGGAGGTACGGGAGGAGCAGGAGGCGCGGCGGGCGCGGGAGGTCCCGGCGGAGCCGCCGAAGGCCCGCGGCCCCTGGCCGGTGGGCCCCTGACCCACGGCCCGCGGTCCGCGGGACCGGCCCCGGCGCCCCCCGGCTACGCGACGAACGTGCGCGGCGGCTCCGCCCCGCTGCCGCCCGCGCCCGTACCGACCAGCCGGGCCGCCGCGGCCAGCCGGGCGGCGGCCTCCTCGGCGACCGGGCCGCCCACGGTGAACGGCAGCCGGACGTACCCCTCGAACGCCCCGTCCACGCCGAACCGGGGACCCGAGGGGACGCGCACGCCGACCCGCTCGCCCACCTCGGCCAGCCGGGAGCCGGACAGCCCGCCCGCGCGGGCCCACAGCGTCAGACCGCCCAGCGGCACCTCGAACTCCCAGTCCGGCAGCTCCCGGCGGACCGCGGCGACCAGCGCGTCCCGGTTCTCCGCGGCCTGGACGCGGCGGATCTGCACCGCCTCCTCCCAGCCGCCGGTGCGCATCAGCCAGTTCACCGCGAGCTGCTCCAGTACCGGGGTGCCGAGGTCGGCGTAGGCGCGCGCGGCGACCAGGCTGCGGATGACGTCGGGGGCGGCGCGCACCCACCCGATGCGCATGCCGGCCCAGAAGGCCTTGCTGGCGGAGCCGACGGTGATGACGGTGGAGCCGGCCGGGTCGAAGGAGCAGACCGGGCGGGGCATGGCGAGGCCGGGATCGAGCTGGAGCTCGGCCATGGTCTCGTCGGCCACCAGGACGGTGCCGGCGGAACGGGCCGCCTCGACCATGGCGCGGCGCTGCTCGTCGGAGGCCAGCGCACCGGTCGGGTTGTGGAAGTCGGCGACGACGTACGCGAGGCGGGGCGCGGAGTCCCGCAGCACCTGGCGCCAGACGTCCATGTCCCAGCCGCCGAGCCCGGCGGCCATCGCCACGGGTACCAGGCGCACCCCGGCGGCGCGCATGAGCTGGAGGATGTTGGCGTAGGAGGGGGATTCGACGGCGATGCGCTCGCCGCGCCCGGCGAAGAGGCTGCAGATGGCGTCGATGGCGCCCATCGCGCCGGTGGTGACCATGATCTGCTCGGGCATGGTCGGGATGCCGCGTTCGGTGTAGCGGTCGGCGAGCATCCGGCGCAGCGCGGGGAGTCCGGCGGGGTAGTCGCCGTGGGTGTGGGCGTAGGGCGGGAGTTCCTCCAGGGCGCCCTGGACCGCCTTGGTCAGCCAGGGTTCGGGGGCCGGGAGGGCGGCGCAGCCGAGGTCGATCATCGAGCCGAGGGATTCGGGCGGCAGGGGTTCCAGCCCCCGGGCGGGCAGCGGGTTCCCGGCGGGTACGGCGGTCCAGCTGCCGGCGCCGCGGCGGGATTCGAGGAAGCCCTCGCCGCGCAGTGCCTCGTAGGCGGCGGCGACGGTGGTGCGGCTGAGGGTCAGCGCGACGGCCAGCTCGCGCTCGGCGGGCAGCCGGGCGGCGACGGGCACGCGGCCTTCGAGGACGAGCAGCCGGATGCCGTCGGCGAGGAGGCGGTAGGCGGGGGGCTTGCGGGTGCCGGGCACCGGGGGCCGGTCCTGCTGCGAGGTGATCAGACGGGCGAGCTGTGCGGCACCGACCGCTGAGGTCCACTGAGCCATGCTGTCCGGTCCACCTTCATCGAATTGGCCACGACCGGCCGGTTCGCGGGCCGGTATTGGATTGCTCCTGCCGGTCAGGGTGCCATGGGGCGGTCCATTCGGGCCAGTGCATGCCACTCGTTCACCGCGCGTCCATCCGGCCGCTCACGTCCCACCGACAACAACGGGCATACTGCCGCCGTGACGCACGTACGCCTTCGCCATCCGTACCTCGACCACCCGGCCCCCATCCCCTTCGCGCACCGGGGCGGTGCGGCGGACGGTCTGGAGAACACCGCCGCCGCCTTCCGCCGGGCCGCCGAAGCGGGCTACCGGTACTTCGAGACCGATGTGCACGCCACCGCCGACGGCAAGCTGGTCGCCTTCCACGACGCCACCCTGGACCGGGTGACGGACGCCAGGGGCCGGATCGCCGAGCTGTCCTGGAAGCAGGTCAGCGCCGCGCGGGTGGCCGGGACGGAGCCGTTGCCGCTCTTCGAGGACCTGCTGGAGGAGTTCCCCGAAGCCCGCTGGAACGTCGACATCAAGGCCGAGTCGGCGCTGTACCCGCTGGTCAACCTGATCGCCCGGGCCGGGGTGTGGGACCGGGTGTGCGTGGGCTCGTTCTCGGAGAGCCGGGTGGCCCGGGCGCACCGGATCGCGGGGCCCCGGCTGGCGACCTCGTACGGCGTGCTGGGGGTGCTGGGGCTGCGGCTGCGCTCGTACGCGATCCCGGCGGCCCTGCGGGTCGGCGCGGTGGCCGCCCAGGTCCCGGAGAGCCAGGCCGGCGTGCGGGTGGTCGACCGGCGCTTCGTGCGGACCGCACACGCGCGCGGGCTCCAGGTGCACGTCTGGACCGTGAACGAACCGGAACGCATGGAGGCGCTGCTCGACCTGGGCGTGGATGGCATCATGACCGACCGGATCGACATCTTGCGCACGGTGCTGGACCGCCGCGGGGCCTGGGCCTGACCGCCCGACGGGCCCGCGCACGGGCCCGGACGGCCGGGGCGGTACGGGGACAGCGAGGGGACACCGGATGACGGCGCAGACGACGGACGCAGCGGAACCGGGGGCGGAGGACGGCAGATCCGCCGCCGACCGCAAGCGCGAACAGCACGGCTGGTACTTCTACGATTTCGCCTGCTCGGTCTACTCGACGAGCGTGCTCACGGTGTTCCTCGGGCCGTACCTCACCGCGGTGGCCAAGGCCGCGGCGGACGCCGAGGGCTATGTGCACCCGCTGGGCATCCCGGTCCGGGCCGGGTCGTTCTTCGCGTACGCGGTCTCGGTCTCGGTGATCGTGGCCGTACTGATCATGCCGCTGGCCGGTGCGGTGGCCGACCGCGGCGGCCGCAAGAAGCCGTTGCTGGCGGCCGCGGCCTACACCGGCGCGGCGGCGACCACCGGGATGTTCTTCCTGAGCGGCGAGCGCTACCTGCTGGGCGGCCTGCTGCTGGTCGTCGCGAACGCCGCGCTGGCCGTCTCGATGGTGCTGTACAACGCCTACCTGCCGCAGATCGCCACCCCCGACGAACGGGACACCGTCTCTTCGCGGGGCTGGGCCTTCGGGTACACCTCGGGCGCGTTCGTGCTGGTCCTGAACCTGGTGCTGTTCCAGGGCCACGACTCCTTCGGCGTGTCCGAGGGCACGGCGGTACGGATCTGCCTGGCCTCCGCGGGCCTGTGGTGGGGGGCCTTCGCGATCGTCCCGCTGCGCCGGCTGCGCGACCGGGCGGTGGTGCGGGAGGCGGGGGCGGCCCCGCCGGTCAGCGGCTGGCGGCAGCTGGTGGCGACGCTGCGGGACATGCGCCGCTTCCCGTTGACGCTGTCCTTCCTGCTGGCGTACCTGATCTACAACGACGGCGTGCAGACCGTGATCTCGCAGGCCTCGGTCTACGGGTCCGAGGAGCTGGGGCTGGAGCAGTCGACGCTGATCGTGGCGGTGCTCCTCGTCCAGGTGCTCGCGGTGGCGGGCGCGCTGGGGATGGGACGGCTGGCGCGTACGTACGGCGCCAAGCGCACGATCCTCGGTTCGCTGGCCGCGTGGGCGCTGACGCTGGCGGCCGGCTACTTCCTGCCCGCGCGGACCCCGGTGTGGTTCTTCGTACTGGCCTCGATGATCGGGCTGGTGCTGGGCGGCAGCCAGGCGCTGTCGCGTTCGCTGTTCTCGCACCTGGTCCCGGCGGGCAAGGAGGCCGAGTACTTCTCCGCGTACGAGATGAGCGACCGCGGGCTGAGCTGGGTGGGGCCGCTGGTGTTCGGCCTGACGTACCAGGTCACGGGCAGCTACCGGACGGCGATCATCTCGTTGGTGGTGTTCTTCGCACTGGGTTTCGTGCTGCTCGCCCGGGTGCCGGTGCGGCGCGCGGTGGAAGCGGCGGGGAATCCTGTTCCCGAACGGCTCTGAGAACGAATTCGGAACGAATTTCGACGTTGAAGCAAAGGGCCGGTAGTGTACGCCTTTGGCCTGCCAGGCGGACCGTTACTGCGCGCCCGAGAAGGATAGGCGCTGGGTGACATCTGCTGCCAGATGTGACAAAACGGGCACTGGTGGGTACAACAAGGGGCGGCACGACGGGCGACGCACGACCCGGAGCGGGAATCTATACCGCCGACCGGACGTTGACCGGATGACGACGACAGCGACACCTGTCCTGTGGGCGACAAGCCCGGGAGGCACGATTCATGAGTGAGCGAGCTCTCCGCGGTACGCGGCTCGTGGTTACCAGCTACGAGACGGACCGCGGCATCGATCTGGCCCCGCGCCAGGCGGTGGAGTACGCATGCCAGAACGGACATCGATTTGAGATGCCGTTCTCGGTTGAGGCAGAAATTCCGCCGGAGTGGGAGTGCAAGGCCTGCGGCGCCATGGCACTCCTGGTCGACGGGGACGGGCCCGAAGAGAAGAAGGGCAAGCCCGCGCGAACGCACTGGGACATGCTCATGGAGCGACGCACCCGCGAGGAACTCGAGGAAGTGCTGGCCGAGAGGCTGGCGGTCCTGCGTTCCGGCGCCATGAACATTGCCGTGCATCCGCGGGACAGCCGCAAGTCCGCCTGACACCCGGACTGAGCACGACGCCGAGGGCCCCCGCCACTTCCTGTGGCGGGGGCCCTCGGCGTGTCCACGGCCTGTTCCTCGCGTACGCAGGCGGGCCGGACCGCGTACGGGTCTCAGGAGGCCAGCGGCGGCCGGTAGCCGGAGTCGGGGCCGGCGGGGCCGGGGCCCGGCCGGTCCTCGCGGATGACCTCGCCCTGCACGACCTTGCCGTCGGGCTGGTGGATGCGGGCCTGCTGGAACGCGGCGCCGAAGCCGCCGGGGGACGCGGAGGCCGTCGTACGTTCCAGGGAACGGGCGAACCGGCGCCCCACCAGAGCCCGCACGGGCGGCAGCAGCAGGAGCAGGCCGGCGGCGTCGGAGAGCAGGCCCGGCAGGATCAGGAGCAGGCCGGCCAGCATGATCAGGGCGTTGCCCCGGCCGGGCTGCTGCGGGGCGGGCGCCCGGCCCTGCTGCGCCTGCTGGAAGCCCGCCGTCAGGTTCCGGAAGGCCCGCCGGCCGGCCCGCTTGATGACCACGCCGCCGAGCAGCATTCCGCCCAGGAGGAGCAGCGCGACGGTCAGGCCGCCGGCCGCCCCCGCGACCAGGCTGAGCAGCCAGATCTCCAGGATGAACCAGGCGGCGGCCGCCAGCGGGAGGTACGTACGGGCGGCCGAGCGCCGCCGGGGAGCAGTCGAGGTGCCGGTCGTCATGACCCCAGTGTGCCTGGGGTGGCGTAAAAGCGGCCTCAGTCGGAGGTACCGGACATCCCCTGAGGGACCCCTGGCTAGGCCTCGGGCTTGCCGGTGAGCTTGGCCGCGCGCGCCTTGATGCCCCACTGGGTGACCCGCCACAGGGCCTCGACCACGATGTCCTTGCTCATCTTGCTGTCGCCGAGCTCGCGCTCGACGAAGGTGATGGGGACCTCGACGACCTTGAAGCCCTTGCGGACGGCCCGGCGGGCGAGGTCGACCTGGAAGCAGTAGCCCGCGGACGCGACCCGGTCCAGGCCGAGCCCCTCCAAGGTCTCGCGGCGGAAGGCGCGGTAGCCGCCGGTCACGTCGCGGATCGGCACGTCCAGCATCAGCCGGGAGTAGGCCGACCCGCCGCGGGAGAGGATCTCGCGGCTCTTCGGCCAGTTGACGACCCGGCCGCCGGGCACCCAGCGCGAGCCCAGCACCAGGTCGGCGCCGCCGAGCGCGGTCAGCAGCCGGGGCAGTTCCTCCGGCCGGTGGGAGCCGTCGGCGTCCATCTCCACGATGACCCCGTAGCCGTGCTCCAGGCCCCAGGAGAAGCCCGCGAGGTAGGCGGCGCCGAGCCCTTCCTTGCCCTTGCGGTGCAGGACGTGGACGTGGTCGTCGGAGCCGGCCAGCTCGTCGGCGAGCTTGCCGGTGCCGTCCGGGCTGTTGTCGTCGGCGACCAGGATGTGCGCCTCGGGCACCGCTGCCCGGACCCGGCCGACGATCAGCGCGATGTTCTCCGCCTCGTTGTACGTCGGAATGATCACCAAGGTGGTACCGAGGGGCCCGTAGGTCCGCTGTCCGCCGTCGCTCACTGGGTCCCCTTGCATGCTTTTCGTCCAGCCCCGCCTCGTCCGTCCCGTCACAGCGGGACGATTTTAGAGCAGCGATCGGGGCCCGCGGTCCTTCGGGCCGGCCCGGCTCCCGCTGGCTGCGGGTGACCGTGGCCGTTGTCTACTGGACCGCCGGGCCCCGACCTGAGACCACCCTCCCCCAACTGCCGCTGGGGGCGCCCGCACCGGCGCAACCTTCCCTCGCCCCCGAGGCGCGGGCGCGCTGAGCGGACGGATCCGTCCGGAAGGGACGTCCTGTGGTGGACCCGGCCGAACCTATCCGGGTCGGGCCGCCGGTACCGAACCGAGGCTCACCGGATCACCCCTGTGGCCGTACGAATACCTCCCGGCCGCCCACGACCGTCGCCAGGCACACCGGGAGATCCGCGCCGGGCGTCAGATCGGGCAGGCCGGGGGTGCCGGAGCGCGGATCCGTCGACCAGCGGGCCACCCGGTCGTCGGGGGCCTGCACCACGAGCTCCTCCGTGCGCCAGACGGCGTAGTCGGCGGGAGCTCCGGGTACCAGGGTGCCCGCGTCGTCCCGGCCGAGCGCCCGCCAGCCGCCGCGGGTGTGCGCGGCGAAGGCGGCGCGGACCGAGATCCGGTGCTCGGGGGTGCGGTGGAAGGCGGCGGCGCGGACGGTGCCCCACGGGTCGAGGGGGGTGACGGGGGCGTCCGAGCCGAAGGCGAGCGGCACCCCGGCCTTCAGCAGGGCCGCGAACGGGTTGAGGGTCCTGGCCCGGTCGGCGCCGAGCCGGTCGGCGTACATGCCGTCCGCCCCGCCCCAGGCGGCGTCGAAGGCGGGCTGCACGGATGCGGTCAGGCCCAGCTCCGCGAAGGCGGCGATGGTGGCCGGGGTCATCATCTCGGCGTGCTCGACACGGTGCCGGGCGGCGCGGACGCGGGCGAGGCCGACCTTCTCGGCGGCCGCGCGGACGCCTTCGACGACGGCTCCGATGGCGGCGTCACCGATGGCGTGGAAGCCGGCCTGGAGGCCTGCCTCGGTGCAGGCGGCGACGTGCGCGGCGACGTCGCGGGCGTCGAGGTAGCCGGAGCCGGTGTGGGCCGCGTCGGCGTACGGCGCGTGCAGGCAGGCGGTGTGCGAACCGAGGGCGCCGTCCACGAACAGGTCGCCGGCGGCGCCGGCGGCGCCGAGCCGCACGGCCTGGTCGACGTCGCGGTCGGCCCAGTACCCGAAGACGCGCGGGCCGCGGTGGCCGGCGGCGAGATCGAGCAGGGAGGTGAAGTCCTCGGGCGAGGAGATCTCGGGGCCGCCGCACTCGTGGACGGAGCCGATGCCGAGGGAGGCGGCGCGGTCCAGGGCGGCGCGCTGCGCCTCGGCGCGCTGGGCCGGGGTGACGGCGTCGAGCGCGGCCCGGCGGACGGCGTGGTGGGCGGCAGCGGTCAGCGGCCCGTCGTCGGCCGGGCGGACGTCGGGGACGAGGTCCAGCAGCGCGGTGGTGACGACGGCGGAGTGCACGTCGACGCGGCTGAGGTACAGCGGGCGGCCGCCGGCGGCCCCGTCGAGCTCGGCGCGGTGGGGGGCGCGGCGCTCGGGCCAGCGGGCGGCGTCCCAGCCGTGGCCGAGGAGCACCCGGTCGGCGGGGCGGCCGGCGGCGTAGGCCCGGACGAGGGCGAGGGCCTCCGGTAGGGAGCGGGCCGCGGACAGGTCGAGGCCGGTGAGGGCGAGGCCGGTGGAGGTGGTGTGGACGTGGGCGTCGGTGAACGCGGGGGTGACGAGCGCGCCGTCGAGGTGGACGACCTCGTCCACGCCCTGCGCGAAGGCGTCGGCGGCGCCTTCGGAGCCGACCCAGGCGATGTGGCCGCGCTCGACCACCATCGCGGTGGCGAAGGGGTCGGCGGGGCTGTGCACCTCGCCGCCGCGGAGCAGGACGGTGCGGTGGGTTCCGGCGGCGGTGGCGGAGGCGGTGCGGTCAGTCATGCCCCCAGTTTCGCTGGTCGCCCGGCCCGGCCCGGACACGCCCCCCTGCGGCCGGCCCGCGGGGGCCGTTCCCGGCCCTCGCCTTCCGCACCTTCGGAGCAGGCGCCCTCGCCGCGAACGACGGACCGTGCCCGCAGGAAGGCCGCGGGCGGAGTCCGGCGGGGCGAAGCCCGGGAGGCGCCCCGGCGCCGGGCGGCGCGAGGCCGCGCGGAGAGGTCAGACGCGGGGCGGGCGGGCTTCGTAGGGGGTGGAGAGGACCACCGTCGTGCGGGTGGCGACGTGGGCCAGGGCGCGGAGCCGGCCCAGGAGGTCTTCGAGCTCCAGGGGCGTGGCCACCCGCACCTTGAGGATGTAGTTCTCGTCGCCCGCGACGCTGTGGCACGCCTCGATCTCCGGGACGCCCGCCAGCCGCTCGGCGATGTCGTCCGGGGCGCTGGGGTCGAACGGTTTGACCGAGATGAATGCCGTCAGCGGCAGCCCGACGGCCTCGGGGTCGACGACGGCCGCATAGCCGCGGATGACTCCGCGCTGTTCCAGGCGGCGTACTCGCTGATGGACTGCCGACGTGGACAGTCCGGTGGCCTTGCCCAGATCCGTGTAGCTCATCCGCCCGTCCCGTACGAGCAGATCCACGATCTGGCGGTCCAGCTCCTCCATTGCGCTCATAGCCGCTCAACCTATTGCCCAGAGCCGCTCCAGGCACAGCGGTGTCCACGGGGAAACGGCACCTGCGGCGGGCATGTGACCAAGGCCACAGGGGTATGGATGCGTACGCCCAGCTCTCGTGGTTACTCGTGCCGCGCGACGGGAAGTGCTTGCTGTGGCCGTGGCTGAAGAATCTGCCCGCCCGGCCCACCCAAGGGGGAGTACATCCATGCTGAACACCAACCGCGCCGGCCGCATGAGCGAATCCGAGTACGCGGACGACCCGGACTACCTCGAAGACGCCGACGGTTTCGACATCCACCACGCGGTCTGCCCCGACTGCGGGCAGTCGATCGCCCTGGTCGCCGACGAGGAGTACCTGCCGGAGCACGCGCTCTGCCTGACCCCGTGGAACCCGTTCGGGCTCACGGTGTGCGCGGGCACGGGCCGCCCGGCCTCGGAGGCGCTGCCGACCGTGGGTGCGTTCCAGCCGGACGCGCAGGAGCTGGACCCGGTGGTGATGCTGACGCTGCCGCAGGGGCTGGACTGGCGGACGCAGCCCTTCTCGCACGTCGGCGGTCCGGGCTCGCGTCCGGTGCGGATGCCGGCGACGGTGCTGCCGCCGCAGCTGCGCCAGCACGCGCAGGCGGCCTGACCGGCCGGGGCCGAGGCCCCTACCAGTACGTTCCCCGCACCATGGCGGCCAGCGTGGCGCGGTGCAGGATGAGCCCGTCGGGTTCGGCCGGGACCTCGACCTCCCCGAAGTACGCCTGCCGGTAGGCGATGCGCAGCATCACGATGCCGTGTCGCAGGGCGGCGTACAGGGTGTGGAACTCCATGTCGCGCGGGGTGTGCCCGGTGAGTTCGGCGTAGCGGCGTTCGAGGTCGTCGCGGCGCAGGAAGTCGGGCAGGCCCGGCTGGCCGAAGCCGACGGTCAGGTCCTGGAAGAAGCGGTGGAGGTAGACGGTCCAGCCGAGGTCCACCTCGCGCGGGGCGTACGCCGCCATCTCCCAGTCGAGTACGGCCACCGGTTCGAAGCCGTCGGCCTGGTAGATCACGTTGCCGATCCGGGCGTCGCCCCAGTTGAGGACGGGCTCGCCCTCGTCGGCGGGCCAGAGTTCCTCCAGCCGGTCGAAGGCCCGCTCCAGCAGCGGTGAGGGGGCCAGGCCGTCCACCACCCAGGCGTAGTAGGTACGTTGGGCCTCGACGTGGCGGCGCAGCGGGCTGCCGGGGCCGGGCGGGAGGAGGAACTCGGCCTGATTGGCGGGGAACTGGTCGTGCAGCCGGGCCAGGAGGGAGATGCTCGCCTCCTGGAGGACGGCGCGTTCGGCGTCGGTGGCGGAGTGCAGCCAGTTGCCCTCGTACGTGTAGGGCATGACGTCGGGCGGGACGCGGCCTTCGGCGCGGGCCATGACGAAGAAGGGCGCGCCGAGCGGTCCCGGGTCCTCCTCCAGCCAGCGCACCCGCGGTACGGGAAGGTCGGTGTGTTCGGCGACCAGCCGCATCACGCGGTACTGGCGGCCCATGTCGTAGGCGGGGAAGACGGTGTAGGCAGCCGGGTCGGCGGCGAGGCGGAGGGCGCAGGCGCGGTCGGGGACGGGCACGTCGGGGTGCTCGACGTCGAAGAGGAGGGTTTCGCTGGACATTCCGTTGGAGCCGGGTACGGAGGTGTTGGTGACCTCCGCGCCGGGGAGGCGGGTGCGGAGCCAGGCCGTCAGGCGCCGCCCGAGTTCCTCGGGCTCGCGGGTGGAGGTGCGGGGACGTGGTGCCGTTGCCATGGACTACCCCTCCTGCTTTCCGGTTCGGGTGCGCGGGTGCGGTGCGCGGGTGCGTTCGGGTACGGGCTACGGGCTACGGGGCGACCGAGGCGTAGTCCGCGAAGCCGCTGGGGTCGTGGCGGCCGAAGCTGCCGTGCTCGAAGATGCCGTGGCCGACCCGGCCGTCGAGGGTGAAGCGGGCCGAGTGGTCGGTGACGCCGAAGGCGGCCATGGGGTGGGCGGCGGGGTCGGAGAGGTCGTAGACGCGCCGGTCGGTCCAGCCGCGGCCCTGCCAGGTGCCGTGCTGCCAGTCGGCGGCGGGCGGGTAGCCGGCGCCGACGGCGAGCGGGGAGGAGTTCAGGATCTCCACGCCCAGTTCGAGGGGTTTGCGGACCGGATCGGTGAGGTGGACGACGGCGCTTTCGGGGTGGCGGGTGCCGGGCCGGTAGCGGATGTCGGTGTGCGGCCAGCCGAGCTGGACGTCGCCGCGGCCGCTGCCCTCGGGGAACACCTGGACGGCTTCGCTGAGCGTGCGGTGGCCGTCGGCTTCCTCCTGGGCGATGACCATGAGGAAGCGGTCCTCGAAGCGGACGGGGATCCAGAGCCAGTGGAAGCCTTCGGGACGGTACTCGTCGGCGGCGCGGCCGCCGTCTTCGCCGGGGATGGGCCGCACGCCCCAACTGCGGTCGCGGGTACCGGTCCAGGTGCCGGGGGCGGCGGTGAGCTGCTCGCCCTTGGCGCGGACGGTGCCGGTGACGTTGCCCGCCTGGACGAAGCGGCGGCCCTCCAGCATGAGGCGGTCGCCGCGCCGCTGGACGTGGTGCGGTTCCCATACGGCGGGGAACTCGGCGGTCCAGGTGAGGTCGCAGGAGAGCCCCTGGGGGTCGGCGGGGTCGGCGTCGCAGTGGAGGCGGATGACGCGGAGCGGTTCGTCGACGGTGATCCGCAGGGGGCCGACGGAGAGGTCCATCCGGTCGTCGGTGAGGGCGTCGGAGGCGCGGACGGCGAGGAGTTCGTCGCCGAGGCGCAGGGTGGCGTAGGCGTCGATGACGCCGGCGTTGGGGTAGACGCCGAGGCCGAGGATGAGGACGGCCCGGCCGGCGTGGTCGAAGACGTGGAAGATGCAGCGGTCGTAGGCGTTGCGGTCGCCGCTGACGAGGTGCTTCATCGACAGCGGGGCCTGGTGGACGGGGTACTCGTCCAGGGGTACGGGCCGGTCGGCGGGCATGGCGAACCTCCTGCGCAGGGGTGGGCTCCGCTCGGGCGGATATGACGGTACGTCAGAAACCGCTACCCGGACCAGGGCTGTGGCACACCACGCCACCCCGGCACATCCGGCCACACCCGCCGTGGCGTACGGCGACACCCTCCGGAGCCGCGCTCCCCGACGGGCCCGGCCGCCCCGGGTCCGGCCGCCTGCGGCGCATGCCGTCCCGGCTACCGCCCGGCCCCGGCCCGCCGGACCGGGCGGTCGAGCCGGTCGGCGGTGAAACGATCCGGTAAGCAGCGAAGCGGGCCTCCGCGAAACTCGGCACCGCACGGCGGTGCGCGCGTTGCGGGGGCCGCGGGGGCAGCCGCCGCCTGCCGACAGCCCCCGGCAGGCCCGCCTCCCGCGCCGCATCGGCCCTGCGGGGCCGGAGCCACCGGGACGGCTACCGCTGTTCTGACAGCCCCACGGCAGATCCCGTTCCCCCACCGCGTCGGCCCGGCGGGGGCGGAGCGGAACGAGCACGCCCAAGCGGCCTGCCGGGCCAAACCGGACGAGCACGCCCAAGCGCCGGGCGGATGGCCCCGGTTCCGGCCCTGTCGGCCGTGCCCGGTTACCTCAGCCGCTCCCGTACGGCTCCGGGCCCCAAAGGCCCGAAGCGGGTGGCCGTGACACCAGGCCGAACGGCTTGGGCACGGCACCCGGCGCGCCGGGTGCCGTGCCCAAGGCAGCCTTGCCGTACGGCGCCGCCCGGGACTCGCGGGGGGACCGGCCGTCGCAGGCCCAGCCCCTTCCCGCCCCCAGGACCGGAAGCGGACCGGCCGCGCCGCCCGCCGGTGGGCGCCACAGGCAGCCAATAGAGCCGATGGCGGGGCACCCTGCGGGCGCGAGGCGGCGCGTGCCCCCCTTCACCGCAGCGATTCGACCGGAACTACCTCTTGAGCGGGCCGGGGCCACCCCCGGCTCGACCGGGCAGGCGCTGCGGCCTGACGGGACCGGGGCCAGCCGTCGGCGGACCCGGGCGAGCGCCGCGACCGCTGCTGCCAGCGGCCGGATAGGCCAGGCCCCGGCGTGCCCGGGCGGCGGACGCCGCAACCGCTGCTGCGGGCGCCCGGACAGGACAGGGCCGCCCCCGGCGGACCGGTGCGGGCGCCACAGGGGTACCACCTGCCCGGCGCGGACCGAACGGTCTTGCGGGGCCGCACGCCCGGGGGCGGAATTACACGCGGTCCGGTCGGTCGGCATCTCCCCGCGCCTCCCGGACGGCGCACCGCCCACCCGAGGCGGGCCGGGCGGCGGCAGGCAGCGCCGGCTTCCGTCGAGGCAGCTCCGAGGGGCGGCCCGGGCGGGTCAGCGGGCCCGATGCGCCCGCGCCTCCCGGGCGGAGCGCCGCCATCCGAAGCGACCCGGGCGGGATCAGCGGGATTCGGGGCCGGCCAGGTGGCGGGCGATGACCATGCGCTGGATCTGGTTGGTGCCCTCGACGATCTGGAGCACCTTCGCCTCGCGCATCAGCCGCTCCACCGGGAAGTCCGCGGTGTACCCGTAGCCGCCGAGCACCTGCACCGCGTCGGTGGTCACGGCCATCGCCGCGTCGGTGCAGAACAGCTTGGCCATCGCCGCCTGCCGGGAGAACGGCTTGCCCGCGTCCCGCAGCCGCGCCGCCGCCAGGTACAGCGCCCGGCCCGCCTCGATCTTCGTCGCCATGTCGGCCAGCATGAAGCGCAGCCCCTGGAAGTCCGCGATCGGGTGCCCGAACTGCTTGCGGTCCAGGGCGTAGCCGAGTGCCTCGTCCAGCGCCGCCTGGGCCACGCCGATCGCGCAGGCGGCGATGCCGAGCCGGCCCGCGTCCAGGGCGGCGAGGGCGATCGTGAAGCCCTGGCCCTCCTCGCCGATGCGCCGGGTGTCGGGCACCCGGACCCCGTCGAAGTGCAGCTGGGCGGTGGGCGAGCCCTTGAGGCCCATCTTCTTCTCCGGCACGGCCGCCGTCAGGCCGGCGGCGTCGCCGGGGACGAGGAAGGCGGTGATGCCCTTGGGTCCCTCGCCACCGGTGCGGGCGAGCACGGTGTAGAAGTCCGCGACCCCGCCGTGGGTGATCCACGCCTTGGTGCCGGTGATCACCCAGTCGTCGCCGTCGCGCACCGCCTTGGTGCTGAGGGACGCCGCGTCCGAGCCGGCGGCCGGCTCGGAGAGGCAGTACGCGCCGAGCAGGCCGCCGCCGAGCATCGCGGGCAGGTGGGCCTTCTGCTGCTCCTTGCTGCCGTACCCGGCCAGGCCGTGGCAGGCCAGGGAGTGCACGCTGACGCCGAGGCCGACGGTCAGCCGGGCCGCCGCCAGCTCCTCCAGCACCTGGAGGTAGACCTCGTACGGCTGCTCGCCGCCGCCGGACTCGCCGTCGTACGGGAGGCCGAGCAGCCCGGAGTCGGAGAGCAGGGTGAAGACCTCGCGGGGGAAGCGGCCGGCGTCCTCCTCCTCGGCGGCCCGGGGGCGGATCTCCCGCTGCGCGATCTCTCGTACGAGCGCGAGCAGATCGCGGGGCTCTTCGGTGGGCAGCTGACGTTCCACCGGCTGCGGGGCGCGGTCGTTCATGGCGGCGCTCTCCTCCCTCATCGGGCACGGCGACGGCGCGTGAGGTGTGGGACGCGCCGCCGGGTCTCGGTGCTCTCACAGCCGATACTGCCCTCCCGGATCACGGAAGGGCCTGTTCAGCGGCTGCGGCGGCTTGAGTATGCCCGATCAGGGGCTTCCCGTCACCGGTAGTTGATCGTCAAGGTCCCCGGCCGCACCGGAGGCCCCGTCGAGTACGGGTGGAGTCGGGCACTCGGGTACGAACTACTCGATCACCACCAAAGTGGCCCGTAGCCGGCGCACCAGCAGCGCCCCCGGTTCGGCCCGGCCGGGCAGCCCTTCCGCGGTGTCCGACCCGAGCCCGCCGATCCGTTCCAGGGTGGTTCCCTCGACCCCGGAGAGCCAGCCGACGAGGGCCAGGCGGGCGACCGGCGGAACGGCGCGGCGCCCGTACGCACCCTCGGCGATGGTGGCCACCGGTTCCTCGCGGACCGCGTCGCGGATGACGAGGACTTCGGCGTCGGAGCCGACCCCGCCCGTGACGATGGTGCGGTACGCCGCCTGGTGGTGCTCGGCGTAGTAGAGGTAGCGGTCGACGGTGCGGCGGGGGCGTTCGGCGCCGGTCGGGCCGGTGTCCGCTCGGGCGCGGGCGACGAGTTCGGCCACCGACTCCTCCACGATGGCGAGGTAGTGGCCGCGCTTGCTCTTGAAGTAGTGGGAGACCAACCCCTTGGCGACGTCCGCCTGTTCGGCGATGTCGTCCATGGACAGCGCGTCGTACGGCGTATCGGCGAACAACTTGCTTCCGGTGGCCATGGGTTCGGCTCTGCGAACCTGCGAACGGCCCGTCGCGCCGGGCTGTCGGGCGCGGCGCCGACCGCACTGTTGACTATTATTCAAATACGGCCCTAGCCTCGAACTCCCACAGGACGCCCGCAGTACGGCAGGCCTGTCTCAAGCACTTCCCCTGCGCACGGACGACGTACGGGAGGCACTTCCATGAGTTCGGACACCAGGCCCGAGGGCCGGGTCGACTGGCGCAAGACGGCGGCCGTGGCACTGCCCGCGATCGTCGCCGTCGGGGTGCTGGCCACGGTCATGGCCCAGGGGGCGCTGGCCGCGTCCTTCGCCGTATCGGGGACCAGTTTCCAGGTCTCCTCCTCCAGACTGAGCAGCAAGGGGCTCGCCTCCTACGTCCAGACGGACCGGGCGGCGGACGGCAAGGGGCACCCGGTGGCCCTGCTCGGGATCGGCGAGGCGACCCTCTCCGACATCTGCCAGGCCGCCCGGGTGGACACCCCGCTGGGCACGGTGGTCTTCAAGCTGACCGCCGGCGGACCGGCCGGGCAGGTGACGGCCGGCAATCTCGTCATCGACGGCGAGGACCTCGACGGCGACGCCACCTTCGGCACCGCCCAGATCGGCCGGGACGCCTCCACCCTCGACCAGGTCGACGGGGTCAGTGGCGAGCCGGGCAAGTTCGGGCTCCAGGCGGGGAACATCGAGGTGCTGAACGTGAAGTCCCACGCCTGGTCCGCCACGGGCGGCGATTTCCGGCTCAAGGGCATGCGGCTGAGCGTCAGCCTGGACGGCGCGCAGTGCTTCTAGGGAGGGCCGCGCGGGGCGGCGAGCGTTCGCGTCGGCACACGCCGGGGGCCCGGCTCCCGCTGCCGGGCCCCCGGGGGCGGTGGCGCGCGTGGCGCCGGACCCGGCCGTTCTGGGGCGGGCTGCTGGTGCTGCTGGGCGGGGCCGAACTGCTGCTGGTCCCGCTCTCCCCGCTGACGGTGCTGGTCAGTCTCGGTCTGGGCGGGATCGCGGCCATCGGGATAGGGGCCGCGCTGGTCGTGGCGGCGCTCTTCCTGTGGTTCCTGCCCCAGGCGAAGGCGTACGTCTCCGTGCACGCCCTGCTGCTGTCGGTGCTGTCCTTCGTGGCGACCAACCTCGGCGGCTTCCTGGTGGGGATGCTGCTCGGGGTCGCGGGCAGCGCGCTGGCGTTCGGCTGGACCCCGCGCCCGGCCGGGGAGCCGGGCGCCCCGCCGGGTACGGGCGGCGGCGCCCCGCGCGTCCTGGCCGCCGTACTGCCGGTGGCGCTGCTGGCGTCGCTGACGACGGGGGCGACGGGCGCTGCACAGGCGCGGGCCGCGGCGCCGGCGGCGCAGGTGACCGCCGCCCGGACTCCCCCGACGGTGACCACCTCGCTCTTCGCGCCCCGGGGCTTCGCCTTGGCCGGGGTCGCCGAGGTGGCGACGGCCGGGGGACCGCGCAAGGTGCTGGTGCTGAAGATGGCGGCCGCCTCGCTCACCGACTACCGGCTGCGCACCAGGGACGGCCGGGACGAGTACGGGCTGGCCGCCTCGTCGCTGGTGCTGCGCGGTGACGTGACCTTGTACCTGACCAGGTTCAGCGGCTGCATCGAGGGGCTGTTGTGCGTCACGTTCAGCCCCGAGGGGCTGCCCGCTCCCCCGGTCATCCCGCCCTTCGTCTTCATGACGCGGGTCAGCGCCGAGCAGGCACTGGTCACCTCGGACGTGATCGTCACGGACGGGCTGCGACTGGAGGCGTCGTGAACGCGGTCGGGACGGCGCGCGGGACGGTCAGAGCCAGCCGACCTGGGTGACGAACATGGCGACGACGACCACCAGGGTCCAGCCGAGGACGTGTTCCAGCCAGGCGCCGTCTTCCCTGGGGCCGCCGGTGCCGACGAGTCGGCGGGCGCGGGTGGTGAGGGCGGGGCCGGTGAGGGCCGAGGTGCGTGCGGTCATGCCGTCCAATGTGGCAGCCTTCGCGGCTTTTGCGGTAGAGACGAGCATCACGGGTGGCACACCTCACGCCGGCCCGCGTCCCTCCGGCACCGCGCCCGCCCCACGCCTCGCGCCCGCCGCGGGAAGCGGCGGGCGCGAAGGGTCCGACGGACGGCGGGGGGAAGCGTCAGGTGCGGCGCATCCGGCCGGCGCCCCGGCGTCCCGGATTCGCCATGACGGCCATCGCCAGCGCCAGCAGGGTGCCGACGGCGCCCGCTATGACGTTGCTGACCACGGAGCGGGTCGTGTCCACGTTGCCCGCGATGACCCACGGGGCGATGATCGTCCAGACGGCGATGCCGACGGCGGTCCACGCCATGGCGTGGGTGCGCTCGTAGGCGGTCCCCAGTCCGCCCATGCACAGGCAGTACGCCAGGCCTGCGATGAGGTTGTTGACCGCCAGCGCGCTCAGCACGCTGAATCCGGCGATCCACGGCGACGCCGCGATGTAGAGGCCCGTGATCAGGGCCAGCGCCTCCACCGCCTGCGCCCTGGGTGTGCTGGTGACCTGCTCGAACCGGGTGCGCATCTCGGCGAGGTCGGGGTGGTGTTCGATGCTTGAGTGCGTGGTCATGTCGGACTGCCTCCTGTTGAAGCTGCTCCTACACCCCCTCTGCCCTTTATGCCCCATTTACAACCCATTCGCCGCAATCAATTCGGTGGCGCATTCGGCGGGCGCACCACGCCACCCGCCGCCGCCCGGCCCCCGCGCCTCAGATCACGCCGACCGAGCGCAGGGCCGCCAGTTGCGCGGCGCCCGGACGGGCCGGCACGTAGAGGTAGCAGATCCCTCCGGTGGCCTGGACCTCCTTGCCCGCCGCGTTGTGGCGCCTGGTGCGCAGCCAGATGTTCTCGAACTCGGTACGGCGGTAGACCCGGCGCACGGCGTCGTCGTCCGCCGAGTTGGGGTCGTTGGCGATCACGTCTCCGGCCCCGGTGAAACCGATGACGGTCATGAGGTGGCCGGAGGTGCCGTACCCGGCGCCGGTGAGCTCCTCGGGCAGGAAGGACTGCGAGGTGATGACCGGGACGCCGGCGCGGACCAGCGTTTCCAGGTCCGCGAGGGAGGCCAGCCGGGTCACCACCGCGGCCAGGTCCCGGTAGGTGGCGGCGTAGGCGGCGTTGAAGGGCCAGTTCCCGCAGCCCTTGTAGGCGGCGTCGTAGGTGGAGCGGGCGGCGTGGCAGACCTGCGGGTCGGAGTAGGAGGGGTTCACCCACGCCAGGTCCCGGGCGGTGGGCTTGCGGCCCCAGAACTCGATGATCATCTGGGAGGACGTGGGGCTGCACCAGGCCTCCCCGCCGTTGTCGTACTCGGGGTACCGGCCGACGTGGATCTCCTGCGAGTAGCGCGGGACCTTGAGCTCGTGGGCCGTGCCGGAGGGCGCCGAGGGGGGCACGGTGAACCGGTCCGGGACGCCCGAGGCCATCGCTCCGGCCAGCCACACCGTGGGGCCGCCGGTGGTGCCGGGCTTGCGGTGCAGGGTCAGGCGCAGCTGCCAGCCCCGCAGCCGCACCCCGCTCGCCTTCGCCGGGGTGTCCACGGCCAGGGTGTCGGTCCAGACGGTGCTGCGGCCGTCGGTCTGGCCGTCGACCGAGGTGCGCCGGATGTCGCTCTCGCCGGAGGCCCAGCGGCCCATCACGTACCAGGGGGTGGTGGT
Source organism: Streptomyces sp. NPDC026522 (assembly GCF_055567555.1). Taxonomy (NCBI): domain Bacteria; kingdom Bacillati; phylum Actinomycetota; class Actinomycetes; order Kitasatosporales; family Streptomycetaceae; genus Streptomyces; species Streptomyces sp. NPDC026522. The sequence goes on from NZ_JBVHQF010000011.1 coordinate 51,136, forward strand.
GCCGTCGCCGTAGGTGCCGCGCAGTTCCGTCTGGATCCAGCTGCCGGCCGGGGTCCGGGCGTTCCAGGAGGCGACGGCCTCGGTGGCGGGGACGGCGGAGCGGTGCAGCGGGGAGGTCCAGGTGGCGTAGTCCCAGGCGGCCGTCCTGCCGGTGTGCGGGTCGGTGTACTCGGTCCGGCCGGCCGGGGCCCCGATCTCCAGCCCGGGGCGGGCGCCGGCGACGGCTTTGGTGCCGTGGTGGGTGCCGGCCTGCCAGTGGGCGTACGAGTACCAGAACAGGTTGTCGATCGTCGGGGCGGTGGCGCCGGCGTCCCGGCGGGGCCGGGCGGCGGCCGCGGCCTTTCCGCCGGGCACCGTGGCCACGGCGGCGGCCGCGAGGGCCGCGGCGAGCAGGGCCCGGCGCGGGGTGGGTGCGGTCATGGTGGTGGTCCCCCTGGGGTCGGCGCGGTGGATCGGCTGTTCCACCCTTCCAGTTCCCGGCCGGGGGGTGACGGAAGCCGGGGGCCGTGTCGGAAGGGCGCCGGGGACGGACGGCGCCGGGGGACACCGGATCCGGCCGCCGGGCCCGTGGGCCATAGGCTGGCCGGGTGGAGCAGCCCGAGCAGTCCCCCCACTCCCCCCTCTCCCCCGGCCGGCCCCTGGGGCCGCTGGCGCGGGAGCTCGCCGCCCTGCCGCCCTCCCTCGGGCCGGTCCGGCTGATCGGCGTCGACGGGCACGCCGGGTCAGGCAAGAGCACCTTCGCCGCGCGGCTCGCCGAGGCGCTGGACGGCGCTCCGGTGCTGCACCTGGACGACGTGGCCACGCACGAGGAACTGTTCGACTGGTTCGGGCGGCTGCGTACCCAGGTCCTGGAGCCGCTCGCGGCCGGCCGGGCCGCGCACTGGGCCCCGTACGACTGGGTGCTGCGCCGGTCCGGCCCCGAGCGGGTGCTGGAGCCGGCTCCGGTGCTGGTCGTCGAGGGGGTCGGCGCGGGACGGCGGGCGCTGCGCCCGTGGCTGGCGCGGCTGCTGTGGATGGAGACGCCGTGCGAGCAGTCCTGGGGGCGCGGACGAAACCGGGACGGGCGTGAACTTTCCGGTTTCTGGGACGAATGGGAGCGCGCGGAGCTCGCGCACTTCTCGCACGATCCTTCGCGCCCCTTCGCCGACACGCTGGTACGCCAGAGCGGTACGGGATACGAGTGGACTTCCGGGGCCCCTGGGACCGCGAGGACCCCGGCTTCGACCACGGAACGTCACGGACTCCCCCGGGCCTGAGCGGCGCCGCCGACGGGCCGCCGCAGGGCTGCTCCGAGCCGCTTGACCTCGCCCCCGCGACGGCCGTACGTTCTGAATGCGCGGTCCGCGAGGACCGCAGCGGACGCGGAGCCCCCGATTGTTCCCCCGTGATCGGGGGCTTCGTTCTGTCCGGCCCCGGTCGCGGACGGCCGGCCGGACCCGCACTCCCCGCCTCTTCCTTCACCCAGAGTCACCGCGGTGGTCCGCGAGGCGCTCCCGACCCGCGCCCTCCGCACCCTGGGTAAGGAGCGTGACCGCGGGTACGATGCAGCCCTGATTTCATCGGCATGGTGGACAACTCACGGGACTGTTCCGCGGGTTGCCGCGCACCACGGGGGCAGGCTTGTGGGGGATGTGATGGACTTCGGCATGCCGGGCAGCACCCACGCCCCGGCCGAACTCGCCTGGCTGCGCGGCGTCGACGCCTGCACCATGGGCGCCTACCCGCAGGCCGAGGAGGAGTTCCGCACGGCGGTGCGGCTCGATCCCGCGATGGCCGACGCCTGGCTGGGCCTGCACGCGCTCCGCGTGGACACCACCAACGCGCTGCTGCGCATGTACGCGCACCGGGACCGCTTCGGCGAGCAGCGGGCCCGCCACCGGCGGACGCTGAACTCCTGGTACTGGCTGGGCTGGTGGGTCCAGCCGGTACTGGAGAGCCGCCGGGACCTGCTGCTGGCCCACGCCTCGCACTGGCTGGACGGCCGCCACGTGCCCGAGCTGGACCAGGCGCTGGCCGCCCTGCCCCCGGTCGACACCGATCCGCAGGTCCGCTTCCTGCACGCCTGCCGGGCCTACCTGGTCAAGGACTGGGAGCAACTGGTACGGCACACCGAGCCGCTGGTGGACGATCCACAACTGGGCATCGAGGCGCGCCTGTTCGGCGGCATGGCCCGGGTCCGGCTGGAGATGTACGGGCAGGCGGAGCCGATGCTGGCGGCGGCGCTGATGCGCTGTCGCAGCGAGCAGCCGCAGCGCAAGGAGCTGCGGTACTGGCTGGCGCGGGCGCACGAGGGAACGGGCCGCAGCGCCGCCGCCCTGCCGCTGTACCGGGCGGTGCACCGGGTGGACCCGGCCTTCATGGACACCGCGGCGCGCCTGACCGCGATCGCCGACAGCAGCGACCCCGACGACATGGCCGGTTACGCGGGCTACGGGCACTCCGGCGAGGGCTTCGCCGGGCACGGCCCCGCCCCGGCGGGCGGCGACCTGGCGGCGGTGGCCCTCGGCGGCGGGGGCGGCGGTCCCGCGCAGGACATCGCGGCGGACTCCCAGCCGGAGGCGGACCCGCTGCTCTGCGACCCGCCGGAGCTCCGCTTCGGTCCGCCGGACGCGGGCCGGGCGGACGGGATGCGCCACAAGGCGGCGTTACCGGCCCAGGGCGCGCCCCCGGGGCTGCCGGCCGGCCCCGCCGATCCGCAGGCGCTGGAGCAGGCGCTCGCGGAGCTGGAGCGGATGGTGGGGCTGGAGCCCGTCAAGCGCCAGGTGAAGGCCCTCTCGGCGCAGCTGCACATGGCCGGGCTGCGGGCCGGCCAGGGGCTCCCGGTGCAGCCGCCCAAGCGGCACTTCGTCTTCTCGGGGCCCTCCGGGACCGGGAAGACCACGGTGGCCCGGATCCTCGGCCGGGTCTTCTACGCGCTCGGGCTGCTGGGCGGCGACCACCTGGTGGAGGCCCAGCGGGCCGACCTGGTGGGCGAGTTCCTCGGGCAGACGGCCGTCAAGGCGAACGAGCTGATCGATTCGGCGATCGGCGGGGTGCTGTTCGTGGACGAGGCGTACAGCCTGTCCAACTCCGGTTACAGCAAGGGCGACGCGTACGGCGACGAGGCGTTACAGGTGTTGCTCAAGCGCGCGGAGGACAACCGCGACCACCTCGTGGTCATCCTCGCGGGCTACCCGGCCGGGATGGACCGGCTGCTGAGCACCAACCCGGGGCTGTCCTCCCGGTTCACCACCCGGGTGGACTTCCCGAGTTACCGGCCCTCCGAGCTGACCGCCATCGGGGAGGTACTGGCGGACGGGAACGGCGACCGCTGGGACGAGGAGGCGCTGGAGGAACTGCGCAGCATCAGCGGGCACGTGGTCGAGCAGGGCTGGATCGACGAACTCGGCAACGGCCGGTTCCTGCGCACCCTCTACGAGAAGAGCTGCGCCTACCGGGACCTGCGGCTGGCCGGCTTCGCCGGCGACCCCTCCCGGGAGGACCTGTCGACGCTGCGGCTGGCGGACCTGATGCAGGCGTACGGCGAGGTCCTCTCGGGCCGCGGCCCCCAAGAACGCCCGGAGCCGCCGCCGTTGTAGCGGCCGGCCGCGTTCACCGGGCGTCGGATAGCCTGCCCGCATGGTGATGGACGAGGGGGCCGGGGACGCCGGGGACATCGGCGCGCGGACTGACGGCCAGGGCTGGGCCGCCACCCGGTCCTGGGTGGAGGAGGGGCTCTCCGAGGGGGAGCACGTCGAGCGGGTCGTGCGGCTGCGCGGCGGCTGGACGTCGCGGATGCGCCGGCTGGAGGTGCGCGGCCCGGGCGGCCGGCGCGCACTGGTCCTGCGGTCCTTCGTCAAACCCTTCTACCTGCGGCACGCGGAAGGCCTGCTGCTGCGGGAGGCGGCCGTCCTGGGGCTGCTCGCCGGTACGGAGGTGCCCGCGGCCGCGCTCGCGGCGGTGGACGCGACGGCCCGGTACTGCGACCACCCCTCCCTGCTCATGTCCCTGCTGCCGGGGGCCGTGCGGCTGGGCGATGCGGGCGCCGACGAGCGCGCCGAACTGCTGGCCCGGCAGCTGGTGCGGATCCACCGGCTGCCGGTTCCCGCGGAGCGGCGGCCCCGCGCCTATCAGGCCTGGGCCTCGCCCGAGCGGGTCAGCCCGCCCGGGGACACCGGGCGGCCCGAGCTGTGGCAGCGGGCCGTCGACGGCATCCGCCGCGAGCCCCCGGCCCACCGGGGCTGCTTCCTGCACCGGGACTACCATCCCGGCAACGTCCTGTTCACCGGCGCCGGCGCCGGGCTGCGGATCAGCGGTGTCGTCGACTGGGTGGAGACCTCCTGGGGCCCGGCCGACCTGGACGTGGCCCACTGCTCCACGGCCCTCGCCCTGCTGCACGGCGTTCCCGCCGGCATGCGGTTCGCCGACCGCTACGTCGCGGCGGGCGGGAACCTGGCCGAAGACCGCGCCGAGCACCTCTACTGGCGGCTGCTGGACGCACTGGGCTTCGCCCCCGACGCGGAGAAGGTCGCCGTCCCCTGGCGGGAACTGGGCCGCACCGACCTGACCCCCGGTGTGCTGGCCGGGAGGCTGGAGGCGTACGTCCAGGCCCTCTTCGACCGCTACGGCTGAACGGCACCGGCCGCCACGACCCCGAAGGGCCGTGGCGGCCGCCGCCGGACCGGGTCAGCCCGCCATGGCGTCTTCCTGGACGGGGGCCCGGCGGGCCGCCGGGGCCGTGCGGTGCGCGGGGTCGCGTACCTCGCCGACCAGCATCTCCAGGACGTCCTCCATGGCGACCAGGCCCAGCACCCGGCCGCCCGGGTCGGCGACCTGGGCGAGGTGGGTGGCGTCGCGCCGCATGACCGTCAGGGCGTCGTCCAGCGGGAGGGTGGCGGACAGGGTCGTCATCCGGCGCCAGACCCGCTGGGGTACGGCCCGTTCCCGGTCCTCCAGGTCCAGTACGTCCTTGACGTGCAGGTAGCCCATGAAGGCCCCGTTGCCGGAGCGGACGGGGAAGCGCGAGTAGCCCGTCCGCACGGTCAGCTGTTCGATCTGACGCGGCGTGACGTCGGGGCCGACGGTGACGAGCCGGTCCCGGGCGAGGAGGACGTCGGTGACGGGGCGGGTGCCCAGTTCCAGGGCGTCCTCCAGCCGCTCCTGTTCGACCGGTTCCAGGAGTCCGGCCTGCCGGGAGTCCTTGAGGAGCCGGCCGAGCTGGGCGCTGGTGTACACGGCCTCGACCTCGTCCTTGGGCTCGACCTTGAAGAGCCGCAGGACGGCCGTGGCACAGGCGCCGAGCCCGGTGGTGACCGGTCCGCACAGGCGGGCGAAGGCGACCAGGCCGGGGCTGAACCACAGGGCGGTCTTCTCGGGGGCGGCCATGGCGAGGTTCTTGGGGACCATCTCGCCGATGACCAGGTGGAGGAAGACCACGGCGGCGAGCGCCACCGCGTAGCCGAGCGGGTGGACCAGTCCCTCGGGGACGTGGACGGCGTGGAACACGGGCTCCAGCAGCCGGGCCACGGTGGGTTCGGCGACCGCGCCGAGGGTCAGCGAGCACAGGGTGATGCCGAACTGCGCGGCGGCCATCATGCGGGGCAGGTTCTCCAGGCCGTGCAGCACCTGGCGGGCCCGCTTGGAGCCGGCCGCGAGGGGCTCGATCTGGCTGCGGCGTACGGAGACGAGTGCGAACTCGGCCCCGACGAAGAAACCGTTGGCCAGGACGAGGAGCAGGGCGAAGAGCAGTTGGAGCGCGTTCACCGGCCGGCCGCCTCGAGTTCGGCGGGAGCCGGGAGCGGGGCGGTGCGCACGAGCCGGACGCGTTCGGCCCGGTAGCGGCGCACCTGGCGGACCGACAGCCGCCAGCCGGGGAGTTCGGCCCGGTCCCCGGGGGCGGGGATCCGGCCGAGCAGGTCGGCGACGAGACCGGCGACGGTCTCGTACGGGCCCTCGGGTACCTCCAGGCCTATCCGGCGCAGGGTGTGCACGCGGCAGCTGCCGTCGGCCTCCCAGGACGGCCGGCCGTCCTCGGCGGCCACGGCGGCCAGCTCGGGGCCGTCGTCCTCCGCGAGGTCGTGTTCGTCGCGTACCTCGCCGACGAGCTCTTCCACGATGTCCTCCAGGGTGACGACTCCGGCGGTGCCGCCGTACTCGTCGACGACGACGGCCATCGGCTGTTCGCTGCGCAGCCGCTCCAGCAGCGGCTGCACCGGCAGTGAGCCGGGCACCAGCAGCGGGGCGACGCAGATGCGCGCCACGGTGGTGCGGCCGCGCTCCGCTTCGGGTACGGCGAGGGCGTCCTTGAGGTGGACGACGCCGGTGACCTCGTCGATGCGCTCGCGGTAGACCGGGAAGCGGGACAGGCCGGTGGCCCGGGTCAGGTTGAGCACGTCGGCCGCGGTGGCCGTGTGCTGGAGGGCGCTGACCTTCACCCGGGGCGTCATCACGTGCTGGGCCGTGAGCCCGCCCAGGGACAGGGTCCGAACGAAGAGGTCGGCCGTGTCCTGTTCCAGCGCGCCGGCCTGGGCCGAATGGCGGACCAGGGAGACGAGTTCGCCGGGGGTGCGGGCGGACGCCATCTCCTCGGCCGGTTCCACGCCGAGGGCCCGTACCAGCCGGTTCGCCACGGCGTTGAGGGCCGCGATGACCGGCCGGAAGGCACGGGAGAAGGACTGCTGCGGTCCGGCCACGAACCGGGCCACCTGGAGCGGCCGGGAGACCGCCCAGTTCTTCGGGACGAGCTCGCCGACGACCATCTGGACGGCGGAGGCGAGCAGCATGCCGATGACGACGGCGACGCCGGAGACGGCTCCCCGGGGCAGTCCGGTGGCGCCGAGCGGACCGGACAGCAGGGCCGCGAGGGCCGGTTCGGCGAGCATGCCGACGACCAGGGAGGTGATGGTGATGCCGAGCTGGGTGCCGGAGAGCTGGAACGACAGCTCCCGCAGCGCGCTGACGACCGTGCGGGCACGGCGGTCACCTTCGGCCGCGGCGCGTTCGGCCTCGGGCCGCTCCACGGTGACGAGGCCGAACTCGGCCGCCACGAAGAAGCCGTTGGCGAGGATCAGGGCGAATGCCGCCAGGAGAAGGAGTAGCGGGATGGTCATGCCGCCGCCTCCGCGGGGAGGGCGGCGCGGGTACTACCGGACGATCCGTCCATTGCTGGAGGGAGTCACTCCTCAAGTCGCAGTTGCCCACGGGCCACGGGGTCCCGGGGCCGGTGGCGGGGCGCACGGCTGCGCCCCGCCACCAGGGTAGTCATTGGGATCGCCGCCGCAATGGGACGCAGCGGGGATGCCCGGGGTCAGTGGTCCTTCGCACCGGTTCCGCGGGTTTCGGCGAGGGCGCGCAGGCTGCGCGCGTCGCCGATGGCCCGGGCCTTGGCGATGCCGGGCTGGATGCCGAGGACGGGCAGGCTGGAGCCGTCGTTGAGGTCGAGGAAGACCCAGGGGTCGCCCGGACGGAGGTTCACCCGGAGGATCTGCGCCCACTCCAGCCGGCGGGTCCGGGTGAGGTTGACCACGGTCACCCCGGCCTCGTCCGCGACCACCTTGGGGCGGCTGAGCAGGACGAGGACGGAGCTGAGCAGCACCGCCGTGCAGACGAAGCTGATCCGCTCGCCGGGGTGCAGGTCCAGGAGCAGGGCGATCGCCGTGATGGTGACGAAGATCGCGAGGCCGGCGCCCAGCAGGACGGCCCGGGTGCGGGTCGGCCGGAAGGTGACCGGCAGGGCGGGCGGTGCGGGCTGGGCGGCGGCGTCGGCCATGGTGTGCGCTCGGTTCTGCGAGGTGCGGGACGTGGCGGGGGTCAGAGTCGGCAGGCGTGGATCGAGGTGGTGAGGATCGCGCGCGCGCCGAGCTCGTACAGGTCGTCCATGATCCGCTGGGCTTCCTTGGCGGGAACCATGGCGCGGACCGCGACCCAGCCCTCGTTGTGCAGCGGGGAGACGGTCGGCGACTCCAGGCCGGGGGTGAGGGCCACCGCGCGCTCCAGGTGCTCGGCGCGGCAGTCGTAGTCCATCATCACGTAGCTGCGGGCCACCAGCACGCCCTGGAGGCGGCGCAGGAACTGCTGGGCCTGCGGGTTGTCCGGATCGGTGCCGTTGCCGCGGATGACCACGGCCTCGGAGGTGAGGATCGGCTCGCCGATGACTTCCAGGCCCGCGTTGCGCAGGCTGGTGCCGGTCTCCACGACGTCCGCGATGATCTGGGCGACGCCGAGCTGGATGGCGGTCTCGACCGCGCCGTCGAGGTGGACGACGGAGGCGTCGATGCCCTTCTCGGCGAGGTGCTTGGCGACGATTCCCTCGTACGAGGTGGCGATCGTCATTCCGGTGAAGTCCTCGGGGCCCTTCGCGGTCCCGGGCAGGGTGGCGTAGCGGAAGGTGGACCGGCCGAAGTTCAGCGGCAGGATCTCCTCGGCGCTGGCGCCGGAGTCGAGCAGCAGGTCCCGGCCGGTGATGCCGATGTCGAGCTTGCCGGAGGACACGTAGATCGCGATGTCCTTGGGGCGGAGGTAGAAGAACTCGACCTCGTTCTCGGGGTCGACGACCACCAGCTCCTTGGACTCCTTGCGCATCCGGTAGCCGGCCTCATGGAGCATCGCCGACGCCGGTCCGGAGAGTGAACCCTTGTTGGGGACGGCGATGCGCAGCATGGGGGCTTCCTCGGGTGCGTAGGTGCGAAAGAGTGGGTGCGGGCGGGGGACCCGCGGGAAGAGCTCCGGCCGTAGGACGCCCCTAGAGGTGCGCGTAGACGTCGTCGAGGGAGATCCCGCGCGCCACCATCATCACCTGGACGTGGTAGAGCAGCTGGGAGATCTCCTCGGCGGCGGCTTCCTTGCCCTCGTACTCGGCGGCCATCCAGACCTCGGCGGCCTCCTCGACGACCTTCTTGCCGATGGCGTGGACGCCCTTGCCGACGAGCTCGGCGGTGCGGGAGGAGCTGGGGTCGCCGTTGGCGGCCTTGAGCTGGAGCTCGGTGAAGAGTTCTTCGAAGCTCTTGGTGGGTTTGTTCGCCATGATGGTCCTCAGAATAAGGGGTCCCCCGCTGCCACTCAGCGCCAGGGTTCGCTGACGGTCCGCAGGGTCATGGCGGTGGAGACGGCGGCGGTGACCGCTTCGTGCCCCTTGTCCTCGTTGGACCCCTCGAGCCCGGCGCGGTCCAGCGCCTGCTCGTCGTTGTCGCAGGTCAGGACGCCGAAGCCGACGGGGACTCCGGTGTCGATCGACACCTGTACCAGGCCTTGGGTGACGCCCTGGCAGACGTAGTCGAAGTGCGGGGTGCCGCCGCGGATGACCACACCGAGGGCGACGATGGCATCGTAGCCGCGACCGGCCAGTACCTTCGCCACGACCGGCAGCTCGAAGCTGCCGGGGACGCGCAGCAGGGTGGGCTCGTCGATGCCCAGCTCGTGCAGGGCCCGCAGGGCGCCGTCGACCAGCCCGTCCATGACCTTCTCGTGCCACTGGGCCGCGATCACGGCGACCCGCAGGTCGCCGCAGTTCTTCACGCTCAGTTCGGGTGCGCCCTTGCCGCTCACAGCTCTGCTCCTCGTGGTTCGTGTAGACGTTCGGGGTGGGGTGGGTCGGTGCGGGGGGTTACTGGTTGCCGCAGGCGGAGGTGGTCACGGGCCCCTCCAACCAGGGCAGGTCGTGACCCATCCGGTCGCGCTTGGTGCGCAGGTAGCGCAGGTTGTGCTCGCCCGCCTCGATCGGCATCGCCTCCCGGCCGGCGACGGCGATGCCGTGGCCGACCAGGGCGTCCGCCTTGTCGGGGTTGTTGGTGAGCAGCCGCACGCTGTGCACGCCGAGGTCGGCGAGGATCTGTGCGCCGGCCCCGTAGTCGCGGGCGTCGGCGGGCAGGCCGAGTTCCAGGTTGGCGTCGAGGGTGTCGCGGCCGCGCTCCTGGAGTTCGTACGCGCGCAGCTTGGACAGCAGTCCGATGCCGCGGCCCTCGTGGCCGCGCAGGTAGACCACCACGCCGCGGCCCTCGGCCTGGATGCGGGCCATGGAGGCGTGCAGCTGCGGGCCGCAGTCGCAGCGCTGGGACTGGAAGATGTCGCCGGTCAGGCACTCGGAGTGCATCCGGACCAGGATGTCGTTGCCGTCGCCGACCTCGCCGTGGACGAGGGCGACGTGTTCGACGCCGTCGACGGTGGAGCGGTAGCCGTACGCGGTGAACGCGCCGAAGGCGGTCGGCAGGTTGACCTCGGCCTCGCGGCGCACGGTCGGCTCGGCGGAGCGGCGGTAGGCGATCAGATCCTCTATGGAGATGATCGTCAGGCCGTGCTTGCGGGCGAAGGGGATCAGCTCGGGCAGCCGCAGCATGACGCCGTCCTCGCCGGCGATCTCCACGATGGCGCCGGCCGGGCGCAGCCCCGCGAGGCGGGCGAGGTCGACGGCGGCCTCGGTGTGGCCGTTGCGGACCAGGACGCCGCCGGGCTTGGCGCGCAGCGGGAAGATGTGGCCGGGGCGGACGAAGTCCGAGGGCTCGCAGCTTCCGGCGGCGAGCAGCCGCAGGGTGGTTGCGCGGTCGGCGGCGGAGATGCCGGTGGTGACGCCGTGGGCGGCGCTCGCGTCGACGGAGACGGTGAAGGCGGTCTTCATCGACTCGGTGTTGTGCTGGACCATCTGGGGCAGTTCGAGCCGGTCCAGCTCGGCCCCCTCCATGGGGGCGCAGATCAGGCCGCGGCACTCGCTCATCATGAACGCGATGATCTCGGGGGTGGCCTTCTCGGCCGCGATGACGAGGTCTCCCTCGTTCTCGCGGTCCTCGTCGTCCACGACGACGACCGGGCGGCCTGCCGCGATGTCGCGGACGGCCTGCTCGACGGGGTCGAGGCGGAAGGTCTCCGCGTCGTCGGGCATGTCCGGCACGGGCTTGAGGGTGGTCATGCCGTTGCTCCTTCGAGGGCCGGGGCGGTCGTGGTGCGCGAGCGCTGGTACCAGTCGTACGCGCCCCACAGGACGAGCGCGAAGTAGACGACGTAGACGAGGCCGGAGAAGGCCAGGCCGTTGGTGAAGGCGAGCGGTACGCCGACGAGGTCGACGAGGAGCCAGGCGAACCAGAACTCGACCAGGCCGCGGGCCTGGGCGACCATCGCCACGATGGTGCCGACGAAGATGTACGCGTCGGCCCACGGGCTCCAGGACAGGTTCGGGAAGAGGCTGAAGAGGCCGCCCACGGCGAGGGTGCCGAGGGCCGCTCCGGCCAGCAGCAGGCCGCGCTCGCGCCAGGTCGCGGTGCGGACGGCGATGGAGCCGTCCTGGGCCTGCTGCCTGCCGCGCTGCCAGGCGCGCCAGCCCCATACGGCCACGCCGATGACCAGGAGCTGCTTGCCGACGCCGCCGGAGAGGTGGGCGGAGGCGTAGGCGGCGATCAGGATGAGGCCGGACAGGAGCTGGGCGGGCCAGGTCCATATGGAGCGGCGCCAGCCGAGCGCGAGGGCGGCCAGGCCCATCAGGTTGCCGATCATGTCGGACCAGATCACCTTCTGGCCGACGACCTCGAAGGCCTCGGCGTTGAGCCAGGTCAGGGCGCTCACTGGGCGTCTCCTTCGGTGCGCAGCGGGTTCACTCCGGCGGCCAGCAGCCGCTCCACGTACTTGGCCAGGACGTCGACCTCCAGGTTGACCGGGTCGCCGGGCTGCTTGAGGCCGAGCGTGGTCAGGGCGAGGGTGGTCGGGATGAGGCTGATCGTGAACCAGTCCGCGGCGGCGTCCACCACGGTGAGGCTGACGCCGTCGACGGTGATGGAGCCCTTCTCCACGACGTAGCGGGACAGGTTCGCGGGGAGGGCGACCTTGACGAGTTCCCAGTGCTCGGAGGGGGTGCGGGAGAGGATCCGGCCGGTGCCGTCGACGTGTCCCTGGACCAGGTGGCCGCCGAGGCGGCCGCCGAGCGCCATCGGGCGCTCCAGGTTGACCCGCGAGCCCTCGGCCAGCGCGCCGAGGCTGGAGCGGTTCAGGGTCTCCTGCATGACGTCGGCGGTGAACTCGCCGTCCCCCGTCTCCACGACGGTCAGGCAGACGCCGTTGACGGCGATGGAGTCGCCGTGCTTGGCGCCGTCGGTGACGAGGGGGCCGCGCAGGCGGAAGCGCGAGGCTTCGGCGAGCTGCTCGACGGCGGTGACCTCGCCCAGTTCTTCGACGATTCCGGTGAACACTCAGTGCTCCTTGGGGGCGGTGGTGGGGACGGCGGTGGTGGGGACGGCGGTGATGCGCAGGTCGGTGCCGACGAGGACGGCCTCGGTGATGTCGAGGCGCACCGCGTGGGCGACGGTGGTGATGCCGGCGTCGGCGAGGGCCGCGGGACCGGCCCCGAGCAGGGCCGGGGCGAGGTAGCCGACGACGCGGTCGACGGCCCCCGCTTCGAGGAAGGCGCCCGCCAGGGTGGGGCCGCCTTCGAGGAACACGGAGCGCACGCCGCGGGCGTACAGGGCGGTGAGGAGTCCGGGGACGGGGATGCGGCCGTCGTGCAGGGGCAGCCGGAGCAGGTCGACGCCGGGCAGGTGCCGGGTGTCGGCGTCCTGCGCGACGACGAGCAGCGTCGGGGCCGCGTCGTCGAGGATGCGGGCGCCGGGCAGCAGGGTGGCGTGCGTGTCGAGTGCGACGCGCAGGGGCTGGGTGGCCCCTGCGATGCCGCGTACGGCGAGGTGCGGGTCGTCGGCGCGCAGGGTGCCGCCGCCGACGAGGACGGCGTCGGCCTCGGCGCGCAGCCGGTGGACGTCGGCGCGGGACTCCGGGCCGGTGATCCAGCGGCTGCTGCCGTCGGCGGCGGCGCTGCGGCCGTCGAGGGTGGCGGCGTACTTCCAGGTGACGTGGGGGCGGCCCAGGCGCACGGCAGTCAGCCATGCGGCGTTGCCCGCCTCGGCCTCGGCCCGCAGGAACCCGCCCGCGGTCTCGACCCCGGCCGCGCGCAGGGTGGCGGCGCCGCCGCTGGCCTGCGGGTTCGGGTCGGGGACGGCGTAGACGACGCGGGTGACGCCCGCGTCGAGGAGGGCCTGCGCGCAGGGGCCGGTGCGTCCGGTGTGGTTGCAGGGTTCGAGGGTGACGTACGCGGTGCCGCCGCGGGCGGCGGGGCCCGCGGCGCGCAGGGCGTGGACCTCGGCGTGCGGACCGCCGGCCCGCTGGTGCCAGCCTTCGCCGACGACCGTTCCGGCGGCGTCCGTGATGACGCAGCCGACGACGGGGTTGGGGCTGGTGGAGCCGAGTCCGCGGGCCGCGAGGGCGATCGCCCGGCGCATGGCGGCGGCACCCGTCTCGGGTGCGGTCTGCGCGGCGTCTGTCGCCACCGGGTCCTCCTGCCTCATCGGGCACGGACTCCGGGGCCTGTCGGGATACGACAGATGAAGCGGGACGCGGACGCGGGGACGCCGGGGCCGGAAAAAGCGGGTCCCTTCGGTGGTATCCCGTGGGATACGCCCTGTGGACCGCCGACGGCGGCGTACCGGTCACTGGCCCGCCGCGCACTGCCTCCCATCCGGACTTTAACCGTCGGTCCAGGAATTTCACCTGGTCAACCGGCCGCTGGCTGCGGACGGGTCGCGGACTATAACCGCCGGTTCGGAATTACACCGACCCCGGAGTGCGCTGCTACTGGTACTAGGGCCAGTGTGCCACGGCCGATCTGCGGCCATGTGGGCGAAGCACTGTGGCCTGGATCACAAACCGGCCGTTCTCAAGCGGGACCATTGCGCCACCCGCAGCGCGGGCCGGACCGCGTACGCGCTTTGGTCCAGACCTATTGACGGGGTGGTCTAGTCCTCTTAACGTTCCCTTCACCTTCCCCGGGAGGCGGTCCGTCGGCGTGCGCACGCCGCGGGCCAACCAGCGCCATTCGTACGCACGTTGCCCCAGGCCGAGTCCTGCCATCCTCCCCTCCCCAGGAGGCACCATGCCGTCCCCCACACGTACGAGAGCGATGCTCCTGGCATCCGGCGCGGCCATCGCCGGGCTGCTGGTCGCCGGGCTCTCCACGGGCGTCTCCCAGGCCGCCGACAACCCGGGCTGCCGCCCCGACGGGCTGTACACGACGCCCGGTGTCGACGTCCCGTACTGCTCGGTCTACGACTCCGCAGGCCGCGAGAAGATGGGCGCCGACCACCAGCGGCGCGTCATCGGCTACTTCACGGGCTGGCGCACCGGCAAGGACGGCACCCCCGCCTACCTCGCCAACAACGTCCCGTGGTCCAAGGTCACCCACCTGAACTACGCCTTCGCCCACGTCGGCTCCGACAACAAGATCTCGGTCGGCGCGGACACCGCGGACAACGCCGCCACCGGGATGACCTGGCCCGGCGTCGCGGGCGCCGAGATGGACCCGGCCCTCCCCTACAAGGGCCACTTCAACCTCCTGAACAAATTCAAGAAGCAGTACCCGGACGTCAAGACGCTGATCTCGGTGGGCGGCTGGGCGGAAACCGGCGGCTACTTCGGCGACGACGGCAACCGGGTCGCCTCCGGCGGCTTCTACTCGATGGCCACCAACGCCGACGGCTCCGTCAACCAGGCGGGCATCGACACCTTCGCCGACTCCTCCGTCGCCTTCATCCGCAAGTACGGCTTCAACGGCGTCGACATCGACTACGAGTACCCCACGACGATGAAGGACGCGGGCAACCCACTGGACTGGCAGCTCTCCAACGCCCGCCGGGCCGGGCTGGTCAAGGGCTACGCCGCGCTGATGAAGTCGCTGCGCGAGCGGCTCGACCGCGCGGGCGCCGCCGACGGCAAGCACTACCTGCTCTCGGTCGCCGCGCCGTCCTCCGGCTACCTGCTGCGGGGCATGGAGACGTTCCAGATGCAGAAGTACCTGGACTACGTCAACATCATGTCCTACGACCTGCACGGCGCCTGGAACGAGTACGTCGGCCCCAACGCCTCGCTGTTCGACGACGGCAAGGACGGCGAACTGGCCGCCGCGGGCGTCTACTCCACCTCCCAGTACGGCGGCATCGGCTACCTCAACTCCGACTGGGCCTACCACTACTTCCGCGGCTCGATGCCCGCCGGCCGCATCAACATGGGCCTGCCGTACTACACCCGCGGCTTCAAGAACGTGCAGGGCGGCACGGACGGCCTGTGGGGCAGGGCCCCGGCCACCAGCTGTCCGGCCGGTGCGGGACTGACCAAGTGCGGTGACGGCGCGGTCGGCATCGACAACCTGTGGCACGACCTGGACACGGCGGGGAAGGAGTCCCCGGCCGGTTCCAACCCGATGTGGCACGCCAAGAACCTGGAGAAGGGCGTCGTCGGCGACTACGTCACCAAGTACGGCTTCCCCACGAACACCACGCTGACCGGCACATACGTCCGCAAGTACGACTCCACCCTGGTGGCGCCGTGGCTGTGGAACGACCAGAAGAAGGTGTTCCTGTCGACCGAGGACGAGCAGTCCGTCGCCGCCAAGGCCGACTACGTGGTCAACAAGGGCATCGGCGGCACGATGGTCTGGGAACTGGCGGGCGACTACGGCTACAACGCCGCCAAGGGTCAGTACGAGATGGGCGACACGCTCACCACGACGATGTACGAGAAGTTCAAGTCGGCGGCGCCGTACGGCGCGAAGCGCGCGACGATCCCCATGCCGGCCGAAGCGGTGAAGGTGGACGTGGACTTCACCCAGTTCCCGCTGGGCGACTCCAACTACCCGATCAGCCCCAAGCTCAAGATCACCAACAATACGGCGGCGACCCTGCCGGGCGGCACGGAGTTCCAGTTCGACTACTCCTCCTCGGCGCCCAACAACGCCAAGGACCAGTCCGGCTGGGGCACCACCGTCATCCGCAGCGACCACACCGGCAGCAACGTCGGCGGACTCAAGGGCGACTACAACCGGGTCTCGCTCAAGCTGCCGGCCTGGCAGTCGCTGGCCCCGGGCGCCTCGGTGGACCTGGACTTCGTCTACTACCTGCCGACCTCCACCCCCTCCAACTGGACGGTGAGCTTCGGCGGCAGGACGTACGGCATCGCCGGCGACCTGGCGCGCGGCACCACGGTGGTCGAGCCGGGCGGCACGAGCACCCCACCGCCGACCACCCCGCCGACCACCCCACCGCCGACGACCCCGCCCACCACGCCGCCCACGACCCCGCCCACCACGCCGCCCGGCGGGACCTGCACCGCGCCGGCGTACGTCGCCGGTCAGGTGTACACGGGCGGGACGACCGTCTCCCACAAGGGCCGCACCTGGAAGGCCCAGTGGTGGACCCAGAACGAGGAACCCGGCACCACGGGTGACTGGGGCGTCTGGAAGGACCTGGGCGCCTGCTGACTACCGCGGCTGAGGGCGGGTGACCCCCGCGAACGACAGGACCCGGTGGCCCGGCGGCCACCGGGTCCTGCCACGTACGCTGCTCCGGTGAACGCACCTGCGGCCGCCTACGCGGCGGACTTCGAGGAACACCGGGGCCGGATGTTCGGCATCGCCTACCGGATGCTGGGCTCCGCGCACGAGGCCGAGGACACCGTCCAGGACGCCTACCTGCGCTGGAGCGCGGCCGACCGGGGCGACGTCGAGCACCCCGGCGCCTGGCTCGCGAAGACCGTGACCCGGCTGTGCCTGACCCGCCTGACCTCGGCCCGGGCCCGGCGCGAGGAGTACGCCGGTCCCTGGCTCCCGGAGCCGGTGCTGACCTCGGACGGCACGCTGGGCCCGCTGGACTCGGCGGAGCGGCGCGACAGCGTCTCCATGGCCCTGCTGGTGCTGCTGGAGCAGCTCACTCCGGTGGAGCGGGCGGTGTACGTACTGCGCGAGGCCTTCGCGTACGGGCACCGGGAGATCGCCGGACTGCTCGACCTCAGCGAGGCCAACACCCGTCAGCTGTACCGGCGTGCGGCCCAGCGGGTGGCGGCGCCCCGGCCGCGCTTCCGGGCGGATCCGCAGCGGTGGCAGGGCCTGGTGGACACCTTCATGGCCGCGGCCCGGGACGGGGACGTGGCACGGCTGGAGAACCTGCTCAGCGCCGACGCGCGCTACGTGGCGGACGGCGGCGGGGTGGTCAACGCGGCCCGGCGGCCGGTCGTCGGCCGCAACAAGGTGGCCCGGTTCCTGCTCGGGGCGCTGGGGAAGTTCACGGCCGGCCTGCCCGTCGCGCACGCGGAGGTCAACGGGATGCCGGCGCTGGTGTTCGGCGAGGTGGCGGTGCTGACCGTCGAATTCGAGGACGCGCCGGACGGCGGGGACGCGCTGGTCAGCGGGATCCGGGCGGTCGTGAACCCGGAGAAGCTGGAGTTCCTGCTGCGGCAGTTGTCACATCCGGGGAGGCTGTCCGGTCACGGCTGGTGAACGCACCCTTTCCGGAAAGGACGAACACCACCATGAGCACGATCCTGGTCACCGGCGGCACCGGCACCCTCGGGACGCTCGTCGTCACCCGGCTGCGGGAGGCGGGCCACGAGGTCCGCGTCCTCAGCCGGCACGCGCAGGAGTACCCCGTCGACCTGCGGGACGGCAGCGGGCTGGACGCGGCACTGGCGGGCGTGGAGGTCGTCGTGCACTGCGCGAGCTCGCCGCGGGGCGGGGACGACGTGGCGGCCGGCCACCTGATCGAGGCGGTCCAGCGGGCCGGGACCGTCACCAACATCGTCTACATCTCGATCGTCGGGGTGGACGTGGTGCCGTTCGGCTATTACGTGACGAAGCACGAGGTCGAGCGGCTGCTGGAGGAGTCGGGGCTGGGGGTCACGATCCTGCGGACGACCCAGTTCCACGACCTGGTGGCGCAGCTGGCGGACGCGCTGGGGAGACTGCCGGTGGTGCCGGTGCCGAAGGGGGTACGGGTGCAGCCGATCGCGGTCGGCGACGTCGCGGACCGGCTCGCGGAGCTGGCGGTCCCGGTGCCGGCGGGGCGGGTCCCCGACCTGGGCGGGCCGGAGGTCCGGACGCTGGCGGGGCTGGTGCGGGCCCGGCTGGCGGCGACGGGACGCGGTCGCCGGCGGGTGGTCCAGGTGCCGCTGGCGGGCAAGGCGTACGCGGCGTTCCGCCGGGGCGGCCACCTGGCGCCGGGGCGGGCGGTGGGCCGCCAGAGCTTCGCGGAGTTCCTGCGGAGCGTGGGCTGACGGGCCGTAGCGCGGCGGTCCGGCTGCGGCCCCGGCCGCGCCGGGCTCCGTGGGGCTCCGCCCCACCCCCCGCGCCTCAAACGCCGGCGGGGCTGGATGTGGCCGCGGTCTGCCGCCGACGGGGGTGGGGGGAGCTGAGGTGAGCGCGGGCCGGAAGTGACCGCTGGGGGCGGGGCGCGGGCGGGTAGGTTGGCGGCCATGACGACCGGGGACCTCGAACTCACCCCCGCGCGCCTGCGGCGCGCACGGATCGCGATAGCCGCCGTCTTCTGCGCCCACGGCGCGGTCACCGGCTCGTTCGCCACCCGGATCCCCTGGATCCAGGACAACGCCGGGCTCAGCGCGGGCACGTTGGGCCTGGCGCTGGCCTTCCCCGCCCTCGGCGCCGCCCTCGCGATGCCGCTCGCCGGGCGGATCAACCACCGGTTCGGGGCCCGTACCGCGCTGCGCGGCCTGCTGGCCCTGTGGACCCTGTCCCTCGTCCTGCCGAGCCTCGCCCCCGGCCTGGCCGCCCTCTGCTGCGCCCTGTTCGTCTACGGAGCCACCTCCGGCATGGCCGACGTGGCGATGAACGCGCTCGGCGTGGAGACCGAGAACCGGCTCGGCCGCTCGATCATGTCCTCGCTGCACGGCATGTGGAGCGTGGGGGCGCTGCTCGGCTCGGCCGCCGGTACGGTCGCCGCGCACGCCGGTACCGATGCCCGGCTGCACCACCTGGTCGCCGCGCTCGCCCTGACGGCGGCCGGGCTGGTCGCCGTACGGGGGGTCCTCGATCCCCGCGGCGACGCGGAGGCCGAAGCGCCGCCGCACTTCACGCTGCCGCCCAAGTCGGCGCTGCTCATCGGCGCGGTGGGGTTCTGCGCCGTCTTCGCCGAGGGCGCGGGCCTGGACTGGTCCGCCGTCTACCTGCGGGACGTACTGCACACGGACGCGGGTCTCGCGGCGGCCTGCACCACCGCGTTCGCCCTGACCATGGCGGTGGCGCGGCTCGCCGGGGACCGGGTGGTCGACCGGTTCGGCCCCGTGCGCACCGTGCGGGCGGGCGGTGTACTGGCCACCGCGGGCGGGCTGTCGGTGGTCGCGGTCCGGCACCCGGCGGGCGCCCTGGCGGGGTTCGGCCTGATCGGGCTGGGCATCGCGGTCGTCGTGCCGCTGGCCTTCGCGGCGGCGGCGCGCAGCGGGCCCGCTCCGGCGCAGGCCATCGCGGGGGTGGCGACGATCACCTACACCTCGGGCCTGATCGCCCCGTCGGCTATCGGGGCGGTGGCGGACGCGAGCTCGCTGGTGGTGTCGTTCGGGCTGGTCACGCTCCTGTCGTTCGCCCTGGTCGCGGGGGCGGCGGTGTTGCGGCGGCGGCCGACGGGCGAGGAGGGCGGCCCGGCCAATCGGGACGAACCGGCAGCTATCCGGCCGTAGGATGTCCGCTGGCCCGCGGGAACGTTTGACCGCGTGCAGCCAATATCGGTGACCGGTCGGCGGAACGGAAGTGGTGGACATGGGCTTCGGCGTGGGCTGGACCCTGCACGGGGACGGGCGGACGCCCGCCCCCGGCGCGGTGGTCCGGCCGGACGAGCGGCTGTCGTGGCCGCGTACCGTCGGGCTCGGCGCGCAGCACGTGGTGGCGATGTTCGGCGCGAGTTTCGTCGCGCCGGTCCTGATGGGCCTGAACCCGAACCTCGCCATCATGATGTCGGGGGTCGCGACCGTCCTCTTCCTGCTGGCGACGCGCGGCCGGGTGCCCTCGTACCTGGGCTGCTCCCTCTCGTTCGTGGGCGTCGCCGCCACGATCCGGGCGGCCGGCGGGGACAGCGCGGTCGTCACGGGCGCCGTGTTCGTGGTCGGCGTGGCGCTGTTCCTGGCGGGTCTGGCCGTGCAGCGGTTCGGGGCGCGGGTCATCCACGCGGTGATGCCGCCGGTGGTGACGGGCGCCGTGGTGATGCTGATCGGCTTCAACCTGGCTCCGGTGACGGCGTCGACGTACTGGCCGCAGGACCAGTGGACGGCGTTGCTGGTGATGGTCTTCACCGGACTGGCCGTGGTGTGCCTGCCCGGTTTCTGGTCCCGGATCGCGATCTTCCTCGGTCTGGTCTTCGGGTACGCGATCTCCTGGGTCTTCGACCTCCTCTTCGGCAAGATCCACTCGACGGTGGGCGGCGGACCCGCGGTCGACCACTGGCGGCTCGACCTCTCCGCGGTGTCGAAGGCGGACTGGGTCGGGCTGCCCTCCTTCCACGCGCCGGCCTTCGAGTGGTCGGCGATCCTCGTCGCACTGCCGGTCGTCATCGCGCTGATCGCGGAGAACGCCGGGCACATCAAGGCCGTCGGGGAGATGACCGGCGACCCGCTCGACGACAAGCTCGGCACCGCCATCGCCGCCGACGGCGCGGCCTCCATGCTGTCCACCGCGCTCGGCGGCCCGCCCAACACCACCTACTCCGAGAACATCGGCGTCATGGCGGCCACCCGCGTCTACTCGACGGCCGCGTACTGGGCGGCGGCGGGCTTCGCCCTGCTGTTCGGCCTGTGCCCGAAGTTCGGGGCGGTCGTCGCCGCGATCCCCGGCGGGGTGCTCGGCGGCATCACGGTGATCCTGTACGGGATGATCGGCCTGCTCGGTGCGCAGATCTGGCTGAACGCCGGGGTGGACCTGCGCAACCCGCTGAACCTGGTACCGGCCGCGGCCGGCATCATCATCGGCATCGGCGGCGTCAAGCTGCAGATCACCGGCTCGTTCGAACTGGGCGGTATCGCCCTCGGCACCATCGTGGTGGTCGGCGGGTACCACGCGCTGCGGTACTTCGCCCCCGCGCACCTCAAGGAGCAGCGGCCGCTGCTCGACGCCGGCACCTCCGCCTACGACGACCAGGACCCCGGGGACACGCGCGGTTGACGGAGTTTCGCCCGAACCGGGGAAGCGCGCGGCCAAGTTCCCCGATCGGGCGGCCCCGGCTGCGACGCTGCCCCCCATGGAAGCGGTGCTCGCGCGGATGCGCGCCCTGGACGAGCGGCTGCCCGCGCAGGACGGTGTCGCCGTCTTCAACCGGGTGTACCTGACGGTGACGGAGACGCTCCAGCGGAGCGTCCGGGACGGGGACTTCCCCGCGCCGCGCCGGGCCCAGACCCTGACGGTCCGCTTCGCCGAGCGCTATCTGGCGGCGGTGGAAGCGGACCGGGCCCCCGCCTGCTGGCGGCCGCTGCTCCAGTACCGCCGCCACCCCGGTGTGCGCCCGCTCCAGCACGCGCTGGCCGGGATCAACGCGCACATCGGCCACGACCTGGCGCTGGCGGTGGTCGCCAGCTGCCGCCACCTGGGGTGCGAACCGGCCGCGCTGGAAGCGGACTTCGACCGGGTCGGGGACGTCCTGGTCTCCCTGGAGGAACGCATCCGCGAGGACCTGATGCCGGGCCCCGACCTGCTGGAGGTCGCCGATCCGCTGACGCACCTGCTCGGCTCCTGGAGCCTGGACCGGGCCCGCGCGGGCGCCTGGGCGGCGGCCCGCCTGCTGTGGACGCTGCGCCGCGCCCCGGAACTCGCCGAGGAGTTCCGCGAATCCCTCGACGCGAGCGTCGGCCTGGTCGGCCGCTGCCTGCTGACCCCGACGTCCCTGAAACCCCGCCCGGCCCGGGCCCTGGCGTCCTGAACGAGGTGGCGGCGGGCCCGTTACCCGACGGCCCGGCATGAGGACGGGCCGCCGCCGCGCTGGGGAAGCGCGGGGGCGGCCCGTGATCAGGGGGGCCCGGGGACGGTCAGTCCTCGGGGAGTTCGACCGGGGCGATCTCGTCGTAGACGTCGCCCGGGCCGGGGTTGGTGGCGTCGGTGGAGCCGCCCAGGTGGTGCATCACGCCCCAGACCGCGTTTAGGGCCGTCTGGACCGCGCCCTCCGCCCAGCCCGCCGTCCAGGAGATGTCGTCGCCCGCGAGGAAGATGCCGCGCTTGTCCTCGGGGAGGCGGTCCTGCATGAAGTGGGTGAACAGGCGGCGCTGGTAGCGGTAGTGGCCCGGCAGGTTCGCCTTGAACGCGCCCATGAAGTAGGGCTCGTTCTCCCAGGACACCGTCACCGGGTTGCCGATGATGTGACGGCGGATGTCGACCTTCGGGTAGATCTCGCCCAGGGACTTCAGCATGACCTCCATCCGCTCGTTCGCGGACAGCGGCAGCCACTTCAGGCTGTCGTCGCACCAGGTGTACGACAGGCAGATGACGGCCGGCTGGTCGGGGCCGTTGTCCAGCAGGTAGGTACCGCGGGTCATCCGGTCCGTCAGCGTCATCGACATGACGTCGCGGCCGGTCTCCTCGTCCTTGTCCAGCCAGAACGGCCGGTCCACCGGGATGAACAGCTTCGAGGACTCCATGTAGTGGGTCCGCTCGATCGCCGTCCAGTGGTCGATCGGGAAGAGCGTGTCGTCGCACGCGATCTTCGACAGCAGCATCCACGACTGGGCCGTGAAGATCGCGGCCCGGTACGTGCGGATGTCGCCGGAGGCGTCCGTGACCGTGATGCGGTTGCCGGCCGTGCGGTGCAGGCGGGTCACCGCCGGGCGCGGGGCGCCGTCGTGCAGGGAGGACAGCGAGGTGCCCTGCGCCCAGTGGACGATCTTCTCGGGCTCGCGCTCCCACATCCGCAGCGGCAGCTGCTGCGAGCCGCCGACGATGCCGCGGTGGTGGTCGTCCGCCTCGGTGTAGACGACGCGCAGGATCTCCAGGATGGAGTTCGGGAAGTCGGTGTCCCAGCCGCCGGTACCGAACCCGACCTGGCCGAAGATCTCGCGCTTGCGGAAGGACTGGAAGGCCTGCGACTCGCACAGGAAGCCGTAGAAGGTCTGGTTGTCGAGCTTCTCGACGAGCTTCGCCCAGATCTCCCGGATGCGCGGGACGTCCCGCTCGCGCATCGCGGTGTTCATGTCGGAGAAGTCCGCGCCCTCTTCCAGGCAGGCGTTCCACGCGGCGGCGACGTCGCGGTAGACCTGCGGGAGGTCGGCGATGGTCTCGGCGTAGTGGGTCTCGCCCTTGAGGTCGACCACCGTGGAGGGGGTGGCCTCGGCGAGCGGGTTCGGGAAGGGCTCCGTGACCAGGCCGACGAGGTCGATGTAGTGCTGGAGGGCGGTGGAGGAGGGCGGGAAGCGCATCGCGCCCATCTCCGCCGTGAGACCGTCCGTGCCCGGGCCGTCGAAGCCGACGGTCCGCAGCCGGCCGCCGATCTGGTCGGCCTCGTAGACGACGGGCTTGAGGCCCATCTTCATCAGCTCGTAGGCGGAGATGATGCCGGACAGCCCGCCGCCGATGACGGCGACCTCGGTGCCGTGCTCCGTCGCCGGTACCTGGCCGAGCCCCGCCGGGTGGGCGAGGAAGTCGTCGTACGCGTACGGGAAGTCCGGACCGAACATGGTGATCGGGGGCTGTCCGTCGCTGTGCGGGACGGCGGTGGGCACCGTGGACGTCATGGGGTACGGCTCCTTGCGAACGGACTGTGGCAGGCGGGGGGATCGGGCGGGGAGGGAGAGGGCTCAGACGAGGGAGGCGTAGAGTCCCGGGCGGCGGTCGCGCAGGTACGGGTTGGTCTCGCGCGAGACCCGCAGCAGCTCGGGGTCGACGTCGCCGAGGACCAGCTCCTCGCCGCGGCCGGCCCGGGTGCGGGTGACGCCGTCGGGGCTCGCGAGGCAGCTGAGTCCGACGAACTCGAACTCGCCCTCGGGGCCGGTCCGGTTGACGTACGCGACGTACATCTGGTTCTCGAAGGCCCGCACCGGGACCAGCTGTTCGGCGACGAACTGGAACGGGTGCATCTGCGCGGTCGGGACCAGGAGGAGGTCGGTCCCGGCGAGCGCGTGGGCCCGGACGTTCTCGGGGAACTCCACGTCGTAGCAGATCATGAGGCCGACGCGGAGGCCGTTCAGGTCCGCCTGGACGACGGGGGTGTCGCCGGGGGTGAAGGCGTCCTGTTCGAAGCAGCCGAAGAGATGGGTCTTGCGGTAGCTCGCCAGCGCGGTCCCGTCGGGGCCGATGAGCTGCGCGGAGTTGTATACCGCCGCGCCCGACCGCTCCGGGTAGCCGTACAGGACGGCGACGCCGTGGCGGCGGGCGATCTCGCCGATGGCGACGGCGGACGGGCCGTCGGCCGGTTCGGCGAGCCCGGGGATGTCCTGGAGGTCCAGCGCGTAGCCGGTCAGGAACATCTCCGAGGTCACGAGGAGCCCGGCCCCGCCCTGTGCGGCGCGCGCCGCAGCCTCGTCGAGCCTCTTGAGGTTCTCGGCGGGGTGGCCGAGGACTCCGGAGCTCTGGAGGAGAGCGGTGCGCAGCGGGGGCATGGGCGTACCTCTGTGACGGGTGGGAGGGTGTCCCAAAACGGTACGTTCACCCGTTCGACCACGACAAGACGTCTCCGTTGCGCTCGGAGCATCGATTCGTTGCGTGTTTCGCCGCCGGTACGGAGATTCGTTGCGCGGGGCCGCGACGGCCCCGTCGCGCCCCGGAGCGGTGCCCCGCCTACGAGGGTACGCGCCGCTCCGCGCCGGCCGGCGCGGCGGGGGCCGGCCCGGCTCCGGAGCCCGCGCCGCCCGGGGCCGGCGAGGCGTCCGCGGGCATAAAACGGCCCGGGCGGGACGCTGAGGATTCTGCCGGCCCCCGCAGCGCCGTGGCGCCCCCGGGGCGTCCTGGAGGCGGGCACGCGGCGCTGCCGCCCGCCTCCGACCCGAAGGACCCCGTACTCCATGTCCCCCGACCCGGACACCCTCGCCGCCGCCGGCGCCCACCCCCTCGACAACCCGGTCTGGGCCGCCCTCACGGGCCCGCACCGGGAGTTCGCCGAAGTGGCCGGCCGCGCGGCCCGCTACCAGCGGGACGCCAACCCCTTCGCCGCCGTCGCCGATCCGGCGGACCCGCTGGCCTGGGCGGACCTGGCGTCCCTGGTCGGCCCGGGCCAGGAGGTCTGGCTGACCGGCCTGCCGACCCCGCCCGACGGGTGGCGGACGCTGCGCTCGATACCGGGCGTGCAGCTGGACGGCCGCGAGGTGCGGGCCGAGGCCGACCCGGAGGCGGTGCGGCTGGGCCGGGCCGACGTGCCCGAGATGCTGGAGCTGGTGCGCCTCACCGAGCCGGGGCCGTTCGCCGTGCGCACCGTGGAGCTGGGCACGTACCTCGGGATCCGGCGCGAGGGCCGGCTGGTGGCGATGGCCGGGGAGCGGATGCGGCCGCCCGGCTGGTCGGAGATCAGCGCGGTGTGCACCCACCCCGGCCACCGGGGCGAGGGCCTGGCCGGGCGGCTGGTCCGTGCGGTGGCGGCCGTCGTCCGCGAGCGCGGGGACGCCCCCTTCCTGCACGCGGCCGCCGCGAACACCGGGGCGATCCGGCTGTACCGGTCGATGGGGTTCACCCTGCGCCGCGAGCCGGTGTTCATCGGGCTGCGCACCCCGGGCGGGTGAGCCGGAGGGCGGAGATTCCCGTACGCGGGAAGGGGTTTCAGTGCGCGGGGAAGGGTCACACGCGCTGATACCGACGACTTCCCACGGAAAGGAACCGCCATGTCCGACGTCTCCCGCCTGCCGGGTTCCGCCCACCACTACTGGCAGTGGCAGTCCCGTGCCGCCTGTCGGGACCTCGGTTCCGGCCGGTTCTTCCACCCTGCCGGAGAGCGGGGCGAGGACCGCGAGGTCCGGGACGAGGCGGCGAAGCGCGTCTGCGCCGGATGCCCGGTGCGCGCGGCCTGCCTGGAGCACGCGCTGACGGCCCGCGAGCCGTTCGGGGTGTGGGGCGGCCTCACGGAAGAGGAGCGCCGCGCCCTGCTGGACGAGCGCACTCCGGCCCGGGTGTGAGCGGAGCCGGTGACCCGCACCCGAGCGGGCCCGGTCAGGGGCTCAGGCCGGGGCGCCGGAGGTGAAGCGGCGCAGCAGCGGGGAGAGGACCAGGACCGACTTCGTGCGCTCCACGAACGGCTCGCCCGCGATGCGCTCCAGGACCCGCTCGAAGTGGCGCATGTCGGAGGCGAAGATCTGGACGACGGCGTCCGCGTCGCCGGTGACGGTCGACGCGGACACCACCTCGGGGTACCGCTCCAGACCCCGCCGGATGTCGTCCGGCGAGGTGTTGTGGCGACAGTAGATCTCGATGAAGCCCTCGGTCTCCCAGCCCATGGCGGCCGGGTCCACGCGGACGGTGAAGCCGGTGATGGCCCCTTCCGTCCGCAGCCGGTCCACGCGCCGCTTCACGGCGGGGGCGGAGAGCCCGACCTCGGAGCCGATGTCCGCGTAGGAACGGCGGGCGTCCTCGGCGAGGGCGTGCACGATGCGTTCGTCGAGATCGTTCAGTCGCACTGCGGGTGGATCACTTCTCTGCTGTGGCCAGTCGGGAGCGGCGGATGCCGTACAGGAAGTAGACCACGAGGCCGACGGCCATCCAGACACCGAACGCGACCCACGTGGCGCCCGGCAGGCTGTACATCATGTAGGCGCAGGCCAGGAAGCCGAGGATCGGCGTCACCGGGTACAGCGCCACCTTGAAGGTGCGCGGCATGTCGGGCTTGGTGCGGCGCAGGATCATGACGGCCACGTTGACCAGGGCGAAGGCGAAGAGCGTGCCGATGCTGGTGGCGTTGGCCAGCTCACCCAGGGGGATGAAGGCGGCGAGCGCGCCGCAGAAGAGCGAGACGATCACCACGTTGGCGCGGGGCGCGCCGGTCTTGGCGTCGACCTTGGCGAAGACCTTCGGGACGAGGCCGTCGCGGGACATCGCGAAGAGGATGCGGGTCTGGCCGTAGAGCACGGCGAAGACCACGGAGGCGATGGCGACGACCGCGCCGGCCGCGAGGACGACGCCCCAGACGCTGGTGCCGGTGACGTTGGTCATGATCTGGGCGAGCGCGGCCTCGGTGCCCGCGAAGTCCTGCCACGGCATGGCGCCGACGGCGACGAAGGCGACGAGGACGTACAGGACCGTGACGATGCCCAGCGAGAGCATGATCGCGCGCGGCAGGTCCTTCTTCGGGTTCTTGGCTTCCTCACCGGCGGTGGAGGCGGCGTCGAAGCCGATGTAGGAGAAGAAGAGGGTGGAGGCGGCGGCGCTGATGCCGGTGACGCCGAGCGGGGCCAGCGGGGTGTAGTTGCCGGACTTGATGCCCATGACGCCGATGCCGATGAAGAGCACGAGCGTCACGATCTTCACGCCGACCATGATCGAGTTGATGGTGGCGCTCTCCTTGGCGCCGCGCATCAGGAAGACCATCGCGAGCAGGACCACGACCAGCGCGGGCAGGTTGATCCAGCCGCCCTCGCCCATCGGGGCGGCGAGCTTCTCGGGGAGGGTGACGCCTATGGTCCCGTCGAGCAGCTCGTTGAGGTACTGGCCCCAGCCGACGGCGACGGCCGCGACGGACACCGCGTACTCCAGGACCAGGCACCAGCCGCAGATCCAGGCGACGAACTCGCCCATGGTGGCGTAGGAGTACGAGTACGAGGAGCCCGAGACCGGGACGGATCCGGCCAGCTCGGCGTAGGACAGCGCCGAGAACAGCGCGGTCAGGCCCGCGATGATGAAGGAGATCGTCACGGCCGGGCCCGCCTTGGGGGCGGCCTCGCCGAGGACGACGAAGATGCCGGTGCCCAGGGTGGCGCCGATGCTGATCATGGTCAGCTGCCACATGGTGAGCGAGCGGCGCAGCGAGCCGCCCTCACCCTGGCCGCCCTCGGCGACCAGCTGCTCGACCGGCTTGCGGCGCAGCAAAGGATGGGCAGGCTTGCTGGGCTCGGACGTGAGCGGTGGCGCCTGGCCGGTTTCGAGCACGAAAGGACTCCTTTGACACTGCGGATGGGGACTTTCAGGCGTCGACCGCAGCGGTCCGGAGCAGGAACAGGCGAGCGGGAGCCTGCCTGGGCATGGGGGACCGCCGAGCAGGCGGTCCGCGCCACTCCACGTACAGCGAGTGAGCCTACGAGCTGAGTGATACCGCCCGTAATGCACCATCCTTGCACATTGGCGCACGATCGTTGCGCGGATCTGTCCCGGATGGTCCTTTGTTGCGCGCGGATGATCGATCACTGCGTAGGCCGCCTCGCGGACCCTTTTCGACGGGTTCGGCGGCGCAGCGGTCGAACCCGTCCCGGCGGGGTACGGATCGAAGCGTTCCCCCCATCCGAGGACCGGAGGCGATGCGTGAGAGCGGTGAGCGGCACGGACGGCGCGTGGCAGGATCCGGGCCCCTTCCTGCGCGGGGTCGCCTGGCTGGACGAGGGCCGGCCGGTGCGCGCCGACCCGGCGGACACCATGCGGCTGCCCTGGGACACCGGCGAGCGCGCCACGCTGCCCATCGGGGTGCGGCTGGAGTTCGTGCCCGGGCGGGCGCACGCGGTGGAGATCCGCTACCGGGCGACCGTGCCCGGGCCCACCGACGCGCTGCGCGACGTCGCGCACGGCTTCGCGCTCTGGGACCGCCACGGGGTGCTCCGCGAGGTGTGGACCGAGCCGGCCGCGGAGGCCGTCGTACGCATACCGCTGCCCGGCGGCGCCGGGCCGCTGACCGTCCACCCGCCCGAGGCCCAGTCGCCGCTGATCCTGGGCGTGCGCGGGATCGGCGGCCCCCTCACCCCCGCCCCGCCGGCCCCGCGCTGGGTGGTGCACGGCGACTCCATCACCGAGGGCTGGTGGTCCACCCGCCCCGCCCACGGCTGGGCCGCCGTCGCCGGCCGGGAACTGGGCTGGGACACCGTCAACCTGGGGTACGCGGGCGCCGCGCGCGGGGAACTCGCCACCGCCGAACAGCTCGCCGGGCTCCCCGCCGACGCCCTGACGCTCGCCTTCGGCACCAACTGCTGGTCCCGGGTGCCCTTCTCCGCCCCGATGCTCTACGAGACCACGCGCGCGTTCCTCGACCTCGTACGGCAGGGCCACCCGCACACCCCGCTGCTCCTGCTGTCCCCCTTGCTGCGCCCCGACGCCGAGCGCACCCCGAACCGGCTCGGCGCCACCCTGGGCGCCCTGCGCGACGCCATGGAGCGCGCCGTCCGCGACCGGACCGCCGCCGGGGACGGCCGGCTGGCCCTGCTGCCGGGCCGGGACCTGCTCGGCCCCGAGCACCTCGCGGACGGACTGCACCCCAACGACGACGGACACCGGGTCCTGGGCCTCGCTGTGGTCACGGCCCTGCGGCGGGCCGGGTTCGACGCGGGATAGGTGAAAGAGGCCACACCGAACCGGCTGAACAGGTCCCTCCCCCGACGACGTGTCCTGCACAAGTTGCCGACGCTCCGGCGACGGACTCGGCGGACACCACACGTGGGAGAGATCAACATGGGTATCAAGCGCGGAACTTCCCTGGCCGCGATCGCGATCGTCGTCACCCTGGCGGCGACCGCGTGCGGCGGCGGCGACGACAAGGCGGCCGGCGCAGCCAAGCCGGCCGCGGCCGGCGCCCCCCAGGCTCCCGCCGCGGATCCCTACGCGGCCGACGCGGCGGCCGGCGCCGCGGGCGCTTCCGGCGCGAAGGCTGCCGGGCAGCTGGCGGTCGCGGCCAACGACGCGCTGGGCCCGGTCCTCACCGACAGCGCCGGATTCACCCTCTACCGCTTCGACAAGGACACGGCCAAGCCGCCGAAGTCGAACTGCGACGGCGACTGCGCGAAGGCCTGGCCTGCCGTCGCGGCCGGCGACGCCACGGCCGCCGCCGGCATGGACGCGGCGCTGCTCGGTGAGGTCGTGCGGACCGACGGCAGCAAGCAGCTGACGGTGGCGGGCTGGCCGGTGTACCGGTTCGCCAAGGACACCAAGGCGGGTGACACCAACGGCCAGGGCGTGGGCGGCACCTGGTTCGCCGCGGCGCCGGACGGCAAGAAGGCCGCGAAGCCGGCCCCCGCTCCGGCCGGTGCCGGTCAGCCGACGGGCGCGCTGACCGTGGCGAAGGACCCCAAGCTCGGTGACCACATCGTCGACGGCAACGGGATGACGGTCTACCGGTTCAAGCCGGACACCGCCTGGCCGATGGTCTCCAAGTGCGAGGGCGACTGCGTCGCCAAGTGGCCGGTGGTTCCCCCGGTGGACAAGGCCAACGCCAAGGGCATCATCGAGAAGAACTACCTGGTGCTGGACCGCCCCGACGGCAAGAAGCAGCAGACGGTGAACTGCTGGCCCGTCTACACGTTCACCGGTGACAAGAAGGCCGGCGACACCAACGGCCAGGGCGTGGGCGGCACCTGGTACGCCGTCGCCCCCGACGGCAAGCTCATCACGGCGCAGTAGCGCGCCCCACGGACCACCTGACCGCGCGGCCCCCGTCCTCCCCTCCCCCCGAGGGCCGGGGCCGCGCACCCGTCTTCCGCCCCCGTTCCCCCACGGCCGGGCGGAACCTAGACTCCCTCCATGCTGCGCGTACTCGCCGTCGACGACGAGAAGCCCCTCCTCGAAGAACTGCTCTACCTGTTGCGCTCCGACGCGCGGGTGTGCAGCGCCGAGGGTGCCTCGGACGCCACCGAAGCCCTGCGCCGGATCACCCGGGCGCTGGAGAGCGGCCCGGACGGCCCCGACTGCATCGACGTGGTCTTCCTCGACATCCACATGGCCGGACTGACCGGGCTGGACATCGCCCGGCTGCTGGCCGGCTTCGCGCGGCCGCCGCTGATCGTGTTCGTCACCGCCCACGAGGGCTTCGCCGTCCAGGCCTTCGACTTGAAGGCGGTGGACTACGTGCTCAAGCCGGTGCGCCCGGAACGGCTGGCCGAAGCCGTCCGGCGGGCCTGCGCCCAGCTGGACCGGGCGGCGGAACCCGCGGCCGCGGCGGACCCGGCCGGGCCGCCGCAGCCGCCCCCGGTCGTGCCCGCGCAGCGGCCGGCCCCCGAGGTCACCGTCGCCGACCGGTCCACGGAACAGATCGCCGTCGAACTGGGCGGGGTGACCCGTTTCGTGGCGATCGCCGACATCGCGTACGTCGAGGCCCAGGGCGACTACGCCCGGCTGCACACCGACGAGGGCAGCCATCTGGTGCGGATCCCGCTGTCGACGCTGGAGGAGCGCTGGGCGGCGCGGGGCTTCGTACGGATCCACCGGCGGCACCTGGTGGCGCTCGGCCGGATCGACGAACTGCGCCTCGACGGGGGCACCACCAGCGTCCGGATCGGATCGGCGGAGCTCCAGGTCAGCCGCCGGCACGCGCGGGAGCTGCGGGACCTGCTGATGCGGCAGGCGACCGGCTGACGGACCGTCCGGACGCCGGGCGCACGCCGCCCGGCCCGCGCTGTACGGCATCCGCCGACCGTCCGGCGTGCGCGGGCACCGTTCGTCGCGCCGGGACGGACGTACGGCGACCCGCCGGGCCCGTCGGCCGCAGCGGTGGACGGAAGCGGCCCCGGCCGGGCGGCCCGCGCGTATCGTGGATCTTCCGGTCCGGGAGGAGCCCCGCACATGCCCGACATCCAGGCGCTGCTGGACGCGCTCACCGGACTGCCCCGGACCCGGCCCGCCGAACCCGCCGAGGCCGAGGCCCTGCTGGCCCGGCTGCGCAGCGTGGCGGCGCGCTGGGCCGACGTGCTCTACGAGGCCCAGGACGGCGCCCGGCAGCAGTTGCCGCCGCGCGCGGAGGCGGCGCTGACGCTCGCGTTCCGGCGGGCGGAGGAGTCGTACGTGGAGCTGGAGATCGCCCTGCGGGACTGCGCGGAGCACCGCGACCCCGCCATCTGAACCCGCTGTCCGGCACCCCGCGAACGCCTCCCGTACGGCGGGCCGTTCGGCCACCTTGTGCCGGATCGCGTCTGTCGCCATGTACACGGCGCTGCGTAGACTCCGGAGACTCCTCCCCCTGCCGAAGGGTGCGCCGGTGAACCAGACGTACGCGCTGACCGCGGTCACCGTCGTCGTCCTGGTCACCGTGCTGGTCGGCGCGCTCGGTCTGCGCATATCCCGGACCACCTCCGACTTCTACGTGGCTTCGCGCACCGTCGGCCCCCGCCTCAACGCGGCGGCGATCAGCGGCGAGTACCTCTCCGCCGCCTCCTTCCTCGGGATCGCGGGGCTGGTGCTGCTCCAGGGGCCCGAGATGCTGTGGTACCCCGTCGGGTACACGGCCGGGTACCTGGTGCTGCTGGTCCTGGTGGCGGCCCCGTTGCGGCGCTCGGGCGCGTACACGCTGCCCGACTTCGCCGAGGCCCGGCTGGAGTCGCGGACGGTGCGCCGGATCGCGGTGCTGTTCGTCATCGGCGTCGGCTGGCTGTACCTGCTGCCCCAGCTCCAGGGCGCCGGGCTGACCCTGGAGATCCTGACCGGAGCCCCGCACTGGGTGGGGGGCGTCGTCGTGGCCTCGGTGGTCACGGCGGCCGTGGGGGCGGGCGGGATGCGCAGCATCACCTTCGTCCAGGCCTTCCAGTACTGGCTCAAGTTCACCGCCCTGCTGGTCCCCGCGTTCTTCCTGATCGGCGCCTGGGCCGCGGACGGCGCGCCGCGGGCCACCTTCGACGCCCCGGCGGTGTTCCGCGAGCACACCGCCGTCACCCCGGCCCAGGACCTGCGGATCTCGCTGGGCGCGCCGCTCACGCTGACGGTGACCGGGCAGGTGGACGGCCGCTCGTACGCGGCGGAGCCGGTGACCCTGACCGCCGGACAGCACACCGTACGGGCACACGCGCTGCTCCGGTTCACCCCGGACAGCGTGGTCCCGGACACCGGCGCGCAGGCCGGGCTGGGCGTGTCCAGCCGGTCGGAGCCACCGTCCGGAAGCCGGCGCCGGCACCAGCTGTACGCCACGTACGGGCTGATCCTGGCCACCTTCCTCGGCACGATGGGGCTGCCGCACGTCGCCGTGCGGTTCTACACGAGCCCCGACGGGCGGACCGCCCGGCGCACCACGCTGGTGGTGCTCGGACTCGTCGGGGTGTTCTACCTGCTGCCGCCGGTGTACGGGGCGCTGGGCCGGATCTACGCGCCGGAGCTGGCCCTAACGGGGCACGCGGACGCCGCGGTGCTGGTGCTGCCGCACCGGATGGTGGGCGGGCTGCTCGGGGAACTGCTGGGGGCGCTGCTGGCCGGCGGCGCCTTCGCGGCGTTCCTGTCCACGGCCTCCGGGCTGACGATGGCGGTGGCCGGGGTGCTGAACCAGGACGTGCTGCCGGGGCGGCGGGTGCGGACGTTCCGGGTCGCGGTGGCGGTGGCGATGCTGGTGCCGCTCCTGGGGGCCGTCGCCTCGGCGGACGTGCCGGTGGCGGACGCGGTGGGGCTGGCCTTCGCGGTGTCGGCGTCGTCCTTCTGCCCGCTGCTGGTGCTGGGCATCTGGTGGTCCCGGCTGACCCCGCCGGGCGCGGTGGCCGGGCTGGTGACGGGCGGTGGGGCGGCACTCGGGGCGGTGGTGGCGACCCGGGGCGGGCTGGTGCCGGCGGGCTGGGCGCACACCCTGCTGGCGTGGCCGGCCGTGTGGTCGGTGCCGTTGGGGTTCCTGACGATGGTGGCGGTGTCCCTGGCCACCCGGTCCCGGATCCCGGCCGGTACGGCGGCGACCCTGGCCCGGCTGCACCTGCCCGAGGACGTCGCCGGGGACCGCACCGGGGGTGCGCGGTGGACGGGGCGGTGACCGGGGCGGTGCTGCTCGCGGTGGCCGTCCTGGGCGCGGCGGCGCTGCTGGCCCTGGGCTGGGCGGGCGGCCGGTGGCAGGCCCGGCGCGGGGAGCGGGCCGCGGGGCTGGACCTGGGCACCCCGGTGGAGCGGGCCACCTTCCACACCCTGCACACCGCCTCGCTGGCCGCTCCCCCGCTGCGGGCGGGGCTGACGGAGGACGCCGCCCGCAAGGCCGCCCGGCGGCTGCGCTCCCTGCTGGGCACCGAGGCGCTGTGCCTGACGGACCGGGAGGCGGTGCTGGCCTGGGACGGGCCGGGCGCCGACCACCACCAGCGGCGGGCGATGGCCCGGGTGGCGACGATGCTGGAGTCGGGCCGCAGCCTGAGCCTGCGTACGGAATGCCAGCGGCCCGGCTGCCCGCTGAGGTGGGCGGTGTTCGCCCCGCTGACCGGTGAGGACGGGGTGCTGGGCGCGCTCGTCGCGTACGGCTCGCGGGAGTCGGCGGTGCTGGTGCGGGCGGCGACGGAGGTGGCCCGCTGGGTGTCGGTCCAGCTGGAGCTCTCGGAGCTGGACCGGTCCCGGACCCGGCTGATGGAGGCGGAGATCAAAGCGCTGCGGGCGCAGATCTCCCCGCACTTCATCTTCAACTCGCTCGCCGCGATCGCCTCGTTCGTGCGCACCGACCCGGAGCGGGCGCGGGACCTGCTCCTGGAGTTCGCCGACTTCACCCGGTACTCGTTCCGGCGGCACGGCGATTTCACGACCCTCGCCGAGGAGCTGCGTTCCATCGAGCAGTACCTGGCCCTGGCCGGGGCCCGGTTCGGCGACCGGCTGACGGTGACCTTGCAGGTGGCGCCGGAAGTGCTGCCGGTGGCGCTGCCGTTCCTGTGTCTGCAGCCGCTGGTGGAGAACGCGGTCAAGCACGGGCTGGAGGACTCCACCGCCCGCTGCCGGATCACCATCGCCGCCCGGGACGCGGGCTCGGAAGCGGTGCTGACCATCGAGGACAACGGCGTCGGGATGGACCCGGCCCTGCTGCGCCGCATCCTGGCCGGCGAGCGGGCGGGATCGTCGTCCGGGGTGGGGCTGCCGAACGTGGACGAGCGGATGCGGCAGGTCTACGGGGACGACTACGGGCTCGTCATCGAGACGGGGGTCGGCGCCGGGATGAAGGTCACGGTGCGCATCCCCAAGTACCGGCCCGGTGTGCACAGTTCCGGCCCCGGCGAACGGCACCGCCGGCCTTGAACGTGGCATCCTGCGGGAGGCGCGGCATGACCGGAAGGACCGCCGAGGTGCGGGTCGGGCGAGAGCATCAGCGTGGCGAGCTGCGGGACTGGGTACGCGGCGGGGCACGGGGCGGCGGGGGCCGCCTGGTCGTGGAGGGCGAATCCGGCGCGGGCAAGACCGCTCTCGTGCGGGAGGCGCTGGCCGAGGCGGCCGCACTGGGCTGCCGGGTCCGCTACGGCGCCGCCGACCCGCTCGGGGAGCGGCTGGCGCTGCGGGCCGTACTGGACTGCCTGCACCCCGACGGCCCGGGCCGGGCGGCGGTCATCGCGCTGCTGCGGGAGGCCGCGGATCCCGCGCGGCCGGGCGGGGCGCTGCTGGCGGCGATGGACCTGCTGGTGGCCGGGGCCGAGGCCTGGTGCGCGGCCGGCCCGGTGCTGCTGGTCCTGGACGACCTGCACTGGGCGGACCCGGCGAGCCTGCTGGTGTGGCAGCGGCTGGGCCGGGCGGCGGGGCGGCTGCCGCTGCTGCTGGCCGTGACCCGGCGGGCGGTGCCGCGGCGGCCCGAGGTGGAGCGGCTGTGCGCGGAGCCGGGCGGGCGGGTCGTGCGGCTGGAGCCGTTGTCGGCCGAGGAGGCGGCGGCGCTGCTCCAGGAGCTGTTCGGGGCGCCGCCGGGGCCGCGGCTGCGGGAGGCGGCCGCGGGCGCCGGGGGCAACCCCCGGCTCCTGCGGGAACTCGCGCGGCACTGGTCCCCGGGCGTCACGGTCGCGGCCGGTACGGCCGAACTGGATCCGGCCGCGCGGGACGTGGCGCCGCCGCCCGCCTCGGTGACCCGGGCGCTGCACTCCCTGTCCCGGGCGGCCTGCGCCACCCTCCGGCACGCGGCGGTGCTGGGCCCGTCCTTCACGGTGCGCGAGCTGGCCGTCGTACGGGAGAAGCCGGTGCGGGAGCTGCTCGCGGAGCTGGAGGAACCGCTGCTGGACGGGCTGCTGGAGGACACCGGCGAGCAGTTGCGGTTCCGCCACCCGGTGCTCCGCGAGGCGCTCTACCGGCAGACCCCCCGCTCCGTCCGCTCCACCTTGCACCGGGAGGCCGCCCGGGCCTTCGCGGGAGCCGGGCTGGACCCGGCGCGGACCGCCGAGCAGTTGCTGGGCGGCGGGGCGCCCGACGGGTGGGGGACGCGCTGGCTCGCCGGTGCGGCGCCGGACCTGATCCCGGTGGCCCCGGGCCTGGCGGCGGAGCTGCTGGAGCGGGCCATCGCGCGGGGCCCGGGCGGGCCTCCGGCCGAGCCGGGCGCGCTGGAAGCACTGGAGGAGAACCTGGCGGACGCGGCGCTGCTGCTGCGCCGCCCGGAGTCGGCGCGGCTGCTGGAGACGCTGTGGGAGCGGGCGGCCGACGCGGACCGGCGGGCGGCCCTCGCCTTCAAGCTGGTGTCGGCGCTGATGATCGAGGGGGACATGGAGCGTTCCCTGGAGGTGACGCGGCGGGCGCTGGCGGAGCCGTTCGGTTCGGCCGGGTACCGGCTGCGCCTGGAGGCGTGCCGGGTGCTGGCGCTGGCCGAGCTGCACCGGCCGCAGGAGGCGTACGGGCTGGCGGGGCCGCTGGTGGAGCGGGCCCGGCGGCTGGGCGATCCGCTGTGCGGGGCGGAGGTGGAGCACGCGATGGCGTTCGCCCTGTTCCACCTGAACCGGGGCCGGGAGTCGCTGCGGCACGTGGCGGAGGGCATCGCCTGCGCGCGGCGCAGCCCGGCGGCGAACGACGTGCGGCTGCTGCTGCTCGCCAACCAGGCGGAGGAACTCATGCGGTTCGACGAGCCGCACGCGGTGGCGCAGGCGCTGCGGGAGGCCCGGGAGCTCGCGGTGCGGACCCGCTCGACGGGGCGGCTGGCGGTGACCGAGGCGCTGCTGGCGGAGTTCCACTACCGGCTCGGGGACTGGGACGCGGCACTGGCCGGGGTGGCGCGGGCCGACGGCCTGCCGGTGTCGGACGGCTGGCTGCCGGTGGTGGTGCGCGGGCTGCGGGCGCTGGTCCTGGGCCACCGCGACGACCGGCCGGCGGCCGGGGCGGAGCTGGCGGCGCTGTCCGAGGACGCGTTCGGCAGTCCGGCCGCCCGCCGGTACGCCTCGCACGTGCTGCTGGCCCGCGCGCTGCTCGCCGAGCGGGACGGCCGGCCCGCCGACGCCCTGGCGGCGCTGCTGCCCGCCCTGGCGGACGGGGTGGACGGGGCGACGGTGTACGACCGGCCCTGGGTGCTGTCGGAGGCGGTGCGGCTGGCGCTGGAGTGCGGGGACGCGGCGACGGCCCGGGCGGCGGTCGCGGCGTGCGCCCGTACGGCGGCGGCCCTGCCCGAGTACCCGGGGCCGGCCCTGGCGCTGCTGCGCTGCCGGGGCCTGTTCGCGCAGGATCCGGAACTGCTGGCGCGGGCCGTGGCCCGGGCCGGCCGGGGCGGATGGCCGCTGGTGCTGGGGCACACCCTGGAGGACCTGGCGGTGGCCCGGGCCTGGCGCGGCGACCTGGCGGGGGCGCGGGAGTCGCTGGCGCGGGCGGTGGACGCGTACGAGGAGCCGGGCGCCCGGTGGGACATCGCGCGGGCCGAGGCCCGGCTGCGGAGCCTGGGAGTGCGCCGGGGCAGCCGGGCGGCGCGGCGCCGGGCGTCGAACGGCTGGGAGTCGCTGACCCCGGCCGAGCTCAAGGTCGCGCTGCTGGTCGCGCAGGGCCGGACCAACCCGGAGATCGCGGCGGCCCTGTTCCTCTCCCCCAGGACGGTGCAGACGCACGTCTCGCACATCCTGGCCAAGCTCCAGGTCCGCTCGCGGGCGGAGGTGGCGGCTCAGGCGGCGAGGCGGCCGTAGCCGGGCAGCAGCGCGCGCAGGGCCCGCAGGGCGTAGTAGGTACGGGACTTGACGGTCCCGGAGGGCACACCGAGCGCCGCGGCGGCCTCGCAGACCGACGCCCCGCGGAAGTAGATCAGGTCGAGTACGGCGCGGTGTTCGGGGCTCAGGCAGCGCAGTGCCTCGCGCAGGTCCAGGGCGGCGACGGCCTGTTCGGTGCGGTCGTCGGCGGCCGGGGACTGGTCCAGGGCATCGGGCCCGACCTCGGCCGGCCGCACCAGCCGGGCCCGCCGGGCGTCGATCGCGAGCCGCCGGGCGACGGTGTACAGCCACGGCCGCATGGAGGCGTGGTCCCCGCTCTCGACGGCTTCCGGGTGCTTCCAGGCCCGCAGGAGGGTTTCCTGGACGAGGTCCTCGGCGCGGTGGCGGTCCCCGAAGGTGAGGCTCAGCAGGAAACCATAGAGGGCTTTGCCGTGGTCGCGGTGGAGGCGGGCGAGGGCCCGCTCATCGGTGGTGCGGCGCGCGAGGTCGGTGGTCACCAGGTCACCTCTTCCGGGTCGGATGACCTGAGCGTGACCGAAACCCGGCGCGGAGTTATCCGCCGCCTGACGTATCCGGCGCCCCCGGGCGCCCACCGGTCGAACGGCGCTGCCGAACGGTCGAACGGCGGGTCAGGGGTGTCCGGGGGATCACGCCCGGGGCCGGCCCTGATCCCCCGGACGCCCCTGACCGGCCGGACACGCCCGTGGCCCCGGCCCGTCCGAACGGACGGGCCGGGGCCACGGGATGACGGGAACTAGCTCCAGCTGGCGTGCAGGGGCTTGCCCTCGGCGTAGCCGGCCGCCGACTGGACGCCGACCACGGCCTTCTCCTCGAACTCCGCCAGCGAGCCCGCGCCCGCGTACGTGCAGGAGGACCGCACGCCCGCGATGATCGAGTCGATCAGGTCCTCGACGCCGGGCCGCGCCGGGTCCAGGAACATGCGCGAGGTGGAGATGCCCTCCTCGAACAGGCCCTTGCGGGCCCGGTCGTACGCGGACTCCTCCGAGGTGCGGTTCTGTACGGCGCGCGCCGACGCCATGCCGAACGACTCCTTGTAGAAGCGGCCGTCGGCCGACTGCTGGAGGTCGCCCGGGGACTCGTACGTACCGGCGAACCAGGAGCCGATCATCACGTTCGCGGCGCCGGCGGCCAGCGCCATCGCCACGTCGCGCGGGTGGCGGACGCCGCCGTCGGCCCACACGTGCTTGCCGTACTTCTTGGCCTCCGCCGCGCACTCCAGCACCGCGGAGAACTGCGGCCGGCCGACGCCGGTCATCATGCGGGTGGTGCACATGGCGCCGGGGCCCACACCGACCTTGATGATGTCGGCGCCGGCGTCGATCAGGTCCTTGACGCCCTCGGCGGCGACGATGTTGCCGGCCACGATCGGGACCTGCGGGTCCAGCGCTCGGACGGCCTTGATCGCGTTGATCATCGACTCCTGGTGACCGTGGGCCGTGTCGATGACGAGCGTGTCCACGCCCGCGTCGAGCAGCTGCTTGGCCTTGCCGACGAAGTCGCCGTTGATGCCGACGGCGGCCGCGATGCGCAGCTTGCCGTTGGCGTCGGTCGCCGGGGTGTAGAGGGTCGCGCGCAGGGCGCCCTTGCGGGTCAGGATGCCGACGAGCCGGCCGTCCCGGTCGACGGCCGGGGCCAGCTTGCGGTGGCCGGCGTCGAGCTTGTTGAAGGCCTCGCGGGGGTCGATGTCGGCGTCGACGAGCAGCAGCTCCTTCGACATGACCTCGGAGAGCTGGGTGAAGCGGTCCACGCCGGTCAGGTCGTGGTCGGTGACGACGCCGACGGGCCGGTTGTCGCCGTCCACGACGATTCCGGCGCCGTGCGCCCGCTTGGGCAGCAGGGACAGCGCGTCGGCGACGGTCTGGGTGGGCGCCAGGGTGATGGGCGTGTCCAGCACGAGGTGGCGCGTCTTGACCCAGGAGATGACGTCGGTGACGACCTCGATCGGGATGTCCTGCGGGATGACGACGATGCCGCCGCGGCGGGCGACGGTCTCGGCCATCCGGCGTCCCGCGATGGCGGTCATGTTGGCCACGACGAGCGGAATGGTGGTGCCGGTGCCGTCGGGCGAGGAGAGGTCGACGCCCTGGCGGGAACCGACCGCGGACCGGCTCGGC
The DNA here is from genome assembly GCF_055567555.1 of Streptomyces sp. NPDC026522. Classification (NCBI taxonomy): domain Bacteria; kingdom Bacillati; phylum Actinomycetota; class Actinomycetes; order Kitasatosporales; family Streptomycetaceae; genus Streptomyces; species Streptomyces sp. NPDC026522. The sequence continues at coordinate 90,930 of NZ_JBVHQF010000011.1, forward strand.
ACCATGAACACATCGTCGTACGTCAGGTCGTACGGCGGCTTCTGGTCATTGAGGAAACGCACGTGCTGAACATCCCAGTCGATCGGAGTTGGCCCTCGACAGGGCAGCCGAGGAAACGCACGTACTTCATTCTCCCATGGCCCGGTGTTTATGCAGCCCGGTCCGATCGTCCAGGACATAAAGGACCGCCTGGTCGCTTCCTCCAGCCCGGCGGCCCCGCGGGCGCCCGGCGGCCCCTCAGCCGCGCCCCGCCGGTCCGCCCACCGGGAGCACCCGGCGGTGGACGGGGCCGTGGCGGTCGGCCAGCGGCGTGACGCTGCCGCCGTGCCGGACCGCGGTGAACTCGGCGGCGATGGCGAGGGCCGTTTCCTCGGGGGTGCCGCCGCCGAGGTCGAGGCCGATGGGTGAGCGCAGCCGGGCCAGCGCGGCCTCGGGCACGCCCTCCTCCCGCAGCCGGGCGGCCCGCTCGGTGTGGGTGCGCCGCGACCCCATGGCCCCGACGTACGCGAGGGGCAGCCGCAGCGCGAGGGACAGCAGCGGTACGTCGAACTTCGCGTCGTGTGTCAGGACGCAGACGGCGGTCCGGGAGTCGAGCCGGCCGGCCTCCCACTCGGCGGCGAGGTGGCGGTGCGGCCACTCCACGACGACCTCGTCGGCGTCGGGGAAGCGGGCCGGTGTGGTGAAGACGGCCCGGGCGTCGCAGACGGTGACCCGGTGTCCGAGGAAGGCGCCGATCCGCGCGAGGGCGGCGGCGAAGTCGATGGCCCCGTAGACGATCAGCCGGGGCGGCTCGGCGGCCGACTCGACCAGCAGGGTCAGCGGCTGACCGCACAGCCCGCCCGCCGTCCCCAGCTCGGCGGTGCCGGTCCGCCCGGCGAGCAGCAGGTCCCGCACCCGCTCGGCGGCGGCCCGGTCCAGGGCGGGGCCGCCGCCCAGGTGGCCCTCGTAGGAGCCGTCGGCCCGCACGGCCAGGGCCCGGCCGAGCTGCCGGGGCGGCCCGGCGACCACCCGGGCCAGCGCGGTCCGCGCGCCGGCCCCGGCCTGGTCGAGCACCGAGCGCAGGACGGGCCGCACCGGGTCGTGCCCGCGTACCGGGGTGATCAGTACGTCCAGGATCCCGCCGCAGGTCAGCCCGACCGCGAAGGCGTCGTCGTCGCTGTACCCGAAGCGGTGGACGCCCCCTTCCCCGGTGGCGATCGCCTCCAGGCACAGCTCGTGGACGGCGGATTCCACGCAGCCCCCGGACAGGGAGCCGAGCGCGGTGCCCCCGGCGTCCACGGCCAGCGAGGCACCGGGGCCGCGCGGCGCGCTCCCGCTGACGGCGACGACGGTGGCCAGCGCGAATTCGCGCCGCTCGGCGCACCAGGTGCGGAGTTCCCCCGCGATGTCCAGCATCAGCGGATGTATTCGCGGCGGGGTGCCTGGCCGGGTATGAGCGGCCGCGGCGGCAGGACGGCGGGCGGCCGGGGCCGGGTCGGGCCCTGGTAGGGCAGCGGCGCCGGGTCGGGCAGCCGTCCTCCGGCGCTGCCCAGCAGCCGGGCGGCGTGGGCGACGCTGGCGAGGGTGGCGTGGTGGTGCCAGCCGCGGAAGGAGCGGCCCTCGAAGTCGCGGATCCCGACGGGTTCGCAGGTCTCGGCGAAGTCCAGGGAGACCCGGTCGGTGAGCTTGGCCAGCAGGAAGAGCTGGGCGAGCGGCCGGTCCCCGATGTTGGTGATCCAGAACTCGGAGGGCAGCAGGGCGGCTTCCGTCCAGGCGCCGACGAGCAGCAGCGGGGTGGGCGGCGCGGCGGCGGGCCGGTCCTCGCCGGCGGTGGCGAGGATGGAGGCCGAGGTCAGCAGGGTCACCGCTCCCTCGGCGCGGCCGTGCCGGGTCCATTCGACGACGCGGCGCTGGGAGCGCAGCGAGTCGATGAGTTCCCGGGCGGGGGCGGTGTGCAGTCCGGGCTTGTGGCGCCCGGACCCGCCGAAGGAGACGGGCAGCGAGCCGTCGACCTTGAAAACGAAGGGGATGTCCTGGAGCGTGAAGGACTCGATGCACTGCGGGAGGTCGCTGTTGGAGACCTCCATCACCACCGGCCGCCGCTGGAGCTGCCAGGTCGCGGCCATGCGCTGGACCGCGTGCACGGCGTCCTGGGCGGGGGTGAGCGAGCGTGCCGTGTCGGGGATGCCCGCCCGGCGGCGGCGCAGCAGTTCACTGGTCCAGGGCCCGGGGAGGGTGAGGGTCCATTCGACCGGGAAGCTGGCTTCGCTGGAGGCCAGCCAGATGCCCCCGGCCTGCTGGCAGTTGGCCGTGCGGCCGAGCTGGGGGACGAACTGCCGGCCCACGCCCACGGAGCGGTCGCCGGCCTTCTCGATGACCATCGGCTGCACCACCCAGGCCAGCGGCCGCTGGGCGGTGCGTTCGATGTGCTGGGCGAGGGACCGGCGTACGGGGGTCCAGTCCCACGGGGACTTGCTGATGAACTGCTGGAGGCTCTGCTCGACGGAACTCGCGCCGGTTCCGGCGATGTTACGGATTGTTTTCTTCCCATTGGTCCGCACGAGACCGTTGAGATAAACGCGGGCCCAGTTTCGCTGGTCCCGCCGGGGTAATGACTCGAAGAACAGAGAGATCAGGACGTCGATCAACTCGGAGATTTCCTTTGCGGAATCCTCCGGCAGGACTACGCGAGCCATCTGGGCCTCCCCCGCGACCAGCTAGATCCAATACCCTACTTGACCGCGCAGAACGGCCGTAGGCCAGGGCGGCTACTTCCTGAGGTCGCCGGCAGTTGCGAGCCGCTCTTCCTCTACCACGAGTGGGATCGGGATCTGGTTCGCCGCATAGTAGAGCGCGATCAGGAAGTGTGCGCCGAGAGTGAGCGGTGCGGAGAAAAAGGACAGGAGCACGGTCATGGGGTAGGCGATCGCCCCCAGGCCGAACCGCATTCGCGTCGCCCGGGCGCCTTCTTTGTCCACCTGTTCGTGGAAGAGGTGGCCGACCCGCGTGACGTACCACCAGAAGGCGAGGAAGGCCAGGGCGTAGGCGACGGTGAGCGAACTGTAGAGGATGGCGGCCGCGTTGGCCGACCCGCCTTCCTCCATGAGGTGTTCGGCGAGCACGGTGGTCGTGTACGGGATCACCGATACCACCATCAGCACCAGGAGATTCAGGAACAACAGCGGGCGGTCGACCCGCTTGAGGTGACTGAAGATGGTGTGGTGGTTCACCCACATCACGCCGATGATGAGGAAGCTCACCACATAGGCGGCGTAATGCGGCCACTGCTCCCAGACGCCGTGCCAGAACTCCGATCCCGTTTCTTTCGGAACTTTGAGTTCCAGAACGAGAATGGTGATGACGATGGCGAACACGCCGTCGCTGAATGCCTCGACGCGACCGGTTTCGCGCTCCATTGACTCCCCTTTGTCACTCGCTTCGCGCACGCGGGGAGGGCGCTGCCCCCGCCCTCCCCGCACACGCTACCCAGTTCTCGGGGCTCAGCTGCCGAACCCGGCGGTCTGACGCCAGATCCGGCCATCGCGGACCACAAGTGTCCCGAACGCGTGCTCCGGCTGACCGTTCAGGTTCATGATCGCCCGGTAGAAGATCGTGTCCTCGGTCTCGACGTACTCCTGGAGTTCGACCAGGGTGGGCTTGACCGAGAGGTAGCCGGTGAACGTCTCGCGCACCGCCTCGATCCCCACCGAGGCCCCCTCGAAGCGCAGCAGCACGGCGTCGTCCGTGTAGTTCTTCATGACCGCCTCGATGTCGAGGGCGGCCAGCGCCTCCATCTGGCGGACGAAGACCGGGTGCAGCTTGGAGATGTCGTACGTGGCCATGTTCGACTCCACTCTTTCCACGGGAACGGGCTCATTGGGAACGGGCTCAACTGGTGCCGCGACCGGCTCAACTGGCCGGAGCGGCGGCGGCGGTCGTCTGCGGCGGGGTGGCGAGCGGCAGCCGTACGACCATCCGGGTCTCGCCGGGGCGGGAGCGGGCCGTGATCGACCCGTGGTGGCGCTGGGTCACGATCCGGTAGCTGAGGTGCAAGCCCAGACCCGTTCCCTTCCCCACGTCCTTGGTGGTGTAGAAGGGTTCGAAGATCCGGGGCAGGACGTTCTCGGGGATGCCGCGGCCGGTGTCGATGACCTCCACGACCATGCAGACGCCTTCCGCCCGGGCGCGCAGGGTGAGGGTGCCGGCGCCTTCCATGGCCTCGGCGGCGTTGTCGACGAGGTTGGTCCACACCTGGTTCAGCTCGCCCGGATAGCCCGTGAGTTCGGGCAGGCCGGATTCGTACTCGCGGACCAGGGTGATGCCGGAGAGCTTCGACCGGAGCACGACCAGCGTGTTCTCCAGTCCGTCCGTCACCGGGAAGCGCTGCTCGGGGGCGCGGTCGAGATTGGCGTAATCCCGGGTGGCGGCGACCAGCTGGGAGATGCGCGGGCCCGCGGCCCGTAGCTCGGCCGCCAGGGAGCGGATCTCCAGCAGCGCCGCCAGGTGGTCCAGGGCGGCGGGCAGGGCCGGCTCGCCGATCCCCTCCAGCCGCTCCAGCAGCCAGCTCAGCTCAAGGCCGAGGTCCGAGACGCCCGATCCGAGCAGCCCCGGCCGCTCGGTACCCGCCTCTTCGGCCCAGTCGGTGATCTCCTCCTCGGCGTCCGCCTGCGCCAGCGGGTCCGAGGTCTGCGGCGGCGGCAGCTTGTCCAGCTCGTCGGTGAGCCGGTCGAGCAGGGCGCGTTCGGCCCCCGAGGCGGCTGCGCCCCAGGCGTGCGCGGTGCGGGTCAGCCGGTCCAGGGCGGGCGCGAGTTCCTGCGCCGCCCGGGCCACCGCGGCCGCCGGGTTGTTCAGCTCGTGCGCGAGCCCCGCGGCGAGGGTGCCCAGTGCCTCCACGGTCGCCCGCTTGCGGGCCTGCACCTCGGAGGACTTGATCCGCCAGGCCAGTACGGGCAGCAGCACGGCCGCCACTCCGTGGCAGCGGGTCAGCATCTCGAAGAACACCGGCTTCGGGTAGCCGACGACGGTGGTCGCGGGCCCCGACGCGCAGGCGGTGGCCACATAGGAGCCGTCGGTCAGCAGCGGCAGCTCCCCGGTGAAGCGGTGCGCGGCGGAGGGCTTGCCGTCGTGCTCCTCGGCGGCGGCGCTCTCCTCCTCGGTGGAGTGCCGGGTGAGCACCTCCTCCCGGCCGTCGATCACCTTGGTGACGACGAGTCCGCCCGCGAGCAGCACGTGGAAGCACGTGGCTTCGTCGCCGTCGCGGAAGAGCAGGTCTCCGTCGGCCAGCACCCGGGGTTCGGAGACCGAGACCAGCCAGTCCAGTTGCTCCTCGGTGAGACCGCCGAAGATCTCCAGATCATGTAGCGCCGACCGCAACTCCGGGCCGTTCATACCGTGGTCCCCTCTGCCCGGGTACGGGCGGACAGCCGCAAGGTCACGATCAGGGCCAGCGCGCACACGCCGGCGACGGCGGCCATGAAGCCGACCGAGGTGCGGTGCAGCCCGTGGATGTTGGTCAGCATCCCGGCGAGCACCGACGGGACGCTCATGGCGAGGTACGCGAACACGTACACCGCCGCGGTGAGTTCACCGCGGTGCGCGGGTTCGGCGAGGGTGCTGAGGGCCCGGAAGGAGCCGAGGAAGGCGGCCCCCCAGCCGGCGCCCAGCACCGCCGTGGCGACGAGGAAGACGGGGGCCGAGCCGAGCCCGAGGGCGAGCAGCACCAGCCCCAGGCCGGCCAGCAGCCCCAGCAGCCCGACGACCGCGGTGCGCAGCGCCTCGGTGCGGCCCAGCAGCAGCTGGGCGCCGGTCGCGGCGCCCGCGAGCAGGGCCACGGTGGCCCCGCCGACCAGGTAGTTGGTGCTGCGGAGCAGCGACAGGGCCAGGTGCGGGCCGAGCGAGAGGTAGAACCCGCCGACCGACCAGACGGCGACGATCGTGAGCACCAGGACGGCGAAGCGGCCGCCCGCGCCCTGCGGTATCCGGATCCGGTGCGGCGCGACCCGGAAGCGGCCGCCCCGCAGCCCGGGAGCGCTCTCGCCCATCCGGACCACCCCGACCAGGGTGAGCGCGAAGGCCCCGACCAGCAGCACGTAGCTCAGGACGGTCGGGGCGGGCCCGTACTGGACCAGGAGGCCGGCGCCCAGGCCGCCGAGCCCGATGCCCACGGTGGGGCCCGCGCTGTTGACCTGGGCGCCGAGTGCGGGTTTGGAGCGCGGGGTCAGTTCCAGCAGGGCCGCGCCCATCGCCCCGGTGGCCAGGCCGACCGCCAGCCCCTGCACGGCGCGGGCGGCCAGCAGCAGCCCGAGCCCCTGGGCCCCGGCGAACAGGCCCATCGACACGATCGCGAGGACCAGTGCGGCGCCGAGCACGGGCCGCCGTCCGAGGGTGTCGGACAGCGACCCGAACAGCAGCAGTCCGGCCAGCACGGTGACGGCGTACAGGGCGAAGACCACCGTGATGGTGCCCGAGGACAGGCCCCACTTCTGCTGGTAGAGCACGTAGAGGGCGGAGGGCACGGAGGAGGAGAGCATGAGCAGCACGAGGACGGCGCCCACCACCCAGAAGCCGGAGCCTCTGGGTGCACTGGCCGGCTGGCCGGTCGGGTGCACGATGTCCCCCGTGGTCGTCTCGGTCGGTTCGGCCACTCTCGTCAACTCCCCGTGGTGGGCGGTGGTCAGGCGAGCGCCTGGGCCCTCGCCAGTGCGCGGGCGGTCAGCACGCCCGCGAGGTGGCCGAGGTACTCGGCCGAAGTGCCGCGGCCCGGGATGAACAGCTCCCGGGGTTCCGCGCGGAACGCCGCGAGCACGCTGTCCGTCGTGTACGGGCCGCCGCGCAGCCGGTCCTCGACCCCGCGCAGGCGCAGGGCGCGGGCGGTGGCCCCGGTCACCGCGATGCGCGGGCCGTCGGCGGTGATGCGTACGGCGGTCGCGCACAGCGGGTATCGGGTGGCCCGGTCGGCGCTCTTCTCGAACGCGGCCGCGGGGCCGCCGGCCGGTACCAGCAGGGCCGTGAGCACGGCGCCCGCCGGGACCCCGGAGGCGGCGAGCTCCTCGGCCGCGGCCGTGGACCGCCCGCCCGGACCGGCCAGTTCCGCCTCCGCACCGGCGGCGATGGCGGCGACCGGCAGGTCGGTGGCCCGGCCGGTCGCCGCCAGGTTGCCGCCGACGGTGCCGAGGTTGCGGACCTGGGGGTCGCCGTTGGCGCGGGCCGCGGCGGCGATCTCCGGGGCCTGCGCCAGCACCAGCGGGTGCGCGGCGAGTTCGGCGAGCGTGGTCAGCGCCCCGATCCGCAGCGTCCCGTCCGGGGCCGCCGCGACGCCCCGCAGTTCCTCCAGGTGGCGCAGGTCGACCAGCAGACCGGCCCGGGCGGCGCCGGTGCGCAGGTCGGGCAGCAGGCTCTGGCCGCCGGCCAGGGCTCGGGCGCCCGGGGTGCCGGCGAGGAGGGTGAGCGCCTCTTCGAGGCCGACGGGCCGGACGTAGTCGAACTCGGTGAGGATCACTGGGCTTCCCCTCTCATGCGGCGCCAGACCTTCTCGGGGGTGAGCGGCATGTCGATGTGCTGGACGCCCAGGTCGGAGAGGGCGTCCACGACGGCGTTGACGACGGCGGCGGCGGGCGGCACGGTGGCGATCTCGCCGGCCCCCTTGGCCCCGAGCGGGTTGTGCGGGCTGGGCGTGGTCGTCTTGTCGAGGGAGAAGAAGGGCACGTCGGCGGCGCGCGGCAGGGCGTAGTGGTTCAGGTCGGAGCTGATCAGCAGCCCGTCCTCGTCGTATTCGGCGGCCTCCATGAGGGCCTGGCCGAGGCCGTGCACGATGCTGCCCTCGATCTGGCCGAGGACGATCTTGGGGTTGCCGATGTTGCCGGCGTCGTCCACGGCGGTGTAGGACACCACCTCGGTCTCGCCGGTCAGTTCGTCGATCTCGACCACCGCGACGTGGGTCCCGAACGGGTAGTTGAAGTCCGGCGGGTCGAAGTGGGTGGTCTCGTCCAGGGCGGGCTCGATCTCGTGCGGCAGTCCCCAGCCGTACCACATGGCCATCGCCAGCTCGGCGAAGGTCTTCGCGTTCTCCTCGTTGCCCTCTTCGTGGACGCCGCCGTTGGCGTAGACGACCTTGTCCTCGGGAACGTCCAGGAACACGGCGCCCGCCTTGACCAGCTTCGCTTTGAGTTTGCGGGCGGTGAGGGCGACGGCCGGCGCGGCCATGCTGTAGGAGCGCGAGCCGTAGGTGCCCTGCCCGTACGGGGCCTTCTGGGTGTCCCCCTCCAGGACCTGCACCTGCGCCGGGTCGATGCCGAGTTCGTCGGCGGCGACCTGCGCGAAGACGGTGCCGTGGCTCTGGCCGGTGGAGGCGGAGCCGACGGTCACGGTGACCTCGCCGGTGGGGTGGACGCGGATGTTCGCGCTCTCCCAGGTCCCGCCGAGCATGCCTTCCTTCGACATCCGGGTGGAGGGGCCGACACCGCAGATGGCGACGTACGTGGCCAGGCCCACGCCGAGGCGCTTGCCGCGGGCGCGGGCCTCGGCCTTGCGGGCGGGCATGTCGGCGTATCCCGACAGCTCCACGGCCCGGTCGAAGTTCAGCTGGTAGTCCCCGGAGTCGTAGGTCCAGCCGAGCCCGTTGTCGTACGGGAACTTCTCCTTCGGCACCAGGTTCTTGCGCCGCACGGCCGCCGGGTCCATGCCGATCTCGGAGGCGTACCGGTCGACGAGGCGCTCCATCAGGAACGCGGCCTCGGCGCGCCCGCTGCCGCGCTGGGCGCCGAGCGAGACGGTGTTGGTGAAGGCGGCGTAGACCTCGCAGAAGGCGGCGGGGATGTCGTACATGCCGCTGATGGAGCGTCCCATCAGGGCGGTGGCGACACCGGGGCCGATGGTGGAGGGGTAGGCGCCCAGGTTGGCGTAGCTGGTGGCGCGCACGGCGGTGATCCGGCCGTCGCGGGTGCCGGCGAGGGTGACGTGCTGGCGGTGGTCGCGGCCCTGGACGGTGGAGTTCATCAGTCCGGTGCGGGTGTCCACCCACTTCACGGGCCGGCCGAGCGCCTTGGACAGCAGCAGGACCAGTGCCATGTCGGGGTAGAGGTAGCCCTTGGTGCCGAAGCTGCCGCCCACGGTCGGCGCGATGACGCGCAGCTTGTTGAAGGGGATGCCGAGGACCAGGGCGGAGAGCAGGAAGCGGTGGTTGTGCGGGCCCTGGGTGGAGGCGTAGAGGGTGTACTCGCCGGTGGCCGCGTTGTAGTCGCCGACCGCGCCGCGCGGCTCGATGGGGCTGTTGATGGTGCGCTGGTTGACGAGGTCGAGTTCGACGGTGACCTCGGCCTCGGCGATGGCCGCGTCGGTGCGGTCCTTGTCGCCGCAGGTCCAGTAAGCGTTCAGGTTGCCCGGAACGGCCTCGTGCAGCTGGGGGGCGCCCTCGGCGAGGGCCTCGTCGGCGCGGGTGACCACGGGCAGCGGTTCGTACTCGACGGTGATGGCGGCGAGCGCGGCGGCGGCCTGGCGCGGGGTTTCGGCGACCACCACGGCGATCGGGTCGCCGACGTGCCGGACGGCGTCACCGGTCAGCACCGGGCGGGCGCCGGGAAGTCCGTAGGGGTGGGGCGGGAAGTGGCTCTCGACCCCGCCGGGTATCCAGATGCAGGGCAGCGGCATGACGTCGGTGAAGTCGGCCGCGGTGGCCACCTTCAGCACCCCGGGCAGCTGCTCCGCGGCCTTGGTCTCGATGGACAGGATCTTCGCGTGGGCGACCGGGCTGCCGAGGATGGCCATGTGGGCGGTGCCCGGCAGGTTGATGTCGGCGACGTAGATCGCCTCGCCGCGCAGCAGCTGCGGGTCCTCCCGGCTGTCCAGCGGCTGTCCCAGCACTCCGTTGCCCTGGAGAGCGCTCTCCCCCGTAACTGCGGTCATGGCCTCACACCTCCTGTCCGGACGCGGCGGTGGCGGCCGCGGCGGCGGGTTCTTCGGCGCGGGCGGCGGAGCAGGCGCGCTGCACTCCGCGTACGACACTGTGGTAGCCGGTGCAGCGGCACAGGTTGCCGGTGAGCCATTCACGGATCTCGGGCTCGGTGGGGGCGTCGCGGTCGGCCGTGTTGTCGACGAGTTCACCGAGGGCCATGACCATGCCCGGGGTGCAGAAGCCGCACTGGGTGCCGTGCTCCTGGCGCAGCGCTTCCTGGAGGCCGGTGAGCTCGCCGCCGGTGGCGGTGACCCCTTCGATGGTGGTCACCTGGGAGCCCGCGGCCGATGCGGTCAGGACCAGGCAGCTCTTGACGGACCTGCCGTCGAGCCGGACGACGCACGAGCCGCACTGGCCGGTGTCGCAGCCGACCTTGGTCCCGGTCAGCCCGAGACCGTCACGGAGCCGTTCCACGAGCAGTTCGTTCGGCGGGGCCGAGAACTGCTCGGGTCTTCCGTTCACGTTCAGTGAGAGATCCATGCGAGCGCCTGCGCTTCCGTGAGCGGCCGGTTGAAGAGGGGTCCGCCGGGCTGTTGGAGAATTCCTCCGGAGTGCAGCGGGCCGGTGTCGACGGGAGCGAATCCCAGATCCGAGATGATTCCCCCGACGATTTCCTTTGCTTTCCCGTCGTCGCCGGCCGTGAAATGGGCCAGTCGTTCGCCCCCTGCGGTGCCGGCTACGGCGAGCGTCTCGAAATGCATGGTGTTCAGGGATTTCACGACCCGGGCGCCGGGGTACCACTCGGCGACCAGGTCGCTGGAACCGCGGCCGCCGAGGTCGGCGGGGGTCCCGGCGCCGCCGAACGCGTTGGTGGCGTCCACCAGGACCTTGTCCTGCACCACGTGCGGCGGCAGCAGCCCCCGCACGTGGTCGAACGGCACCATCAGCACCAGCAGGTCGGCCCGGCCGGCGGCCTCGGTGGGGTGCGCCGCCGAGGCCGCGGGGCCGAGTTCGGCCAGCAGCGGGGCCAGGGTCTGCGGGCCCCGGGCGTTGGCGAGCACGACCTCGTGCCCGGCGGCGACCAGGATCCGGGCGAGGACCGTGCCGATCCGCCCGGTGCCGATGATGCCTGTCCGCATTGACGCTCCTCAGTCCATGCCGATCCAGACCGACTTGGTCTGGGTGTAGCTCTCGAGGGATTCGGGCCCGCACTCACGGCCGTAACCGGAGGCCTTGTAGCCGCCGTAGGGCACGGAGGGGTCGTACTGGTTGTAGCAGTTGACCCAGACGGTGCCCGCCTTGATCTGCGAGGCGACCCGGTGGGCGCGCCGCAGATCCTTGGTGTGCACCCCGGCGGCGAGGCCGTACGCGCTGTCGTTGGCGATGCGTACGGCGTCCTCCTCGGTGTCGAACGGGATGATGGACAGGACCGGGCCGAAGATCTCCTCCTGGGCGATCCGCATCCCGTTGTCGACGCCGGTGAAGACGGTCGGCAGGAAGTACAGGCCCTGACTGGAGGCGCCCTCGGGGGTCCAGCCGGTGCCGCCGGTCCGCAGCACGGCGCCTTCCTTCTCGCCGACCTCGATGTAGGAGCTCACCTTGTCGAACTGACCGCGGTGGGCCAGCGGCCCGAACAGGGTGGCCGGGTCGCGGGGGTCGCCGGGCTTGAGGGCGGAGGCCCGCCGTACGAGCCGTTCGACCATCTCGTCGTGGATGGGGCGCTGGAGCAGCAGCCGGGAGCCGGCGGTGCAGATCTCGCCCTTGTTGTAGTAGATGCCGAAGAAGGCCAGTTCCTCGGCGGCGTCGAGGTCCGCGTCGGCGAAGACGATGTTGGCGGACTTGCCGCCCAGCTCCATCGTGACCTTCTTCAGGGTGCCGGCCGACTTGCGGATGATGGCCTGGCCGACGGCGGTGGAGCCGGTGAAGGCGATCTTGTCGATGCCGGGGTGGTCGGTGAGCGTCTCGCCCAGTTCCACGCCCGGACCGGTGATGACGTTCAGCACCCCGTCCGGGATCTCCGCCTCCTGGAACAGCTCGGCGATCTTGAGGGCGGTGAGCGGGGTGGCCGGGGAGGGTTTGTGGACGACCGTGTTGCCCGCGGCGAGGGCCGGGGCGATCTTTGTCATCGACAGCAGCAGCGGGAAGTTGAACGGGGTGATGGCACAGACGACGCCCAGCGGTTCGCGCAGGGTGTAGGCGAGCTGGCCGCCGGCCGGCGCACGGGAGGAGCCGTCGACACGGGTGACCGCGCCCGCGTAGTAGTGCATGAGCTGGGCGGCCATGGGGGCGTCGACCGTACTGGAGAAGGCGAACGGCTTGCCCATGTCCACCGTCTCCAGCAGGGCGATCTCCTCCAGGTCCCGCTCGATGAGCTCCCCGACCCGGTTCAGCCGCAGCGCGCGTTCCTGGGCGGACAGTCTGCTCCACGGGCCTTCCTCGTACGCCGTGCGGGCGGCGGCCACGGCCGCGTCCGCGTCGGCTGCGGTGGCCTGGGCCACCGGTACGATCTCCCGCCCGTCCACGGGACTGACGTCCGGTTCGGTCCGGCCGTCCTGGGACGGCACCCATCTGCCGCCGATGAAGAGCTTCCCGGGGTTGGCGAGGGGCTGGCCGCTCAGCTCACGCTTGGTCATGGCTGCCTTCCGTGTCGGGGGTGCGGGGGCCTGTCAGCCCTTCGCGAGCTGCGCTAAGAAGGTCTCGGCGAGGGCCTTGGAGGAGTACGGGTTCTGCCCGGTGGTGAGCTTGCGGTCGACGACGACGTGGGAGTCCCAGATCGCCTCGGCCTTCTCGTAGCGGGCGCCGAGTCTGGTGAGTTCGGCCTCCAGGATCAGCGGCAGCCGGCCGGCCATGTTGGTGACGAGCTCCTCGCTGTGCGAGAAGGCCGTCATCCGGTAGCCCTCGAACGGCCAGCGGCCCTCGCCGTCGCGGAGCGCGAGCAGCGAGGTGTGGCCGTGGCAGACGGTGGCCAGCGGCTTGTCCTGGGCGATGACCCAGCGCAGGATCTGCGCGAGTTCATCGGACTTGGGCAGGTCCCCGATGGCGCCGTGGCCGCCGCTGACGTAGATCCCGTCGTACTCCGCGATGTCCTTCTCGCCGAGGGTTTCGAGTGCGATCGGGTTCTTGAGCTGCGGAGTGTTCTCGATGACCCGGACGTACTCGGCCGCGTTGGCGGCGTCCTCGTCGGGGGACCCGGCGGGCCGGACCCACTGGAGGAACTGCGGGTCGATGCTGGTCTGGTCGACCGTCGGGGTCTGGCCGCCGATCGTCGCCACGTCCACGGTGTGGCCGGCGGCACGGAAGAGGGTGTAGGGCACGACGAATTCCTCGGCCCAGAATCCCGAGGGGTGCTGTTCCCCGTCGAGCAGATGGAGCGTGGCCTTTGCCGTCATGACGACGAGGATCTTCATGACTGATCTCCTTGTTCTGGAATCGCTGCCGATTCAACACGCCGCCCGCGAGGGGCGTAAGGGGGGAGCGTCAGGCGCGCGATACTTCGTCACGTGCGTCCAGCGCCGAGATGATGGTGCGGAATTCACCGACCAGGGGGTGGTCGGGATGGGCTTCTGCGAATATGCGCTCGCCGTACAGAGCGGCCATTTCCGGTACGTACGGAAGGATTCCGGCCAGGGGGGCGCCGTAGACCTCCTCGGCCCGCCGGCGGGCGTCCACCCGGTCGACGCCCTCGGGGGCCATGCTCAGCACGAGCGCCCGCCGGCAGGCCAGCCGTCCGGCGAGGGAGATGGTCTCCTCGACCCCGGAGAGGTCGACGCGGTCGGCCCGCGCCATGATGAGCACCACGTCGGCGCTCGCCATGGCGGTCACCGACTCGTTGTTGAGCCCGGCGTGGGTGTCGAGCAGCAGCACGTCGAGCGCGTAGTACTCGGCCAGCCGGTCGAAGCCCTCCGGCAGCAGCCCCACGTCGTAGCCGGTGGCCATGAGCTCGCGCAGGGCCGGGGTCCCGGTCCGGGCCGGTACGACGTACAGCCCGGGCACCGCGGTCTGCTGGGCCGCGGTCTCGATCTCGCAGCGGCCGAGGAGGTAGTCGGCGAGCGAGCCGGAGCCGGGGCCGATCCGGAACAGCAGGTCCAGGGTGGGCGACTGGATGTCGGTGTCGACCACCCCCACCCGGCTCCCCCCGGCCGCGATCAGCAGCGCGAGGTTCGCCAGTACCGAGGACTTGCCGGTCCCGCCGCGGTGGGAGTGCACCACGATGGTCCGGGTCATCAGGCCGCCACCGTTCGGTTCACGTGCGGCCCCCGCGCCGCACGTGGCCGGTGCAGGGCCAGCATGGTGACGTCGTCGTGCTGTTCGGCGGCTCCGGTGTGCTCGCGCACCGCCAGGTCGATCCGGTCGACCACGTCCTTGCCGCTCACCGGGGGGCCGGCGAGCAGTTCCAGCATCCGCTCGTCACCGAGGAAGGTGCCTTCCGGGCAGCGGGCCTCGGGTACCCCGTCCGTGAACGCGAAGAGGGTGTCGCCCGGGTTCAGCTGGGCGTAGCCGAGGGTGTAGACGCAGTCGGGCAGGACGCCGACGGCCGGGCCCGTGACGTCGAGCGGGACGGGCACGTCGCCGGAGCCGGACAGCAGCAGGGGCGGGTTGTGGCCGCCGTTGATGTAGACGAGGCTGCCGGTGAGCGGGTCGAGCACGCCGAAGAACAGGGTGGCGAAGTAGCCCTGCCGCAGGTGGTTGCGGGTGAGGTAGCCGTTGGTGGCGGTGACCGCGTTGAACAGCGGGGTGGCGCCGACGACCGGGGTGCGGCGGCTGCCGCCCGTGCGGCCCTCCGCCATCAGGTGCTGGAGGCCGCTGTTCTCGGCGGTGTGCCGCAGCAGCGAGCGGATGAGGGCCATGAAGAGGGCCGCGCCGACGCCCTTGTCGCAGACGTCGGCGACGACCACCGCGAGCCGGCGGCCCCGGGACATCTCGAAGACGTCGTAGAAGTCCCCGGCGACCTGCCGGGCCGGCCGGAAGCGGACGTCGATCTCCCAGCCCGCCGGGACGGGCAGCGATTCGGGCAGGAAGCCGGCCTGGATCTCCCGGCCGATCTCCAGTTCCTTCTCGTAGCCCATCAGTTCGGCCCGGGCGTCCGCCTCCCGCAGGGTGCGGCCGAGTCCGGCCCGCTCGGAGCAGCTGTGCAGCCGGGCGCCGACCAGGGCCGGCAGGAACGGCGGTACGAGGTAGTCGTGGCCGAGGCGCACGTGGTGCTCCAGGGCGGTGAACTCCGTCTCGGTCCAGACGACCACGATCGGGGCCCCGGCCCAGCGGCGCAGCCGCCGCACGGCTGTCCGTACGGTCTCGCCGTCGGCCTCGGCCGGGACGAGCAGCACGTCCGCGACGGGCAGCACTTCCAGCGGGCCGCGCAGCAGTTCCGTCAGGGTGCGGGGGACGAGTTCCGCGTCCATCAGCCTGAGCGCGTCGAGCAGTTCGGGCGTGGGAGGCGGGTACTCGTCAAGGATGATCACGGTCGTGGAGGGCATGGGTCCGTCCCCTCAGCCTTCACAGTCAGGGTGCTGATGTTCCGGCCGTCCATGCGTGCGTAGCTGAATTCGTCCACGCTGGTGAGTGCCAGGTGGATGCCGAGGCCGCCGACCCGCCGCCGTTCCGGGGGGATCCCGGTGGCGGGGGGCAGGCAGCCTTCGACGGGGTCGAAGGGGGGTGCGGCGTCTTCGAGGACGATCCGCACCCCGCCGGGCCCGGAGTGGCCGCGGACGGTGATGCGTCCGCCGCCGCCCCGGTACCCGTGCATGATGACGTTCGTGGCCAGCTCGTCCACGGCCAGCCGGATCCGGTAGGTGGCCTGTTTGCCCAGGCCCGCCCGGCCGGCCAGGCGCAGGACGAACGCGGCGATCTCGCCCAGTGCCCCGACCTTCGCGGGCACGTCCAGTACGCAGGGCTTGCTCGCCAGTTCGACCATGTCGCCCACGGCCGTCAGTCGTCGGAGAGCAGGATGCTCCGGTCCAGTCCGGCGGTGCGGATGGTCCGGGACACGGGCTCGATGGCGCCGACCACCTTGATGGTGACGTGGTCCGCCACCTTCTGCTGGGCGAAGACCAGGGACCGGAGTCCGGCGCTGGCCATGTAGCCGACGCCGGCCATCCGGATCTCGACGGTGCTGGTGCCGTGACCCGCGGCCTTCTCGATGGTCTGGTGGAAGTCCGGGGCCGTCTTGGCGTCCAGCTCGCCCGCCAGTTCGATCACGGTGGTGTCGCCCTCGATGCTCAGGGACACGGAAAGCGGCATGTCAGGTCTCCTTCGGTCAGAACGTCCCGGTCGTCTCGGGCTCGTTCGTACGGCCCACGAGGATCACGACGGAGCGGGGGCCGATCAGGTACTTGCCGGCGTTGTCCAGCTCCTGCTCCGCACCGGGGGTGCGGATGTCGTGCGGTGCCTCGGCCGAGGTGTCGGCGAACAGGTGCCAGGTCCGGCCGCCCGGCAGGGCGGGCAGTTCCAGGTCGTGCGACTCCCAGTGCGCGTTCATGGCCACGTACACCACGTCGTCGTCCCCGGTGCCGCAGCGGGCCACCGCCAGCAGCCGGCTGTCCTGGGACCAGTCGGGCTGCCAGGCCCGCTCCCCGTGCCAGCTGATGTCGGGCAGCCCCAGGGCGTCCCGCATCTGTCCGGTGGGGTGGGAGGTGGAGCGCAGTTCGCGGTGGTGCCCCCGGAACGCGATCATCTCGCGGGTGAAGCGGAGCAGTTCGGCGTTCTCGTCGACCTGGTCCCAGTCGAACCAGGACAGTTCGTTGTCCTGGCAGTAGGTGTTGTTGTTGCCCTGCTGGGTGCGCGCGACCTCGTCGCCGGACAGCAGCATCGGGATGCCCTGGCTGGTGAAGAGGATGGCCAGCGCGTTCTTCATCTGGCGCAGCCGCAGCGCGTTGACCTCGGGGTCGTCGGTGGGCCCTTCGGCCCCGCAGTTCCAGCTGGCGTTGTCGTTGCCGCCGTCGTTGTTGCCCTCGCCGTTGGCGTCGTTGTGCTTGTCGTTGTACGAGACGAGGTCGGCGAGGCTGAACCCGTCGTGCGCGGTCAGGAAGTTGACCGATGCCGAGGTCCCGCGGCTGGAGTACAGGTCGGGAGAGCCCGCGACCCGGGTGGCGAGTTCCCCGGTGACCCCGGGATCGCCCTTGAGGAAGCTGCGGACGGTGTCACGGTACTTGCCGTTCCACTCGGCCCAGCGGCCGTAGGCCGGGAAGTTGCCGACCTCGTAGAGGCCGCCGGCGTCCCAGGCCTCGGCGATGAGCTTGGTGTGCCGCAGGACCGGGTCGTAGGCGAGCAGTTCCAGCAGCGGCGGGTTGGGCAGCGGGGTGCCGTCCGCGGAGCGGCCGAGGATGGCCGCGAGGTCGAACCGGAAGCCGTCGACGTGGTAGTCGGCGACCCAGTGGCGCAGGCAGTCGAGTACGAAGTTGCGCACCACGGGGTGGTTGCAGTTGACGGTGTTGCCGGTGCCGCTGAAGTTGAAGTAGTACCCCTCGGGCGTGAGCATGTAGTACGTGGCGTTGTCGAGCCCCTTGAAGGAGATCGTCGGGCCTTGCTCGTTGCCCTCGGCGGTGTGGTTGAAGACGACGTCGAGGATGACCTCGATGCCGGCCGCGTGCAGGTCCTTGATCAGGGTGCGGAACTCGTCGCCCTGCATCCCGTAGCGTCCGGTGGCCGCGTAGCCGGCCTTGGGCGCGAAGAACGCGACCGTGTTGTAGCCCCAGTAGTCGTAGAGCTTCTCGCCGGTCTCCGGGTTGCTGCGCGGGTTGTCGCTCTCGTCGAACTCGAACACCGGGAGCAGCTCGATGCAGTTGATCCCGAGTTCCTTCAGGTACGGGATCTTCTCGCGCAGCCCCGCGAAGGTGCCGGGGGCGGTGACCCCCGAGGACGGGTGCCGGGTGAAGCCGCGCACGTGGGCCTCGTAGACGACGAGGTCCTCGGCGGGGATCCGCAGCGGGGTGTCGTCGCCCCAGTCGAAGTCCTGGAGGCAGACCCGGGAGCGGTACTGGTAGCCGCGGCTGCGGTCCGGCGGCACCCCCCACACGTCGCGGCCGGAGATCAGCCGCGCGTAGGGGTCGGAGAGGACCTGGCGGGCGTCGAAGCGGTGGCCGGTGACGGGATCGTAGGGGCCGTCGGCCCGGTAGCCGTACTCGATGTTCTCGTGGTCGAGGCCGAAGACCGTCATCGCGAAGACGCTGCCGGTCCGGAATTCCTCGGGGAACTCCAGCTCGGCCATCGGCTCGGGCTCACCGCGCTTGTAGATGACCAGGGTCATGGAGGTGGCCTGGTCGGAGAAGACGGAGAAGCTGACCCCGCCGGGGACCACGTTCGCCCCGAAGGGGAACGGCTTGCCGGCGCGGACCCGGTAGCCGCCCACCTCGTGGGTCGGGTAGGCGTCGACGCGCAGTACCTGTTCGGTCCTGGTTTCGGTCATCGCACGGCCCGGGCCTTCGCGTTGGCCGCCTCCGCCTCGCCGGCGGAGAAGAAGTCCAGGAAGCCGGTGGCCGACATGACGAACCGGACTTCCTCGCTCACCCCGTACAGGGTGACGGCGACACCGGCGTGCTGGGCCTCGCGGTAGACGACGAGCAGGGTGCGCAGGCCCGCGCTGGAGACGTAGGTGACGGCGGTGAGGTCGATGCGCAGCGACCGGCCCTCGCGGACGAGCGGCAGCAGGGCCTGGAGCAGCTGCCCCGAGGTCTCGCTGTTGATCTCGCCGGTGGCGACGAGCACCGTGCCGCCCTTGTTCCGGCGTTCTTTCACGTGAAGAGTCATTGTCTTCTTCCCCTCATGGTGGGGCGCCCCCCGTTGGGCATTACCTGGTGACCGGCCGCAGCCGGACCTTGACCTTGACCCGGCCCTGGACGTCGGGCAGCCGGACCGTGAGGCCCTTCGCGTCGAAGTCCGTCCACGGCTTCTCGCCGATCTCCACCGACGCGACCTCGACCGAGCCCGCGGGCAGCAGGTCGGGCGAGACGCGCAGGACGCGGTCGGGCAGGTCCGTGGGGTCGGGCTGGAAGTGGAAGTCCATCTCCCGGCCGTTGATGAGCAGGTTGTTGTAGACGGCGGAGAGGTAGCAGAGTTCCGCCGAGTGGTACATGGACATCGAGTGGCTGCCCTTGAGCCGCTCGGTGCCGAGCAGGTACGGCGTACCGCTGGCGAGCACGTTGAAGTAGACGGCTCCCTCGTCGTGGTCGAGGAAGAAGGTGTTGTAGAACGCCTCCGCCTGCCGGGCCTCGCGCAGGAAGTCGTCCCCGCCGGTGGTGCCGTTCAGGATGAGGTAGGCGAGGATCGCCTGCTCCTGCTGCCACCACGCCTTGCGGTCGTGCCAGGCGAAACGGTACGTCTCCTGGTCGCCGTCCTTGACCCGCTCGACCACGTCGTACCAGCCGCCGCGCTGGCGGTCGCTGCCGACGGCCGGCATGATCTCGCCGATCTTGCGGGCGAGCTCCTCGTAGGCCGGCTTGGCCTTGAGGGAGTTCATCCGCATCAGGTTCCAGGCGATCTTGAGGTTGTGGCCGACCACGGCGCGGTTCTGCTGCCAGCTGTGCGTGGTGTCGTGCGACCAGTCGCGGTAGAAGCGCTCCTGGACGAAGGGGCTGTTCTTGTAGTCCGGGAACTTGTCCGCGATGGTGTCGAAGGTGTACTCGAGGAAGTCGGCGTACTTCTGGTCGCCGGTCGCCAGGTACAGGTTGATCAGGTAGGCGGGCGCGTGGTCGCCGACCGAGTTCCAGTTCTTGCGCTCCGCGTTCTCGCCCAGCGACTCGTGGTCGGCGCTGAACAGGATGGGGTCGATGTGCGAGTAGTAGCCGCCCAGTTCCTCGTCCTTGAAGAACTTGTCGAACAGCCGGATGGTGGCGTCCGCGTCGTTCTTGATCCGTACGTCACCGGTGACGCGGTACGTCTGGATCGGGCCGGCCAGGGCGTAGATCTGCTCGTACATCGGGATCGCGTCGTAGTCGTCGGAGAACTCCGAGGTGAACAGCTTGCGCTCGCTGTCCCCGTCGACGCGGATGCCGTGGTACCAGAAGACCACGTCCTCCTCGCTGTCCACGACCCGCATGTGCTTGCGCAGGTACTCGGTGCCGCGCTCGGCGACCTCCAGGTACTCGTCCTTGCCGGTCAGCAGGTAGGCCGAGGCCATGCCGTAGACCAGGCGGGAGATCGTGTCGGTCTCCTGGACGTGGCTGGCGGTCTTGTCGCCGCCGAGCCGGATCTCGGTGCGGTACTCGGTGAAGTCCACCGGCCCGTCACCGAACTGGGCCCGCTTGTAGAAGTCGGCCAGCGACTCGATCTGCTTGATCCACCAGCTGGGCTCCTCGAACCGGTAGTCCTCGGCGCCGCGGCCGAGGAAGACCAGGCGCTTGGCGTCGAAGCGCCCGCCCGACTCCGGGTAGTGGACGCCGTAAGCGAACAGCAGTCGGCCCGGCGAGAGCATCTCGTCGATGTGCCCGGAGGCGTCGATGTACGGCTCGTCGAGGTTGCGGACCAGCTCGGCGCTCGGGTCGCCGGCCAGCGACACGTCGAACTCGCGGCCGTCGGCGGTCTTCAGCCGCAGCGTCCGGCTGTGGGAGTCGAAGCGGACGACGTAGCCCGCGATCGTGTCGGAGAAGGAGAAACCCACGGCGTCAGCCATGTTTCACACACCGTCCTTGTCGTGAGAGCTGTCGTCCTCGTATCCCTGGCTGACCTCGACGATCACCCCGTCGGGATCGCGGACCCACACGGTCCGCCACCCGCAGATGAAGTCGTCGAAGTCGAGCGGCCCCAGGGTCACTTCCGCCGCGTCGCCCAGGTCGGCCAGGAACGCGTCCACGCTGTCGGTCTGGAAGGCCAGGTGGCGCATCCGGCCCGGGGCCTGCGGCCCGTCTCCCCCGTCTACCGCTGGGGGGACCCCCAGCGCCGGCCGGGCCGGGCCGGTGCCGGCCGCGAAGAGCTCCAGGTACGCGTCCCCCTTGCGCAGGAACACGATCTGCGAGTCGCCGAGGTCGACCACCCGGGCCCGGGCGAAGCCGAAGTAGCGGGTGTAGAAGTCCTCGGTGGTCTTCTGGTCCGTGCAGTTCAGGCCCACGTGGGACCAGACCATCCGCCCCATCAGCCGGTCCCCCGGCCCCGTCCCGCCGCGATCAGCTCGATGATCCGGCGGGCGAAGAGGTGGTGGTGGGCACCGGTGCGACCGGTCACCAGGTCCCCGTCCACGACCACGTCCTCGTCGACGTACTGGGCGCCCATGTTGCGGACGTCCCCGATGAGGTTGTTGTGGCAGACGACCTTGCGGCCGCGGACCTTGCCCGGGATCGAGGAGGCCAGCCACATGCCGTGGCAGATGATCCCCTTGAGGACCGTAGGCTCCTCGAAGGCCCGGCGCAGCAGCTCCGTGGCGGGCGCGAGGACGTCCACGTCCTCGGTGTAGCGCAGCCGGTCGGCCACCATCCCCGAGGGCACGATGATCGCCGCGTACCGGCGCAGCTCCTCGTCGCTCAGCCCCTCCAGGGACTTGTCGGCGGTGAACGGCGCCCGGTACTCGTGTCCCGAGAAGGTGATGGAGTCGTTGCCCCACAGCCGGGTCAGGAAGTCGACCTCGGCGCCCTCCTCGGCGAACCGGTGCTGGTAGTAGAAGATCTCGGGCTCGTAGAAGTCGCTCTCGACCAGGACCGCGATCCGGGTCCCGGACAGCGCGCCCTCGCGCAGCACGGCGTCAGGCACGGGACACCCCTCTGAGGAAGTCCGCCGCGCGCTCGGCGATCATCGCGATGGCGGTGTGGCAGTTGCCCGACGGGACGGCGGGCATCACGCTGGCGTCGACGACGCGCAGGTTCCGTACGCCGTGCACCCGCAGCTCCGGGTCGACGACCGAGAGGTCGTCGATGCCCATGCGGCAGGAGCCGGCCTGGTGGTGGTAGCTCTCGGACTTCTGCTTCACGAAGGTCCGCAGGTCCTCGTCGCTGACGTAGCCCGGGCCGGGCTGCAGCTCCTGCTTGTACCAGGGCGAGAACGCCGAGGTCGCGAAGATCTCCCGGGCGAGTTTGACGCCCTGCACCATCCGCTCCAGGTCCCACCGGTCGCCCAGGTAGTTCGGGTGGATCAGCGGGTGGGCCAGCGGATCGGTGCTCGCGAGCCTGATCCAGCCGCGCGAGACGGGCCGTACGACCCCGGGCAGGATGCTCACCGTGTTCGGGTGGTCCTGGCCGACGATCACGTCGAACGGGACGTGCACGAAGGCGATCTGGAGGTCGGGCGCGGGCAGGCCGGGCCGGGAGGAGAGGAACAGAGCGCTCTCCGACAGGTTCTGCGCCGGGGGCGGCAGCTCCTGGGTGACCTCGGCCATCAGCCCGGTCAGCACGTGGTTGTGGAAGTTCTCGCCGACCCCGGGCAGCGCCGCGGTGACCTCGATGCCGTGCTCGCGCAGCTGCTCGGGGTGCCCGATGCCGGAGAGCAGCAGCAGCTTCGGGGACTCGATCGCCCCGGCGGCCACGATCACCTCCCGGCGGGCCCGTACGGTGTGCGGGCCGGGCTCGGCGGCGGTGCTGTGCCCGTCGCCCACCACCCGGCCCGGGATCGGGGCGGGCGGTGCGAGCTGGACGTACTCGACGCCGGTGCAGGTGTCCCCGTCGAAGAGCAGCCGGCTGCTCTGCGCGTTGGTGCGCAGGGTCAGGTTCGGCCGCTCCAGCGCCGGCTCCAGGTAGGCGGCGAGGACGCCCTGGCGGCGGCCGTCCGCGACGTCGATGTGGTGCCAGCCGGTGCCGAACAGCCCGCGCCGGGGACCGTCCGTGTTGAAGTCGGCGATCTCCTGGTGGCCGAGCTCGACGGCCGCGTCGATGAAGGCGCGGGAGGCCGGGTTGGGGTGGTGCCGGCCGGCGTGGGTGATGCGCTGCGGGCCGCTGGTGCCGGTGGTGGCGGCCGTGGCGTCCTCCTGGCCCTCCAGGAGGGCGAAGTAGGGCAGTACGTCCTCGTAGGACCAGCCCGCGGCGCCCTGGTAGGCCCAGTTGTCGAAGTCCGAGGCGTGGCCCCGGATGTGCATCATGATGTAGAGGTTGCTGCTGCCGCCGGGGGCCTTGCCGCGCGGTTCGTAGGTACGGCGGCCGTCGAGCCCCGGCTGCGGGACGCTGGTGTAGCCCCAGTCGACCGGCCCGCCCAGCAGCTTGTACCAGGAGGACGGGTCGTCCACCTCGGGCGGGATGCGGTCGCCGCCGGCCTCCAGGACGAGGACGGAGACGTCCGGGTCCGCGGAGAGCCGGTTGGCCAGCACGCTGCCGGCGGTACCGGACCCCACGATGATGTAGTCGTACTCATCTCTCGCCATCACGCCACCCCTCAGCCCTGGCCGAGCACCTGGAAGGGCGCGGTGTCGTGGTAGTTCGCCATGTAGACGATCTTTCCGTCGACGATCCGGAAGAAGTTCATCACCTCGGCCTCGATGGCCTCGCCGGAGGCGCTGACGGCGGTGAGGTGGGAGACCGCCGCGGCCTTCTCCCCGTCGACGAGGAAGTGCACGGGCTCGTTCCGGAAGACCCGGTACATCGTCCCCATGCCCTTCATCATCGAGCGCAGGACCTCCAGGCCCTCGATGTGTCCGGCCAGCTGCTCGTCCATGACCTGGTCGTCGGCGAACAGGTCGCACCAGCGGTCCCAGTCACCGGCATTGGCGTACTCGTAGTACTTCCGCAGAATCTCTCGTGCGTCCAACGCGCTCATCGCGCTCATCCCCCTATCGGTCCCTGCGGGTTCCGTCCGGCGCGAAGGGCGCCCAGAACTGGCTGAAGGCGGTGGCCGTGTCGCCGAAGAGCCCGTCGCGACCCTCGACGATCCGCCCGTCCCGCCACCGCATGAAGTGGAAGACCGGGTAGTCCATCCGCTCGTACGGGGACCCGCTCGCCGCGTCCGCACCGTCGCGCACGGCGACGTTGCGGCACACGTCCGCGCTGCAGTCCTCACCGACGAGCACCGCCTCGAGGTCCATCCGGAAGGTGCCGCCCGTGAGCTTGTGGGTCTGCCCCATCAGCTCCAGGAAGGCGTCCAGGCTCTCGTACCAGCCGGCCAGCGGATGGTTGCCGGGCACCAGCCAGCGCAGGTCCTCGGAGTAGTACTCCAGGATGCGCGCCCGGTCACCGGAGCCCAGCGCCTGGTAGGCCGCCTGCACCCGGTCCCGTGTCACTTCGGTCATCGCCCCTCCTCCTCCGTCTTCGCGCCGGTCAGAGGGAACCGGAACCGGGCATCGGCGCCAGTTCGTTGACGGTGTACTGCTTGATCAGCGGGCCGTCCTGGCCGGCCACCACGACCCAGGTCTGGTCGGCGTCGAAGCCGAGCCACTGGCTGCGCGGAGCCGGCGGGTCCCAGATCTTGGCCTGCCAGTTCACGAGGACCCGTACGATCGCCCGGTCGCCCTCGATGACGGGCTCGACCTTCGTGACGGTGTGCACCTCGTCGAAGAAGCGGGAGGTGACGGCGGCGTACCAGCGGCCGAAGCCCTCGTGCCCGAGGAAGGTGTCCTCGGGGACCTTGAACTCCAGGTCCTCGGTGATGAGGCCGAGCACCCGGTCCAGCGGAAGGTGCTGGTCCAGGGCCACGTACCAGTTCTCGGCGAAGCTGCGGATCGCGTCCTCGGTCAGCCGCTCGGCGGGCATGCGGTCTCCTCCTGTCCGTACCGGTGCAGTGGTGTAGGGGCGTGGTGCGGGGATCAGATCTGGATGTCGACGAGGTACGGGCCGGGGTGGGCCAGCATCCGGCCCACGGCCGCGACCGCCTCGTCCGGCTTCTCCACCCGCGTGCCGTCCGCGCCGAGGGCCCGGGCCAACCCGGCGAAGTCGATCTCGGGGTGGGAGAGGTCGAAGGAGCCCGGGAAGCCGTGCTCGGCGATGTCCCGTTCCCGCCAGTACTGGGCGATGTTGTCGTCGAGCAGCCGGTACTTGCGGTTGTTGCAGACCACGAACTTGGCGTTGATGCCGTGCCGGACCGCGGTCCACAGCGCCTGGTAGGTGTACATCGAGCCGCCGTCGCCCGCGAAGCCGACGACGAGCCGGTCCGGCCGGGCCAGCTTGGCGCCGACCGCTCCCGGGAAGCCCACCCCGAGCGAGCCGCCCCGGGTGAGGTGGTAGTCGCCCGGCCGCTCCGCCGGCAGGTACCGGGTGACCAGCGGCGAGGTGGTCAGCGCCTCGTCGAAGACGATGAGGTCGCCCCCCGTCCGCTCGGCCAGGGTCCGCAGGAACACCGCCATCGGCGTCCCGTCGGTGTCCTGCCCGGCCGTCTGCGCGGCCCGCTCCCGGGACCGGGCGTCGAGCCGGGCGGCCGCGGCGGCGCGCTGCCGGGCGGTCAGCCGGTGCTCCAGTACGCCGGCCAGCGCGCGCAGCGCCTGCTTGGGGTCGGCGGCCAGGCCCAGGTCCACGGGGTGGTTCTTGGCGATCTCGTAGGCGTTGAGGTCGATGTGCACGACCTTCGCGCCGGCCCGGAAGGGGTTCTCCAGTTCGGGGAACACCTCCGGGAAGACATAGGTGCCCACGATCAGCACCCCGTCGGCGTCGCCGACCAGCTCCTTGCTGTGCGGGCCGAACATGTGGCCCGTCTGACCGCGGCGCAGCGGGTGCGACGCGGCGATGTTCACCTCGGAGGAGTCGACCTCGTACACGTCGGCGCCCAGCAGCTCGGCGACCGCGACGAGCTCGGTCTGCGCCCCGGAGAGCGCCACTCCGTCGCCGACCAGTACGACCGGGCGCTCGGCGGAGGCGAGCAGCTCGGCCGCCCGGCCCACCGAGGCGGGCGAGGGCGCCACATCGGTGAGCGGCACCGTGGCGGGCAGCACGGCCTCGGAGTTCAGCTCGTCCAGTACGTCCATCGGCAGCGCCACGAACACCGGTCCGCGCGGCGGGGTCAGGGCGATCTTGACGGCCCGCCGGATGGTGCGGAGCACGGAGCGCGGGTCGGTGACCCGGGTCGCGTACTTCGTCACCGGCTTGGCCATCGCCACCAGGTCGGACGCCATCTGCGCGTCCATCGCGTCGTAGCGCACCCCGGCGTCACCGGCGACCACGACGAGCGGGGTGTGACCGCGCAGCGACTGGTAGAGCATGCCGATGCCGTTGCCCAGGCCGACCCCGGAGTGCAGCTGGAGCAGGGCCGCGCCGCCGGTCGCCCGGGCGTAGCCGTCGGCGATGCCGGCGGCGACGGTCTCCTGGAGGGCGAGGACGTACTGGAAGTCCGCTGCCGCGTCGACCGCGTCGAGGAATCCCTGTTCGACCGTCCCCGGATTTCCGAACATCACATTCAGGCCGTCGGCCTTGAACTGCTCGATCAGCCTCTCCCGTCCGGGACTGGCTTCCATGAATTCCCCCTCTTTCCCAGGAGTTACCGGACTACCAGCCGTACCGGGTGAGCCCGTCCTCCAGGACTTCCACGATCTTCTGCCCCGTCAGATAGGAATCGGGGGTCGAACGTCCGGTGACGAAGGGGAAGTCGACGATCACCGACAGGGGGTGGCCGAAATTCCCGTGGTACGCGCCGCGCGGGCCGGTGGCATCGCGCAGGATGTACTCCAGCGGGTACGGCGGCGGCCCCATGTTGAAGTCGGTACCGAGGAATCCGGTGCCGTCCTTGTAGTCGTATTCCTTGCAGTGGCCGGTGACGTGCTTGCCCCAGATGATGCTCTTGCGGTCGCCCCAGTCCCTGGCGAAGGCCAGGCAGGCCACCCCGTAGCACTCGGCCGCCACGACCTTGCCGGCGTTCTTGAAGGCCAGGATCAGGGCGTGCACCCGCTCGTTGTTGGCGAGGTCGGCGATGGGGCCGCTGCCGCCGACGATGAGGATCGCGTCGAAGGTGGCGATGTCCTCCTGGAGCTTGTCCAGATCGCGGTGGTACTGCTCCAGCTTGGGCAGGTAGTCCTTGTCGCTGGTGTACGGGCGCTCGGGCGCCCACGCCTCGATGTCGAGGGGCGAGTCGAGCCGGCTCGACTGCTCGAACTCGCGGCCCAGCCGGGCGTTCTCCTCGGTGGTCACCGACCGGCCCAGCGGGGGGTCGATGTAGTTGGCGTCGAGGCTCGGCGGAAGTGCGTGGGCCCGCTTCCCGGTCGGCGTGGCGAATACGACTTCATAGCCCCGCTCGTCGAACTTCGATACCGGCCCGATCAGTTCTTCGGCCCAGTAACCGTGTTCGGAGACAATGACCAGAATCTTTCTGCTCACAGATTCCTCCAGGCGCCGCCTGTTGTGTTGGCGTTCCCCACCCTGCTTGCGCCCGGGGCCTGCGTCAAAGCGCCCGCACGCGACTTCGTGAGGTAGAAGGGCGGCCCGCCCCGGCACCTCATGTAGTCGCCGCGCGAGGTCATGAAGTAGCTCCGGTACTCCATGACTTCGGCCGAATCGATGAACCTTTCCGGGACCCCCGTCTTATGGTCTGGACGCGCCCGTGGTTCACCGGCGTGACGAGCGGTACGAGTGCGCGAGGAGAGGGACGGGGACGATGACGATGGACCTGTTGTGCACACACATCGACCAGATACGTCCGGTGAAGCCCGGGACCGAGGGCTGCGAGGAGTGCCTGCTGACGGGAGACAGCTGGGTGCATCTGAGGATGTGCCTGAGCTGCGGGCACGTCGGCTGCTGCGACTCCTCGAAGAACCGCCACGCCACCCGGCACTACCGCACCACCGAGCACCCCATCGCGGCCTCGCACGAGCCCGGCGAGGACTGGGCCTGGTGCTACGCCGACAAGCTGATGCTGGACCCCGCGTGAGTGCGGCCCCGGAGCGCGCCGGCGCTCCCTCCGCCGCCGCCCCTTCCGCCGGCCCCTCCTCCGCCGTGGCCCAGACCGGGTCCGGCGCGGCGGTGACCGCGGCGGGGCACGCCTCGGCCGCCGCCGAGCGGTCGGAGAACCGCAAGCCGGTGATCCTTGCCGTGGACGACGACCCGCAGGTGCTGCGGGCCGTGCGGCGCGACCTGCGCAGCGCGTACGGCGACCGCTACCGGGTGCTCGGCGCCTCCTCGGCTGCCGACGCGCTCAAGATCCTGGACTCCCTGGACGAACGCGGCCACGACCCGGCGCTGTTCCTGGTGGACCAGCGGATGCCCGACGTCACCGGGGTGGAGTTCCTCCTGGAGGCCGTCAGCCGCTTCCCCGACGCCCGCCGGGTCCTGCTGACCGCGTACGCGGAGACCGACGCGGCGATCACCGCCATCAACCGGGTCCGGCTGGACTACTACCTGCTCAAGCCCTGGGACCCGCCGCACGAGCGGCTCTTCCCGGTGCTGGACGACCTGCTCTCGGACTGGCTGGCCACCTACCGCCCCGCGTACGACGGGATCATCGTCGCCGGCCACCTGGTGTCCCCCGGCACCCACGCGGTCCGGGACTTCTTCACCCGCAACGGGCAGCCGTTCCGCTTCCTGAACGTCGAGCGCGACCCCGAGGCGCTGACGGTGCTGGCCGCCGCCGACCCCGACGCGGCGCTGCCGCTGGTCCGCTTCCCGGACGGGTCGGTGCTCTCGGCGCCGACCGACACCCAGCTCGCCCAGCGCCTCGGCCTGGCCACCACGGCCTCCCGCCCGCACTACGAGTGCGTCATCGTCGGCGCCGGCCCGGCGGGGCTCGCGGCCGGGGTGTACTCGGCGTCCGAGGGCCTCTCCACCCTGATGCTGGACTCGCGCGCCCCCGGCGGCCAGGCCGGCACCTCCAGCCTGATCGAGAACTACCTCGGCTTCCCGTCGGGCCTCTCGGGCGGCGACCTGACCCGGCGGGCCACCATCCAGGCCTCCCGCTTCGGCGCCGAGATCCTGCACCCGGTGGAGGTGGTCTCGCTGACCCGTGACGACCCGGCGAAGATCCTCACCCTGGCGGACGGTACGGAGATCAGCGCGGAGACGGTCCTCCTCGCCACCGGGGTCTCCTACAACCGCCTGCAGGCGCCGGGCGCCGACCGCTTCGAGGGCGCCGGGCTCTACTACGGCGCGGCCACCACCGAGAGCTCGGCCTGCATCTCGCAGCACGTGTTCATCGTGGGCGGCGCCAACTCGGCCGGCCAGGCCGCGGTGCACTTCGCCAAGTACGCGGCCCGCGTCACGATCCTGGTCCGGGCGGCGTCCCTCGACGACAGCATGTCCCGGTACCTGATCGACGAGATCGCCCGCACCCCCAACATCGAGGTCAGGGTGCGCACGACCGTCGTCTCGCTGGACGGCGACGAGCACCTCGAACGCCTGACCCTGCACGACGCCGACACCGGGGAGGACACCGAGGTCCCGGCCCGGTTCATGTTCACGTTCATCGGCGCCCGCCCACACACCGACTGGCTGGCCGGGGTCGTGGAGCGCGACGAGTACGGCTTCGTCCTCACCGGTTCCGACCTGATCTCCAACGGGGGCGAGCTCCCCGCGGAGTGGAGCCTGGAGCGCGCCCCGTACCCGCTGGAGACCAGCGTCCCCGGCGTCTTCGCCGCGGGCGACGTCCGGGCCCACTCGGTCAAGCGGGTCGCGTCGGGCGTGGGCGAGGGGGCAATGGCCGTCTCCCTCATCCACCGCTACCGCTCGATGGGCTGAATCCCGCCGGATCCCACCGAATCCCCGCTGAACCCCGCGGAGCACCAGCCGAGAGCGAACGGCACATCCTTGCGATCAAGAGGGCAGTGGATGCAACGTTGATTACATGATTACAGCCGAGCAGCAGACACAGCTCCGCACCTGGTTCGCGGACCGCCTCCCGGTGGACGTCTACGAGTCCCTGGTCTCCGTCACCGCGGACCGCGAGGAGATCACCGTCATCGGCACCCTCCCGGCGAACGAGTCCGTCAAGGACTTCCGCGAACGCACCCGCGAGCAGCGCATCGAGGTCGCCCGCGAGGCGGAGGAGCTCTACCGCCGCAAGGTCTCCTGGGGCGTGCGCTCCGGTGAGGAGACCACGCTCTTCACCCACCTCGCGGTCCCGGTGATGACCCGGCTGCGCCAGTCCGAGCGCCAGGTGCTCGACACCCTGGTCTCGGGCGGCGTGGCCCGCAGCCGCGCCGACGCGCTGGCGTGGTGCGTCCGCCTGGTGAGCCGCAACACCGACAGCTGGCTCGCCGAGCTGCGCGAGTCCCTGGACACGGTCCAGCGGGTCCGGTCGCAGGGCCCCGACGTCAAGTCGGACATCAAGAAGTCCGAGTCCGAATAGCGGAAGACCTCGCCGGGCGCGCAAGATCCCGGAAAGGTAGCCGAGACGGGACCACCGACCGAGGGAGAGGCTCCACACGATGACCACCACCGTCGAATACATCCGCTACCGGATCGCAGCGGACGACCAGCCGGCGTTCGAGGACGCCTACGCCCGGGCGGCCGAGTCGCTGGCCGCCTCGCCCGAGTGCATCGACTACGAACTGGCCCACAGCGAGGAGGAGGCCGAGCGCTACATCCTCCGGATCCGCTGGACGTCGGTCGAGGACCACCTCCAGGGCTTCCGTAAGGGCGAGCAGTTCCCGGCGTTCTTCGCCGCGATCCGCCCGTACCTGAACAACATCGAGGAAATGAAGCACTACCGGGTCACCGACGTCTTCGGCACGGGAAAGGCCGCCTCCCAGTCATGAGCACCACGCCCGACACGACGCCCACCATCTACGAGTGGATGGGCGGGGCCGAGGCGATGAAGCGCCTCACCGACGTCTTCTACGCCCACGCCCTCCAGGACGAGATCCTGGCCCCGGTCTTCGCCGGCATGGACGCGAACCACCCGCAGCACGTCGCCGTCTGGCTGTCGGAGGTCTTCGGCGGCCCCGCCGACTACTCGGCCCACCACGGCGGCCACCAGCACATGGCCACCAAGCACCTGGGCCGCGGCATCACCGAGCAGCAGCGCCGCCGCTGGGTGGAACTGCTCATGGACACGGCGGACGAGGTCGGTCTGCCGGCGGACCCGGAGTTCCGGGCGGTGTTCGCCTACTACATCGAGTGGGGCACCCGGATGGCCCTGATCTACTCGGGCCCCAACCCGCCGCCGGTCGACGCGGCGAAGATCCCCGTCTGGTCCTGGGGACAGACCCCGCCCTGGATCCCGAAGTCCTGACCGGCCCGGGGCGCTGCCGGGTACGGCCCGCCGGCGCCCCGGCCGGCCGTACCGGCTCCGGCCCGAGCGCGCCGGGGCCGGTTCGGCCTGCGGTCCCGCGGGGCCGGCTCAGGCGGGCCGGCGGCTCGCGCGGCGGGGGCCGCCCGGCCGGTCGGCGAGGAGCACCGTCAGGGGGACCCCGCCGTCGGCGGGGCCCTCGCTCCGGCCCTCGCCGTGGCCCTCGCCCTCGCCCCGCCAGAAGTCGACGGCGCGTTCCAGGATCTCGCACAGGGTCGCCCACTCCCCGGGCCGGGCCTGCGCGTACTCGTGCCAGGACGTGACCGCCAGCAGCCGCCCGGGCCCTTCCGGCAGCCACGACAGGTCGGTCAGCACGTCCGCCAGCGCGTCCCAGTTCCCCCCGAACCACTCCGGCACGCGCAGGGCCTCCCCGCATCGCCGCAGCAACTCGGCCTTGCTCCCGACACCGGCCAGGTCCAGCCGCAGCGTCGTCCAGCCCGCCTCGTCGGCGGCGGCGAGCGCCGGGCCGAGCGGCCCCGCTCCGAGGGTCATCGCAGAACCGCCTTGAAGGTGTCGTAGTGGTCGTCCGTGTAGAAGAACTCCCCGCGCCCACCGGTCACGAGCCGCCGGGCCCCACGGTCGCGTTCCCCCGGTGTCCGCACGGTGAACTCGTGGTAATAGCCGCGCTCGTGCGACGGCAGGGCCTTCTCGAAGTTCCCGAAGACGGTGCCGTCCTGCCGGTACGGGTACGGGCCGCCCTTGTCGATCAGCGCCAGCACCTCGCGCGCCTCGCGCGGCAGCGCGTCCGCCCGTACGGTGGCCATCCCCTTGGCCCATCCGGGCACGGCGGCGGGAGCGGTGCCGCTCGGCCGCGCGGCGCCCGGGCTCACCGGAGCGCCGGTCGGCGCCGCACCGGGCGTCTTCCCGGCGCAGCCGACCGCGGCCATCAGCGCGGCGCACAGGAGCAGGGCCCCCAGCACGCGCAGCAACGATCGGGGCACGTTCCCGAGGATCATGCGCCGATCGTGCCAAACATCCGGTTCGCCCGCGAACCGCGGAGACCACGGAGGCCTCGGGTACCGGCGGGCGAAAACGGGTGGTGTGAAGACGGCTTAGAGCGCAGCCATCTTGGTGTAGGGGCTCAGGATGCGTTTCTGGACCGATCCGAAGTCGACGAGGACAGCGATCCCCTCCTCGATACCGACGACACGGCCGAGGCCGTGCTCATCGTGAGAGACCCGGTCGCCGACGCTGAACTGCCGGAGCGGCGGTTCCACGGGGGCCTTGAACGGGCTGGACGGCAAATGGCGGCGAGGTACTGCTGACTTAGTCATTGACTCCAGTATGCGCCCAGCGGGCCGCCCTGCGGTCCGCCGTTCGGATCTCAATTCCGGCACCATCCGCAGTCGGACGGCACGGAAGCGGACCCCGGAGCCCCGGTCAGTCGTCGGGATCGGCCCGTTCCAGGGCCGGACGGAGCCCCGGCTGGGACTCCGTCAACAGGTAGTCCGCCACCGCCGTGTCGGTGACCAGGCTGGTCACCAGGCCCGACCGGAGCACCGCCCCGATCGCGGACGCCTTGCGCAGGCCGCCGGCGATCGCCACCACCTCGGGGATCCGGCGCAGCCGGTCCGCCTCGACGGTGATGCACCGCTCGCCGAGGTCCCGGCCGACCCGCCGGCCCTCGGCATCGAACAGGTGCGCGGACATCTCGGCCGCGACGCCGAGCGAGGCGTAGTGCGCCCGCTCCTCGTCGCTCAGCATGTCGTGCACGGTGGAGATGCCGGGCTCCCAGGAGCCGATGGACACCGCCGCGACGGTCACCTTGTCGAAGTACTCGAAGGCCCGCGCGATGCCCGTCTGGCTGCGCAGCGCGGCCGCCGTCGCCGGGTCGGGCAGCAGCATCGGCGCGTAGATCGGGTGCGCGTCGCCGCCCGACACCTGCGCGGCCCGGCGCACGGCCTCCACCGAGCCCCGCTCCGCGGTCCCCGCGTCGTACACGCCGGTCAGCTGGACCACGGTGCAGGGCGGCAGCCGGTGCAGGGAGGCCGCCATGTGGATGGTGGAGCGGCCCCAGGCGAGGCCGAGCACGTCGCCCTCGTTGACCAGCTCGCCCAGCAGGTCGGCGGCGACCGCCCCGAGGTTCTCCGGGTCGGGAGCGTCCTCGGTCGCGTCGGCCGGGGACTCGACCACCACGGCGTGCCGCAGGCCGTACCGGGCCCGCAGCGCGTCGGACCGCTCGGCGTCGAGCTCCGCGGGGACCCTGATCTCGATCCGTACGAGGTCGCGTTCGAGGGCGGTCTCCAGGACCCGGGCCACCTTGAAGCGGCTCACCCCGAACTCCTCGGCGATCTGGATCTTGGACTTGCCCTCCAGGTAGAAACGGCGGGCCATGGCCGCCGCCTGCACCAGCTCCGCGGGTCCCATCCGCAGGGCTGACCGTCCCGCCGACATTGCAGACACCGCGTTCTCCTCACTGCTGTTCACACTCTCGACTCGCCGTTCATCCTGTCAGATCCGACGACCGTTGATCAGCCCGTACAGCCCCGGTTCACCGAGCTGTTCATCAAGCCTTGGCCCCGTGGTCGCAAGCCCAGGGCGCCGCCGCGATCGCCGCGCCCGCCTGCTCGCGCAGCGCCCGGACGGCGGCGGCCGGATCGGGCGCCCCGTAGACCGCGCTCCCCGCGACGAAGACGTCCGCGCCGGCCTCGGCGACCCGCTCGATCGTCGAGGCCGAGACCCCGCCGTCCACCTGCAGCCACAGCTCCAGTCCGTGCTTGGCGATCATCTCCCGGGTACGGCGGATCTTGGGCAGCATGATGTCCAGGAAGGCCTGACCGCCGAAGCCGGGTTCGACGGTCATGATCAGCACCATGTCCAGTTCGGGCAGGATGTCCTCGTACTGCTCGATCGGGGTGGCGGGCTTGAGCGCCATGGCGGCCCGGGCCCCCTTGGCCCGGATCTCCCGCGCCAGCCGCACGGGGGCGGCGGCGGCCTCGGCGTGGAAGGTGACCGATCCGGCGCCGGCCTCGACGTACTGCGGGGCCCAGCGGTCCGGGTTCTCGATCATGAGGTGCAGGTCGAGCGGAATGTCCGTCGCGCGGCTCAGGGACTCCACGATCGGCACGCCGAGAGTGAGGTTCGGGACGAAATGGTTGTCCATGACGTCGACATGCAGCCAGTCGGCCCCCTCGACGGCCTTCGCCTCCTCGGCGAGCCGGGCGAAGTCGGCGGACAGGATGCTGGGATTGATCTGAACGGCCATGCCCCAAGCCTGCCATGCCGCAGACCACATCCGGCCACTCCCCCGGAAGTCCCCCTCCACCCCCCGTTCGGAGCTAGAGCGGCGGCGCCCCGCGCAGGTGACGCATGAGCTGCTCCAGTGCGGCCCAGCTCTCGGTGCTCTCGCCGTCACCGAGGGCGTAGTAATAGCCCGGCCCGGCGCTCGGGCCGAGCTGCACCGGTCGTTCCTTCAGCGGCGTCCTGCCCGCGGTCGCCCGCCCGACTCCGGACCTCCGCGGGGCCCAGCACGAACGCGTACGGCAGCGGCGGCCGCTCGAAGCGGGGCGGCGCGCTCAGGTCGCGGCGCGCCTCGCGCAGCTGGCACAGCATGGTCCGCAGCCCGTGCCGGGTCACCAGCTCGCCGGCCAGCCCCGCCAGCGCCGCCAGCGACGGCTTCTCATCGGGGCCGTGGCCCACGGTGAGGGTGATGTCCTCCTCCACCCCGTCCGGGGTGCGGATCACGCGCAGGGTGGCGACGGCAGGCCGGTCCGGGCTGCCGACGACCACCGTCCAGGTGGGCCGGGGGGCGCGCTCGTACGCCAGCTCGGTCAGCCGCCGCCGCGACCAGGTCAGGCCGGCCGGCTCCGACGTCCCCCAGCCGACCGGCGGAGCGCCGGTCAGCGCCTGCCAGGCGGCTTCCAGCGCGCCGCCGAGCACGAGGTCCGCCTCGGCACGGTGCAGGGTGCGGAAGGACACGACGAGCTGGCGCTCGCCGGTACGCCCGTACGCCTCCGTGAAGGCGTCCGCCACCGGGGCCTCGCCGTTCTCGTCCCGGTCCGGGGAGAAGGAGCCGTGCTGCCAGCGCAGTACCGCACCGGTCAACCCGTCGTAGTAGCCGCACCGCTCGTCCTGCACCACCCAGCGCGAAGAGGTGGATTTGCATCAGCATGCGGGTGGGCAAGGAGAGGCGGCCGGCTGGGCGGCAGCGGGAGCCGGTACGGCCGTGACGCCCGAGACATCGACCGGGCGGGCCGCACCGCCGGTGCCAGGGGCATCCGGGGGCCAGACCCGGCCACCCAGGAGCATGGTCATACGGGCCGCGAAGGCACCAGCGAGCCGCTCGGCCCGGGGGACGCCCACGGCGCGCGGGCCTCGATCCACCAGGCCGGTCCGTCGCCGGACGGCTCGGCACCGGGCCCCAGCAGCCGGGTCGCCTCGCCCGGCACCTGGAGCAGCAGCGGCACCTCGATCGAGACGAGCGGCCGGCCCTCGGCATCACAGAGCTGGACCACGGCGCCCTCACCAGCCGTCTCGACCCGCAGGTCCGGTCCGCCCGCGAGCAGCCCCGCCAGCACGCTCAGCGGATCGGGCATCCGCTCGGTGAGCGCGATTGCCGGGCACCCGTCACCGGCCCCGGCCGTCCCGGCCGGTGGACGTGGTGAAGGTGCCCGACGCGCGGTCGGGTCGGCCGGGACGGTGAACGGAGGCGGCGGCCCCTACGCCGTGCGGCGGAGGAGGGCCAGGTACATCGCGTCCGTGCCGTGGAGGTGGGGCCAGAGCTGGACGTCCGGGCCGTCGCCGAGGGCCGGGACGCCCGCCATGTAGGGGCGGGCGTCGATGAGTTCCGCCGACACGCCCGCCGCCGCGCCCGCGCCCCGGCCCTTGAGGACGTCATCCACCACGACCCGGGTCTCCGCCAGGTGCGGCGAGCAGGTCGCGTAGCCGACGACGCCGCCGACCCGCACCGCCGACAGCGCCTCCCGCAGCAGCCCGCGCTGGAGCGGCGCGAAGCCCTCCAGGTCCTCCGGCCGGCGCCGCCACCGCGCCTCGGGGCGCCGGCGCAGGGCGCCGAGGCCCGAGCAGGGGACGTCCACCAGGACCCGGTCGAAGGAACCCGGCAGCCACGGCGGCCGGGTCCCGTCCGCCGCGATGACCTGGTACGGGCCGGGGTTGCCGGCCAGCGCCTTCTCCACCAGGCGGGCCCGGTGCGGCTGCTTCTCGGAGGCCAGCAGGAACGCCCCGCGCTGCGCCGCCAGCGCCCCGAGCAGGGCCGCCTTGCCGCCCGGGCCCGCGCAGCCGTCCAGCCAGCGCTCGTCGCGGCCCTCCACGGGAGCCGCCGCCAGGGCCATCGCCACCAGCTGGCTGCCCTCGTCCTGCACACCGGCGCGGCCGTCGCGCACCGCCTCCAGGGCGCCCGGCTCACCGCCCTCGGCCATCCGTACCGCGTACGGGGACCAGCGGCCCGGCAGGGCCGACTCCTCGCCGACGGCCTCCAGCAGTTCCTCGGGCGTGGAGCGGCCGGGACGGGCGACGAGGGTGACCTCGGGTCGCTCGTTGTCCGCTTCCAGGAGGTCCTCGATACCGGCCCGGCCGCCGCCCAGCGCGTCCCACAGGGCGCTGACGATCCAGCGCGGGTGCGAGTGGTAGACCGCGAGGTGTTCCTCGGCGTCGTCCTCGTACGGCGGCGCGACCCGCTCCAGCCAGCCGTCCAGGTCGTGCGCGGTGATCTTGCGGAGCACGGCGTTCACGAACTTCGCGCGTCCGTCCCCGAGGACCACGCGGGCCAGCTCCACGCTCGCGGAGACGGCTGCGTGCGGGGGGATCCGGGTACCGAGCAGCTGGTGCGCACCGAGCGACAGCACGTCCAGCACCGGCGGGTCGACCTCGCGCAGCGGCCGGTCGATGCAGGCCTTGATCACCGCGTCGTACGTGCCCTGCCGGCGCAGCGTCCCGTACACCAGCTCGGTGGCCAGCGCGGCGTCGCGCGCCTGGAAGCTCTCGTCCTGGCGCGCCTTGCGCAGCAGCGGCGGCAGCACGAGGTTCGCGTACGCGTCCCGCTCGTCCACCGCCCGCAGCACCTCGAAGGCCAGCATCCGGACCGGATCCTTCTGCGGCCGGCGGTAGGGCTTGCCCTGCTTGCCGCCCTGGTTGCCGGACGGCTTGCCGTTGCCGCCCGGGCCGCCCGGGGCGGTCCGCCGACGGGGCTGACGGGGCTGACGGGGCTGTTCGCTCACGTGAAAGGTGCTCCGGTTGTACGTAATGCCTGGGGGTGTCGAAGAGGGGGGCCGCGCGGTCCGCGGCCGGTATCAGCCTACGTCGGCTCCGCCCAGCCGCTCGCCGGGCGCGATCCGCACCCCGCGCGCCCAGT
This sequence comes from Streptomyces sp. NPDC026522, assembly GCF_055567555.1. Taxonomy (NCBI): domain Bacteria; kingdom Bacillati; phylum Actinomycetota; class Actinomycetes; order Kitasatosporales; family Streptomycetaceae; genus Streptomyces; species Streptomyces sp. NPDC026522. The sequence continues at coordinate 128,147 of NZ_JBVHQF010000011.1, forward strand.
CGGCGCCCTTCATCGGCTTCTTGCCCTGCGGCTGCACCCAGAGCAGTTCCACGGCGTGCGAGCCGGTGCCCACGTAGACGTTGTTCTTGGCCGGAGCCAGCACACCGGGCTCCAGGTCGGTGCGGTCGGGCACCGGCGCGACCGAGATCAGCTTGAGGCGCTCGCCGCGGAAGACGGTCCACGCCCCCGGCGCTGGGGTGCAGCCGCGCACCACGCGGTCGGCGCGCATCGCGGGGGCGGTCCAGTCGATCCGGGCGTCCTCGACGGTGATCTTGGGAGCGAGGGAGATCCCGTCCGCGGGCTGCGGCACGGCGCGCAGGGCGCCGTCCTCGATGCCGTCCATGGTGGCGGCGAGCAGCCCCGCCCCGGCGAAGGCGAGCCGGGTCAGCAGGTCGCCGCTGGTGTCGGTGGGCCGGATCTCCTCGGTCAGGTGGCCGTAGACCGGCCCGGAGTCCAGGCCCTCCTCGATCAGGAACGTGGAGGCGCCGGTGACCTGGTCGCCCGCCATGATCGAGTGCTGGACGGGGGCGGCCCCGCGCCAGGCCGGCAGCAGCGAGAAGTGCAGGTTGACCCAGCCGTGCTTGGGGATGTCCAGGGCGCTCTTGGGCAGCAGCGCCCCGTAGGCGACGACCGGACAGCAGTCCGGCGCGATCTCGCGCAGCCGCTCCTGGAAGTCCGGGTCGCGCGGCCGCACGGGCTTGAGGACCTCGATCCCGGCCTCCTCGGCGCGCTGGGCGACGGGGCTGGCGACGAGCCGGCGGCCGCGCCCGGCCGGGGCGTCGGGCCGGGTGACGACGGCCGCGACCTCGTGGCGCCCGGAGGCGATCAGGGCGTCCAGGGCGGGTACGGCTACCTCGGGGGTGCCTGCGAAGACCAGCTTCACTGGGTCCTACCTCGCTATCTCGGCTGTCAGCAGCGCACCAGTCTATGGGCCGCGCGGCGGACGTCCCAGTCGGTGCACCCGGGGGCGTGCCCCGACCTGCGCGCCCCTCGCATATGCCGACACGCCCCCAGAGCGTGACCTGGGCGACCGCTGGCGCGTTGGTCAAGAGAGATTGACCGAAACGGGCCGCGCTTGAGAACGGTGTCTGCGGCCCCATCCGCTCTTAGCACCGGTTCGAGAGGCTTCTTCATGGCCGACCACGCCACCCACGACGCCCAAGCACGGGCCAGCCTGCATCTCCTGGTGCGGGACATCGAGCGGGTCCGCCGGCAGGTGGATGCTCTGCGCACGCTCACCGCCCAGCTCGGCAACGTGTACCGCCCGCGCCGCTCCGGTCCCTCCACGGGCTTCGTCGTCTACGGCAGGGCCCCGGCCCCCACCGTCCGGCTCGCGCAGGAACTGCGGGACAGCGTCGAGACGCTGGTCACCGCCGCGGTGGACTTCGACCGCTCGCTCGGCTTCTCCTGGGACGCCGTCGGATCGGCGCTCGGTGTCACCAAGCAGGCCGTGCACCGCCGGTACGGGGCCCGGCGCGCCCAGGCCGCCGAGACCGCGGAGGCACCGGCCGACGGGACGAACACCCGCACCCTGGGGCCGCTCCCCACCATCCCGGCGGCGCGCTCCGCGACGCCGCAGCCCGTACGCGAGGAGTCGGCCGCCGGGGCCCAGGGCGCCGCGACCGCCTCCCGCTCGCCGGCCTTCCCCGGCCCGCGCAACGGCTGACCGGCGGCCCGCCGCCGGGACGCCGACCCCTGACGGCCGGGGCCCCCCGCCGTGAAACCCCCGCCCCCGGCGGGGCGGCACCTCCCCCGAGGCCGCTCCCGCCGGGGGCGGCGGCCGTCCCGGGCCGACTCCGGGGCGCCGCAGCCGGTGCCCGGCGGGCCCGCCCCGGCCCGGGCTCAGCCGATGTCCGGCGGGTCGATCCTGATCCGGACCGATTCCGCGGGGGTCACGCCACGGGCCAGCCGGGCGGCCTGCGCCTTCTTGAGGGCCCTCGCCAGCTCCGCCCCGCTGCCGGGCCGGACCCGGATCAGGACCCGCTCCCCCGGCGACGGCTCCCCGCGCCGGCCGGGCAGCGGCACCGGGCCCAGCACCTCCGCGTCGGGCGGCAGTTCGGCAGCGGCGAGGAACGCCTCCAGCGCCGCCGGCCGCCCGGCCACCGCCGCCATCCGGGAGACCGGCGGGAAGCCCAGCTGGGCGCGCTCCGCGAGCTCGCGCACCGCGTGCCCCACCGGGTCCCAGCGCACCAGCGCCTGCACCGGCCGCAGCGTCGGCTCGGCGACGACCACCACCTGCCCCTCCCCCCGCACCAGCGAGGCCGCGCCGATCCAGCGCCTCAGCGCCTCCTCCCCGGCCCGCAGGTCGGGGCGGCCGAGCATGGCCCAGCCGTCCAGCAGCAGCGCCGCCGCGTACCCCGCTCCGGACGCGACGGGTTCTGCGCCGGGGGTGCACACCACCAGCGCGGGCCGGTCCGGCACCTCGTCCAGCACGTGGTCGCGCCCGGAGGTGCGCACGGGCACGGCCGGGAACGCCCGCCCCAGCTCCTCGGCGGTGCGCCGCGCACCGACCACCCTGGCCCGCAGCCGGAACGAGCCGCACTCCTCGCAGTGCCAGGACGGCTCGCCGCGCCCGCACCACCCGCACCTCAGGTCGCGCTCGTCCGGGGCCTCCAGGGGCCCCGCGCAGACCCGGCAGCGGGCCGGCGTCCGGCAGCGCTCGCAGGCCAGCCGGGGCACATAACCCCGCCGCGGCACCTGTACGAGTACGGGCCCGCTCTTCAGCCCCTCCCGCACGGTCTCCCAGGCCAGGCTCGGCAGCCGCGCGGCCCGGGCGGCCTCGTCCCGGGCCAGCAGCTCGTCCCCGACGGTCCTGATCCGGGGCGCGCAGGCCCGTACCGTCTCGCGGTCGGCGACCAGGGGCCGCGCCCAGCCGGACTCGACCAGCTGGGCGGCCTCGACGGTGCAGCTCGTGCCCCCGGCGAGGAAAGCGCAGCCGTCGGTCACCGCCCGCAGTTCCAGCACCTCGCGGACGTGCGGGAACGGGGCGTGGTCGTCGCTGTGGCTGGAGTCCCCGTCGTCCCAGATCGCGACCAGCCCGAGGTCCCGTACCGGCGCGAACATCGCGGCGCGGGTGCCGACGACGGCCCGCACCGAGCCCCGGCTCACGGCGAGCCACTGGCGGTAGCGCTTCTCCGGCCCGGATTCGGCGGTCAGCAGCGCGTGCCGCCCCGCGCCGAGCAGGGCGGTGAGCGCCGCGTCCACCCGGGCGGCGGTCCGCCCGTCGGGCACGACGGCGAGGGCGCCCCGGCCGGAGGCGAGGGTGGCAGCCATGGCCCGGGCGAGTTCGCCGGCCCAGCCGGGCCCGGGCAGCGCCGTCCACACGGCGCGGGGGCTGCCCCCGCCGGCCAGGGCCCGCAGGAAGGCCGGGCCGGCCCCGTACCGCTCCCAGCCGCCGGGCTCGGGCGCCGCGGGCGGCGGCAGCGGCTCGGGAGACGGCTTGGCCTCGGCGCGGGCGCTGCGCGGGGGAAGGGCGAGCTGGAGCACATCGGCGAGGCTGCCCGCGTACCGGTCGGCGACGGCCCGGGCGAGCGCCAGCAGGCCGGGAGTGAGGACGGCCTCGGCGGAGACGACCTGGGCCAGGGCGGCCAGGGCCCCGTCGTAGTCGGACTCGGCGCGCCGCTCCACGATGAAGCCGTCGATCAGGCCGCCGCCCTCGCGGCGGCCGCCGTGCACCTGGTGGGAGCCCGCGCCGAAGCGGACCCGGACCCGGACGCCCGGCTGCGCGGCCTCGGCCAGCTCGGCGGGCACCGCGTAGTCCCACAGCTGGTCGAGGTGGAGCACGCCCTTGTTGACCAGGACGCGGGCGACGGGCAGTTCCTCGGCGAGCGCGGCCCCGCGCCAGGTGCGGGGCTTTGCCTTGGGGGCCTTGGCCTTCGCCTCGGCCACGATGTCCCGGATGAGCGCGAGCTGCTCCGGCGGGCCGCCGGGATCCCGCTCCCCGCCCCGCTGATCCGACTCGTTCGCGCTGCTCACACCCGCATTCTTACCAAATGGCACTGACACCCGGACATGCCCGAGGCCCCGGACCCCATCGGGGTCCGGGGCCTCGGGCGGGCCGGTGCCTACAGGCCGGCGGCGGCGCGCAGGGCGTCGACGCGGTCCGTGCGCTCCCAGGTGAAGTCCGGCAGCTCGCGGCCGAAGTGGCCGTAGGCGGCGGTCTGGGCGTAGATGGGCCGCAGCAGGTCCAGGTCGCGGATGATCGCGGCCGGGCGCAGGTCGAAGACCTGGCCGATGGCCTCCTCGATCTTCGCGGTGTCGATCTTGGCGGTGCCGAAGGTCTCCACGAACAGGCCGACCGGCTCGGCCTTGCCGATCGCGTACGCGACCTGCACCTCGCAGCGCGAGGCGAGCCCGGCGGCGACCACGTTCTTCGCGACCCAGCGCATCGCGTACGCGGCGGAACGGTCGACCTTGGACGGGTCCTTGCCGGAGAACGCGCCACCGCCGTGGCGGGCCATGCCGCCGTACGTGTCGATGATGATCTTGCGGCCGGTCAGGCCCGCGTCACCCATCGGACCGCCGATCTCGAACCGGCCGGTCGGGTTCACCAGCAGCCGGTAGCCGTCGGTGTCCAGCTTGATCCCGTCCTCGATGAGCTGGCCGAGCACGTGCTCGACGACGAACTCGCGGATGTCCGGGGCGAGGAGCGAGTCGAGGTCGATGTCCGCGGCGTGCTGCGAGGAGACGACGACGGTGTCGAGGCGGACGGCCTTGTCGCCGTCGTACTCGATGGTGACCTGGGTCTTGCCGTCGGGGCGCAGGTACGGGATGGTCCCGTTCTTGCGGACCTCGGACAGCCGGCGGGAGAGCCGGTGCGCGATGTGGATCGGCAGCGGCATCAGCTCGGGCGTCTCGTCGCAGGCGTAGCCGAACATCAGGCCCTGGTCGCCGGCGCCCTGCTTGTCCAGCTCGTCCTCGTCGCCCTCGACGCGCTGCTCGTAGGCGGTGTCGACACCCTGGGCGATGTCGGGGGACTGCGCGCCGATGGACACCGACACGCCGCAGGAGGCGCCGTCGAAGCCCTTCTTCGAGGAGTCGTAGCCGATTTCGAGGATCTTGTCGCGGACGAGCTGCGCGATCGGCGCGTACGCCTTCGTCGTCACCTCTCCCGCGATGTGCACGAGACCGGTGGTGATGAGGGTCTCCACGGCCACACGCGAGGTCGGGTCCTCGGTGAGGAGCGCGTCGAGGATCGTGTCGCTGATCTGGTCAGCGATCTTGTCGGGGTGACCCTCGGTCACTGACTCCGAGGTAAACAGGCGACGGGACACAACGCTCCCTGGGGTTGCAGCGGCTGCTGGCTGATCATTTGGCGGAACATTACCGGGGGCTGCGCCCGGTCCGTGTTCCACATGCAGTTTATCGGTCGCCACCGTTTGCCGGACCACCCGTCTCGCCTTATGGGAGCCGTGTGACCTGCGGCACTACATTCTGGCGTACGGATTCCCCGGCGGGAAGGCGATTCGCTCAGGCGCGTCGGGGCGCGAGGCGCGCAGCGACCTCGTCCCAGATCGCGTCCGCGAGGACTTCCTTCGGTCCATGCGGGACGGCGCTCTCCGAGCCATCGGAGGCAAGGATGACGGCCTCGTTCTCCTCGGAACCGAAGGTCTTGGCTTCGCCGACCTCGTTGACGACGAGGAGATCACAGCCCTTGCGCAGCAGCTTGGCCCGCCCGTTGGCGAGGACGTCGTCGGTCTCGGCGGCGAATCCCACCACCACCTGACCCGCCCGGGCGCGTTCGGCGGAGACCTCCGCCAGCACGTCGGGGTTGCGTACGAGCGCCACCGGCGCGGGGTCCCGTCCGTCCTGCTTCTTGATCTTGCCGCCCGCGTAGGAGGCGGGCCGGAAGTCGGCCACGGCCGCGGCCATCACCACGGCGTCGGCGTCGGCGGCCGCCTTGAGCACCGCCTCGCGCAGCTGGAGGGCCGTCCCGACCCGTACGACGTCCGCCCCGGCCGGGTCGGCCAGTGCGGTGTTGGCCGCGACGAGCGTGACGCGGGCGCCGCGCGCGACGGCGGTGCGGGCGAGCGCGTAGCCCTGCTTTCCGGAGGAGCGGTTGCCGAGGAAGCGGACCGGGTCCAGCGGTTCGCGGGTGCCCCCGGCGCTGACCACCACGTGCCGCCCGGCCAGGTCCGGCTCCCCCGCGCCCCGGGCGAGGACCCGGCGGCACACCTCGAAGATCTCGTCGGGGTCGGGCAGCCGCCCCTTGCCGGTGTCCTTGCCGGTGAGCCGGCCGACGGCGGGCTCGATGACGACGGCGCCGCGCCGGCGCAGGGTGGCCACGTTCTCCTGGGTGGCGGGGTGCTCCCACATCTCGGTGTGCATCGCGGGGGCGAAGACCACCGGGCAGCGGGCGGTGAGCAGCGTGTTGGTGAGCAGGTCGTCGGCCAGCCCGTGGGCGGCCTTGGCCAGCATGTCGGCGGTGGCCGGGGCGACGACGACCAGGTCGGCGGACTGTCCGATGCGCACGTGCGGGACGTCGTGGACGCTCTCCCAGACCTGGGTGGAGGCCGGGTTGCCGGAGAGCGCGGCCCAGGTGGCCTCTCCGACGAAGTTCAGCGACGCGGCCGTCGGCACCACGCGTACGTCGTGGCCGGACTCGGTCAGTCGGCGCAGCAGCTCGCACGCCTTGTAGGCGGCGATCCCGCCGCTGACCCCCAGCACGACCTTCGGCTTACCCACCACGCACTCCCCTTCGAGGAACCATCTGTGCACCTATGACACACCACAGGCCCGGCAGATGCTCTGCCGGGCCTGTGGTGAAAGGAATTCCTGGTGCCTTACTGGGCCGGGGCCTCGATGGCCTCGGAGGTCAGCAGACCTGCGTTGATCTCGCGCAGCGCGATCGAAAGCGGCTTCTCGTGGACGTGGGTGTCCACCAGCGGGCCGACGTACTCGAGCAGGCCCTCACCGAGCTGCGAGTAGTACGCGTTGATCTGACGCGCGCGCTTGGCCGCGTAGATCACGAGGCTGTACTTCGAGTCCGTGGCCTCGAGCAGCTCGTCGATCGGCGGGTTGATGATGCCCTCGGGCGCAGTCATGGAAGAGGACACGCTCTACCTTCCGAAGATGGGTGAAAGATCTTGCGTTGATCGGACAAATACCGAACAACGATCAGACAACGTCCATCAAGGCTAGCAGCTCACGCGCCACGTCCTCGACGGAGGTGTTGACCAGGGTGGTGTCGAACTCGGGTTCGGCAGCGAGTTCGATCTTCGCGGCGGCCAGCCGGCGCTCGATGACCTCGGCCGACTCGGTACCGCGGCCGGTGAGGCGACGGACCAGCTCTTCCCAGCTCGGCGGGGCCAGGAAGACCAGCTGGGCCTCCGGCATCGACTGGCGCACCAGCCGGGCGCCCTGGAGGTCGATCTCCAGCAGCACCGGCTCGCCGTTCTCCAGGCGTTCCAGCACCGCGCCGCGCGGCGTGCCGTAGCGGTTGCCCGCGAACTCGGCCCACTCCAGCAGCTCGCCGTTGGCGACCAGCTTGTCGAACTCGTCGTCGCCGACGAAGAAGTAGTGGACACCGTGTCGCTCACCGGGCCGCGGCTTGCGGGTGGTGGCCGACACCGAGAGCCATACCTCGGGGTGGACCTTGCGCATATGCGCGACGACCGTGCTCTTGCCGACCCCGGAGGGGCCGGAGAGCACGGTCAGCCGCGGACGAACCTCTGCTGCCATAGAGCGATTATCCAGGTTCCAGGGACTGCCTGAGAACGCCGGGAGAACTTCGGGCGACGCCTCAGGCGCCGCTACCGCCGAACTCACGCTCCAGAGAGGCGATCTGGTTGGAGCCGAGACCTCGGACACGCCGGGATTCGGAGATGCCGAGGCGCTCCATGATCTGCTTGGCGCGGACCTTGCCCACGCCGGGCAGCGACTCGAGAAGGGCGGAGACCTTCATCTTGCCGATGACGTCGTTCTCCTGTCCCGTCTTGATGACGTCGTGGAGAGAGGCGCCGGAATGCTTGAGTCGATTCTTCACCTCGGCCCGCTCCCGGCGAGCCGCGGCGGCCTTTTCGAGCGCTGCTGCGCGCTGTTCAGGGGTAAGGGGCGGAAGAGCCACGCCTACGTCACCTCGGATGTCGAACTGTCGGATACGGACCGGCACGGAGCCAGGAGGCACCACACCAGGCGAGCGCCCGAACAGCGGTGATATTCATCCGCTGCTCGTTGACTCTGCTCGGAGACTAGCGGCCTGGGCCGCTCCAGTCAGCGAGAACGGACGAAAAGTCCTGGTCAGCCTCCGTTGAAACGGACATCACGGACAAACTACCCCGGTTTTGTCCGGTCGAGGACCCTCGGTTTTCGTCAAGCCGTGCGACGGACCCCCTCCGCGGAGTCCGCCGCAGCTCACCGCACCGGTCAGGCGGAGGGGACCGCCGCGCGGATCTCGGCCGCGAAGCCGGCCGCCGCCGACCGCAGCGCGGCGGTGTCCGGGCCGTGCCGCAGGATGCCCCGCGAGACGTTCGGGACGACGTTGCCGACGGCCGCGCCGAAGACCGCCGGGAGGTCGGCGGCCGTGGCACCCTGCGCGCCGATGCCGGGCGCCAGGAGCGGGCCGTTGATGTCCAGGTCGAAGGAGGACAGGTCGCCGAGGGTCGCGCCCACGACGGCGCCGAAGGAGCCCATCGGCTCGGCCCCCGCGTTCTCCGCCGCCAGGTGGGCCAGCATCGTCGCGCCGATCGACCGGCCGTCGGGGCGCACCGCCCGCTGGACCTCCGCCCCCTCCGGGTTCGAGGTGAGGGCCAGGACGAAGAGCCCGGCGCCGGAGCGGCGGGCCAGGTCCACCGCCGGGGCGAGCGAGCCGTAGCCGAGGTACGGGGAGACCGTCAGGGCGTCGGAGAAGAGCGGCGAGTCCGGCGCGAGGAACGTCTCGGCGTAGGCGGCCATGGTGGAGCCGATGTCCCCGCGCTTGGCGTCCATGACGACCAGCGTGCCGGCCGCCCGGGCGTCGGCCACGGTCCGCTCCAGCACCGCGATGCCCCGCGAGCCGAACCGCTCGAAGAAGGCGGCCTGCGGCTTGAAGACGGCGACCGAGTCCGCGAGGGCCTCGACGACGGTGCGGGAGAAGGTCTCCAGCCCGGCGATGTCGTCGTTCAGGCCCCAGGAGGCCAGCAGCGCGGCGTGCGGGTCGATGCCGACGCACAGCGGGCCGCGGGAGTCCATCGCCGCCCGCAGCCGGGCGCCGAAGGGGGTCACGGGGGTCGCAGAGGTCACTGGGAGGCCTTCCGGGTCTCGGCGCCCACCGCGTCGGCGAGCGTCTCGTACGGGCTGTCGGCCAGGCGCTGGGCCAGGCCTCGGTGGATGGCGCGGGCGTAGCCGGGACCCTCGTAGATGAAGGCGCTGTAGCCCTGGATCAGCGTCGCGCCCGCCAGGATGCGCTGCCAGGCGTCCTCGGCGTTCTCGATGCCCCCGACGCCGACCAGCACCAGCCGGTCCCCCACCCGGGCGTACAGCCGGCGCAGGACCTCCAGCGAGCGCGCCTTGACCGGGGCGCCGGACAGTCCGCCGGTCTCCTTGACCAGGGCGGGATCGGACTTCAGGCCCAGGCCCTCGCGGGCGATGGTGGTGTTCGTCGCGATGATGCCGTCCAGGCCCAGCTCCAGGGCGAGGTCGGCGACGGCGTCCACGTCCTCGTCGGCGAGGTCGGGCGCGATCTTGACCAGCAGCGGGACCCGGCGGTCGGGCACCACCCGGTCGGCCGCCTCCCGCACGGCGCTCAGCAGGGGCCGCAGCGACTCGGTGGCCTGGAGGTTGCGCAGGCCCGGGGTGTTCGGCGAGGAGACGTTGACCACGAGGTAGTCGGCGTGCCGGGCCAGCCGCTCGGTGGAGGCGACGTAGTCCGCCACCGCCTCCTCCTCGGGCACCACCTTGGTCTTGCCGATGTTGACGCCGACGACGGTCCGGAAGACCGCCTTGCGGGCCGCGAGGCGCTGGGCGACGGCCGCCGAGCCCTCGTTGTTGAAGCCCATCCGGTTGATCAGCGCCCGGTCGGGGACGAGGCGGAAGAGCCGCTTCTTGGGATTGCCGGGCTGGGCCTGCGCCGTGACCGTGCCGATCTCGACGTGGTCGAAGCCGAGCATCGCCATGCCGTCGATGGCGACGGCGTTCTTGTCGAAGCCGGCCGCCAGCCCGAAGGGACCGTGCATCCGCAGGCCCAGGGCCTGCGTGCGCAGCTCCGCGTGGCGGGGGGCCAGGACGGCCGCGACGAAGGTGCGCAGCACCGGGGTGCGGGCCGCGAGGCGGATCCAGCGGAAGGCCGTGTAGTGGGCCTGCTCCGGGTCCATCCGCTTGAAGACGAGGTTGAAGAAGAGTTTGTACATCGGCGTGGGGATCCTTCTGCGCTCATGAAGAGGGGGACACCCGTCGCTGTCGCGAATCCGGTGTCCCCCTCCTGCTACGGGCTGCTAGTCGCGGGCCGCGATCAGGTGCTCGGCGTGCTCCTGGAGGGAGCGGACGCCGACGTCGCCGCGGTTGAGCGCGTCGATGCCCTGGACGGCGGCGGCGAGCGCCTGGACCGTCGTCAGGCACGGGACGCTGCGCGCCACGGCCGCGGTACGGATCTCGTAGCCGTCGAGGCGGCCACCCGTGCCGTACGGGGTGTTGACGATCAGGTCGACCTGGCCGTCGTGGATCAGCTGGACGATCGTCTTCTCGCCGTTCGGGCCCTCGCCCTCGCTGAGCTTGCGCACGATGGTGGCGTTGATGCCGTTGCGGCGCAGCACCTCCGCGGTGCCGGAGGTCGCCATCAGCTCGAAGCCGTGGGCGACCAGCTCGCGGGCCGGGAAGATCATCGAGCGCTTGTCGCGGTTGGCGACGGAGATGAACGCCCGGCCCTTGGTGGGCAGCGGGCCGTAGGCGCCGGCCTGCGACTTGGCGTAGGCGGTGCCGAAGACGGTGTCGATGCCCATGACCTCGCCGGTGGAGCGCATCTCCGGGCCGAGGACGGTGTCGACGCCGCGGCCGTGGATGTCGCGGAAGCGCGACCACGGCATGACGGCCTCCTTGACGGAGATCGGCGCGTCCAGCGGCAGCGTGCCGCCGTCACCGGTCTTCGGGAGCATGCCCTCGGCGCGCAGCTCGGTGATGGTGGTGCCGAGCGAGATGCGGGCGGCGGCCTTCGCGAGCGGGACCGCAGTCGCCTTCGAGGTGAAGGGGACGGTGCGGGACGCGCGGGGGTTGGCCTCCAGGACGTAGAGGATGTCGCCCGCCATCGCGAACTGGATGTTGATCAGACCGCGGACGCCGACGCCCTTGGCGATGGCCTCGGTGGAGGCGCGCAGGCGCTTGATGTCGTAACCGCCGAGGGTGATCGGGGGCAGCGCGCAGGCCGAGTCGCCGGAGTGGATGCCGGCTTCCTCGATGTGCTCCATGACGCCGCCGAGGTAGAGCTCGGTGCCGTCGTAGAGGGCGTCGACGTCGATCTCGATGGCGTCGTCGAGGAAGCGGTCGACCAGCACGGGGCGGGTCGGCGAGATCTCGGTGGACTCGGCGATGTACGACTCCAGCCGGGTCTCGTCGTAGACGATCTCCATGCCGCGGCCGCCGAGCACGTACGACGGGCGGACCAGGACCGGGTAGCCGATCTCGTCGGCGATCGCCTTGGCGCCCGCGAAGGTGGTGGCGGTGCCGTGCTTGGGCGCGGGCAGGCCGGCCTCGGCCAGGACCCGGCCGAAGGCGCCCCGGTCCTCGGCGGCGTGGATGGCCTCCGGGGAGGTGCCGACGACGGGGACGCCGTTGTCCTTGAGCGCCTGGGCGAGACCGAGCGGGGTCTGGCCGCCGAGCTGGACGACGACACCGGCGATCGGGCCGGCCAGCGACTCGGCGTGGACGATCTCCAGTACGTCTTCCAGCGTCAGCGGCTCGAAGTACAGGCGGTCGGAGGTGTCGTAGTCCGTCGAGACGGTCTCCGGGTTGCAGTTGACCATCACGGTCTCGTAGCCGGCGTCGCTGAGCGCGAAGGAGGCGTGGACGCAGGAGTAGTCGAACTCGATGCCCTGGCCGATGCGGTTCGGGCCGGAGCCCAGGATGATGACCGCGGGCTTGGTGCGGGGCGCGACCTCGGACTCCTCGTCGTAGGAGGAGTAGAAGTACGGGGTCTTCGCGGCGAACTCGGCGGCGCAGGTGTCGACCGTCTTGTAGACCGGGCGGACGCCGAGCGCGTGCCGGACCTCGCGGACGACGTCCTCGCGCAGGCCGCGGATCTCGGCGATCTGGGCGTCGGAGAAGCCGTGCCGCTTGGCCTCGGCGAGCAGCTCGGGGTGCAGCTTCTCGGCGGCGGCCAGTTCGTCGGCGATCTCCTTGATGAGGAAGAGCTGGTCGACGAACCAGGGGTCGATCTTCGTGGACTCGAAGACCTCTTCCTGGGTGGCTCCGGCGCGGATCGCCTGCATGACGGTGTTGATGCGGCCGTCGGTCGGGCGGACGGCGGTGGCGAGCAGCTCGTCCTTGTCACCGGGCTCGCCGACGAAGGTGAACTGCGAGCCCTTCTTCTCCAGCGAGCGCAGGGCCTTCTGCAGCGCCTCGGTGAAGTTGCGGCCGATGGCCATGGCCTCGCCCACCGACTTCATGGTGGTGGTGAGGGTGGCGTCGGCGGCCGGGAACTTCTCGAAGGCGAAGCGCGGGGCCTTGACCACGACGTAGTCGAGGGACGGCTCGAAGGAGGCCGGCGTCTTCTCGGTGATGTCGTTCGGCACCTCGTCCAGCGTGTAGCCGATGGCCAGCTTGGCGGCGATCTTGGCGATCGGGAAGCCGGTGGCCTTCGAGGCGAGCGCCGAGGAGCGCGAGACGCGCGGGTTCATCTCGATGACGATGACGCGGCCGTCGGCCGGGTCGATCGCGAACTGGATGTTGCAGCCGCCGGTGTCGACGCCGACCTCGCGGATGATCGCGATGCCGATGTCGCGCAGCCGCTGGTACTCGCGGTCGGTCAGCGTCATCGCCGGGGCGACGGTGATCGAGTCGCCGGTGTGCACGCCCATCGGGTCGAAGTTCTCGATGGAGCAGACGACGACCACGTTGTCCTTGGTGTCGCGCATCAGCTCCAGCTCGTACTCCTTCCAGCCGAGGATGGACTCCTCCAGGAGCACCTCGGTGGTCGGGGAGAGCGTCAGGCCCTGGCCGGCGATGCGGCGCAGCTCTTCCTCGTCGTGCGCGAAGCCGGAGCCGGCGCCGCCCATGGTGAAGGAGGGGCGGACGACGACGGGGTAGCCGCCGAGCGTCTCGACGCCCGCCAGGACGTCGTCCATCGAGTGGCAGATGACCGAGCGGGCGGACTCGCCGTAACCGATCTTGGCCTTGACGGCCTCGACGACGCCCTTGAAGAGGTCGCGGTCCTCGCCCTTGTTGATGGCCTCGACGTTGGCGCCGATCAGCTCGACGCCGTACTTCTCCAGCACCCCCTGCTCGTGCATGGAGATGGCGGTGTTCAGCGCCGTCTGGCCGCCGAGGGTGGGGAGCAGCGCGTCGGGGCGCTCCTTGGCGATGATCTTCTCGACGAACTCGGGGGTGATCGGCTCGACGTACGTGGCGTCGGCGATCTCCGGGTCGGTCATGATCGTCGCCGGGTTGGAGTTCACCAGGATGACCCGCAGGCCCTCGGCCTTGAGGATGCGGCAGGCCTGGGTGCCGGAGTAGTCGAACTCCGCGGCCTGTCCGATGACGATCGGGCCGGAGCCGATGACCAGGACGGACTGGATGTCGGTGCGCTTAGGCACGCTCGGCCTCCATCAGGGCGGTGTTCATCAAGGACGTGAAGCGGTCGAAGAGGTACGCGGCGTCGTGCGGGCCGGCGGCCGCCTCGGGGTGGTACTGGACGCTGAAGGCCGGCTGGTCGAGCAGCTGGAGGCCTTCCACCACGTTGTCGTTGAGGCAGACGTGGGAGACCTCGGCGCGGCCGAAGGGGGTCTCGGAGACCTTGTCGAGCGGCGCGTCGACGGCGAAGCCGTGGTTGTGCGCGGTGATCTCGACCTTGCCGGTGGTGCGGTCCTGTACGGGCTGGTTGATGCCGCGGTGGCCGTACTTCAGCTTGTAGGTGCCGAAGCCGAGCGCGCGGCCGAGGATCTGGTTGCCGAAGCAGATGCCGAAGAGCGGGGTCCTGCGGGCGAGCACGCCCTGCATGACGGACACGGCGTGGTCGGCGGTGGCCGGGTCGCCCGGGCCGTTGGAGAAGAACACGCCGTCCGGATTGACCGCGTACACGTCCTCGACGGTGGCGGTGGCGGGCAGCACGTGCACCTCGATGCCGCGCTCGGCCATCCGGTGCGGGGTCATGCCCTTGATGCCGAGGTCCACCGCGGCCACGGTGAACTTCTTCTCCCCGATGGCGGGGACCACGTAGGCCCGCTCGGTGGCGACCTCGGCGGAGAGATCGGCGCCCTTCATCTGCGGGGAGTCCTGGACCTTCGCCAGCAGTACGGCGTCGTCCATCACCGCCTCGCCGGAGAAGATGCCGACGCGCATGGCGCCGCGCTCGCGCAGGTGGCGGGTCAGGGCCCGGGTGTCGACGCCGCTGATGCCGACGACGCCCTGCGCGACGAGCTCCTCGTCCAGCGAGCGGCGCGAGCGCCAGTTCGAGGGGACGCGGGCGGGGTCGCGCACCACGTAGCCGGAGACCCAGATGCGGGAGGACTCGGGGTCCTCGTCGTTGACGCCGGTGTTGCCCACGTGCGGGGCGGTCATCACGACGACCTGCCGGTGGTACGACGGGTCGGTGAGGGTCTCCTGGTAGCCGGTCATGCCGGTGGAGAACACGGCCTCGCCGAAGGTCTCCCCCACAGCGCCGTAGGCACGGCCGCGGAAGATCCGGCCGTCCTCCAGGACGAGTACGGCGGGAGCTTTGGCTGCTCCCCTGGTGGAGGTCGTCATCGTTCGGCGCCTTCCGTCGTGATGGTTGGGTTCATGAGGTTTACGGCTTCGACCCAGGCGGCGTGTTCGGCCGCCCGGTCGGAGCGGAATCCCGAGTCGATCAGCTTGTCGCCGTGCGCCCAGGTGACGACGAGCAGACCGCCCTCGGTGAGTACCTTGCCCGCGATTCCCTTGTCGAGGCGGGCGCCGCGCAGCTGCGCGGCCGGTACGAAGAAGTCGGTGGCCCCCGGACGGACCACGTCGAGGCCCGCGTCGGTGAGCGTGAGCTCGACCCGGCTGCGCACCCCCAGGCCGTGGGCGACTATCCGGTCCAACCACTGTCCGGCGGTGGTGGACCCGTGGTACCGGCCGGTCAGGGCCAGCCGGTGGGCGGGCAGACCGCTCGGGGCGGCGGGCAGCTCCGGCAGATCGCTCTGCAGGGTGCCGCGCCATTTCCAGCCCTGCCGCATCAGCCAGTAGACGAACGCGATGAAGACGAGCAGACCGATCACCCAGGCGATGCGGGCGCCCCAGTCCGTCACCTCCGCCGAGTGTCGTTCGGCGGCCTCGGCGGCCAGTTGGATTACTGCAGGTGTCACGCCAGCGTCCCGTCCACGACCGTTGCCCGGCCCCGCAGGAAGGTGTGAGTGACGCGCCCCGGCAGCTCACGGCCCTCGTAAGGCGTGTTGCGGCTGCGGGAGGCGAAGTGTGCGGGGTCCACGACACCACGGTACGAGGTATCGACCAAGGTCAGGTTCGCGGGTTCACCTGCCGAGACGGGGCGGCCGTGGTTCTCCAGGCCGCCGATCCGCGCCGGGGCGAAGGACATGCGCTGGGCGACGCCCGCCCAGTCGAGCAGCCCGGTCTCGACCATCGTCTGCTGGACGACGGACAGCGCGGTCTCTAGGCCGACCATGCCCATGGCGGCGGCGGCCCACTCGCAGTCCTTGTCCTCGTGCGGGTGCGGCGCGTGGTCGGTGGCGACGATGTCGATCGTGCCGTCGGCGAGCGCCTCGCGCAGGGCCAGTACGTCCCGCTCGGTGCGCAGCGGCGGGTTGACCTTGTAGACCGCGTTGTACGAGCGCACCAGCTCCTCGGTGAGGAGCAGGTGGTGCGGGGTGACCTCGGCGGTGACGTCGATGCCGCGGGACTTGGCCCAGCGGACGATCTCGACGGAGCCGGCGGTGGACAGGTGGCAGATGTGCACGCGGGAGCCGACGTGCTCGGCGAGGAGCACGTCGCGGGCGATGACCGACTCCTCGGCGACGGCCGGCCAGCCGCCCAGGCCCAGCTCGGCGGAGACGACGCCCTCGTTCATCTGGGCGCCCTCGGTGAGGCGGGGCTCCTGGGCGTGCTGGGCGACGACGCCGCCGAAGGCCTTCACGTACTCCAGGGCGCGGCGCATGATCACGGCGTCGTCCACGCACTTGCCGTCGTCGGAGAAGACGGTGACGTGCGCGGCGGAGTCGTGCATCGCGCCGAGCTCGGCGAGCTGCTTGCCCTCCAGGCCGACGGTGACGGCGCCGATGGGCTGGACGTCGCAGTAGCCGGACTCCTTGCCCAGGCGCCAGACCTGCTCGACCACACCGGCGGTGTCGGCGACCGGGAAGGTGTTCGCCATCGCGAAGACGGCGGTGTAGCCGCCGGAGGCGGCGGCCCGGGTGCCGGTCAGGACGGTCTCGGAGTCCTCGCGGCCGGGCTCGCGCAGGTGGGTGTGCAGGTCGACGAGGCCCGGGAGGAGCACCTGGCCCTCGGCCTCGATG
Source organism: Streptomyces sp. NPDC026522 (assembly GCF_055567555.1). Taxonomy (NCBI): domain Bacteria; kingdom Bacillati; phylum Actinomycetota; class Actinomycetes; order Kitasatosporales; family Streptomycetaceae; genus Streptomyces; species Streptomyces sp. NPDC026522. The sequence continues at coordinate 144,757 of NZ_JBVHQF010000011.1, forward strand.
ACGGTCGCGCCTTCGGCGGACAGGTCCTGCCCGACCTCGGCGATGGTCTCGCCGTCGATCAGGACGTCCTGCGCCTCGCCGCCGAGTACCTTCGCGCCGCGGATAAGGATCTTGCTCATGGTTACTTGTTCTCCTCGGTGCGCGCGGCGTGGGTGGTGGTGACGGCGGGCTCGGAACCGCCGAGCAGCAGGTACAGGACGGCCATCCGGGTGGAGACGCCGTTGGCCACCTGCTCGACGGCCGTGCAGCGGTCGGAGTCGGCGACCTCGGCGGTGATCTCCATGCCGCGGTTCATCGGGCCGGGGTGCATCACGATGGCGTGCTCGGGCATCTTGGCCATGCGGTCGCCGTCGAGCCCGTACCGGCGGGAGTACTCGCGCTCGGTCGGGAAGAAGGCGGCGTTCATGCGTTCGCGCTGCACACGCAGCATCATCACCGCGTCGGACTTCGGCAGCACCTCGTCCAGGTTGTACGAGACCTCGCACGGCCAGCTCTCGACGCCGATCGGGACCAGCGTGGGCGGGGCCACGACGGTGACCTCGGCGCCCAGCGTGTGCAGCAGCTGGACGTTGGAGCGGGCGACCCGGCTGTGCAGGACGTCGCCGACGATCGTGATCCGGCGGCCGTTCAGGTCCTTGCCGAGGCCCGCGTCGCGCCCGACCAGGCGGCGGCGCATGGTGAAGGCGTCGAGCAGGGCCTGGGTGGGGTGCTCGTGGGTGCCGTCGCCGGCGTTGACCACGGCGGAGTCGATCCAGCCGGAGGTGGCGAGGCGGTACGGGGCGCCGGAGGCGTGGTGGCGGATGACGACGGCGTCCGCGCCCATCGCCTCCAGGGTCAGGGCGGTGTCCTTGAGGGATTCGCCCTTGGAAACCGAGGAACCCTTGGCGGAGAAGTTGATGACGTCGGCGGAGAGCCGCTTGGCGGCCGCCTCGAAGGAGATCCGGGTGCGGGTCGAGTCCTCGAAGAAGAGGTTCACGACCGTCAGGCCGCGCAGGGTGGGCAGCTTCTTGATCGGCCGGTCCGCGACCCGGGCCATCTCCTCGGCGGTGTCGAGGATGAGGACGGCGTCGTCGCGGGTGAGATCGGCGGCCGAGATGAGGTGGCGCTTCATCTGGGTGCTCCGTAGGTCAGGAGGGCAGTCGGCCGGGCGGGCGGGCGGACTGTCTGGCTGGTGTCGCGGGCAGGGCAGGCTGCGGCCGGGGCACCCGTGGGGGGCCCGGACCGGTGCGGGCTACTGCTGCCCGGCTGCCCGGTCGGTCCGCTGGCCGAGCAGTACGGCATCGCGGCCGTCCTCCTCCTGGAGCTGGACCTTGACGGTCTCCCGCAGCGACGTGGGGAGGTTCTTGCCGACGTAGTCGGCGCGGATCGGCAGTTCGCGGTGGCCCCGGTCGACGAGGACCGCGAGCTGGACGGCGCGGGGGCGGCCGAGGTCGCCGAGGGCGTCCAGGGCGGCGCGGATGGTGCGGCCGGAGAAGAGCACGTCGTCGACGAGGATGACCAGGCGGCCTTCGATGTCGTCGCCGGGGATCTCGGTTCTGCCGATCGCCCGGGCGGGCTTGAGCCGCAGGTCGTCTCGGTACATGGTGATGTCGAGGGAGCCGACCGGGATCTTGGTGCCGGTGATCTCTTCGAGCTTGGCGGCCAGCCGGCGGGCGAGGAAGACACCGCGGGTGGGGATGCCGAGGAGCACCACGTCGTCGGCGCCCTTGGCGCGTTCGACGATCTCGTGGGCGATGCGGGTCAGTACCCGCGCGATGTCCTGGGCGTCCAGCACGGGACGCATGACATCGGAGCTCTGCTGGGTGTCCAAGGAAAGGACCTCCTTCTCCGCCTCACGGGACGGACCTTAAAGGACGTCTGATGTTCGCGTTCCACCGTAGCAGCCGGACGGCCCGGGTCCGTCCACCGGGCACGCGCCGGGACCCCTCGTAAGTGGGGGTTGAAGAGCATTCGGCTTGACGCATCCAAGTAACGCTGCGTAACCTCACAGTGAGTTACCAGCCGCGCGGCGGAGCCGCTCGTGGTCATGCCGTCCATGTCGTCACAGCGTCACAGCGTCCGGGAGCGTTATGTCCAGCGAATACGCCAAACAGCTCGGGGCCAAGCTCCGCGCCATCCGCACCCAGCAGGGCCTCTCCCTCCACGGTGTCGAGGAGAAGTCCCAGGGCCGGTGGAAGGCCGTGGTGGTCGGTTCGTACGAGCGCGGGGACCGCGCCGTGACCGTCCAGCGCCTCGCCGAGCTGGCGGACTTCTACGGGGTTCCGGTGCAGGAACTCCTGCCGGGCACCACCCCGGGCGGAGCGGCCGAGCCGCCGCCGAAGCTGCGCCTCGACCTGGAGCGGCTGGCGGGCGTGCCCGCCGAGAAGGCCGGCCCGCTCCAGCGCTACGCCGCGACGATCCAGAGCCAGCGCGGCGACTACAACGGCAAGGTGCTCTCGATCCGCCAGGACGACCTGCGCACCCTGGCGGTCATCTACGACCAGTCCCCCTCGGTCCTGACCGAGCAGCTCATCAGCTGGGGCGTGCTGGACGCGGACGCCCGGCGCGCCGTGGCCCACGAGGACGCCTAGTCCCACCGGGCCCAGGCCCAGCAGAAACGTTACCGGCGGGTGCCGGGCCTCCCTCGGGGGGTCCGGCACCCGCCGTTCGTATGGGGTGGGTGGGCGACCCTACGGACCCCGCACAACGGAGGGCCCGCGGCGCCGTAACGCGCCGCGGGCCCTCCGTTGTGCCGGTTCGCCGCCGACTACTCGCGGCGCAGGCTCGGCTTGAGGTCCTTGAACCGGCCCAGCAGTCCGTTCACGAACGAGGGCGACTCGTCCGTGGAGAACTCCTTGGCCAGCTGGACCGCTTCGTCGATCGCCACGGCGTCCGGGGTGTCGTCCACCCAGATCAGCTCGTACGCGCCCAGCCGCACGATGTTCCGGTCCACGACCGGCATGCGGTCGAGGTCCCAGTCCACGGCGTAGGTGACGATCAGGTCGTCGATGCGGTTCACCTTGTCGGCGTACCCCTCGACAAGGTCCATCGTGAACGCGTTGACCGGCGGCTGCCGGTCGTCCGACCGCGCGTGGCGGATCCAGTCCGCGAGGACCTCGCGCACGGACACGCCGCGCTGATCGGCCTCGAAGAGGATCTGGAAAGCGCGCTTTCGCGCGTTGCTCCGGGCAGCCACGGTTAGCTGTTCACCCGGCCGAGGTAGTCGCTGGTGCGGGTGTCGACCTTGATCTTCTCACCGGTGGAGACGAAGAGCGGGACCTGGATCTCGTGGCCCGTCTCCAGCGTCGCCGGCTTGGTGCCGCCGGTGGAGCGGTCGCCCTGGACGCCCGGGTCGGTGTGCTGGATGACCAGCTCGACGGCGGCCGGCAGCTCGACGTAGAGCACCTCGCCCTCGTGGCGGGCCACGGAGGCGGTGAAGCCCTCGATGAGGAAGTTGGCGGCGTCGCCGACGACCTTCCGGTCGACCATCAGCTGGTCGTAGGTCTCCATGTCCATGAACACGAAGTACTCGCCGTCCATGTACGAGAACTGCATGTCACGGCGGTCGATCGTGGCCGTGTCGACCTTGGTGCCGGCGTTGAAGGTCTTGTCGACGACCTTGCCGGAGAGCACGTGCTTGAGCTTGGTGCGCACGAAGGCCGGGCCCTTGCCGGGCTTGACGTGCTGGAACTCGACGACGGACCAGAGCTGGCCCCCGTCGAGCTTCAGCACCATGCCGTTCTTGAGGTCGTTCGTGGAAGCCACGGTTGCGGAATCTCCTGCACTGGAAGACCACGGGTGCGCGCACAGCCCGGCCGAGCGGGCTAGAGCGCGAGCAGCTCCTTGGTCGTAATGGTGAGTAGCTCTGGACCGCCGTCCGCCTCGGGGCGTACGACGAGCGTGTCATCGATCCGGACACCTCCCCGGCCCGGGAGGTGAACCCCCGGTTCGACGGTGACCGGCACGCAAGCGTCCAGTTTACCCATGGCCGTAGGTGCAAGCTGCGGGTCCTCGTCGATTTCGAGGCCGACGCCGTGTCCGGTGGACGCTGCCAGCGCCTCGCCGTGCCCCGCCGAGTCGATGACGGAGCGCGCCGCGTGGTCGACGTCGCGGTAGGCGGCGCCCGGCAGGAGCGCCTCCCGGCCGGCCCGCTGGGCGGCGAACACGAGGTCGTACAGCTCGATCTGCCACCCGGCCGGGGTGGTGCCGATCACGAACGTACGGCCGATCTCGCAGCGGTAGCCCCGGTAGTTCGCGCCGAGGCAAACGGACAGGAAATCACCCTCCTCGACCCGGCGGTCGGAGGGCCGGTGCCGGGAGCGCCCGGAGTGCGGGCCGGTGCCGACGGAGGTGGGGAAGGCGGGGCCGTCCGCCCCGTGGTCGACCAGCCGGCGTTCCAGCTCCAGCGCGAGGTGCCGCTCCGTGCGGCCGACCAGGATCGACTCCAGGAGCTCGCCGAGGGCCTGGTCGGCGATCTCGGCGGCGATGCGCAGGCAGGCGATCTCCTCCTCGTCCTTGACGAGGCGCTGCTGCTCCACGGACGGCCCGAGGTCCGCCAGGCGCAGCTTCGGCGCGACGGAGTGCAGCGCCCGGTGCCGGGCGACGGTGATGTGGTGCTCCTCGACCGCGAGGGAGTCGGCCTGTGCGGAGGCGGCCAGATCGGCCGCGGCCACGGCGGGGTCCCCGCCCGGGACGCCCAGCACCGTGACCCGCAGGTGTTCGTCCAGGCGGCCCTCGTCGTTCTCCCCGGTCGGCGGCCCGGCGCAGAACAGCATGTCATCGGCCGTACCGACCAGCAGGACGGCCCCCGGCGGGGCGGCGCCGGTGAGGTAGCGGACGTTCGCCGGACGCGTGATCAGCGCGGCGGCATTGCCCGCGGCGGCGCAGCGGTCGCGAAGCAGGGCCCGACGGGCCGCGTACACGTCTGACATGTATTCGAGCGTACGAGCGGACCGCCGATCCGGCCTGACGAGCGCAGCCGTCCGGGGCCGTCAGTGGGCGGGCGGCCCGATGACCCGGGCCAGCGTCTCGTCCAGTGCGCGGGCCGTCCCCTCCACGTCGAGCTGGGAGTTGTCGATGATCGGCAGACCGGATCCGTACCAGCCGGCCATCCGCCCGTGGATCCGGGCGACCTCCTCGTCGGAGAGCCGGCGGTTCCCGGACCGGGCCGCGTTGCGCTCCAGGACGACTTCCAGGCCGGGCAGGAGGACGACCGGCAGCAGGGCGGGCCCCACGTGCCGCTTCCAGCCGCCCAGCCCCACCACGGGCCGGTCCGGGAAGACGGCGTCGTCCAGGATGCAGGAGATGCCGTTCGCCAGGAAGTTACGGGCGGCGAAGCCGCAGGTGCGGCGCGCGAGGCGGTACTGGGCCTCGGAGTGGTCGTTCCAGCCCGCCTGGGGGTCGGCGAAGCCCGAGCAGACCCATTCGCGGACGTCGTCCAGGCTGACGTGCGCGGTCGGCACCGGCCGGGTGGCGGCCCAGTGCCGGGCCACGGTCGTCTTGCCCGCGCCCGCCGGGCCGATCAGCAGTACCGCGAGGGTGGCCGCGCCGGTGCCGGGGGCGACCGCCGGCGGCAGCGGGATGTGCCCGGTGGCGTCCGGCGACGGCGGCTGCGCGGGCGGCAGCGGAACGTATCCGCTCTCCGGCGCCGGGGGCCGGGCGGACGGCGTGGGCTGCCCGGACCCGGGCCAGCCCGGCGCCGGGGGTATCGGCGGCTGCGGGGGTGCCTGCGGGTGCTGTCCCGACTGCCCCCAGCCGCCGCCCCCCACTTCTTGCTGCATCCGCTGCCACTCCGTCTCGTTCCGGCCCGACTGATGCGAGAACGTTATCTGACTGCGGACCGGACCCGGCCCACCCCGCGGCGGGACGCGCGCCGGGGTGGGCCGGGACCGGCTCAGGCGTCGACCTCGTCCGCCAGCGCCCGCAGCGCCAGCCGGTACGAGCCGATGCCGAAGCCCGCCACCGTACCCGTGGCCACCGAGGCGATGACCGACGTGTGCCGGAACTCCTCGCGGGCGTACGGGTTGGAGATGTGCACCTCGATCAGCGGAGCGGTGCGCTGCGCGGCGGCGTCGCGCATGGCGTACGAGTAGTGCGTGAAGGCGCCCGGGTTGATCACGACCGGGATCTTGCCGTCGGCCGCCTCGTGCAGCCAGCGGACCAGCTCGCCCTCGTCGTTGGTCTCGCGGACCTCGACCTCGAAGCCGAGCTCCGCGCCCACCGCCCGGCAGCTCTCCACCAGCCCGGCGTACGAGGTGGCCCCGTACACGTCGGGCTCGCGCGATCCGAGCCGGCCCAGGTTCGGGCCGTTCAGCACCAGGACGGGCCGGCTCACGCGGCGACCTCGCCGAAGGCGGCGAACAGCACCGCCGGGTCCGGGCCCTCCAGGACCGTCGGCTTGGCCAGCCCGTCGAGCACGATGAAGCGCAGCAGGTCGCCGCGGGACTTCTTGTCGAGCTTCATGGTCTCCAGCAGCTTGGGCCACTGGTCGCCCCGGTAGGTCAGCGGCAGCCCGACGGAGGCGAGCACCGCCTTGTGCCGGTCCGCGGTCGCGTCGTCCAGCCGGCCCGCGAGCCGGCCGAGTTCGGCGGCGAAGACCATGCCGACGGAGACGGCCGCGCCGTGGCGCCACTTGTAGCGCTCGTTCTTCTCGATGGCGTGCGCGAGCGTGTGGCCGTAGTTGAGGATCTCCCGCAGCCCGGCTTCCTTGAGGTCGCTGGAGACCACGTCCGCCTTGACCCGGATCGACCGTACGATGAGCTCGGCGGTGTGCGGTCCGGTCGGCGTACGGGCCGCCCCGGGGTCCGCCTCGATCAGGTCGAGGATCACCGGGTCCGAGATGAACCCGGCCTTGATGATCTCGGCGAGGCCGCTGACGTAGTCGTGGACCGGCAGCGACTCCAGGGCCGCGAGGTCGCAGAGCACCCCGGCCGGCGGGTGGAAGGCGCCGACGAGGTTCTTGCCCTCGGCGGTGTTGATGCCGGTCTTGCCGCCGACGGCCGCGTCCACCATGGCCAGCACGGTGGTGGGGACCGCGATCCAGCGCACGCCGCGCAGCCAGCTCGCCGCGACGAAGCCCGCGAGGTCGGTGGTGGCGCCGCCGCCCACGCCCACGATCACGTCGGTGCGGGTGAACCCGGACTGGCCGAGCGCCTTCCAGCAGTACGCCGCGACCTCGACGGTCTTGGCCTCCTCGGCGTTCGGCACCTGGATGGCGACGGCCTCGTAGCCCTGCGCCGCCAGGTCGTCCCGCAGCGCCTCACCCGTCGAGGCCAGCGCCTCGGGGTGGATCACGGCCACGCGCTGGGCCTTCGTACCGATCAGCGCGCCGAGCTCACCGAGCAGCTGCCGGCCGACCAGCACGTCGTACGCGTCGTGTCCGGCGCTGGCGCCGACGTTGATCCGCGTCACCTGGTCTGTCATACGTCCTTCAACTCCAGAGCGTCGAGGACCGCCTGGGCGACCTCTTCGGGGGTGCGGTCGTCAGTGGTCACCACGACGCGCGCGACTTCGGTGTACAGGTGGCGCCGGGCGTCCATCAGCTCGCGCCACTGGCGGCGCGGGTTGACGGCGAGCAGCGGGCGCGCGGCGCCGAGGCCGACGCGCCGTACCGCTTCCTCGACGTCCATCGACAGGTAGGCGACGGGCAGGCCCGCGAGCAGCTCGCGGGTGCCCTGGTCGAGGACCGCGCCGCCGCCGAGCGCGAGGACTCCGGTGTGCTCGGCGACGGCGGCCGCGACCGCCCGCCGCTCCAGCTCACGGAAGTACGGCTCGCCCTCGTCCACGAAGAGGTCCGCGATCTCGCGGCCCTCGGCGGCGACGATATCGGCGTCGGTGTCCCGGTAGGGGACGCCGAGCCGCTCGGCGAGGAGTCCGCCCACCGTGGACTTGCCGGATCCCATCGGTCCGACGAGGACGATCAGGGGGCCGCCGGTCACCGGATCTGCAGGTTGTCGAGGTACGAGCGGACGTTGCGGCGGGTCTCGGGGACGGAGTCGCCGCCGAACTTCTCCACGACGGCGTCGGCCAGGACGAGCGCCACCATGGCCTCGGCGACGATGCCCGCGGCCGGGACGGCACAGACGTCGGAGCGCTGGTGGTGGGCGACGGTCGCCTCGCCGGTGGCGACGTCGACGGTGGCGAGCGCGCGCGGCACCGTCGCGATGGGCTTCATCGCGGCGCGCACGCGCAGCAGCTCGCCGGTGGTCAGACCGCCCTCGGTGCCGCCGGAGCGGCCGGTGGTGCGCTTGAGGCCCTCGGGGGTGCTGACGATCTCGTCGTGGGCCTGGGAGCCGGGCACCCGGGCCAGCTCGAAGCCGTCGCCGACCTCGACGCCCTTGATGGCCTGGATGCCCATGAGCGCCGCCGCGAGGCGCGCGTCGAGCCGGCGGTCCCAGTGCACGTGCGAGCCGAGGCCGACGGGGACGCCGTAGGCGAGCACCTCCACGACGCCGCCGAGGGTGTCGCCGTCCTTGTGGGCCTGGTCGATCTCGGCCACCATCGCCTTCGAGGCGTCGGCGTCGAGGCAGCGCACCGGGTCGGCGTCGAGCTTCTCGACGTCGGCGGGGGTCGGGTAGACGCCGTACGGGGCCTTGGCGGCGGCGAGTTCGACCACGTGCGAGACGATCTCGATGCCGGCGGTCTCCTTGATGAAGGACCGGGCGATCGCGCCGAGGGCCACGCGGGCGGCCGTCTCCCGGGCGCTGGCGCGCTCCAGGATCGGGCGGGCCTCGTCGAAGCCGTACTTCTGCATGCCGGCGAGGTCGGCGTGGCCGGGACGGGGGCGGGTCAGCGCCGCGTTACGGCCGGTGTCCTTGAGGAGGGCGGGGTCCACGGGGTCGGCCGACATGACCGTCTCCCACTTGGGCCACTCGGTGTTGCCCACCATGACCGCGATGGGGGACCCGAGGGAGAGCCCGTGCCGGACGCCGCCGAGGAAGGTGACCTCGTCCTGCTCGAACTTCATCCGGGCACCGCGGCCATAGCCGAGCCGGCGCCTGGCCAGGTGGTCGGCCACCAGCTCGGTGGTGACCGGGACGCCGGCGGGAAGGCCCTCCAGCGTCGCCACCAGGGCCGGTCCGTGCGACTCTCCTGCGGTCAGCCAACGCAACCTGCTCAACGATGCTCCTCATGCTCGCGCCTGGTACAGCCACGGCGCGACCCGGGTGCGCGGCCCGGACCCGCCGTACCCGATCCTCCCACGTCCGCACCGGTACACCGCGCTCCGGTCCAGCTATCGGACGGCCGTCCCACGCCGGCGCCACCACTGGAAACCCTCCCAGAGGGCCGCGGCGGCCAGGAGCGCGCCGATGGTGCACTTCGCCCAGGCCGGAAGCGTGCCGAGCAGCACCCGGACCAACACCACGACGCCGTACGCCGCATCCCACTTGGATGCCAGCGCCTGACCGGTCCCGATCGCGTCCACCCGAACCCCCCTCGCCCCGGACACCGCCGGTGGCAACCCTAGCGGGCGGCGAGGGCCCGCTCTCCGGCGGCCCGCATGGCGGCGAGCGGGCCGGGCGTGCGGCCGGTCATCTGCTCGACCTGGAGCACGGCCTGGTGGACGAGCAGGTCGAGCCCGCCGACCAGGGCGCCGCCCCGGTCGGACCACGCGGCGGCCAGCACGGTCGGCCAGGGGTCGTACAGGACGTCGAACAGGGTTCCGGGGGCGGTGGGCACGGCGGGGGCCAGCTCGTCCGTGGCGCCGGCCGGGGTGGTGGCGATGACCAGCGGCGCGGCCAGCGCTTCGGCCGCCCGCGACCAGTCGGCCGTGCGGACGTCGACGCCGAGCCGCTCGCCCCACTGCCGCATCTCGTCGGCCCGGGCGCGGGAGCGGACGTACGCGGTGACCTCGCCGGTACAGATCCGCGCGAGGGCGGCCAGCGCCGAGGAGGCGGTGGCGCCGGCGCCGAGGATCGCGGCGGCCGGGACCTTCTCGACGCCGCGCTCGTGCAGCGCGGCCACGATGCCGGGGATGTCGGTGTTGTCGCCGAGGCGGCGGCCGTCCTCGGTGAGGACGACGGTGTTGACGGCCTCGACGGAGGCCGCGGTGTCACTGACGCCGTCGAGCAGCGGGATGACGGCCCGCTTGAGCGGCATGGTCAGCGACAGCCCGGCCCACTCCGGCCCGAGGCCGGCCAGGAACCCGGGGAGCGCGGCCTCGTCGATCTCGAACCGGTCGTAGGACCAGTCGGCGAGGCCGAGCTCCCGGTACGCGGCGCGGTGCAGCACCGGGGAGAGGGAGTGCTCGATGGGCGAACCCAGCACCGCGGCCCGTATGCGTGACATGTACTGCTATCCGCCGTTCTTCTGCTTCTGCCGGTCGTTGAACTCCGCGACCAGTTTCTCGTGCTCGGCAAACGTCTTGGTGAAGGTCGTCTTCTGGCCGTCGACCGACACGAAGAACATCCAACCGCCCCGATCAGGGTTGAGCGACGCGTTCAGGGCGTCGGAGCCGGGGTTGCCGATGGGACCCGGCGGCAGACCCTTGTAGAAGTAGGTGTTGTAGGGGTGGTCGAGCGTCTTGGTCTCGGCGCGGGAGACGTTGATGTTGCTCGTGCCCTTGAGGTAGTTGATCGTCGAGTCGAATTCGAGCTTCTGGTTGGTGACGTCGTTGGTCTTCTTCAGGCGGTTGTAGATGACGTCCGACATCTTCCTGAAGTCGTCGTGGTTCATGCCTTCGGCGTTGACCAGGCTGGCAACGGTGACGACCTGGAGGGGATTCTCCAACCCGAGGTCCTTGGCCTTGGCTTCGAGGCCGAGTGCCGCGTACTTGTCGCTCGCGTTCTTGACCATCTGCTTGAGCAGGACCTCGGGGGACATGTTCTTGGTCAGGTCGTAGCGCGTCGGGTACAGGAACCCTTCGAGCGGGTCCATGATCTTCGGGTTGCTGGCGGCCCAGGCCGGCAGGCCCAGGTTCTTGGCCTCGCGCTTGGCGATGTCCTGCGTGGTGCCCGGCGGCTTGTCGAGCTTGCTGTCGATCATCGCGTAGACGTCGACGTTCCGCTTGCCCTCGGGGACGATGATCACGTTCAGCTTCGAGGGGTCCGTCATCAGCGCGACCGCGGCCGCGGCGGACATCTTCTTCTTCAGCGGGTAGGTACCCGGCTGGATGCCCTTGCCCTTGGGCGTGTTCGCGGCGCTCACGAACGCCTTGGCGCTCGCGACGACACCGGCCTTCTCCAGGATGCTGCCCATCTGGCCGAGGGTGGCGCCCTTGGGGATCTCGACGTCGACCGTCTCTTCGAGGCCCGAGCCCGCGTAGTCCTCGCCGGGGCCGTACCGCTCCTTGATGAAGGTGTAGCCGTAGTAGCCGCCACCGCCGAGCACCGCCGTGACCACCACGGCCGCGATCAGGCAGGACATCCCGCGGCGTTTGGGTTCGGCCTTCTTCGAGCGGCCCGAGCGGCGGCCTCTGCCGCCGGGGCGGCCGTCGTCGTCGCTCGCCGGGAGCTCGGGCTCCTCTTCGGGGTCCTCGGTCAGGACGTCGCCGTCCCGGCTCCCCGGCTCCGGCTCCAGGTGGCGCCGGCTCGGGGGTACCGGCGGCGGGAAGGCCTCCGGGGTGCCGTACAGGTCGGGGGCCTCGCCGGGGAAGCCGCCGCCGGTCTGCTGGGCGTACGGGTCCGCACCCGCGTACGGGTCCACCGGCGCGGGCGCGCCCGCGTACTGGCCCTGGCCGGTGTCCCAGGGCTGGCCCCCGTACGCCGGCTGCGGCTGCGGCTGGTCGTTCGGCTGGTACTGCTGGTGCGGGAGGTAGCCCTCCTGCTGGTGCTGCTGTTGCTGCTGGAACTGGTCCGGGCGCTGCTGGTACTGCTGCGGGTCCGGGAACTGCGGGTCCTGGAGCTGGGGCGCCTGCGCGTACTGCTGCTGCGGGCCACCGGCGTAAGGCATCTGACCCTGCTGGGCCGGATGCCCGTTCCACCCCTGGTCCCCGTACAGGGGGTCCTCGGGGTGCCACGGTTCGGGGGCGCGGCCCCGGCCATACTCAGTCATCGGTCCCCTAGAGCCGCGAGACGGAGGCAGCGGCTTCGTTGCCGCGGCACCCGGTTCCGCCTCTGAAGTGGTGGGCGACGGCTGTTCGAATGCCGCCACATCGCGCGGAACGTTACCGTATCGCGATCAGACAACCACTTCGACGCACTCACCGGGCGGATTACCTGATACCCGTTCGGTCTCAAGAGCGTTCTGCAGGATCACCACGGCGGCCGCCTGGTCGATGACCGCGCGGCCCTTCTTGGCGTTCTTTCCGGAGGCCCGCAGCCCCTGGGCCGCGGTGACCGTCGTCATCCGCTCGTCCACCAGACGGACCGTCACCGGCTTGATGCCCTTGGCGAGTTCGCCCGCGAAGGCGCGCACCTTGGCCGCGGCCGGCCCCTCCCGCCCGCTGAGCGAGCGGGGCAGGCCGACCACGACTTCGAGCGGCTCGTACTCCTGCACGAGCTGCCGCAGCCGCCGGTGGGCGAACGGGACGTCCCGGCCCGGCACGGTTTCCACCGGTGTGGCCAGTACCCCGTCGGGGTCGCAGGAAGCGACCCCGATCCGGGCGTCCCCGACGTCGATGGCCAGTCGGCGGCCGCGGCGCAGTGTCATCGTCAGGCCGTCTCGGCGACGAGGCGCTCGACCGCGGCGATGGCCTCCGGCACGGCGGCCGGGTTCTGGCCGCCGCCCTGGGCCACGTCGGGCTTGCCGCCACCGCCGCCGCCGAGGGTCTTGGCAGCGGCGCGGACCAGGTCACCGGCCTTGAGACCGCGCTCGCGGGCGGCCTCGTTGGTGGCGATGACCGTCAGCGGCCGGTCGTTCGCCACGGTGAACAGGGCCACGACGGCCGGCCGGCCGCCCTGGATGCGACCGCGCACGTCGAGCACCAGCTTGCGCAGGTCGTCGGCGCCGGTGCCGTCCGGCACCTGGCCGACCACGAGGGCCACGCCGCGGATGTCCTGGGCGTTCTCGGCGAGCCCGGCGGCGGCCTGGAGCACCTTCTCCGCGCGGAACTTCTCGATCTCCTTCTCGGCGTCCTTCAGCTTGCCGAGCATGGAGGCGATCTTCTCCGGCAGCTCCTCGGGACGGCCCTTGACCAGCTCCTGGAGCTGGGCGACGACCGTGTGCTCCTTGGCGAGGAAGTTGTACGCGTCCACGCCCACCAGGGCCTCGACGCGGCGCACCCCGGAACCGATGGAGGACTCGCCGAGCAGCTTGACCAGGCCGAGCTGGCTGGTGTTGCCGACGTGCGTGCCGCCGCACAGCTCCTTGGAGAAGTCGCCGATCGTCACGACGCGCACGCGCTCGCCGTACTTCTCGCCGAACTCGGCGATCGCGCCCTGCTTCTTCGCCTCGTCGATGCTCATGATCTCGGCGGTGACGTCGAGCTCCCGGGAGAGCACGTCGTTGATCTTCTGCTCGACGTCGGTGAGGACGGTGCCGGGGACGGCGTTCGGCGAGCCGAAGTCGAAGCGGAACCGGCCGGGCGAGTTCTCGGAACCGGCCTGGGCGGCCGTCGGGCCGAGGGCGTCGCGCAGCGCCTGGTGGGTCAGGTGCGTGGCGGAGTGGGCGCGGGCGATGGCCCGGCGGCGCCGGACGTCGATGGCGGCGTAGGCGGAGGCGCCCACCGTCACCTCGCCCACCTGCACCGAACCCTTGTGCACGGAGACACCGGGGACGGGCTGCTGGACGTCGCGGACCTCGATGACGGCGCCGGAGTCGAGCTTGATCCTGCCCTGGTCGGCGAGCTGGCCGCCGCCCTCGGCGTAGAAGGGGGTGCGGTCGAGGACGACCTCGACCTCGTCGCCCTCGGAGGCGGCGGGCGCGGAGACGCCGTTGACCAGCAGGCCGACGATGGTGGACTCGCCCTGCGTGGTGGCGTAGCCGGTGAACTCGGTGGCGCCGGCGCTGTCGGCGATCTCCCGGTACGAGGACACGTCGGCGTGACCGGTCTTCTTGGCCTTGGCGTCCGCCTTGGCGCGGTCGCGCTGCTCCTGCATCAGGCGGCGGAACCCGGCCTCGTCCACGGCGAGGCCCTGCTCGGAGGCCATCTCCAGGGTGAGGTCGATCGGGAAGCCCCAGGTGTCGTGGAGCAGGAACGCCTTGTCGCCGGAGAGGACGGTGCCGCCGGCGGCCTTGGTCTCGGTCACGGCGGTGTCGAGGATGTTCGTGCCGCCCTTGAGCGCCTTGAGGAAGGCCGCCTCTTCGGCGAGGGCGACGGTCTCGATGCGCTTGCGGTCGGTGACGAGCTCCGGGTACTGCTGCCCCATCGTGTTGATCACGACGTCCACGAGGTCGTGGACGACCGGACCCGTGGCACCCATGAGGCGCATGTTGCGGATGGCGCGGCGCATGATGCGGCGCAGCACGTAGCCGCGGCCCTCGTTGCCCGGGGTGACGCCGTCACCGATGAGCATCACGGAGGTGCGGATGTGGTCGGCGACCACGCGCATCGAGACGTCGGTGTCGTGCGCGGCGCCGTACCGGACGCCGGTCAGCTCGGTGGCCTTGTCCATGACCACGCGCAGGGTGTCGGTCTCGTACATGTTCTGCACACCCTGCAGGATCATGGCGAGACGTTCGAGGCCGAGGCCGGTGTCGATGTTCTTCGACGGCAGGTCGCCGAGGATCGGGAAGTCCTCCTTCCCGTCGCCGGCGCCGCGCTCGTACTGCATGAAGACCAGGTTCCAGATCTCCACGTACCGCTCGTCGTTGACGGCGGGACCGCCCTCGACACCGAACTCGGGGCCGCGGTCGTAGTTGATCTCGGAGCAGGGGCCGCAGGGTCCGGGGACGCCCATGGACCAGAAGTTGTCCTTCTTGCCCAGGCGCTGGATCCGCTCGGCGGGAACGCCGATCTTCTCGCGCCAGATCGTCTCGGCCTCGTCGTCGTCGAGGTAGACGGTGATCCAGAGCTTCTCGGGCTCGAGGCCGTAGCCGCCGTCCGCCACGGAGCTGGTGAGCAGCTCCCAGGCGTACTTGATGGCGCCTTCCTTGAAGTAGTCGCCGAAGGAGAAGTTGCCACACATCTGGAAGAACGTGCCGTGGCGGGTGGTCTTGCCGACCTCCTCGATGTCCGGCGTACGGACGCACTTCTGCACGCTGGTGGCCCGGGGGGCCGGGGGCTTGGTCTCGCCGAGGAAGTACGGCTTGAAGGGGACCATGCCCGCGTTGACCAGCAGCAGAGTCGGGTCGTCCGCGATGAGCGACGCCGAAGGGACAACGGTGTGACCGCGCTCCTCGAAGAAGCTCAGCCAGCGGCGGCGGATTTCAGCCGACTCCATCAGTGGTCCTCATTCCGGTTGTACGAGAGTTTCGGGCGGTGGGTGGTCTGGTCGTGCGGGTCCAGCGCGATGGCCCGCATCCGGCGCGGCCCCGGCAGGGCGGTGACGTTGCCGGTCAGGGCCGCCTCGTCGGGGTCCTGGTGCAGTCCCAGTGCGTCGTTCAGCTCATCTTCGCGCTGCGTCATTCCCGCCTTGACGTCCAGGGCGAAGTCCTTGAGGCGGTGGCCCGCCTCGACGGCCTTGTCGGCGGCCTGCGCGGCGAGGCTCTCCGGGGTCAGCTTCTTGAGCTGCCGGTTGACCTTGGTGGTGGCCCACACGCCGGCGGCTGCGCCGGCGGTGAACCAGAAGGCTCGGCGGAACATCGGAGGTCTCAGCCCTTCTGCTTCCGGCGCCGGGCGGCCGGCACCGTACGGCCGACGATCACAGTGCGTCGGGGGGTCTTGGTGGGCTCGGCGTCGGTCTTGCCCAGGGCCTTGCGCACGCCGTAGCCGAAGGCCGCGACCTTGACCAGCGGGCCGCCGAAGGTGGAGGCCACGGTCGAGGACAGGGCGGAGGCGTTGGACGTGACCTCCTGGACGTCGCTCGCGATCGCGTCGACCCGGTCGAGCTGGGTGCGGGCGGAGCGCACGGTGGTGGAGGCGTCGGCCAGCAGCGGGACGGCCTGTTCGGTCACGTCCGCGACGAGCTTGGTGGCCGCCTTGAGCACCTGGGCCAGTCTCACCAACGCCACGGCGAGGAAGGAGACGAGAATGGCCCAGAAGACGGCCACGAGGATCCCGGCCACCTCTCCACCGGACACGTTTGCACCGCTCTCTGCACGTTGATCACTGCGTATGAAAAGTCTTCTCCGACCCTATCGCGCCGGAGATCCCCGGCCGTACCGGAATACCGGCCCGGCCCGGGAAAGCAGGAAGCCCGCCGGCTCCCCCGAGGGGGAACCGGCGGGCTGACCAGCCTGTGAGACTACGGCCGCCGGAAGATCAGCGGGCGTAGTACTCGACGACGAGCTGCTCGTCGCAGATGACCGGGATTTCCTTGCGGTTCGGGTCGCGGTCCAGGCGGAAGGCCAGGGCCTTCAGGTTGACCTGCAGGTAACGGGGGGTCTCGCCCTCGCCTGCGTAGCCACCCTCACGGGCAACCTGGAACGGAACCTTCTCGCGGCTGCGCTCGCGCACCGTGATCACGTCGTCCGGGCGGACGCGGAACGACGGCTTGTCGACCTTGGCACCGTTGACCTCGATGTGGCCGTGAACGACCATCTGACGGGCCTGGTAGATGGTGCGGGCGATGCCCGAACGCAGGACCAGGGCGTCGAGGCGACGCTCGAGCTCGACGACCAGCGCCTCGCCCGTCTTGCCTTCGGCCTTCTTGGCGCGGTCGTAGGCGCGAGCCATCTGGCGCTCAGAGATGTCGTACTGGGCGCGCAGACGCTGCTTCTCGAGCAGACGAACCTTGTAGTCCGAGTTCTGCTTGCGGCCACGGCCGTGCTCGCCCGGCGGGTAGGGGCGGGCCTCGAAGTACTTGACGGCCTTCGGGGTCAGCGCAATGCCGAGGGCACGCGACTTCTTGACCTTGGGTCGCTTCTGGTTCACGTGGAACCTACCTCCATGTAGTCAGGTGAGGCTTACCTTGACGAGGAAGACGTAATGTCTCGACCACATGGGATCCCCCTGCCCAGTGCGCACCGAAGTTCGGGTTCCAACGAAACGGAATCCGCTTTCGACGACGTTAAGCAAGGTCAGCCGCGTCCCAGGGAAGGCGTTCGGCAGCTCACCGGAGCCGAACGCGTACGAACCCTCGTAGAGTCCAACGCCTCAGTATCCCCCACGTCGCCGGATGCTCCTGACAGGCAGGAGCCGACGCAGCGCGGGACAGGAGAGCCGGCCGCTTCGGCCGTCACCCCGGACGGGGGCGCGATCCTCCTTGTTCCCAAGGACTCCGCGGCTGCCGGGGCAGCCGCACACGCCCAGGATCCCGGCTCCACCACAGTGATCGAGATCACGGATGCGGCGCCGGTTTCCGTGGACCATCGTATCCGAGGCCGCGGTGGGCGGAGATCCACCCTGCGGGGGTCAGCCGCGCTCGCCGCGCAGGCGTTCGCGGACCTTCTCCACCACGTCCGCGTACCGTGCCTCCGCGCCGTAGCGCGTCGGCTCGTAGTACCGCTTGCCCTGGACCTCGTCCGGCGCGTACTGCTGGGCGGCGATCGCGCCCGGCACGTCGTGCGGGTAGACGTACCCCACCGCGTGGCCGAGCTTGGCCGCGCCCTTGTAGTGCCCGTCCCGCAGGTGCGCGGGGACCGCGCCGGCCAGGCCCGCCCGCACGTCGGCCAGGGCCGCGCCGATCGCCGTCGTCGCGGTGTTCGACTTGGGGGCCAGCGCCAGGGCGATCGTCGCGTGGGACAGGGTCAGCGCCGCCTCCGGGAAGCCGATCATGGCCACCGCCTGCGCCGCCGCGACCGCGAGCGGCAGGGCCGTCGGGTCCGCCAGCCCGATGTCCTCGCTCGCGGAGATCATCAGGCGCCGCGCGATGAACCGGGGGTCCTCGCCCGCCTCGATCATCCGGGCCAGGTAGTGCAGCGCCGCGTCCACGTCCGAGCCCCGGATCGACTTGATCAGCGCACTCGCCACGTCGTAGTGCTGGTCGCCGTCCCGGTCGTACTTGACGGCGGCGCGGTCGACCGCCTCCTCCACCGTCTGGAGGGTGATCTCCGGCTCGCCCTTGGCGATCGCCGAGCCGGCCCCGGCCTCCAGCGCCGTCAGCGCCCGGCGGGCGTCTCCCCCGGCGATGCGCAGCAGGTGCGCCTCGGCGTCGGCCGGCAGGGTCACGGCGCCGCCCAGTCCCCGCTCCTCGGTGAGCGCGCGTCGCAGCAGCGCCCGCAGGTCGTCGTCCGTCAGCGGCTCCAGCGTCAGCAGCAGGGAGCGCGAGAGCAGCGGCGAGATGATCGAGAAGTACGGGTTCTCGGTGGTCGCGGCGATGAGGGTCACCCAGCGGTTCTCGACGGCGGGCAGCAGCGAGTCCTGCTGCGCCTTGCTGAACCGGTGGATCTCGTCGAGGAAGAGGACGGTTTCCTTGCCGTACCCGCCGGCGGCGCGGCGGGCGCCCTCGATGACGGCGCGTACCTCTTTGACGCCCGCGGTGATCGCCGACAGTTCGACGAACCGCTTCTGCGTGGCCTGGCTGACCACGTAGGCGAGCGTGGTCTTCCCGGTGCCGGGAGGGCCCCACAGGATCACCGACGAGGCGCCGGCCGGTCCCCCGGCGCCTTCCCCGACCAGCCGCCGCAGCGGCGCGCCGGGTTTGAGCAGGTGCTGCTGGCCCACGACCTCGTCCAGGGTGCGCGGGCGCATGCGGACGGCGAGCGGAGAGCTGGACGGGTCCTTCTCCTGGCGGTCCTCGGCGGCGGCGGTGAAGAGATCTGGTTCCACACCGGAAGCCTATGCGAGGCCACTGACAGCCACGGGGTCGTCAGGAGGTCCAGAAGTCCCACCAGCGGGTGAGGATCAGCATCCCGATGATCCCCACGTGCAGCACGGGCAGCACCCAGGGGAACTCGTCGAGGAAGCCCCGCAGCCAGCCGGGGGCCGGCAGCATCCGGGTGCGCACGTTGTGGGCGGTCACGTACCAGAACATGAAGATCGTGGCAACCCAGGCCAGGCAGCACCACAGGCACAGCGAGTTGATGTTGTACAGCGACTGGTACATCAGCCAGGTGCAGAAGCCGACGCCGAACAGCATGCCCGCGTTGAGGGTGAGCCAGTACCAGCGGCCGAAGCGCGCCCCGGCCAGCAGGCCCATGCCGACGCAGATCACGATCCCGTAGGCCACGAGCCCCAGCATCGGGTTCGGGAAGCCGAACACGGCGGCCTGCTCGCTCTTCATGATGTTGCCGCAGGAGACGATCGGGTTCAGGCTGCAGCCCGGCGTGAAGTTCGGGTCCTCCAGCAGCTTGAACTTGTCGATGGTGATCACCCAGGCGGCCAGCAGCCCCGCCGCGCCGGTGATCACCAGGAGCAGTGCCAGGGCCCGGCTGCCGCCGGAGGTCCGGGCGGTGCCCACGTCAGCGCCTGTAGTCGTCATCCCGCCCGCTCCACATCTGCAAGGTCATCAAGCACCGGCCATTGTGCCGTACGGGGGCCGTCCGGGGCCGTTCGTTGTGGATAAGGACGGACTTCCGCGGCCGCCGACGACAGAGGGGGCGGGCCGGGGCACACTCCCCCGGCCCGCCCCCTCTGGGCGGCGGCCGTCAGGCCAGCTTCGCCCGCAGCACCTCGACCACCTGGGCCACGGCCACCGGGCTCTGATCCCCGGACTCCATGTCCTTGAGCTGCACCACGCCCTCGGCCAGGTCCCGGTCGCCCGCGACGATCGCGAAGCGCGCACCCGAGCGGTTCGCGTCCTTCATGGCGCCCTTGAGGCCCTTGCCGCCGTACGAGATGTCGGCGGCGACTCCCGCCCGGCGCAGCTCGGTGACCAGCCCGAAGAGCACCGGCTTCGCCTCGCCCAGCGCCACCGCGAACACCGACGTGGCCGCCGGGATGTCCAGCTCGACGCCCTCGGCCTCCAGGGCCAGCACCGTGCGGTCCACGCCGAGCGCCCAGCCCACGGACGGCAGCGCCGGTCCGCCGATCATCTCGGACAGGCCGTCGTAGCGGCCGCCGCCGCCCACCGCGGACTGCGATCCCAGACCGTCGTGGACGAACTCGAAGGTGGTCCGGGTGTAGTAGTCCAGCCCGCGCACCAGCTTCTCGTCGTCCTCGAACGCGACGCCGGCCGCCGTGACCAGCGCCCGCACCTCCTCGTGGTACGCCTTGCAGGCGTCGCACAGGTAGTCGCGCAGCATCGGGGCGCCGGTGAGCTGCTTCTGCACCTCGGGCCGCTTGTCGTCGAGGACGCGCAGCGGGTTGATCTCGGCCCGGCGCACGGTGTCCTCGTCCAGGTCCAGCCCGCGCAGGAAGGACTGGAGCGCCTCCCGGTACACCGGGCGGCACTCCTTGTCGCCCAGCGAGTTCAGCAGGATCCGGAAGTTGCGCAGCCCGAGGGTGCGGTACGCCTGGTCGGCGAGGATGATCAGCTCGGCGTCCAGCGCCGGGTCCTCGGCGCCGATGGCCTCGGCGCCGACCTGCGAGAAGTGGCGGTAGCGGCCGGCCTGCGCCCGCTCGTAGCGGTAGTACGAACCGGAGTACCACAGCTTGACGGGCAGCCCGCCGAGCTTGTGCAGGTTGCCCTGGAGCGCCGCCCGCAGGACGGACGCGGTGCCCTCGGGCCGCAGGGCCAGCTCGTCGCCGCCCTTGGTGGTGAGGGTGTACATCTCCTTGCTGACGATGTCGGTGGACTCGCCGACGCCGCGGGAGAACAGCTTGACGTCCTCGAAACCGGGGGTTTCCACGTACCCGTAGCCCGAGTTCCGCAGCGGTGCGGAAATCGCCTCGCGCACCGCGAGGAACGTCGCGGAACGGGGCGGCAGCAGGTCGTAGGTGCCCTTGGGGGCCTTGAAGGTGCTCACGGAAGTCTTGTCACATTCCTCGTCGTGGGGCGGCGGTGCCGTCCCCCAGGCCGGCGGCGACGTCCCGCAGGTACGGGTTGGCCGCGCGCTCGCGCCCGATGGTGGTCTGGGGACCGTGGCCGGACAGCACCACCGTCGAGTCGTCCAGCGGCAGGCACACGCGGGCCAGCGACCGGAGTATCTCGGCGTGGGAGCCGCCGGGCAGGTCGGTGCGTCCGATGGAGCCGGCGAAGAGCAGGTCGCCCGAGAAGAACACCGACGGGATGTCGGCCGCCTCGGGCATCCGGAAGGTCACCGACCCCTTGGTATGCCCGGGCGCGTGGGCCACCGCGAAGTCCATCCCGGCCAGCTTGAGGTCCGCTCCGTCGGTCAGCTCGCGGACGTCGTCCGGTTCGCCGATGGTCAGCTCGCCCATGAGCGGCATTCCGATGGAGCGGCCGAGGGCCTTCTCCGGGTCGCTCATCATGTAGCGGTCCTCGGGGTGGATCCAGGCCGGTACGTCGTGTGCTCCGCACACCGGGACCACCGAGGCCACATGATCGATGTGGCCATGGGTGAGGACGACCGCGACGGGCTTGAGCCGGTGCTTCTTCAACGTCTCCTCGACGCCCTGGGCGGCCTGGTGGCCCGGGTCGATGATGACGCACTCCTCACCGGCGGCGGGGGCGACCACATAGCAGTTGGTCCCCCAGGCCCCTGCGGGGAACCCGGCAATCAGCACGTTCGTCCTCAATCGTCGTCCGGCGGGAGCTCGGGCGGCGCGCACGGAGCGCGATGCCGCTGCTCAGAGCCTACCGGCGCGGCTCATGACACAGCGAACCCATATACGGTACGGCCTATCCCAGCCCGGACAGCGGTACCAGAGACGTACAAGGAGACGACCGGTGGTCAGCAGCGATCAGCGTCGGCGACAGCTCGCCAGGGAGAAGTACGAGCGCCAGCAGAAGCGGCGGGCCGAGGCCCGGCGCAAGGCGCGCCGCCGCGCGGCGGTGGCCGGCGCGGCCGTGGCCGTGGTGGTCGCGGCGCTGGTCGGCCTGGTGGCGGGCGGTGTCTTCGACTCCAAGGACAAGAAGACCGAGGCTGCGGACACGCCCTCGCCCTCCGCGTCCCCGACCCCCAAGCAGTCGCCCCCGGCGATGGCGATCGACGAGAAGGCGAAGTACACCTTCGACCTCAAGACGAGCGCGGGCGACGTCAAGTTCGAGATGGACGCGGCGAAGACGCCGCAGACGGTCAACTCGTTCAAGTCGCTCGCCGACAAGGGCTTCTTCGACAACACCAAGTGCCACCGCCTGGTCACCAGCGGCATCTTCGTGCTCCAGTGCGGCGACCCCCAGGGCACCGGCATGGGCGGCCCCGGCTACACCATCCCGGACGAGAACCTCGACGCCCTGGGCAAGCCGAACGAGCAGGGCCAGGTGATCTACCCGGCGGGCACGGTGGCCATGGCGAACACCGGCCAGCCCGGGACCGGCGGCAGCCAGTTCTTCCTCGTGTACAAGGACAGCCCGCTCGCCCCCTCGTACACCCCGTTCGGCAAGATCGACGCGGCCGGCCTCAAGGTCGTGGAGGACGTCGCGAAGGCGGGTACGGCCGACGGGGCCCAGGACGGCGCTCCCAAGAACCCCGTGACCATCGAGAAGGGCACCGTCACCAAGAACTGACCGGGACCGGCGGCGCGGCGGCCGGACGCGGCCGGCCTCCCGCCCGTACGTCGATATTGCGTCGTGCGGGATGCGGACAGCCGGCCCGGCGGTCGCCTATGTTGGCGTTGTGCAGGGCGGGCGCGGCCCGCCCCAGGAAACTGTGGACGATGCCCGGGGGCGAACCCCTCGCGAGGCATCAGGTGGAGGAGGCGCTGTGAGCAGCGACCCGTGGGGCCGAGTCGACGAGACCGGCACCGTGTACGTGCGTACTGCCGAGGGCGAGCAGGTCGTCGGCTCTTGGCAGGCGGGCACCCCTGAGGAGGCCCTGGCCTACTTCGAGCGCAAGTACGAGGGCCTGGTGGTCGAGATCGGCCTCCTCGAACGGCGGGTGCGGACCACCGATCTGTCCGCCAAGGACGCCCAGACGGCGATCGACCACCTGCGCACGCAGCTGGACGAGCACCACGTCGTGGGCGACCTCGACGCGCTGCGCGTCCGGCTGGACAAGCTGGTCGCGACGGTGGAGTCGCGGCGCGAAGAGCGCAAGGTCCAGAAGGCCAAGCAGGCGGACGAGGCCCGTGCGGCCAAGGACGCGCTGGTCACCGAGGCCGAGCAGCTGGCGCAGAGCGACCAGTGGCGCAGCGCGGGCGAGCGGCTGCGTGCCCTGGTGGACATCTGGAAGGGCCTGCCCCGGCTGGACCGCAAGTCCGACGACGAGCTGTGGCACCGCTTCTCGCACGCCCGCTCGGCGTTCTCCAAGCGCCGCAAGGCGCACTTCGCCTCGCTGGACGCGCAGCGCGAGGAAGCCCGCAAGGCCAAGGAGAAGCTGGTCGCGGAGGCCGAGTCGCTGTCGAAGTCGACGGACTGGGGGCCGACGGCGGCCCGCTACCGCGAGCTGATGGAGAGCTGGAAGGCCGCGGGCCGCGCGCAGCGGGAGGCGGAGGACGACCTGTGGAACCGGTTCCGCGGTGCGCAGGACGTGTTCTTCGCGGCCCGCAGCGAGGTCTTCGCGGAGCGCGACGCCGAGCAGGTGGAGAACCTCAAGCTGAAGGAGGAGCTGGCCGAGGAGGCCGAGAAGCTCGTCCCGGTGACGGACCTGAAGGCGGCCCGGGCCGCGTTCCGCTCCCTCAACGAGCGCTGGGAGGGCATCGGCCACGTGCCGCGTGACGCGCGGCCCAAGGTCGAGGGCCGGATGCACGCCGTGGAGCGGGCCATCCAGGAGGCCGAGGAAGGCGAGTGGCGTCGTACGAACCCGGAGGCGCGGGCGCGTGCGGCCGGCCTGACGGGTCAGCTTCAGGCGGCGGTCGACAAGCTGCGCCAGCAGATCGACGCGGCCCGCGCCGCGGGCAACAACACGAAGGCCGACAAGCTGGCCCGTGAGCTGGAGGGCCGCCAGGCCCTGCTGGACCAGGCGCTCAAGGGCCTGGAGGAGTTCGGCGGCTGACGGACGACGCCCTGCCGCACGGTGGGCGCCACCCCGAGGGGGTGGCGCCCACCGGCGTGTGGGGACCGGTGGCCGCCGGGGTCACGGTCTGCGGGCCGAGGTGACCCGGTAGACGTCGTAGACGCCCTCGACGCCCCGCACGGCCTTCAGGACGTGTCCCAGGTGCTTCGGGTCGCCCATCTCGAAGGTGAACCGGGAGGTGGCCACCCGGTCGCGGGAGGTCTGCACGGCCGCCGAGAGGATGTTGACGTGCTGGTCCGACAGGACCCGGGTGACGTCCGACAGGAGCCGGGACCGGTCCAGCGCCTCGACCTGGATGGCGACCAGGAAGACGGAGGACTGGGTGGGCGCCCACTCGACCTCCAGCATCCGCTCGGGCTGCTGGGACAGCGAGTCCACGTTGACGCAGTCGGCCCGGTGGACGGATACGCCGCTGCCGCGCGTGACGAATCCGATGATCGGATCGCCGGGCACCGGGGTGCAGCAGCGGGCCAGCTTGACCCAGACGTCGTCGACGCCCTTGACGACCACGCCCGGGTCGGCGCTGCCGCGGCGCTTGCGGCCGCGCGAGGCCGGGACGCTCTCCTCGATGTCCTCGTTGGCCGCGTCCTCGCCGCCGAGGGCCTGCACCAGCTTCTGCACGACGCCCTGCGCGGCCACGTGGCCCTCGCCGATCGCCGCGTACAGGGAGGAGATGTCGGGGTAGCGCATCTCGTGCGCGAGGGTGACGAGGGAGTCGCCCGTGAGGATCCGCTGGATCGGCAGGTTCTGCTTGCGCATGGCCCGGGCGATGGCGTCCTTGCCGTGCTCGATGGCCTCGTCGCGGCGCTCCTTGGAGAACCAGGCGCGGATCTTGTTGCGGGCGCGCGGCGACTTGACGAAGCCCAGCCAGTCGCGGGACGGACCGGCGCCCTCGGCCTTGGAGGTGAACACCTCGACCAGGTCGCCGTTGTCCAGGGTCGATTCGAGCGGCACCAGCCGCCCGTTGACCCGCGCCCCTATGGTGCGGTGGCCGACCTCGGTGTGGACGGCGTAGGCGAAGTCCACCGAGGTGGCGCCGGCCGGCAGCGCGATGACGTCGCCCTTGGGCGTGAAGACGAAGACCTCGTTGCGCGAGAGGTCGAAGCGCAGCGAGTCGAGGAACTCGCCCGGGTCCTCGGTCTCCTTCTGCCAGTCCAGCAGCTGGCGCAGCCAGGCCATGTCGTTGACGGTGTCCTGGCCGGCGCTGCCCTTGGCGGCCTGCGGGACGTCGGTGCGGACCTTGGAGGTGCCGGCGACGGTCTGCTGCTTGTACTTCCAGTGCGCCGCGATGCCGTACTCGGCGCGGCGGTGCATGTCGAAGGTGCGGATCTGGAGTTCGACCGGCTTGCCGCTGGGCCCGATGACCGTCGTGTGCAGCGACTGGTACATGTTGAACTTCGGCATCGCGATGTAGTCCTTGAACCGGCCGGGGACCGGGTTCCACCGCGCGTGCACCGTGCCGAGGGCCGCGTAGCAGTCGCGGACGGTGTCGACCAGGACCCGGATGCCGACCAGGTCGTAGATCTCGGCGAAGTCGCGGCCGCGCACGATCATCTTCTGGTAGACGCTGTAGTAGTGCTTGGGCCGGCCGGTGACGGTGGCCTTGATCCGGGCCGCCCGCAGGTCGGCCTGCACCTCGTCGGTGACGACCGCGAGGTACTCGTCGCGCTTGGGGGCCCGCTCGGCGACCAGCCGCACGATCTCGTCGTACATCTTGGGGTAGAGGATCGCGAAGGACAGGTCTTCGAGTTCCCACTTGATCGTGTTCATGCCCAGCCGGTGGGCCAGCGGGGCGTAGATCTCCAGGGTCTCGCGGGCCTTCTTCTCCTGCTTCTCCCGCTTGAGGTAGCGCATGGTGCGCATGTTGTGCAGGCGGTCGGCGAGCTTGATGACCAGCACCCGGGGGTCCTTGGCCATGGCCACGACCATCTTGCGCACGGTCTCGGCCTGTGCGGCCTCGCCGAACTTGACCCGGTCCAGCTTGGTGACGCCGTCGACGAGCAGGGCGACGGCGTCGCCGAAGTCGCGTCTGAGCTGTTCGAGTCCGTACTCGGTGTCCTCGACGGTGTCGTGCAGCAGACCCGCCATCAGGGTGGCCGGGTCCATGCCGAGCTCGGCCAGGATGGTGGTCACCGCGAGCGGGTGGGTGATGTACGGGTCGCCGCTCTTGCGCTTCTGCCCGCGGTGCCAGCGCTCGGCGACCTGGTACGCCTGCTCGATCTGGCGCAGCGTGGCCGTCTCGATCTTCGGGTCGTTGCTGCGGACTATGCGCAGCAACGGCTCCAGTACCGGGTTGTACGGGTTCGAACGCTGGACCCCGAGGCGGGCGAGGCGGGCGCGCACGCGGTTGGAGGACCCGGCCGGCTTCGCCGCAGCCGGCTTGACCGGCGGTCCGGGCTTGCCCGGCGGGGCGGGCTTGACCGGCGGGGCGGGCGGGGGCGTGGCGGCGGCCGCCGCGGCCTGCTCGGCCTGCTCGGCCTGCGGTTCGGGCTGCGCGGCGGAGAGTGGCTGGACCTCGTCTGGCAAGAGCGCTCCTCTGGGGGTCCCCTGGACGGAGTCCGGGGAGGATCCGGGGCCCCGGTCAGGTCCGGATAACCCATGGTAGCGAGGGTTGCGTCCGCTCGTTCTCCGAGTCTCCCCCCGGCCCGGGCGGCGGGCCGGTACGCGAAAGCGGCGGGCACCCGGGAGTTCCCGGGTGCCCGCCGCCGTGGTGGGGCGGGGCCGATCAGACCACGATCAGCGCGTCCAGCGGGGCGCCGCCGAGGGCGGGCTCCAGCTTCGCGCGGCCGGGCAGGAAGGACAGCTCCATCAGGACCGCCACCCCCGCGACGTCGGCTCCGGCCCGCCGGATCAGCGAGAGCGAAGCCTCCGCGGTGCCACCGGTGGCCAGCACGTCGTCGATGACCATGACCCGGTCACCGATGGCCAGGTCCTCCGCGTGCACCTCGATCTCCGCGGTCCCGTACTCCAGGTCGTAGGCCTGCCCGAGCGTCGCTCCGGGCAGCTTGCCCGCCTTGCGCACCGGTACGAAGCCGATCCCGGCCTGCACGGCCACCGGCGCCGCCAGGATGAACCCGCGCGCCTCCAGCCCGACGATCTTCGTCGCGCCGTACCGCACCGCCAGCGCCGCCAGCGCGTCCGTCAGGGCCGCGAAGGCCTTCGGGTCGGCCAGCAGCGGGGTGATGTCCTTGAACGTCACCCCCGGCTTGGGGTAGTCCGGGACGTCCTTGATCTTGGAGAGGAGCAGCTCGCGCACCTCGGTCGAACAGGCGGTCACCGGCGCCGCCGCCCCGGGCCCTGGCCCTGCGCGACGACCTGCGGGCCGTCCGCGGCCTCGGGGCCCTCCTCCGGGGACTCGCCCTTGGCCGCCGCGGCCGCCCGCTTCGCGAGCACCCGCTTGCGCAGCGCCTTCATCGCCGGCTCGCGCTCCTTGAGGTCGACGACCAGCGGGGTCGCGATGAAGATCGAGGAGTACGCACCGGCCGCGAGGCCCACGAACAGCGACAGCGAGATGTCGTTGAGCATGCCCGCGCCCAGGAAGCCGCCGCCGATGAACAGCAGCGCGCCGACCGGGAGCAGCGCCACGACGGTGGTGTTGATCGAGCGGACCAGCGTGCCGTTGATGCTGCGGTTGGCGACCTCGCTGAAGGTGTAGCGGGTCTGCTTGGTGATGTCCTTCGAGCCCTCCTTGAGTCCGTCGAAGACGACGACGGTGTCGTAGAGGGAGTAACCGAGGATCGTCAGCAGACCGATCACGGTGCCCGGGGTGACCTCGAAGCCGACGAGCGCGTACACGCCGACGGTGATGGTGAGGTCGTGGATCAGCGCGACGAGCGCCGCCACCGCCATCCGCCATTCGAAGGCGATGGCGAGGTAGAGCACCACGAGGACCATGAAGATGCCGAGGCCGGTCCAGGCCTTGTTCGCGATCTGCTCGCCCCAGCTGGGACCGACCAGGTCGGCGTTGATCTGGTTCGCGTCGACCTTGAGGTCGGTGGCGAGCTGCTTCTTCACGCCCGCCGCGTCGTCGGTGCCCAGACCCGAGATCTGGATCCGCATGCCGCCGGTGCCGAGCTCCTGGACGATCGCCTCGTGGCCGGAGGCCTTCTTGGCGTCCTCCGTCACGTGGGCGACCGAGACGGCCGTCTTCGGGGTGGTGAAGACGGCGCCGCCCTTGAACTCGATGCCCATGTTGAGGCCCTGTACGGCCAGGGCCACGATCGCCGTGATGGTGATCAGGATGGAAACGCCGTACCAGAGAAAGCGCTTGCCGACGAAGTCGTATCCGACCTCACCGCGGTACAGCCTGGCGCCGAGATCTCCCAGCTTCGACATCTCACGCCTCCTTTGCGTCGACGGGGGCGGGCACGGCGGCGGCGGTCGCTGCGCCACCGGTACGACGGGACCGGCGCAGCGGCGGCTTGGCACCGAGGCGCTTGGGGTCCAGCCCGGACCACGGGTGGCCGCCGGAGAAGAACTTCGTACGCGCCACCAGGGTCATGACGGGCTTGGTGAAGAGGAACACCACGACCACGTCGAGCAGGGTGGTCAGACCCAGCGTGAAGGCGAAGCCCTGCACCTTGCCGACGGTGACGATGAACAGCACCGCGGCGGCGAGGAAGGACACGAAGTCGGAGACCAGGATGGTGCGCCGGGCCCGCGGCCACGCGCGCTCCACCGCCGGACGCAGGGTGCGGCCCTCGCGGATCTCGTCGCGGATGCGTTCGAAGTACACGATGAACGAGTCCGCCGTGATGCCGATCGCGACGATGGCACCGCAGACGGCGGGCAGGTTCAGCGCGAACCCGATGCCCTTCCCCAGCAGCGCCATGATCGTGTAGGTGAGGACCGCCGACACCATGAGGCTGACGATGGCGATGAAGGCCAGGCCCCGGTAGTAGACGAGCAGGTAGATCACGACGAGCGCGAGGCCGATGGCGCCGGCGATGAGGCCGGCCTTGAGCTGCTCGCTGCCGAGCGCCGGGGTGACGGTGGTGACGCTGTCCTCCTGGAAGGAGAGCGGCAGCGCGCCGTACGACAGCATGTTGCCCAGGTCCTGCGCGGACTGCTGGGTGAAACCGCCCGAGATCTCGGCGCTGCCGCCGGTCAGCGCCTGGCTCACGGACGGGTCGGAGATGACCTGGCCGTCGAGCACGATGGCGAACTGGTTCTGCGGGGACTGCTTGGTGGCGAGCTCACCGGTGATCTTGGCGAACTTGTCGGCGCCCTTGTCCGTGAACTGCATCGTCACGATCCACTGGGCGCTCTGCGGGTTGATGACGCCCTTGGCGTTGTCCACGTCCTGGCCGTTGACCGCGGCCGGGCCGAGCACCCACTTGCCCCAGGTCGCACCGCGCTGGCCACAGGCGAGCGTGGGCTCCTCGGGCTTGACGTCCTTGCCCACCGTGGCGCGCTGCTTCTCGTCGTTGCAGTCCAGCGCGGCGAACTTCGCCTGCAGGTCCGCCACGGCGGCGTCGGCGCCCGACGGGGTCGGGACGGGGGTCGGCGCCTTGTCGTCTGCCTTCTTCGACTCGCTCGCCGAGGGCGAGGGAGCGGGACTGGGGGCGCCAGGGGCCTTGAGGGCCTCACTGAGCACACGTCCCTGGGAAGTGGCGCTGGACGACGGGGTGGCCGAGGAGCCGGGCTTGCCGCTCTCCGCCTTGGGGGCACCGGAGCCGCTCGCGGAGGGGCTCGGAGCACCGCTCGTGGACGGGCTGGGCGTCCCCTGCGGGGTGATCGGGGCGCCGTCGGCGAAGGCGAGCACGGGGCGGAAGTACAGCTGGGCGGTGGTACCGACCTGCTGACGCGCCTGCTGCTCGTTCATCCCCCGGGGGATGTTCACGATGATGTGGTCGCGGCCCTGCGTCTGGACCTCGGCCTCGGAAACACCGAGACCGTTGACGCGGCGCTCGATGATGCCGACCGCCGTGTTCATGTTGGTCTCGTTGACCGCGTCCGGCTTGCCCGGCTCGCTCTTGGCCTTGAGCGTGATGCTCGTACCGCCCGCGAGGTCGATGCCCAGCCGGGGCGTCGTCTGCTTCGTGAGGAACATCCCCGCGGTGAGCGCCACCATCGCGATCAGGATGACGGCCAGGGCGCGCCCCGGCCTCCCCTGAGCCCCCGTGGGCCGCCGGCCCTTCTTCGGTGCTGCCACCTTGTCGTATCTCCCTGTCCAACCGCCCCGCGCCGGGTCAGCGCGCGGACGGCCACGAAATGTGTGGTGGGGACCCCTGCCCCCCGCAGAAGTGTCGCTGACGGGGACCGCGCCGGGCGCCGGTCGGGCGCCGCCGCGATCCCCGGCCGGCCGCTACTTGGCGCCGGTCTCGCCGTCGGTCTTGCCGTCCTGCGGCTCGTCGCCCTTGGGCTCGTCCTTCTTGTCCAGGCTGGGCTTGGGGGCCTCGTCCTGGGGCTTGGAGAGGTCGGTCTTGGCCGGCCCGTCCGCATCGCCCGCGGTCAGCGAGGAGGCGTCGTCCGGTACGACGGGTGCGTCCTCGGCCGGCTCCTCGGTGATGCCGTGGACGATGCGGTTGTACTCCGCGTCCTCCAGGACGGCGCCGATGGCGTTCTTGGCGTAGATCGCGTGGACACCGGGGGCCACCTCAAGGGTGAGGGTGTCGTCGCCGATCTCCTTGACCGTGGCGTACATGCCGCCGATGGTGCGGACGCCGGTGCCGGGAGCGAGGTGGTCACGCATCTGCGCGGCCGCCTGCTGCTTCTTCTTGGCGGAGCGGGTCATCAGGAACATCGCCCCGATGAGCACGATGAACGGGAGGAGTGTCACGAGATTCACGGGACGGAGATCCTTCGCACGACCGCACGGGAGGCGGCCTTTTCTACGGGGGTGGGCATACCGACCCGAAGGGTCGGCATCGGCGGAGTCTAGGCGAGTCCGCACCGATGGAACAACGTCCAGCATGGCACCGCGGTTCCTGGGCGGTCGAACCTCCGCGCCGTCACGCCCCGAACAAGCCTTGTTGTCCGCTTGATCCACCGGCGCCGTGCCCGGGCGGGACAAGGCCCAGGTGAGCCCATGCGGCCGGGGTCGCGACCCGGCCGCGCGGGGTACGCGCCAGCAGCCCCTCGCGGACCAGGAAGGGCTCGGCCACCTCCTCGACGGTCTCGCGTTCCTCGCCGACGGCGACGGCGAGGGTGGACAGCCCGACGGGGCCGCCGCCGAACAGCTTGAGCAAGGCCTCCAGCACGGCCCGGTCCAGCCGGTCGAGGCCGCGCGCGTCCACCTCGTAGACCTGGAGGGCGGTACCGGCGATCTCCCGGGTGATCACTCCGTCGGCCCGCACCTGGGCGTAGTCCCGGACCCGGCGCAGCAGGCGGTTGGCGATGCGCGGGGTGCCGCGCGAGCGTCCGGCGATCTCCGCGGCCCCGGCGGTGTCGATCTCCACGTCGAGGAGGCGGGCGGAGCGGTGGATGACGCGTTCCAGCTCCTCGGGGGCGTAGAACTCCATGTGCCCGGTGAAGCCGAACCGGTCGCGCAGCGGCGGCGGCAGCAGTCCGGCCCGGGTGGTCGCGCCGACCAGGGTGAAGGGCGGAAGTTCCAACGGGATCGCGGTCGCGCCCGGCCCCTTGCCGACGATCACGTCGACGCGGAAGTCCTCCATCGCCATGTACAGCATCTCCTCGGCGGGCCGGGACATGCGGTGGATCTCGTCCAGGAAGAGCACCTCGCCCTCCTGGAGGGAGGAGAGGATCGCGGCGAGGTCGCCGGCGTGCTGGATGGCGGGGCCGGAGGTGATCCGGATGGGCGCGCCCATCTCGGCTGCGATGATCATGGAAAGGGTGGTCTTGCCCAGTCCGGGCGCGCCGGAGAGCAGGACGTGATCGGCGGTGGCGCCGCGCTGGCGGGCCGCCTTGAGGACGAGGTCCAGCTGCTGGCGGACCTTCTCCTGGCCGACGAACTCCCCGAGGTCCTTGGGGCGCAGGGCCGCCTCGACGGCGGTGTCCTCGCCGTCCGCCGCCGCCGCGACAATGCGGTCGCTCTCGTCGTCCCAGTTCACGGTGTCAGTCTGCCTTCTCGGTTCGTACGGTGATCATCGGCCCGGCCGCGGCGGTGTCCGGGTCAGCGGGCCCGGTTCAGGGACTGGAGAGCGGCGCGCAGCAGCTGCGGGACCGGGGCCGAGCCGCCGGCCGCGATGGCGGCCTCCGCCTGCGGGGTCACCGCCGTGACGGCCTCCTCCGCCTCGCGGGAGGCGTACCCGAGGCCGATCAGCGCGGCGGCGAGCTGCTCCGTCCAGGCGGCGGGGCCGGCCGCGGCGGCCCGCTGGGCCCCCACGACGGCGCCGAGCGGCGCGCCCAGCTTGTCCTTGAGCTCCAGCAGCAGCTTCTGCGCGCCCTTCTTGCCGATGCCGGGGACCGCCATCAGGGCCTTCTCGTCCCCCGTCGACACGGCCAGGCGCAGCGCGTCGGGGCTGTGGACGCCGAGCATGGCCTGCGCGAGCCGGGGGCCGACCCCGCTCGCGGTCTGGAGCAGCTCGAAGACCTGCCGTTCGTCGTCGTCGGCGAAGCCGTACAGGGTGAGCGAGTCCTCCCGCACCACCAGGGAGGTGGCCAGCCGGGCCGGCTCGCCCTGGCGCAGGCCGGCGATGGTGGTGGGCGTGCACTGCACGGCCATGCCCACTCCCCCGACCTCGATCACGGCCAGGGTCGGGGCGAGGGCGGCGACCGGGCCGCTGACGAACGCGATCATGAGGGGCGGCCTTTCACGGCGGAGGCATGCTGGGCGAGCGCCTGCTGGAGGCGGTTCTGGGCGGGGGCCCGCCAGATGTGGCAGATGGCGAGCGCGAGGGCGTCGGCGGCGTCGGCCGGCTTCGGCGGGGCCGGCAGCCGCAGCAGCCGGGTCACCATCGACCCGACCTGCGCCTTGTCGGCCCGGCCGGTACCGGTGACGGCGGCCTTGACCTCGCTCGGGGTGTGCAGGGCGACCGGCAGTCCGCGCCGGGCCGCGCACAGCATGGCGACGGCGCTCGCCTGGGCGGTACCCATCACCGTGCTGACGTTGTGCTGGCTGAAGACCCGCTCCACGGCGACGACTTCGGGGCGGTACTCATCGAGCCACTCCTCCATCCCGC
Organism: Streptomyces sp. NPDC026522; assembly: GCF_055567555.1. Classification (NCBI taxonomy): domain Bacteria; kingdom Bacillati; phylum Actinomycetota; class Actinomycetes; order Kitasatosporales; family Streptomycetaceae; genus Streptomyces; species Streptomyces sp. NPDC026522. The sequence continues at coordinate 177,696 of NZ_JBVHQF010000011.1, forward strand.
GTTCGACGGCGACGAGCCGCAGTCCCAACTCGGCGTCCACGGGCGTCCGTACGACTCCCACGCCGAGCATCGTGAGGGGACGGCCGGCGACTCCCTCGACCACGCCGACGCCACACCGCGTCAGCCCCGGGTCCACACCGAGTACGCGCACTTCGCCCTCCCCCCTTCGCGGCCGGACCGCCGCCGCTCTCGCGGGGCCGGTCGCTCACCGTCGCGGCTGCTCGATTGCCGGTCGAAGTCGCCAGACTAACCGCTGCCTCTGACAGCACGACGGGCCGACGGGGTGTGTCCCCGTCGGCCCGTCGCCGCAACGATGAAAGGCGCAGCCTCAGGCGTCGACCTTCTCCATGACCTCGTCCGAGACGTCGAAGTTGGCGAAGACGTTCTGCACGTCGTCGCTGTCCTCCAGCGCGTCGATCAGCTTGAAGATCTTGCGCGCGCCTTCTTCGTCCAGCTCGACCTGCATGGTCGGGACGAAGCTGGAGTCGGCCGAGTCGTAGTCGATGCCCGCCTCCTGGAGCGCGGTGCGGACCGCGACCATGTCGGTGGGCTCGCTGATGATCTCGAAGGTGTCGCCGTTGTCGTTGACCTCTTCGGCACCGGCTTCGAGCACCGTCTCCAGGACGTCGTCCTCGGAGAGCCCGGCCTTGGGCAGCACGACGACGCCCTTGCGGTTGAACAGGTACGAGACCGAGCCCGGGTCGGCCATCGAGCCGCCGTTGCGGGTCATGGCGACGCGGACGTCGGAGGCGGCACGGTTGCGGTTGTCGGTGAGGCACTCGATGAGCACCGCGACACCGTTCGGGCCGTAGCCTTCGTACATGATCGTCTCGTAGTCGGCGCCGCCGGCTTCCAGGCCGCCGCCGCGCTTGACCGCGGAGTCGATGTTCTTGTTCGGGACGGAACTCTTCTTGGCCTTCTGGATGGCGTCGAAGAGCGTCGGGTTGCCGTCGATGTCGGCGCCGCCCATCCGGGCCGCGACCTCGATGTTCTTGATCAGCTTCGCGAAGAGCTTGCCGCGCTTGGCATCGATCACGGCCTTCTTGTGCTTCGTCGTAGCCCATTTAGAGTGGCCGGACATCCGCCTGTCTCCTTCGCGTCACCAACAGTGTTCGTACCCGATCCTACCGGGACCTGATTACAGCCCCGCGCGCACCATGTCGACGAAGTACGCGTGAACGCGGTCGTCGCCGGTGAGTTCCGGGTGGAACGAGGTGGCCAGCACGTTGCCCTGCCGCACGGCGACGGTGTGGCCGTCGTACGTGGCGAGCACCTCGGCGGCGCCGCCGACGGACTCGACCCACGGGGCGCGGATGAAGACGCCCTCCACGGGGCCGCCCTCGATGCCCGCGAAGTCGATCTTCGCTTCGAAGGACTCGTTCTGCCGGCCGAAGGCGTTGCGGCGCACGATCATGTCGATGCCGCCGAGCGTCTCCTGGTCCTCACGGCCGTCGAGCAGCTTGTCCGCGAGCATGATCATGCCGGCGCAGGTGCCGTACACCGGCATGCCGGCCCGCACCCGCTCGCGCAGCGGCTCCAGCATGCCGAACAGCACGGCGAGCTTCGACATGGTCGTGGACTCGCCGCCGGGGATCACCAGGGCGTCGACCTCGGTGAGCTCCTCGGGACGCCGGACCGGCCTGGCCACGGCGTCAGCCGCGGCCAGGGCGATCAGGTGCTCCCGTACATCGCCCTGGAGAGCCAGGACACCGATGGTGGGAGTCGTCATTACCAGCCCCGGTTGGCGTAACGCTCGGTCTCGGGCAGGGTGTCGCAGTTGATGCCGACCATGGCCTCGCCCAGGTTGCGGGAGGCGTCCGCGATGATCTTCGGGTCGTCGTAGAAGGTGGTGGCCTTCACGATGGCGGCGGCGCGCTTGGCCGGGTCGCCCGACTTGAAGATGCCGGAGCCGACGAAGACGCCCTCGGCGCCGAGCTGGCGCATCAGCGCGGCGTCGGCCGGGGTGGCCACGCCACCGGCGGAGAACAGCACGACGGGGAGCTTGCCGAGCTCGGCGACTTCCTTGACCAGCTCGTACGGGGCGCGCAGCTCCTTGGCGGCGGCGTACAGCTCGTTGTTGTCGAAGCCGCGCAGCTTGGCGATCTCGTTCTTGATCTGGCGCAGGTGGCGGACGGCCTCGACGACGTTGCCGGTGCCGGCCTCGCCCTTGGAACGGATCATGGCCGCGCCCTCGGCGATGCGGCGCAGGGCCTCACCGAGGTTGGTGGCGCCGCAGACGAAGGGGGTGGTGAACGCCCACTTGTCGGAGTGGTTGACCTCGTCGGCCGGGGTCAGCACCTCGGACTCGTCGATGTAGTCGACACCGAGGGACTGCAGGACCTGGGCCTCGACGAAGTGGCCGATGCGGGACTTGGCCATGACGGGGATCGAGACGGCCTCGATGATCTCTTCGATCATGTTCGGGTCGGACATGCGGGCGACCCCGCCGTCCTTGCGGATGTCGGCCGGGACCCGCTCCAGGGCCATGACGGCGACGGCGCCGGCGTCCTCGGCGATCTTCGCCTGCTCGGCGTTGACCACGTCCATGATCACGCCGCCCTTGAGCTGCTCGGCCATGCCGCGCTTGACGCGGGAGGTGCCGATAGCCGACTCAGCGGACTGCGGGGTGGAGGGAAGCGTGCTCACGGATTGACCTCACTCGAAGGAAGAAGGGTGCTGCGGTACTACAGCACTGAGGAAACCCTCCCGGTCCAGTCCACTGCAAGGGCCAATGAGGAGCCGGTGGCTCCTTCCCATTTGGCCATCCGGTACAAATACGCCCGCGCGGACCCGCTACGGGCGGTCGGCGAGGTCCGCCGGAGGCTCGTCGTCCATCTCGAACGCGAGCGGGAAGGGGGCGTGCCCCGCCAGCCGGAACCAGCGCACCTTGCGGTGCCTGCGCAGCGCCCGGGCGGCCCGCACGGCGTCGTTGAGGAAGCGCCGGGCCATCGGCACCCGGCGCACGGCCGCCGCCAGCTCCTCCGCGGCCTGCACCCCACCGGGCGCCGCCTTCACCGCCTCGACCTGGTCCGCGTCGGCGAACACCGCCCGCAGCGCCTGGCTCAGCTCGCTCTCGGCCACCTCGCGCTGCTCCTCCTCGGCCTGCCGGGCCCCGTGCGCCGCTTCGTACAGCACCAGCGAGGAAGCGGGGTCGAGCACCCCGGAGGTGGCCACCTCCAGCACCACGGAGGCCCGCCGCACCAACTGCGCGTCGAGCGCGGCCCGCGCGGCGTCCATCCGCGAGTGCAGCCGGTCGAGCCGCCCGGCGGTCCAGCTCAGGTACACGCCGACGACACCGAGCGCGAGGGCAATCCAGACAAGGGTTTCGATCACGGACGGCGAGCCTACCGCCCACGCCGCCGGGGATCCGCAGGGTGCCCGGTCAGTCCCGGGTCAGGCCCAGGCGGGTGCGGAGGGGGATGCGTTCGTCCGTGGCGACCGCCGCCGCGCCGTCCGTGACCGTTTCGTAGACGGCCAGGATGTCGGCGCCGACCGTCGACCAGTCGAAGCGGCGTACGTGCGCGGAGCCGCGGGCGCTCAGTTCCGCCCGGCGGGCCGGGTCGCGCAGCAGCCGGACCGCGGCGGCGGCCAGCGCTTCGGGGTCCTCGTTCGCGAAGAGGTCGCCCGCCCGGCCCTGGTCCAGGACCTGTGCGAACGCGTCCAGGTCGGAGGCCAGCACCGCGGCCCCCGCCGACAGCGCCTCGACCAGGATGATCCCGAAGCTCTCCCCGCCCGTGTTCGGGGCGACGTACACGTCGACGCTGCGCAGCAGCCGCGCCTTGTCCTCGTCCGAGACCATGCCCAGGAACTCCACCCGGGAACGCAGGGCGGCCGGCAGCGAGGCCACCGCCTCCTCCTCGTCGCCGCGGCCGGCCACCAGCAGGCGTACGTCCGGGCACTCCTCGACGATCCGCGGGAACGCCGCCATCAGCACCGGCAGCCCCTTGCGCGGTTCGTCGATGCGGCCGATGAAGCCCAAGGTGGCGCCGCCCCACTCCGCCTTGGGCGAGGCGGAGGCGAAGAAGTCCACGTCCACCCCGTTCGGGATGACCACGGCGTCCCCGCCCAGGTGCTCCACCAGGGTGCGCCGCGCGTACTCGCTCACCGCGATCCGGGCGCTGATCTTCTCCAGGGCCGGCTGGAGGATCGGGTACGCGGCGATCATCGCCCGCGAGCGCGGGTTGGAGGTGTGGAAGGTCGCCACGATCGGCCCCTGCGCCGCCCAGCAGGACAGCAGCCCCAGCGACGGGGAGGCCGGCTCGTGGATGTGGATCACGTCGAAGACCCCGTCGTGGAGCCAGCGCCGTACCCGCGCCGCCGACAGGAAGCCGAAGTTCAGCCGGGCGACGGACCCGTTGTAGGGCACCGGCACCGCCCGTCCCGCCGAGACCACGTACGGCGGCAGCGGGGTCTCGTCGTCCGCCGGGGCGAGCACCGACACCTCGTGGCCGCGGCGGATCAGGTGCTCCGCCAGGTCCCGGATGTGGAACTGGACGCCGCCCGGCACGTCCCACGAGTACGGGCACACGATGCCGATCTTCACTAGGCGCGCTCCTCCAGATCGTCCAGCCACAACCGCTGCAACATGTGCCAGTCCTCGGGGTGCGCGGCGATGCCGTCCGCGAAGGCGTCGGCGACCGCCTGCGTCATCACGGCGGTCTTCTCGGTCCGGGTCCCCGTCGCGGGCACCGCCACCTCGGGGTGGATCCGCCCGTACATCCGCGGGGTCTCGCCGTAGTGCAGGGTGGCCGGCAGCAGCGCCGCTCCGGTCTGCTGCGCCAGCAGCGCGGGCCCGGCCGGCATCCGCGCCGCCGCGCCGAAGAAGTCCACCTCGACCCCGGAGGCGGACAGGTCCCGGTCGGCGACCAGACAGATCAGGCCGCCCGAGCGGAGCCGGCGGGCGAGGGTGCCGAAGGCGGCCCCGCCGTTGTGCGGCAGCACCTCCATGCCCAGGCTCTCGCGGTAGGCCACGAACCGGTCGTACAGGGATTCCGGCTTGAGCCGTTCGGCGACCGTGGTGAACGGGATGCCGAGGTGGCTGGTGGCCCAGGCCCCGGCCAGGTCCCAGTTCGCCAGGTGCGGGAGCGCCACGATGACCCCGCGACCCGAGGCGATCGCCTCGCGCAGGACGTGCTCGCCGGCCATCTCCACGTCGCTGGAGAACCGTCGCGCGTCCATCGCCGGCAGCCGGAAGGACTCCATCCAGTAGCGCATGTACGAACGCATGCCCGCCCGGGACAGCTCCCGCAGCCGCTCCGGGGTGGCGTCCGGCACGACCCGGGCCAGGTTCGACTCCAGCCGCAGCACGCTCTTGCCGCGCCGTTTCCACGTGACGTCGGCTATCCGGCGCCCCAGTGCCACCGCGGCCGGCTCCGGCAGCTTCTTGACGGCTGCCCAGCCGAGCCCGTACAGCCCGTCCACGACCTTGTCCTGCGCCTTGCCCATCAGGCCGCGCCGCCTTCGGACAGGTGCGCCTCGGCGTCGGCCTCCGCCGCCTCGCGCCGTACGGTGACCACGCGCTGGACCAGCGTGACGAGCGAGCCCGCCGCGACCACCCACAGCGCGATCGGCAGCAGCACGCCGATCCAGGACGGCACGCCGAAGGTCTGGAGCCCGGACAGGCCGGCCGCGACCAGCGAGATCACCAGCCTCTCGGCGCGCTCGACCAGCCCGTTGACGGCGACCGGCAGCCCGATCGCCTCGCCGCGGGCCTTGGTGTACGAGACCACCTGCCCGCTGGCCAGGCAGAAGATCGATACCGCGCACAGCACGTTGTCGTGGCCCGAACCGGCGTACCAGAGCGCGAGGCCGCCGAAGATCGCCGCGTCCGCAACCCGGTCGAGCGTGGAGTCGAGGAACGCGCCCCAGCGGCTGGAGACCCCGGCCTGGCGGGCCATGTTCCCGTCCACCAGGTCGGAGAACACGAAGAGGGTGATGGTGATCGTGCCCCAGAAGAACTCGCCCCTGGGGAAGAAGACCAGCGCTCCCGCCACCACTCCGGCCGTGCCGATCAGCGTGACCGCGTCCGGGCTCACCCCCCGACGGAGGAGAAAAGCGGCGAATGGCGTGAGAACACGCGTGAAGAATGCACGCGCGTACTTGTTCAGCATGGCCTTCCCGGAGGGTCGCTGTGCCGTACGGCCCCATCGGCCACCGGCTGGCCCATCGTAGCCAGCGCCCCGGACCCGTACCGCCCCGCACCCACCGGTTCGCGCCGGACAATCCGCGCGCCACCCGTGCTTCACGCTCCGGACGGCCCCCGGTACGACGTATGGACGCAGTGTGACGGCGGTGCAAAGCTCGAAGAACCCCAGTCACCCTCCTCACCGCGACACCGGGAGGCACGAACACCATGGGAGCCACATCACACCAAGCCGGGGCCGCCGGCAGGGCACTGACGGCCGACCGCCCCGCATCCGTACGGAACGTCGTGCTGGTCGGCCACAGCGGCGCCGGAAAGACCACGCTGGTCGAGGCCCTGGCCCTGACGGCCGGGGCCGTGAACCGGGCCGGACGGGTCGAGGACGGCGGCACCGTCTCCGACTACGACGAGATCGAACAACGCCGCCAGCGCTCCATCCAGCTCTCCCTCGTCCCGGTCGAGTGGGGCGGCATCAAGATCAATCTGCTGGACACCCCCGGATACGCCGACTTCGTGGGGGAACTCAGGGCCGGTCTGCGCGCCGCGGACGCGGCCCTCTTCGTCGTCTCGGCCGCCGACGGGATCGACGGAGCCACCCGCATGGTGTGGGACGAGTGCGCGGCCGTGGGCATGCCCCGGGCCATCGTCGTCACCCATTTGGAGGCAGCCCGGGCGGATTACACGCAGATGACCTCGGTCTGCGGCGAGATCTTCGGCGGCGACGACCCGGACGCCGTCATCCCGCTCTACCTGCCCCTGCACGGCCCCGCCGGCCCCGACGGGCACGCACCCGTCACCGGCCTGCTCGGGCTGCTCTCGCAGCGGGTCCACGACTACGCCTCCGGCGAGCGCGCGGAGCGCGACCCGGACCCGGCCGAGCTCGCCCTGATCTCCGAGGCCCGCTCCCGCCTGATCGAGGGGATCATCGCGGAGAGCGAGGACGAGACCCTCATGGACCGCTACCTCGGCGGCGCCGACATCGACCTCAAGACGCTCGTCGACGACCTGGAGCGGGCCGTGGCGCGCGGCACCTTCCACCCCGTCCTGATGGCCGCGCCGGCCGCCGAAGGGGCCCGGCAGGGCCTGGGCACCGTGGAACTCCTGGAACTGATCACAGGCGGTTTCCCGACCCCCCTGGAACGCGCCCCGCTGACCGTCACCGCCCCCGACGGCGCCGCCCGGCCCGAGGTGACCTGCGACCCCGACGGGCCGCTCCTCGCCGAGGTGGTCAAGACCTCCTCCGACCCCTACGTGGGCCGCGTCTCGCTCGTCCGGGTCTTCTCCGGCACCCTGCGCCCGGAGGAGACCGTGCACGTCAGCGGGCACGGCCTGGCCGACCGGGGACACGAGGACCACGATGTGGAGGAGCGGATCGGCGCCCTGACCTCCCCGTTCGGCAAACAGCAGCGCACCTTGAACCACGTCATCGCGGGCGACCTGGCGTGCGTGGCGAAACTGGGCCGGGCCGAGACCGGCGACACCCTGTCGGCCAAGGACGGCCCGCTCCTCATGGAGCCCTGGCCGATGCCCGATCCGCTGCTGCCCCTCGCCATCGAGGCGCACAGCAAGGCCGACGAGGACAAGCTCTCCCAGGGCCTGGCCCGGCTGGTCGCCGAGGACCCGACCATGCGCCTGGAGCAGAACCCGCACACCGGCCAGCTCGTCCTGTGGTGCCTGGGCGAAGCCCACCAGGACGTCGCCCTGGAGCGGCTGCGCACCCGTTACGGGGTCCAGGTCGACCCCGTGGCCCACAAGGTGAGCCTGCGCGAGACCTTCGGCGCCAAGGCCGCCGGGCGCGGCCGGCACGTCAAACAGTCCGGCGGGCACGGCCAGTTCGCCATCTGCGAGATCGAGGTCGAACCCCTCCCGCCCGGCAGCGGCATCGAGTTCGTCGACAAGGTCGTGGGCGGGGCGGTACCCCGCCAGTTCATCCCGTCCGTGGAAAAGGGCGTACGCGCCCAGGCCGCGCGCGGAGTGGCGGCCGGCTATCCGCTGGTCGACGTACGGGTCACCCTGCTCGACGGCAAGGCGCACTCGGTGGACTCCTCCGACGCGGCGTTCCAGACCGCGGGCGCCCTGGCCCTGCGCGAGGCCGCCGCCGAAGCCCCGATCCACCTGCTGGAACCCGTCGCGGAGCTCGACGTGCTGGTCCCGGACGAATACGTCGGCCCCGTCATGAGCGACCTCGCGGGCCGTCGCGGCCGGGTCGTCGGCACCGACCAGGCCGGTCCCGGGCGGACCCGGGTGCGCGCCGAGATCCCGGAGATCGAGATCGGCCGGTACGCGGTGGAGCTGCGCTCCGTGTCGCACGGCACGGGCGGGTTCAGCCGTACGTACGCCCGGCACGAGCCGATGCCCCCGCAGCTGGCGGACAAGGTTCGCGAACGGGCGGAGAAGGGAAGTTAATCCACATAGCACACGGGATACCGCCCATTCAACCAGGTTGCGTCGGGCGGTATTTCCCTGTCCCATGACCACGGGGTGAGCTCCGCCGATAGGCTCTTCGGCGGGGCGAAGGGCAGGCGGGGCAGCACGCATGACGGCACGTCGATGGGGGTAACGGTGGCGGACGACGGTTTCGACTTCAGGCCCGGGGCACAGATTCCGCTCCAGGGCGGCGGCGGGCAGACCGCGGCCACCAATGCGCTGGCCTCCGCCGCCTACCGCGACGGCAAGGTCGACGAGATCCTCAAGGCCAACAACGAGTACCACGAGTCGAAGGTCAAGCCCGGCAAGATCTCCCTCCTGGAACCCAACCTCGGCGAGGCCTTCTGCCGGGCCGTGGAGGCCCGCACCCTGGGCGCCGGGCGGAAGCCACTGATCCAGTCCTTCGGCGCCGACCCGCAGACCGTCGTGGAGCACTGCCTGGCCGCGTCGCGCATCCGCAAGGAGCGCGACCGCAAGCTGCGCCTGATCACGCTGGTGTGCGGGGTGCTGTTCCTGCCCGGGCTGGCGCTCTGGCTGGGCCTGTTCCAGCTCCGCAAGTGGCTCGGCAAGGGCAAGCGGGGATCCTGGGTGGGCACCGCGCTCCTGGTCGGGGTCGCCCTCGTCATCGCGGTACTGATGTTCCGGCTGCCGTTCACCGGGTTCTTCGGCTTCTACCTGCGCGCGATGGTCATCGCCCCCGCCCTGGGCTGGTTCCTGGCCCGCCGGCTCTGCGAGGCCACCGCCGCCGACATGCGCTCCCGCTGGGACGGGCTGCTCGGCGGCGGCGCGGTGGCCGCCAAGATCCCCGAGGCGGTGCCCGGCAACCCCGACGAGAAGGCCCGCGAGGACCTGCGCCACCAGCTGGCGAAGCTCACCGCCGAGGACCGCAGCAATTCCGTCTTCTACGCCGGGCCCAAGGGCATCCTCGGCATGGGCACCCGCTGGGGCAGCTGGCAGATGGCCGAGGAGCTGGTCCCCAAGAACGAGGGCGCCGAGATCCACCCGTTCCGCAGCTGGGACGTCATACGCGCGGTCGACACCGAGCTGCGCAAGCTGGAGCGGGGCCCACTGCACACCGGCGGCTTCCCGCCCGCCTCGATCCAGCACTGGATCGTCACGCCGATCGGCGAGGGCGCCACCGAGGTGGCCCGCCCGACCGGCGAGGACGTGGACACCTTCCTGGTGAAGCCGCACGAGATCACCCGCATCTGCAACGAGCAGCAGTTCAGCGCCGGCAACCGGCACTACCTCGGCATCCAGTACCCGCTCTGGGACGGCCAGCTGGTGATCACCATGCTGGTGACCGTCACCGTGCTCTACAAGACCCTGCGGGTGGACGTCACCGCGCACGCGCTCGGCCCCGTGCACGGCCTGTTCACCACGAAGCCCGCGCCCAAGACCGTCGAGGTGCCCAAGTCCGTCCGGTTCTGGGAGACGGTGGAGCGCACGCTGCCGCTGGTGGACGCGGCCGAGGTGGTACGGCTGGCCGTGCGCGCCCCGCTGACCTGGTACCCGCCGGTACTGGACTACCTGGGCGGCAAGCTGATCCTCCCGGAGCCCTTCGGCGTCCGGCACGTCTGGGCGGGCTCCATGTGGCGCCACCGGTTCATGGCGGACGACGCCCTGCGCACGGTGGCCCCGGTGCTGCGGGCGGTGCACGCCGCCGCGTTCCGGGTACTGGAGGAGAACGGCGTGGACACCGACCGCTTCACGAACCGCTCGTCCATCATGAGCGGCCTGATCCAGGAGCCCGCCCCGCGCAAGGCGGACGTCTACGACGCGTAGTGCCGCCCGGTCCGGTCAGTCGGTCGGCCAGGCCTCCGCGAGCATCCGGCGGGTGTCCGCGAGGAGTTGGGGCAGCACCTTGGTGTGGCCGACCACCGGCATGAAGTTCGTGTCCCCGCCCCAGCGGGGCACGATGTGCTGGTGCAGGTGGGCGGCGATACCGGCGCCGGCCGCCGCGCCCTGGTTCATGCCGATGTTGAAGCCGTGCGCCCCCGAGGCCTTGCGCAGCGCGGTCATGGCCCGCTTGGTGAGCTCTGCGAGCTCGGCCGTCTCGGGGACGTCCAGTTCGGTGTAGTCGGCGACGTGCCGGTACGGGACGACCATCAGGTGACCGCCGTTGTACGGGTAGAGGTTCAGCACGGCGTACACGTGCTCGCCGCGGGCCACGACCAGCCCGTCCTCGTCGGACATCTCCGGAATTCCGCAGAAGGGACAGCCGTCCCCGGCCTCCGGGCCGGTCGGCTTGTTCTCGCCCTGGATGTAGGCCATCCGGTGGGGCGTCCACAGACGCTGGAACGCGTCCTGCGTGCCCACACCGATCTGCTGCTCCGGCTCACTCGTCATGGGATGCAGCATATGACCTTGCCCCCGGGCGGCGTGTCGTCGGGGCGCACACCGGCCGGGGACCGGCCATGCTGGGCGGATGCGCGACGACCGGACGATTCGCGAGGAGGCCTGGGAGCGCCGCACCGAGCTGCCGCTGTTCTACGCCTCCCTGGTGTTCATCGCGAGCTACGCGGTCCGTGTGCTCGTCACCGGGGCGAGCCCGGTGCTGCGCGACGCGGCCCTGTCGTTGACCGGCCTGACGTGGGCGTGCTTCCTGGCCGACTACCTGGGCCGGATGGCGCTGAGCCGGCACCGGCCGCTGGCGTTCGTCCGCAGCCACTGGCTGGACACGGTGGTGGTGTTCCTGCCGCTGCTGCGTCCGCTGCGGGTGGTCAAGCTGCACGACGCCGTCCAGGCCAAGCTGGACCGCCCGCGCCGCGAGCTGCACGTGCGCGTGATCCTGTACGCCGGCCTGGCGGGGCTCCTGCTCGGGTTCTCCGGGGCGCTCGCGGTGTACGAGCAGGAACGCGGCGCCCCCGGCGCCTCGATCCGCACCTTCGGTGACTCGGTGTGGTGGGTGTGCACGACCCTGACCACGGTCGGGTACGGCGACGTGGTGCCGGTGACCCCGGTGGGGCGGCTGATCGCCACGGGGCTGATGCTGTGCGGGCTCGCGCTGCTGGGCGCGGTCACCGGCTCGTTCTCCTCCTGGCTGCTCCAGGTCTTCCGCCGGGAGAGCGACGAGGAGCCCCCGGAGAACCGCAGTTCCCCGGGGGCTCCTTGAGGGCCGGGCCGGTCAGACCTGGACCCGGTCCGCGACGACCTTGGCCAGCTTGGCCAGCGCCTCGTCCTTGGCGATGCCGTTCTCCTGCGAACCGTCGCGGTAGCGGAAGGAGACGGTGCCCGCGGCCATGTCCTCGTCACCGACGATGATCATGAACGGGACCTTGAGCTTCTGGTGGTTCCGGATCTTCTTCTGCATGCGGTCGGAGGAGGCGTCCACCTCGACGCGCAGGCCCTTCTTCTTCGCCTCCGCGGCGAACTCCTGCAGGTACTCCACGTGCCCGTCGCCGATCGGGATGCCGACCGCCTGGACCGGGGCCAGCCACGGCGGCATGGCGCCCGCGTAGTGCTCCAGCAGTACGGCGAAGAACCGCTCGATCGAGCCGAACAGCGCGCGGTGGATCATGACCGGGCGCTGGCGCGAGCCGTCCGGGCCGGTGTACTCCAGGTTGAACCGCTCCGGCAGGTTGAAGTCCAGCTGGACCGTCGACATCTGCCAGGTGCGACCGATCGCGTCCCGGCACTGCACCGAGATCTTCGGCCCGTAGAACGCGGCGCCGCCCGGGTCCGGCACCAGCGGCAGGCCCTGCTTCTCCGCCACCTGGCGCAGCGTCTCGGTGGCCTCTTCCCAGATCTCGTCGGAGCCGACGAACTTCTCCGGGTCCTTGGTCGACAGCTCCAGGTAGAAGTCGGTCAGACCGTAGTCGCGCAGCAGGTTCAGCACGAAGGTCAGCGTGCGGTCCAGCTCCTGCGCCATCTGCTCCTTGGTGCAGTAGATGTGCGCGTCGTCCTGGGTGAAGCCGCGCGAGCGGGTCAGGCCGTGCACGACGCCCGACTTCTCGTACCGGTACACGGTGCCGAACTCGAACAGGCGCAGGGGCAGCTCACGGTAGGAGCGGCCGCGCGCGTCGAAGATCAGGTTGTGCATCGGGCAGTTCATGGGCTTGAGGTAGTAGTCGGTACCACCGTCGAGCTGCATGGGGGGATACATGCCCTCCGCGTACCAGTCCAGGTGGCCGCTCTTCTCGAAGAGGGTGCCCTTGGTGGCGTGCGGGGTGTAGACGAACTCGTAGCCCTCTTCCTCGTGGCGCTTGCGCGAGTAGTCCTCCATGGTGCGGCGGATGACGCCGCCGCGGGGGTGGAAGACGGCGAGGCCGGAGCCGATCTCGTCCTGTACGGAGAACAGGTCGAGCTCGGTGCCGAGCTTGCGGTGGTCGCGCTTTTCGGCCTCGGCGAGGAAGTCGAGGTGCGCCTTGAGCTCGTCCTTCGAGGGCCACGCGGTGCCGTAGATGCGCTGGAGCATCGGGTTCTTCTCGCTGCCGCGCCAGTAGGCGGCGGCGTTGCGCATCAGCTTGAAGGCCGGGATGTTGCGGGTGGTCGGCAGGTGGGGACCGCGGCAGAGGTCCTTCCAGCACAGCTCGCCGGTCTTGGCGTCCAGGTTGTCGTAGATGGTCAGCTCGCCGCCGCCCACCTCGACGTCCGCGCCGTCGTCGCTCGACGCGGCGCCCTTGATGCCGATGAGCTCCAGCTTGTACGGCTCGTCGGCGAGCTCCGCGCGGGCGGCCTCGTCGGTGACGACGCGGCGGGCGAACTTCTGGCCCCGCTTCTGGATCTCCTGCATCTTCTTCTCGATGGCCTTGAGGTCATCGGGGGTGAAGGGCCTGGCGACGTCGAAGTCGTAGTAGAAGCCGTCGCGGACCGGCGGGCCGATGCCCAGCTTGGCCTCGGGGAAGAGCTCCTGCACGGCCTGCGCCATGACGTGCGCGGTCGAGTGGCGCAGGATGTTCAGGCCGTCCTCGGAGGAGATCTCCACCGGCTCGACGCTCTCCCCGTCCCGCACCTCGTACGAGAGGTCCTTGAGCTCGCCGGCGACGCGCGCGGCGACGACGGTGCGCTCGCCGGCGAAGAGCTCGGCCGCCGTAGTGCCCGTGGCCACCACGCGCTCGTCCCGCTCGGAATCGCGTTGGATGATCACACGGACGTCTGACACCGGTCTCTCCTGAACTCTGGGGGTGCGCGAGCGAACACTGCGCGCGTGAATCGTACCGAGCGGAGTGGTCGCACCGCTAAACGGTTGTGCGGCCGGGCCCGTACGCCCCCTACGGTGGGACCGTGCCGATGACGACCGGGCCGGTGCGGCCCCTGGACCTGACCGACGACGGCACCGCGGCGGCCGTCCACCGGATCGGGCGCGAGGCGTACGCGGTGGAGGCCGAACTGATCGGCTTCGACGGCATACCGGCGCTGCGCGAGAGCCTCGCGCAGCTGCGGGAGCGACCGCTGCACTGGCTGGGCGCGCGCGGCCCGGACGGAGGGATCGCGGGTTTCCTGGCGTGGGAGGAGGAGAGCGACGGCTCCGTCTGCGTCGACCGGCTGTGCGTGGCCCCGGCCGCGTTCCGCCGGGGCATCGCCTCGCTGCTGCTGCGCCACCTGCTGGCCGAAACGGTTCCCGGCCGTCGGGTCACGGTCACGACGGGCGCCGCGAACTCCCCGGCGGTGGCCCTCTACGGCCGCCTGGGCTTCCGCCGCGGCGAGAACTTCTCCCCGGCCCCCGGCCTCCTGATGGCCTCCTTCACCCGCGACCCGGGACAGCAGGTCTAGCGCAGTTCCGGGAGCACGCCGAGCTGCTGGAGGAGGGCGAGGACGTCCTTGTCGGACCACTTCTCCGCGAGCCGGCCGTTCTCGATGCGGTGGATCACCGTCCCGGTCATCGTCAGCGGCCTGCCGGTGGCGGGAGCGCCCGGCAGGTCCCCCCGGTGCACCCCGCGGGCCGTCAGCCGGGTCACGACCTTGTCGCCCTCCGCGACCTGGTCCTCGATCTCGTGGGTCCCGGGGGTGGCCTTCCAGAACAGCCGGAACGCCTGCTTCAACCCCTCGCGCCCGGTCCCGAGCCCGGGGAACGGCGGGGGCGAGTGGTCGACGTAGCCCTCGGCCACGAGTTCGTCCATGGCGTCGAGGTTGCCCGCGTCGATCTCCCGGTAGAAGCGGCGGACCAGCTGCTTGTTCTCCTCGGTGGACACGGTGACCTCTCTGCCGGTGCGTGCGGATCGCCGGGCGGCTCCCCGTATCGTCACCGTCCCCTCCCCCGTCCCGGCCCCGGCACGCCGGGCCGCCCCGCACGTTCGCCCGGAAGCACCGGGCGAGCCGGTTCAGTCGTCGGACGGCAGCACGTCCGCCGGGTCGAAGGACTCGTCCAGCGACTTCATCAGCCGGTCCCGCTCCACCTCGTCCAGCGGGACGGGCGTGACGCCGGTGGCGTCGGTCAGCCGGCGGAAGCCGCCGCGGCGCTGGAGCCGGCCGCTCACCCGGACCGGCAGGCCCACCAGGTGCGCGTGCCCCGCGACCCGGTACGCCTCCTCGTCGAGCTTGACCCGTACGTACGGCACCTCCGCCCCCGCCAGCACCCGCAGCCGGACCGTCCCGCCGCCGCCCGGGGCCGAGCGCCGCATCCGGACCACCGCCCCGGCCAGGCGCACCGGGACCGCCGGCTCGTCCCGGGTGTAGCGGGCCGCCGCCTCCCGCAGCACCGGCAGGTCGCCCGGGGAGAACTCCACCGGTTCGGGCCGGGCGGCGCACCCCGCGGGAACCCCGGCCGCCGGGGCCCAGGCCAGCGAGACGCGGGCGCCCTCGGAACCGCGGACGAGGGCGATCAGCGCGTCCGCGAGCTCCCGGCTGACCCCGGCCTCCACCGCCGCGTCGAAGGCCTCCATGCCACCGGTGGCCCGCCGGTAGTCCACCGCTTCGCGCGCCGCGTGCAGGGCGTGGTGCAGCCGGGTCACGACCCCCCGCCCGCCGTCCACCGGGAGGTACGCGGTCAGCCGGCGGCCGCCCGGCGAAGGCCCCACCAGCACCCCGTCCAGGGCCCGCTCGGCCTGGGCGCGGTGCCGCGCGCCGTAGTACCCGGCCCGGGCGCGGGCGGCGAGCGCCCCGGCCAGCAGCAGCTGCCGGGCGGCCGAGCGCAGCTGCTCCTGCACGGGCCAGGCCTCCGCGCGCGGGTCCGGGTACGCGCCCTCGGGGAACTCCCGCTCCCAGCGGATCTCGTCGCTCGGGACGCTCAGCCCGAGGAGCACCTCCCGCGCCGAGGGCAGCCCGCCGCGCGCGAGGGCGGTCAGCGCCTCCTCCAGGAGGTCGGCGCAGTCGGGGAAGGTCCGGCTCTCGGGGACGAGCAGGCTGGTGCCCGCCTGGCCCGGCGGGGTCCAGCGGCCGTACCGCCCGGCGGCGCCGCCCCGCCGCAGCCAGCCGTGCCGGTGCAGCAGCGCGCCGAGTACGGCCGGGTCGACGTGCGCGGCGTCCGGGGTCCCGCCGCGGCCCTGGTCCGCGTACGGCGACGGGGACGGGGACGGGGCCGACAGCGGTTCGAGACGTGGTGCGTTCCGGTTCATCAGGGTGTCCCTCCCGACCCGACCCGGGTCATGATCTCGCAGAGCGCCCGGTCGTCGAAGATCCGTGTGGTGGGGATCCGGACGGTGGTCCGGCGCCTGCCGGTCACGGGGGTCCCGGCGAGGTTGGTCCAGTAGCAGCAGTGCCGCAGGTCGAGCCGGTCGGGCCCGGCGCTCAGCCACTCCCCGCGCTCCCGCGGGACGAGCATCACCACGAGGATCTTGTGCACGGCGACCGGTGTGCGGGCCAGCTTCACCAGGTGTTCGTTGTCCAGGGTGAAGCCGAAGGTGGCTCCGGCCGGCCGCGGCGGTATCTGGTAGGTCGCCTTCAACTGCACCTTGATGGTGACCTCGTCGTCGACGACGTGCTCGGCCGCGCCGTGGCTGACGTGCCAGTCGATGCCGTTGTCGGGAAAGGGCTGGGACAGCGAGCAGCCGGCCGCGGCGGCGACTGCGTGCAGGTATCCCACCTGGAGGGTCTCCATGCAGGCGGTGGTGGCGAGTGAGCCGCGCAGCGGTCCGGTCCCCGCGTCCGTCCGCGGTCCGATCCGCCCTTGCAGCACCCCGCCCGGTTCGGGCTGCGCGAGCGCCATGGCCGGCTCCCCATGCCTTCCGGGCTCTGCCTCGTGAGGGGTGGTGGGGTGACGACCGATCAGGTGTGCGGTCCCCCATGGAGGTTGTCTCCGTAGCAGAGGTCCGGCAAACGGCGTACGGGGCAAACGGCCCGGGTATCACCGATTCGGGCAAGGGGGTGGCGAGTTCCCGTCGCGAGCCCCAGCTGCCGATCGGGGACGAGGAGTTCGCCATGACACGCTGGTACGAGGGACCGCTGGCCGCATTCGACACGGAGACGACCGGGGTGGACGTCGAGCAGGACCGGATCGTGTCCGCCGCGCTCGTCGTGCAGGAGTGCGCGGGCGGCCGGGTCCGCACCACGCGCTGGCTGGTCAATCCGGGTATCCCGGTGCCCCGGGGCGCCACGGAAGTGCACGGCCTGACCGACGAACACCTCCAGCGCAACGGCCGGTGGCCGGCGCCGGTGGTGGAGGAGATAGCGCGCTCGCTCGCGGAGCAGCAACTGGCGGGCCGGCCGGTGGTGGTGATGAACGCGCCGTTCGACCTGACGCTGCTGGACCGGGAGTTGCGCCGGCACCGGGCGTCATCGCTGGCGCGGTACCTGGACGACCGGCCGCTGACGGTGCTGGACCCGCGGGTGCTGGACAAGCACCTGGACCGGTACCGCAAGGGCCGCCGGACCCTGGGCGACCTGTGCGCGCACTACGGGATAGAGCTGGAGGGCGCGCATGACGCGGCGGCCGACGCGCTGGCCTCGCTGGAGGTCGTACGGGCGCTCGGGCGCCGGTTCGCGGGCCGGCTGGAGCGGCTGACGCCGGCCGAGCTGCACGCGCTCCAGGCGGTGTGGCACGCGGCCCAGGCGCGGGGCCTGCAGGCCTGGTTCGCCCGCCAGGGCACTCCGGAACCGGTGGACCCGCACTGGCCGCTCCGTCCGGAACTCCCGGCCGCGGCGTAGCTCCGGGCGGGACCGGGGCCCCTGGAACGCGGAAGGCCGGTCCGTCATGTGACGGACCGGCCTGTCCCGGTGGGCGATACTGGGATCGAACCAGTGACCCCTTCGGTGTGAACGAAGTGCTCTCCCGCTGAGCTAATCGCCCGGAACGGGTTGAACAATACAAGAGCCCCGGGGTTCTGTTCAAACCGCTTCCGGCGGGGCCGCCAGCCGGGCCGCGAGGGCCCGCCGTCCGGCCCGCATCATGAGGGCGTGGTTGAGGCGCAGCAGGGGCCGTCCGGGCGCCGCGAGGCAGCGCAGCAGCGGGCGGCGCACCTCGACCTCCTGCTCGTACAGGGCGCGCGTCCGGGCCCCGCTCGGGCGTACCGTCCAGCGCGCCCACCCCTCGATGTCCCCGCTGAGCGCGACCTCCAGCACGCCACGGGCGGGGTCGCGCAGCAGTTCGGTGGCGCTGACGCGCAGCGCGTACGGCAGCACGGAGCGGATCACCGCGGTGCCGGTGCGCCCGTCGGCGGATTCGAAGCGGCGGACCTGGGGCCACCAGCGCGGGTAGTCCCCGGCTTGTTCCAGCATCCGGTAGACGCGGGCGGGCGGCGCGTCGAGCTGCCACACGCTGCGGAAACGGAAGCGACTGCGAAAGCGCCGGGGGCTGCGGTCCATGCCCCCAGCCTGCCCGCGCACCGCACCGGCCATCCGCCCGGGCCGCGGCGGCCTGCGACACCCCCGTGACGGCCTCCGCCGGCCCCGTACGGGCCCGGCGGCCGCCCGTCGACCTCCCCGGCCGGGCCCGCGCCGCGGGGGCGCCAGGACGCCCTCCAGCCCCCGGGTACGACAAAGGCCCG
Organism: Streptomyces sp. NPDC026522; assembly: GCF_055567555.1. NCBI lineage: Bacteria > Bacillati > Actinomycetota > Actinomycetes > Kitasatosporales > Streptomycetaceae > Streptomyces > Streptomyces sp. NPDC026522. Next base: position 196,128 of record NZ_JBVHQF010000011.1, read on the forward strand.
GAGACTCGTTTCGAGTCTCCGGGCCTTTGGTCCGGTGGGCGATACTGGGTTCGAACCAGTGACCCCTTCGGTGTGAACGAAGTGCTCTCCCACTGAGCTAATCGCCCGGACGCACCGCAAACATTACCGCATGTCAGCGGCGCTCTACGCCATCGGGGCGGATCACTGGTCCTTGATGTGCCACGGCAGCATGAAGCCGTACTTCCACAGGTAGACGCCGATCAGCGCGGCCGCCACGGCGAGGCCCACGCCGGTCAGGATGAGGTTGCGGCGGCGGACCCTGGGGTCCATGGCCTTCTGTGCCGCCTCGGACACCTTGCGCTTCGTCCAGCGCAGCACCACCTGGGCCCAGGCGAACTCGGTCCCCCAGATGACCAGGCCCGCGAAGATCGCGACCCATCCCGGGCCCGGCAGGACGAGCATCGCGATGCCGGCGGCGATGACGGCCAGGCCGACGACGAACACGCCGACCTGCCAGCTCAGGTGCAGGGTGCGGTTGGCCTTGATGAAGGCGGGTGCCTTCGACACGTGCGGCTCGGCTTCCGGATCCGTCCCGTTGTGCGCGGACCCACTGGTCTCGCGGTCACTCCCCGTATTCATGGGTCGAATCTACCGGAGTCGAAACGCGGGCCGGAAGCACACGTGATCGGTCGTTTGGATCCGCCGTCCGAGGGACCCAGAGGTCCGCAAAACGGTCAGAGGGGTTTACAACGCCACCGTAGGTGGCATGTCGATTTCGCCGACGTGCGAATCCCCGAGCGCACACTGAGCGAAAGGCCCTGGCGCTTATGAACACCACGGTCAGCTGCGAGCTGCACCTGCGCCTCGTTGTGTCGAGCGAGTCCTCACTGCCTGTTCCCGCGGGCCTGCGGTATGACACGGCCGATCCCTACGCCGTGCACGCCACCTTCCACACCGGCGCCGAGGAGACGGTCGAATGGGTATTCGCCCGCGACCTCCTCGCAGAGGGTCTCCACCGGCCCACCGGCACCGGCGACGTCCGCGTCTGGCCGTCCCGCAGCCACGGTCAGGGAGTCGTCTGCATCGCCCTGAGCTCTCCGGAGGGAGAAGCACTGCTCGAAGCACCCGCCCGAGCCCTTGAGTCATTCCTCAAGCGGACGGACGCCGCGGTCCCACCCGGGACCGAACACCGGCACTTCGACCTGGACAAGGAGCTCTCCCACATCCTGGCCGAAAGCTGACCCAGGACGAGGGCGATCCTCCCGGCAGCGGCCGGGGGAACCACCCGACACCGTCCGACTCGGGGCGACGGTGCGGGAGGAACAACCACATGCGGCAGTGCCGGCGCTGTTCTCGCGGAAGCCAACCGCGGGGGCGGCGCCGCCGTGCGTCGCGGGGACGGCCGCACCTCCCGGCGGCGGCCGGGGACGGCTAGAGTCGGCCACCAGCGCGGCAGAGACGGATCGCCGCAGGCCCGGCCCCCAGGGAGACCCCGTGCAGATCCCCCACGACACCCGTCGCGCGCTCGACGTCGTCGTCGCGCTGGTGAACACCGCGGCCGAGCCCGGCAGGCCCGACGGGCTGTCCGACGTGGGCGCGCTGCGCGGTTTCGTACAGGAGTACGCGATCAGCGACGTGGGCGAGCTCGGCGCCCGCGACCTCGCCGGGGTGCGCACCGTCCGGGAGAAGTTCGCGCAGACCTTCGCCGCCCCGAACCCCCGCGCGGCCGCCGCACTGATCAACGAGCTCGTAGCCACGGCCGGCACCACGCCCCGGCTGACCGATCACGACGGCTACGACTGGCACGTGCACTACTTCGCGCCGGGCGCCTCGGTGGGCGACCACCTGGCGGCGGACGGCGGCATGGCGCTCGCGTTCATCGTGGTCTCGGGTGAGCAGGAGCGGCTGCGGCGCTGCGAGGCCCCGGACTGCCGACGGGCCTTCGTCGATCTCTCCCGCAACCGCTCGCGCCGCTACTGCGACAGCCGGACCTGCGGAAACCGGCTGCACGTGGCCGCGTACCGGGCGCGCCGCAAGGAAGCGGACGCGCACGGTTCAGAGCAGGAAGAGGTCGTGTACGGCGGCGAGCAGCAGCAGGGTGCCGATCACGGCTAGGAAGATCATCAGGGGCGGCTGGGACAGCGCGAAGAGGCAGCCGCGGGCTTCTTCGGCGGGGATGTGAGCCGACTGCTCACCAGGTGATGTGTCCGGCATGTCGGGCCGATGATCGCCCAGTGCGCGCGCAATCGTCCCTCAACACGCCAGTGGCGCGGCGGGAGTTCGCCCTTTCCCGTGACGACGGGAGCGCGGGGGCCGGCGGCCGCCCGGTCAGATGCCGTGCTTCTTGAGGATCGCCTCGATGTCGGAGAAGTCGTCCGCCGGGGCGGTGGCCCGCTCGGGCGCGGGCCGGGGCCGGGACCCGGCGGCGAGGGAGGGCGCGGAGGCGTCGGGGGCGACGGCGTCCCGGGCCGGGCGGCCCTTGGCCGCCTTGGGCTCCTGCGGCTTCGCGGTCCGGCCGGGCGCGCGGCGCTCGACGGCCCGGGTGGTCAGGAACAGCACCCACGCGAGGCCCAGCAGGCCGAAGCCGAGCCAGACGGACGGCTTGAACACCATCCCCGACAGCCACTCGACGACGCCCGTCAGCACCAGCGCGACCGGCACCAGCGAGTAGGCGGCGATGCGCGTGGCGGCGAGGAAACGCCTGCGGTACGCGGTCACGGCGGCGATCCCCAGGCCCGCCGCGGACACCGCGGAACAAATGGTCTCGGCGAGCATGCTGTCCTCCAGGAGCCGACGGGTCGGGCAGGAGCGGCGGACCGCCCCCGTCCATCGTGCACCGGCCACCGGCGCGGTGGCCACGGCGAGGGCGGCCCCCGGACGGATCTCCGGGACATCTCGGGGTCCGCCCTCCTCCCCAGGTCCCGGTCGGTGCGGCGCGGGACCAGCTGGGAGACTGTGGCCATGACCGATTCCCACTCCCCCGACTCCGTCTCCGCCCCCGCGCCCGCGCCCGCCGCCCCCGTCGTCCTGGAGGTCTGGTGCGAGCTCCAGTGCCCGGACTGCCACGGCGCCCTGGACGACGTACGCGCCCTGCGGGCCCGCTACGGCGACCGGCTGGACATCGTGCTGCGGCACTTCCCGCTGGAGAAGCACAAGCACGCCTTCGCCGCCGCCCAGGCCGCCGAGGAGGCCGCGGAGCAGGGACAGGGCTGGCCGTACGCGGAGGCCGTACTGGCCCGCACCGCCGAGCTGGGCGAGCGCGGGGAAGCCGTGCTGCTCGACGTGGCGCGTGAACTGGGCCTGGACGCGGAGGAGTTCGACACCGCCCTGGTCGACGGGCGGCACATCCTGATCGTCGACGCCGACCAGGCCGAGGGCAAGGCGATCGGCGTGACCGGCACCCCCACGTACGTGATCGGCGGCGAGCGGCTCGACGGCGGCAAGAGCCAGCAGGGCCTGCGCGCCCGCATCGAGGAGATCGCCGACCGGCTGCTGGCGGGATGAGCGTCCGCCGGACACCCGCTACAGCAGGTCCTTGGCGTAGTTCAGCGCCGTGGGCCGGTAGCCGAGGGACTCGTACAGGCGCAGCGCCGGGGTGTTGGTGGTGAACACCTGGAGGGCGAGGGTCCGGTGGCCCGCGGCGAGCGCCTCGCGTTCCGCGAGGAGCATCAGGGCCCGGCCGTAGCCGCGGCCGCGGTGGCCCTCGCCGACCTCGACCTCGAAGACGTACGCCTCCTCCTCGTGCGCGGCGAGCCACAGGTGGCCCACGGGGGCGCCGGCCGCCTCCAGGACGGCCAGGGTGACGCCCGCCGTGTCCCGGCCGTCCGGGAGGCGGGCCGCGCGGTCGGCCACCGCCCGCGCGCGGGCGTCGCGCTCCGGCATCCCGCGCGCGGCCAGTTCCGCGGCGTAGCCGGCCGGCGACTCGGCGGACCAGGCCGCGTACTCGGCGTCCGTCATGGGGCGGGCCGTGACCCCGGCCGGCAGCGCGGGCGGCCCGGCCGGGAGCGGCTTGGCCAGGTAGCGGCTGTACTCGGCGTACCCGAGGGCCCCGGCCAGCCGCAGCCCGCCGGCGGACCCGGCGGGCACCGAGACCCGGACCCGTCGGCAGCCCCAGCCGCGCAGCACCTCCTCGGCGGCGAGCGCGGCGACGGTGGCGCGGCCCCGGCGGCGGTCGGGCGGGTCGATGAGCAGAGCGCCGATCTCCCCGACCGCAGGCCCGAACGCGGTTCCGGTGCGGATCACCAGTTCCCCGACGCGCCTGCTGTTGACGCGTACCTCGTACGGGCGCGACCGCGCGCCGCCCTCGCCTTCCCGGAGCGGCCCGCTCGGCCGCAGTGTGGTGGTCATCGTCGAGTTCTACCCTCCGGGCGCCCGCCGCGACAGGGCGTGCGACGGGGTCTACGGGTCGAGGTCGGAGCCCGCGCGCTCGTCGAAGATCCGCATCGCCTTGGCGGTGACGGGCCCCGGGGCGGCCGCCAGCACGCGGTCGTCGACGCGGTGGACCGCCTGGACGTCGCGCAGGGTGGAGGTGAGGAAGACTTCCTCCGCCCGCTCCAGTGCGTCGAGCGGCAGGTCGGTCTCCTTGGCGCCGGTCCACTCCACCGCAAGGGCCCGGGTGATGCCCGCGAGGCAGCCGGAGGCGAGCGGCGGGGTGTGCAGCTCCCCGTCGAGGACGACGAACACGTTGGATCCGGTGCCCTCGCAGAGCTGCCCCACGGTGTTGGCGAACAGCGCCTCCGAGGCCCCGGCCGCGTGCGCCCGGGAGAGCGCGACCACGTTCTCGGCGTACGAGGTGGTCTTCAGGCCGGTCAGCGCCGAGCGCTCGTTGCGGACCCAGGGGACGGTGATCACGGCGGTGGTGTCGGGGCGCCGGGTGGTCTCGCCGACCGCGACGACCAGGGTGGGGCCGGTCCGTCCGCGCTCGGAGCCCAGCGGGGACACACCGCCGGTGTAGGTGATGCGCAGCCGGCCGAGCGGCATCGGGTTGGCTTCCAGTACGGCGGCGCAGGCCCGGCGCACCTCGTCGAGGTCGGGGTCGGGCAGCCCGAGACCGCGGGCCGAGCGGGTCAGCCGGTCCAGGTGGCGGGTGAGCGCGAACACGGTGCCGTCCTGCGCCTTGAGCGTCTCGAAGAGGCCGTCGCCCACGGTCAGCCCGTGGTCCAGTACGGACACCTTCGCCGCGTCCGCGTCCCGCAGCGCTCCGTTGAGCCAGATCCTCACCGTACGGTCCCTTCACTCAGCCCATGCGCACCGTGTGCCTCGTGCGGCCCGTGCGTCTCGTGCGTTCCCGACGCTACAGCGAGGAGCCGGGCGGCCTTGAGCTCGGTCTCGGCCCACTCCCGGTCCGGATCGGAACCCCAGGTGATCCCGGCGCCGGTGCCGAACCGCAGGCGGGGACCGGCCGGCACCTCGCGGTCGATCCAGAAGGTGCGGATGCCGACGGCGAGCTCACCGGTGCCCCGGTCGGCGTCGACCCACCCGATACCGCCGCAGTAGGGGCCGCGCGGGGCCGCCTCCAGGGCCTCGATGATCCGCAGCGCCGAGGATTTCGGGGCGCCCGTGACGGAGCCGGGCGGGAAGGCCGCCGCCAGCAGCTCGGGCCATCCGGCGCCGTCGGCCAGCTCGCCGCTGACGGTGGAGACGAGGTGGACCAGACCGGGGTGCTCCTCGACGGCGCACAGCTCGGGGACGGCGACCGAGCCCGGCGCGCAGACGCGGCCGAGGTCGTTGCGCACGAGGTCCACGATCATCACGTTCTCGGCGTGGTCCTTGGGCAGCAGGTCTTCGGCGGTCCGGCCGGTCCCCTTGATCGGTCCGGACTCCACGTGCCGGCCGTCGCGGCGCAGGAAGAGCTCGGGGGAGGCGGTGGCGATCTCGACCCCGTGCGCCCGCAGCCGAATCGTTCCTGCATAGGGCGCGGGGTTGCCGCGCGCGAGCAGGGCGGTGAGCGCGTCCACGTCGGCCCGGGCGGGGTCGGGCAGCGGGGCGGACAGCACGCGGCAGAGGTTGGCCTGGTAGACCTCGCCGCGGGCGATGTGCTCGCGGACGCGGCGCACGCCGGCCACGTAGGCGGCCCGGTCGAGCGAGGAGGTCCACTGGTCGGCGGCGGGCCCGCGCCAGGCGCCGGGAACGGGTGCGGGGACGGGGTCGGGGCGTATGTCCCCGAAGCGCGCGCACACCAGGCGCCCCTCGAAGTCCGCGGCCACCGCCCAGAAGCCGGTGGAGTCGAGGGCGGAGGGGTCGCTGGTGACGTCACGGAGATCGGTCGCGAGGCGGCCGCCGAAGCGGGCCAGGGGAGGCAGGTCGTGCACGGCTGCGAGTCTATGACCGGTGACGCCGCGGCGCCGGAGCGGTGACAGCGGGGTGACCGGCGGTGATCGAGCGGCAGCACGCTGCGGAAACGCGTTTTTGAGCTGGCCCGGGAATCCGCTAGAGTTCAACACGTCGCCAGGGAGCGAAGGGGAACACCCCGGAGTGAACACGGTGACCTGCGGACGTAGCTCAGTTGGTAGAGCACCACCTTGCCAAGGTGGATGTCGCGAGTTCGAGTCTCGTCGTCCGCTCGAAGTGGGGGGTCTTCCCGAGAATCCCCGCAGCTCCTGGTGGAGTGGCCGAGAGGCGAGGCAACGGCCTGCAAAGCCGTCTACACGGGTTCAAATCCCGTCTCCACCTCCAAGGACGATTAGCTCAGCGGGAGAGCGCTTCCCTGACACGGAAGAGGTCACTGGTTCAATCCCAGTATCGTCCACTGGTCCGCGAGGACCACCCGCGCGATTAGCTCAGCGGGAGAGCGCTTCCCTGACACGGAAGAGGTCACTGGTTCAATCCCAGTATCGCGCACGCAGCACCGGCAACACCTGCTCCACCTGCGGCTTTCGAGCCGTGATCCCGCGCGATTAGCTCAGCGGGAGAGCGCTTCCCTGACACGGAAGAGGTCACTGGTTCAATCCCAGTATCGCGCACCACCGAAAAGCCCCGGCCGCCTCCACGGCCGGGGCTTTCGCGTTCCGCCCGACGTCGCTCGGGCCGGGGCGGAACATGAAAAGGGTGCTGCCCGTCCGACTCCCCAGCCGTACGGGCAGCACCCTTCACCTGCCGTCCGTCGCGCCCCCGTCCCCACGGGGTTCGACAGGGCGATGTCCCGGCCCGGGCCGCTCTCCCGGGCCTGGGGCGCCGCTCAGCGCCCCAGCATCGCGCCCACGGACGACGCCTGCGCCGCCACCTGCTCGAAGCCTCCGAAGAGGAAGAGCAGGAGGACGGCCAGGGGGAGCACCATGGCCGCAGCCACCAGTGGATGGCGCGTACCGGACTCATGGCTGTTGAACGCGAATGCCTTGCGCCCCTGCCGTGCGGAGTCCGCCATGGTCCTCTCCCTGTCGTCTGGCAGCGGCGGGCATCCGACCTCGGGGGACGAGTGTGCCGCCCGCCGCTTGCTCTCAACACTAGGCGGGCGCAAGGCCCCTGGCCTCATGCCCTCGTACCCATTGCCGGGCCTCCGGGAGGATGAGGAACCGGCCTCCCGCGTACTCCCCTGGGTGGAGATCACCCCCCGACCGTGCGGGTCTCCCCGGAGGGGATGCCCGAGGGGATACCGGAGGGTAGTGACTTCGCTCACTTCCGTCACTCCCCGCACACGCGTGTCTTGCTGCGAAGGGTCCGCGCGCGGTGCGGCCGCCGCCGGCCCGGCCGCCCGCCCGGCGGCCGCCACGGAGACCGGCCGAGGGGCCAATCGCCTTGGCGTGCGGGCCGTTTGGCGGTATCCGGCGGCTGCGGCCGGGCACCTGCCGAAACAGCTGAGCCACCCTCAAGTGGCGTGCCCCGCACTGACGATCGATTGTCCCGGCGAGGGCGCGGCCTCTGAGCGCTCGTGCCGGATGGTCCGTAAGCTGTGGCACGTCAACAGGACGACCGGGCAGCGGGGTGGACATGGCGATGATGCGGCTCCGGCGCGAGGACCCGCGTGTCGTCGGCTCGTTCAGGCTGCACCGGCGGCTCGGGGCCGGCGGCATGGGCGTCGTCTACCTGGGGTCCGACCGGCGCGGGCAGCGGGTCGCCCTGAAGGTGATCCGGCCGGACCTGGCGGAGGACCAGGAGTTCCGCTCGCGCTTCGCCCGTGAGGTGTCCGCCGCGCGGCGGATCCGCGGGGGCTGTACGGCCCGGCTGGTCGCCGCCGATCTGGAGGCCGAGCGGCCCTGGTTCGCGACCCAGTACGTGCCCGGCCCCTCCCTGCACGACAAGGTGGCCGAGGAGGGCCCCCTGACCGCCGCGCAGATCGCCGCGATCGGCGCCGCGCTGTCGGAGGGCCTGGTGGCCGTCCACGAGGCCGGGGTCGTCCACCGCGACCTCAAGCCCTCGAACATCCTGCTCTCCCCCAAGGGGCCGCGGATCATCGACTTCGGAATCGCCTGGGCCACCGGGGCGAGCACGCTCACCCATGTGGGTACGGCGGTCGGCTCCCCCGGGTTCCTCGCCCCCGAACAGGTGCGCGGCGCGGCGGTGACCCCCGCGACCGACGTGTTCGCCCTCGGGGCCACCCTCGCCTACGCGGCGACCGCCGACTCGCCCTTCGGGCACGGCAGTTCCGAGGTCATGCTGTACCGCGTCGTGCACGAGGAGCCCCACTTGCAGGGGGTCCCGGACGCCCTCGCGCCCCTGGTACGGGCCTGTCTGGCCAAGGATCCCGAGGACCGGCCGAGCACGCTCCAGCTGTCGATGCGGCTCAAGGAGATCGCGGCCCGCGAGGCGCAGGGGCTGGGCGAGGTGCGGCCGCCGGCGCAGCGCGCCCGTACCGAGCGGCCCACGGGGCGGCTCACCGAGCAGTACCCCGACCAGCGCACGGAGCGGCGTACCGGAGGCGGCGGCGCGGGCGGCGGTGGCGCCACTCCGCGGCCGCAGGGCCCGCACAGCGGCCCGCACTCGCGGCCCTCGTCGCCCCGCAACCCCGGCTCGACCGCGGGGCGCAGCGGCGGCCGCCCGGCGCCGCGGACGACGGGGACCGGCCGCCGCCCGGCGCGGCCCGACCCGAAGCTGATGCGGCAGCGGCTGATCGTGTTCGTCGTGGTGACGCTGATCGTCGCGCTGGGCATCGCCGCCGCGCAGAAGCTCTAGACCGTTTCCGGGGCCGTGGCCGTCGGCGGCCGGGTCGCGTAGAAGGCCACCGCCGAGGCCGCGGCCACGTTCAGGGAGTCGATGCCCTCGGCCATGGGGATCCGGACCCATTCGTCGGCGGCCCGCAGTGCGTACGTCGACAGGCCGTGGCCCTCGGAGCCGAGCATGATCGCCGAGCGCTCGAAGCGCTCCGGCGGGACCTGGTCCAGGGGGGTCGCCTTGGGGCTGGGCGTCATGGCGAGGATCCGGTAGCCGGCCTCGCGGACCTTCTCCAGGTCGGCCGGCCACTGGTCCAGGCGGGCGTAGGGGACGGAGAACACCGACCCCATCGAGACCTTGATGGCGCGCCGGTACAGGGGGTCCGCGCAGTCCGGGGAGAGCAGTATCGCGCTGATGCCGAGGGCCGCCGCGCTGCGGAAGGCCGCGCCCAGGTTGGCGTGGTCCACGAAGCCCTCGAAGACCCCGATCCGGCGGCCCGCGGCCTCGTCGGCCAGCAGTTCGTCCGGCGCCGGGAGGGGCTTGCGCTGCATCGACGCGAGGGCGCCGCGGTGCACGTGGTAGCCGGTGACCCGTTCGGCGAGCTCGGGGGTGACGGCGTAGACCGGGGCGGGGAGTTCGTCGATGACGTCGCGCATGACGTCGACCCACTTGGCGGAGAGCAGCATCGAGCGCATCTCGTAGCCGGCGTCCTTGGCGCGTCTGATGACCTTCTCGCCCTCGGCGATGAAGAGCCCTTCGGCGGGCTCGCGCCTGCGCCGCAGTTCGACGTCGGTCAGGCCCGTGTAGTCGCGCAGGCGCGGGTCGTCGGGGTCGTCGACGGTGATGAGATCAGCCACAGGGTGATACTGCCTTGTCCTGGGTGTGGTGCCAACGGCCCGGTCAGGCGCCGGCGGAGGTCTTCAGGCCGTCGGGGCGTTGACCGCGACGACCGCGCCGATGACGATGACGGCCGGCGGGCGGACCTCCTGCGCCCGCACCGTCTCGCCGACGGTGGCCAAGGTGGCGTCCACGCGGCGCTGCGTCGCGGTGGTGCCTTCCTGGACGACGGCGACCGGGGTGTCGGCGGGACGGCCGTGCCGGACCAGGGCCTCGGCGATCAGGCCGATCTTGTCGACGCCCATCAGGATGACGAGGGTGCCGGTCAGCTTGGCGAGGGAGGCCCAGTCCACGAGCGAGCGCGGGTCGTCGGGGCCGACGTGCCCGCTGACGACGGTGAACTCGTGCGCGACGCCCCGGTGGGTGACCGGGATGCCGGCCGCGCCGGGCACCGAGATGGAGCTGGAGATGCCCGGGACGACGGTGCAGGGGATACCGGCCTCCGCGAGCGCCTGGAGCTCCTCCATGCCGCGGCCGAAGACGTACGGGTCGCCGCCCTTGAGCCGGACCACGGCCTTGCCGGCCTTGGCGTGCTCGATCAGGGCGTGGTTGATGGCCTCCTGGGCCATGAAACGGCCGTAGGGGATCTTCGCCGCGTCGATGACCTCGACGTGGGGCGGGAGTTCGTCCAGGAGGTCGCGCGGGCCGAGCCGGTCGGCGATGACCACGTCCGCCTCGGCGAGCAGGCGCCGGCCGCGCACGGTGATCAGGTCGGGATCGCCGGGCCCGCCGCCGACCAGGGCCACGCCCGGGGTGTGGCCGCGCCGGCGGGTGGAGACGAGGGAGCCGTCCCGCAGCCCCTCCACCACGGCGTCGCGGACGGCGGCGGAACGGCGCGGGTCGTTGCCGGTCAGCACGGCCACGGTGACGCCGTCCACGCGGCCGGTGGCGGGGGTCCAGGCGGTGGCGGCGGAGGCGTCGTCGGCGCGTACGCACCACACCCGCTCGCGCTCGGCCTCGGCGGAGGCCCGGTCGTTGGCCTCGCGGTTCTGGGTGGCGATCAGCGCGTACCAGGCACCGGCCAGGTCGCCGTCCTGGTACCGGCGGCGCTCCCAGCGGATCTCACCGGTCTCGGCCATGGCGTCCACGGAGGGGGTGGCCGAGGGCGAGACGAGCAGGACGTCCGCCCCGGCCGCGATCAGCGCGGGCAGCCGGCGCTGGGCGACCTGGCCGCCGCCGATGACGACGACGCGGCGGCCGGCGAGGCGCAGACCGACGGGGTACGCGGGGTGTTCGGCCATGGCGGTGCGGCTCCTGATACGGCGGTGTGTCTGCGGCCGCTGCTGCGCTGGAGCGGCTGATCCGGGGTGACGTGCGGTTTTCGGGTGTGCGGGTCCACGATACGACCCGGCGGCCGCACCGCTGCGAGGGCCGGCGCTCTGCTGCCCGCGCCTGTCCTCGCAGCGGTGGCCCGCGGCTACTTCTCGGTGACTCCGGCGGAGTCGAAGGTGGCGACCTCGTGCATGGCGCGGGCCGCGCTCTGCACCAGCGGGAGGGCCAGGAGGGCGCCCGTGCCCTCGCCGAGCCGCAGGTCGAGGTCGACCAGGGGGCGCAGGCCGAGCTTGTTCAGGGCCGCGACGTGGCCCGGCTCGGCGCTGCGGTGGCCCGCGATGCACGCCGACAGGGACTCGGGGGCGATGGCCCGGGCGACGAGGGCGGCCGCGCCCGCGCTGACGCCGTCCAGGATCACCGGGGTGCGCAGGGAGGCGCCGCCGAGCAGGAGGCCGACGATCGCCGCGTGCTCCAGGCCGCCGATGGCCGCGAGGACGCCGATCGGGTCGGCCGGGTCCGGCTGGTGGAGTTCCAGCGCGCGGCGGACCACCTCGACCTTGCGGGCGTGCGTCTCGTCGTTGATGCCGGTGCCCCGGCCGGTGACCTCGGCCGGGTCCACCCCGGTGAACACCGAGATCAGGGCGGCCGAGACGGTGGTGTTCGCGATGCCCATCTCGCCCGTGAGCAGGGCCTTGTTGCCCGCAGCGACCAGGTCGCGGGCGGTCTCGATGCCCACCTCGATGGCCTGGACCGCTTCCTCGCGGGTCATCGCCGGACCGGTCGAGAGGTCGGCCGTGCCGGGCCGGACCTTGCGGGGCAGCAGACCGGGCGTGGCCGGGAGGTCCCCGGCGACACCGACGTCGATCACGCAGACCTCGGCGCCCACCTGGTTGGCGAAGGCGTTGCAGACGGCTCCGCCGCCCAGGAAGTTGGCCACCATCTGGGTGGTGACCTCCTGGGGCCAGGGGGTGACGCCCTGGGCGTGCACCCCGTGGTCACCGGCGAAGATCGCGACGGCGGCCGGCTCGGGGATCGGCGGCGGGCAGACCCGGGACAGGCCCGCCAGCTGGGCGGAGATGATCTCCAGCATGCCGAGCGCGCCGGCCGGCTTCGTCATGCGCTTCTGCCGCTCCCAGGCCTCGCCGAGCGCCTTCGCGTCGAGCGGGCGGATGCCGGCGACCGTCTCGGAGAGCAGGTCGTGCGGTTCCTCGCCGGGCAGCGCGCGGCGCCCGTACGTCTCCTCGTGGACGACCCAGGCCAGCGGCCGGCGCTGGGACCAGCCGGCCTGCGCCAGCTCGGGCTCCTCCGGGAACTCGTCGACGTATCCGACGCACAGGTACGCGACGACTTCGAGGTGCTCGGGCAGGCCGAGCTCGCGGACCATCTCGCGCTCGTCGAAGAAGCTGACCCAGCCGACACCGATGCCTTCGGCGCGCGCGGCGAGCCAGAGGTTCTCGACGGCGAGGGCCGAGGAGTACGGGGCCATCTGCGGCTGGGTGTGCCGGCCGAGGGTGTGCCGGCCGCCGCGGGTCGGGTCGGCGGTGACGACGATGTTCACCGGGGTGTCGAGGATGGCCTCGATCTTGAGTTCCTTGAACTGCTTCGCCCGGCCCTTGGGCAGCGACTTCGCGTAGGCCTCGCGCTGGCGCTGGGCGAGTTCGTGCATGGTCCGGCGGGTCTCGGCCGAACGGATGACGACGAAGTCCCAGGGCTGGGAGTGGCCGACGCTGGGCGCGGTGTGCGCGGCTTCGAGGACGCGCAGCAGGACGTCGTGCGGGATCGGGTCGGGGCGGAAGCCCTTGCGGATGTCGCGGCGCTCGCGCATGACGCGCTGGATGGCCTCGCGGTCGGCCTCGGCGTAGGCGGGGGCCGGTTCGCCGGGGGCGACGGCGGGCGCGAGGGCCTCGGGGGCCTCGACGGCTTCGGCCTCGACTTCGGCCTCGGCGGGTGCGGGGGCTTCGTCGACGGCCGGGAGGGGCTGGACGGGCTCCGCGGGCGCGGCGGCCGGCTCCGGCTGGGCCGGGGCGGCAGCGGCTTCCTCGGCGGCGGCCGGGGCCGGGGCGGCCTGCGGGTCGGCGGGTGCGACCGGAACGGCCTCGGGCTCCACGGCGGCCGGCGCGACCGGGGCGGGCTCCGGCTGCTGCTCGGGCTGCGGGACGGCCTCCGGCTGCGCGGGCTCCCCGGCCGCGGCGGGCTCCGCCTCGGCGGCGGCCGCCGGGGTCGGCTCGGGCATGGCGACGGGCTCGGGTACGGCGGGCGGCTCCGGCGCGGCCTCCGGCTCCGCCGCGGCGACCGGCTCCGCGACGGGCTCGGAGGCGGACTCCGCGACGGGCTCCGCGACCGGCTCGGGGGCGGACACCGCGACGGGCTCGGGGGCGGGCTCCGCCACCGGCTCCGGCTCGGCGACGGGCGGGGCTTCGACGGGCGGGGCTTCGACGGGCGGGACGGCGGCCTCGGCCACCGGCTCCGCCGTCCACGGGGTCCCGGCCTGCGGCGGGGCCTCGGCCGGCTGCGGCTGCGGCGCGGCCGGTGCGGCGGCGGCCTCGGCGGCCACCTCCGGCTGCTGCGGGACGTCCAGGTACTCCGGGCCCGTGGTGGGCGGCCCCGACCTGCGGACCGGGATGGGCGCCACCGGCGCGGCGGCCGGGCCCCGGTCCGCGAGGGACCGTACGACTCCCCCGGCCTCCGGTACGGCCGGCCCCATGTGCAGCGGGCGGCGGGCCGTGGCGGCGGGGGCCACCGGTGCGGCGGCCTGCGGCGGGACCACGAGGCCGCCGAGGTCGAGCGCCCCGGAGTCCCGGCCGCCCGTCTCGTGCGCGCCGGCGCTGTACGCGGTTTCGGGCTGGGCGGCGTCGGGGAAGCCGGGCTGCGCGGGCGCGGGGTAACCGGCGTCCGGGAAGCCGGGGTAGCCGTTGCCCACGGCCGCGTTCTGCCCGGCGGCGTTCTCCGCAGCCGCGTTCTCGGCGTACGAGGGCTCGACGTGGCCGCCGCCGGTGTGCTCGGTGTAGAGGGGCTGCGGGTAGTCGGGGTACGCCTGCGGGACCTCGACGGGGAACACGGGGGCCGGCGGGACGGGCTGCGGGTCGCTCCACGCGCCCTGGCCGCTCGGCATCAGCAGGAGTTCCTCGTCCTCGGCCTCGGCGGAGTCGTCCACCAGGTCCTGGAAGGCGTAGCCCGCGGGGGCCTGCGGGGGGACGGGGGGAAGGGGCGCGCCCTGAGCGGGGATGCCCTGCTGATCCACCATGCCCGCGTTGTCCGGGTGACCCTCGCCCGGGACCTGGCCGGTGTCAGTCATGCGTACCCCTCGCCCATCGGTGTTGCCTCTTCGATCGCCCGGTCGCCCACTGGGCCGCCGCGCGGAGTTGCCGTGCGGGGTTGCCGTGAGCCGCGTTCGCCTCGGGTGCGCCTGCACAACAACTACTGAGCATTGTCGCGCTCGTCAGCCGCCGTGTGGGCCATAAAGCTGAACGGTCCGCTGTGGACTGCGCCACGTCCCGCGTCCTGCCTGGGCAGTACGACGATCGGTCAGCCTACCCCGGGGGCGGCGCCGGGTCCCGTCCGGGCGGTCCGGGGCCGTTCGGCTGCCAGCAGGAACACCACGGAACGGTCCTGTTCGTCCCAGGTGCGGGTGTCGAGTCCGACGGACTGGAGCAGCGCGCACTCGACGGCGTACCCGCGTTCGGTCAGCGCGCGGCCGATGGCCTCGGCCTCGTCGCGGGTGGAGGCGTGGCTGACGATCCGTTCGGGCCGGCGGTCGGCGACCGCCGAGACCACCGGGGCGCCCCCGGCGCCGACGCGCACGACGTCGGGTTCGGGCAGGTCTTCGAGTACGAGGGGGGCCCGGCCGGCGACGACCTGGACCTGCACTCCGCGCGTGCGGGCGAGGGCGGTTACGCGTTCGCAGGCGGCCGGGTCTGCCTCGACGGCGATGACGGCGGCCCCGAACGCGGCGGCGTCCACGGCGAGTGCGCCGGAGCCGGCGCCGATGTCCCAGACCAGGTCCCCGGGGCGCGGGCCGAGGCGGGCGAGCTGGGCGGCGCGCAGCGGGGCCGACTCGCCTTCGCCGGTGCCGGGCCGGGGCCGGGCCCAGCCGCGCTCGGCGGTGCGGGCGGGATGCTGGCCGAGCAGCCAGGCCGGTTCGGCGGCGGCGGGGGCCTGGCCGCCGATGACGATGACCACGTTGGGGTCGCGCCAGGCGTGGTCGGCGGCCTTGTCGGAGGTGAGGACGGTGACCCGTTCCCGGGTGGTGCCCAGTTCCTCGCAGATCACGAAGGTGCGGTGGACCGGGCCGAGCAGCAGGGCGAGTTCGGCCGGGCCGGCGCCGGGCGAGGTGAGGACGGCGACCTTGGCGTGGGCGCGGCAGACGTTGACGGCCCGGCGCAGGGTCCGCGGGTGGGCGACGACCACCTGGGCGTCGTCCCACGGCATCCCGGCGCGGGCGAAGGCGGCGGCGACGGAGGAGACGGCGGGGACCACTTCGACTTCGAGGCCGTACTCGGGGGCGCGCAGGGTGCGTACGACTCCGAAGAAGCCTGGGTCGCCGTCGGCGAACACGACGGCGGTGCCGCGGTGGCCGGCGATCCGGCGGGCGGCGAGGCCGAGGCTGCCGAGGCGGATGCGTTCGGCGGTGGGCGGGACCTCGGGCAGTGCGAGGTGGTGGGCGGCGCCGGCCACCAAGGTGGCGGCCGAGAGCGCGGACCGGGCGGCCGCGGTCAGCGCGGAGCCGTCCCAGCCGATCACCGTGACCCGGTCGGCCATCGTCGTCAGTCTCCTGGGGTGGGGGCAGGCGAAGCTTCGTCGGGTGGGTCGGGCACGGTGAGACTACCTGGTCATCGGGTCAGTTCCGGTCGGCACCGACGGTGTGGCCGCTCACGTCGGCCCGCTCGCGGAACTCGTAGCGCTCGCCGTATCCGGGGTACTCGTCGTAGCCGTCGGTGTCGTCGAGGTCTTCGGGGACCAGGCCCCACACGATGAGGTCGCTGCGGGTCTCGGTCCAGCTGCCGTCCGCCGTCTGGGTGCGCACTATGCACGCGTTGCGCAGGACGCCCTCACTGATGCAGCCGATCTTCTGGGCCACTTGCTGGGAGGCGGTGTTGTCGGCGGCGGTGCGCAGTTCGAGGCGCTCGAAGTGGCGGTCGCTGAAGAGCCACTCGGCGACCGCGCGGACGGACTCGCTGGCGTAGCCCTCGCCGCGGGCCCAGGGGGCGGTGAGGTAGCCGGCCTCGGTGGTACGGGTGCGCCAGTCGGTGTTGCGCAGGTGCACGGCGCCGACGAGACGGTGGGTGAGGAACTCCGTGACGGCGAGGACGATGCCCCGTCCCTCGGTGCGTTCGGCGTGCGAGCGCCGGGTGGCCCAGTCGTGGGCGTCGGCCCGGGTGTAGGGGTGCGGGGCGGAGGTCCACGCGATGACCTGCTCGTCGTTCATCATCTCGGCGAGTGCGGTGACGTCCTCCTCCTCGAAGGGGCGCAGCACCAGCCGGTCCGTGCTGATGGTGACGTCCGGGAAGGTGGTAGTCATGCGCAGCTCCATGCCTGAGACCGTGGTGCGACCGTGGTGCGGGAGGACCGTTCGTGCGGGTCGTAGGCCACAGCATGCAGCATCGGAGTGGTGATGTGCAGGGCCGGGCTGCCCGGATGCGGGCAGGCGCCGGCCCCGCCCGCCCGGGTGGGCGTGCGGGGCCGAAAGCCCTGGCGGGTCAGGGGGTGTCCGGTTCCGACCCGCCGGACGCCGCTCAGGCCTTGGGGGTTCCGAAGGCCGGGGTGACCGAGCCCTGGTACTTGTCCTCGATGAACTTCTTGACCTCGTCCGAGTTCAGCAGCTTGGCGAGCTTCTGGACGCGCGGGTCGTCCTGGTTGCCGTCCTTGACCGCGAGGAAGTTGGCGTACGGGTTGCCGTCGGCCTTCTCCAGGATCAGCGCGTCCTTGGCGGGCGCGAGCTTGGCCTCCAGGGCGTAGTTGCCGTTGATGACGGCGGCGTCGACGTCGTTCAGGGCGCGCGGGACCGTGGCGGCCTCCAGCTCCTTGAACTCCAGGCCCTTCTTGTCGGTGATGTCGGACAGCTTGGCGCCGGTGCCGACACCCTCCTTGAGGGTGATCAGGTTGTTGGCGGCGAGCAGCTGGAGCGCGCGGCCCTCGTTGGTGGTGTCGTTGGGGACGGCGATCGTCTGGCCGGCCTTGATGTCACCGACGGCCTTGACCTTCTTGGAGTAGAGGCCGAGGGGCTCCAGGTGCACGTTCACGACGGGCACGATGTGGGTGCCGTTCTTCTTGTTGAAGTCGTCGAGGTACGGCTTGTGCTGGAAGTAGTTGCCGTCGACCTGGCCCTGCTCGGTGGCGGTGTTGGGCAGCACGTAGTCGGTGAACTCCTTCACCTCCAGCTTGAGCCCTTCCTTGGCCGCCAGCTTGTCCTTGACGAAGTTCAGGATGTCGGCGTGGGGGCTCGGGGAGGCCGCGATGACGAGCGGCTTGCTCTCGTCGGCCTTGCCGCCGCCGGCCTTGGCGGAGGACGGGTCCGAGGAGCTGCCGCAGGCGGTGAGGCCAAGGGCGAGCGCGGCGGAGGCGGCGGCGAAAGCGGTGAGCTTGATGTTCTTACGCACGAAGAGTGCCTTTCATTGCGGTGCGGGTGCCGCGCGCAGCTCGCGCGGTACTCGCGGGTGGTGGCCCAAGCACGACAAGTGCGGGCTTTCTGGGGGGGGGTGGGGAAGTACGGGCGGCCCGGCGCCGGGTCAGGCGGTGCGGCCGCGGCGGGCGAGGACGCGTACGACGCCGTCGCCGATCAGCTGGATGACGGTGACGAGGGCGATCAGCACGACGACGGTGGCGACCATGAAGCCGGTCTCGAAGCGCTGGAAGCCGTACGTGATGGCCTTGGAGCCGAGCCCTTCGCCGCCGACCGCGCCCGCCATGGCCGAGTAGCCGACCAGGGTGATGACGGTCGTGGTGACGCCGGCGATCAGGGAGGGCAGGGCCTGCGGCAGCAGCACCTTGCCGACCAGGGTCGGGACACCGCCGCCCATGGACTCGACGGCTTCGACGAGGCCGGGGTCCACCTCGCGGACGGCCGTCTCGACGAGCCGGGCGAAGAAGGGGACGGCGCCGATGGCGAGCGGGACGATCATGGCGGTGGGGCCGATGAAGGTGCCGACGACGGCGGTGGTGACCGGGATCAGCGCGATCAGCAGGATGATGAACGGCAGCGAGCGGCCGATGTTCACGATCACGCCGAGCGCCTTGTTGAGCGGCTGGTTCTGGAGCAGGCCGCCACGGTCGGTGAGGACGAGGAGGATGCCGATGGGCAGTCCGCCGGCGACGGTGACCAGTGTGGACCACAGCACCATGTAGAGGGTGTCGTAGGTGCCCTGGGTGAGCAGGGGCTGCATTTCGGACCAGGTCACTTGGCACCGTCCTTGACGAGCTCGGCGAGCTCCGCGTCAGCGATCACGTCCACGTCCTGCTCAGCGTCCCGCGTCGGGTGCGCGTCGTCTTCGACCAACTCGACCTGGAGGCCCTGCTCCCGCAGGAAGCCGACCGGGACCACGTTGTCCTCGTAGCGGCCGGGCAGCTCGATGCGCATCCGGCCGATCTGCTTGCCGGCGACGGTGTCCATCGCCGCGCCCAGGATCGAGATGTCGATGTTGTACGTCCGGGCGAGCTGGGAGACGACCGGCTGGGTCGCGGCTTCACCGTGGAAGGTGACGTCGATGACCGTGCGGTCGGGACCGGTGGCGGCGCCGCTGACCGGGAAGAGCTCACCGGCGAGTTCGGAGCCGGGGGTGGCCAGCAGTTCGGAGACGGTGCCGGACTCGACGACCCGGCCGCCCTTCATGAGCGCGGCGGAGTCGCAGACGGCCTTGACCACGTCCATCTCGTGCGTGATGAGCAGCACGGTCAGGCCGAGCTCGCGGTTGAGGTCGCGCAGCAGCTGGAGGATGGAGCGGGTGGTCTCGGGGTCGAGGGCGCTGGTGGCCTCGTCGGAGAGCAGCACCTTGGGGTCGCCGGCCAGGGCGCGGGCGATGCCGACGCGCTGCTTCTGGCCGCCGGAGAGCTGGCCGGGGTACGCCTTGGCCTTGTCGGCGAGCCCGACGAGGTCGAGCAGTTCGGCGGCCTTGCGGGAGCGCTCGCGGCCGGAGACGCCGAGGATCTCCAGGGGCAGCTCGATGTTGCCCTGGACGGTGCGCGAGGACAGCAGGTTGAAGTGCTGGAAGACCATGCCGATCCGGCTGCGGGCCTCGCGCAGTTCCTTGCCGGCCCGGCGGCCGCGGCCGCCGAGCGCGGTGAGGTCGACGCCGTCGACGGTGACCGTGCCGCTGGTGGGGCGCTCCAGCAGGTTGACGCAGCGGATGAGGGAGGACTTGCCGGCGCCGCTCTGGCCGATGACTCCGTAGACCTCGCCCTCCCGTACGTGGAGGTCGACGCCGTCCAGGGCGGTGACCTCGCGGCCACGGGACTTGTAGACCTTCGTGAGGCCCGATGTGGTGATCACAGGATTTCCGTCGCTGTCGAGTGCGCGGCGCAGCGGGGTGCCGGGCACGGGGCAAACATCTGGCACGCGATACGGGTCACACCGTCACGAAAGGGTGAGGCGGACGCATGCGCGGGGCGGGAGCGTTTCCGGGTGTCACACGGTGGTGTCCACGGGGCTCGGCCGGTCTCGCTTCGGGGCGCGAGACTGCGGGGAAGGGGCCCTCAGAAGGCGCACATTCGACACATACAACGAGCACCGGGCGTCATCGTCGCCTCGGTCGCAAGGGTGCGGCTGCTCGTCGTGGTCATGGGCCCAGTAAAGCAGACCTCTCGGCTCAGCGTTCAACGCTGTCCGAATAGCGGACGCTATCGGGTCGCATGCCGGACGGGCGCGGAGGCGGGGGCGGGACGGATACGGGGCGGGCGCCGGGGTCCTCCAGGGGCGCGCGCGGCCGATCTTGTGCCCCGTAATACCCTCGCTGCATGCTCGACGCCCTGACGGCCGCCCTCGGCGCGGCCGCACTCGCCCTCGCCGCCTGGTGCGGTTTCGCCGCGCTGCGGAACCAGCCGACCAAGGACTGGCACTTCATCGGCATGGCCGTGGTGACCGTCCTGGTCCTCGCCCAGCTGGTGGTCGGCCTGGTCAAGCTGGGCTCGGGCGAGAAGCCGGAGCAGGGCACGGTGCTGTTCGTGGCCTACCTGCTCGGCGCCTTCGCGGCGGTCCCGGCGGCCGGGCTGCTCTCGCTCTCCGAACGCACGAAGTGGGGTTCGGTGACGGTGGCGGCGGGTGCGGTCGTCCTCGCCGTCCTCGAAGTACGCCTCTACGACATCTGGGGAACCGCCGGTGCCTGATCTGCCCGACACCGATTCCGCCGCGGCCGACACCGCCGGGGCGCCCGTGGGACGCGCGCGGCTGGTCTCCGGGCCGGGGCTGCTGCTGGTCTGGCTGTACGGGGTGATCACGGTGGGCGCGGTGTCGCGCTCGGCCTACCAGATCTCCACCGAGTTCGACCGGGCCCCGCTGCCGTACTCGCTGTCTGCGGTGGCCGCGCTGGTGTACGTCTTCATCACGTACTCGCTGGTGCGGGGCGGCGAGAGCGCCCGCAAGGCGGCGCGGCTGTGCTGCGCCGCCGAGCTGACCGGCGTGCTCGTCGTCGGGACCTGGACCCTGGTGCGGCCCGAGGCGTTCCCCGACACGACGGTGTGGTCGCAGTTCGGTATGGGCTACCTGTTCATCCCGGTGATCCTGCCGGTCACCGGGATGCTCTGGCTGCGCGCCAAACGCTGAGCGGCGGGCGGCGCTGACACGGGCTCAGGCGCTGACCGCGAAGTCGGACGCGTCCTTCGCTTCCTTCTCCAGGATGACGAGGTGCACCCCGTCGGAGGCGGTCCGGTCGCCGACCCGGACGTAGCCCGCCTTGCGGTAGAGCCGCAGGTTGGACTCGCTCTTGTGGCCGGTGTGCAGCCGGAACCGGCTGGTGCCGCTGTGGCCCGCGAGGGCCTCTTCCACTGCGCGCAGCAGCCGGGCGCCGAGCCCGTGGCCCTGGAGGCGGGGGTGGACGCACAGCTTGGCGATCTTGCCGGTGCCGTCCGCGTCGACGGTGCCGCGCACCGCGCCGACGACCTCGTCACCGAGCCGGGCCACCAGCACGGTGTCGGTTTCGAGCTCCGACTTGAGGGAGTCGAGGGTCTGGGTGAGCGGCTGGATGCGGTAGTTGCCGTAGAGCTCGGCCTCGCGCTGGAACGCCAGGTACTGGAGCTTGAAGATCTGCTCGACGTCCTCGGCGGCCGCCGCCGAAATGGTCACGCTCATACCCATGTGCGCATGCCTCCAGCTCACCTGGTAGCCCGTTGGTCTACCGCTCCATTCCCCGAAGGCGTGGAGCCGCAACCTCTGCAGCCAGCATTCTGCGCAGACATCCCAGGCAACGGGAACGCACAGGCCCCAAACTTCCTTGTGAGATACCCAACTCTCCTGCGATTTCACGGTATGTGAGGTCCCTCGGCGAAAGAAGTGCCCCTATGAGTTCCGGACAGCGTCCGGGCAACCGGGCGACGGCCGATCGAAGGACCCGCCGCTGCTCCCCGTGCAGCAACGCGTCCTCGGGATCGGCGCCGGCGCAGCCGGGCCGGGCCCCGTAGGGCACCTCGCGCAGCGCCCGGCGGCGGGCCCTGCGGGCCTCGGCGCGCACCGCCCGGCGCAGCCAGCGGGCCCGCTCGGCGGAGGCCTCGGCCGCCGTCGGGCCGGGGGCGGCCGGGCCGCGTTCCAGCAGCCTGACCCAGACGGCTTGCTCCAGGTCGGCGGCGTCCACCCCGGCGGCGGGGGCCTCCGCGGCGGCCTCGGCGGAGAGCAGCGGCCCCAGCTCGTTCAGCAGGTCGGTGTCCTTCATCAGGTCCATGCCGGGCGGGACGCGGGGCCGGTGCCCGGCGGTTTCCCCGCCGGGCCCAGCACACTCGTACGAGTAACTCCGCCCGGCCGTTGACGCGGCCGGGCGGGGCTACGGCCGGGGGCGCCGGCCCGGCCGGTAGGCCTCGGCCGCGAGCAGCCCGGTGTCCGGGTTGTCGGTGAAGATGCCGTCGACGCCGAGCTCGAAGTACCGGCGGAAGGCGCCGAAGGCGTCCCCGTAGGCGGCCGGATCGGTGCCCTTGCGGTACTCGGCCGGCAGGAAGCTGTTCTCGTTGCGCGCGGTGTAGGGGTGCAGCACCAGCCGCTGCGCGTGCGCGTCGCGCACCAGGGTGGTCGGCGTGCCCAGCTTGCCGTCGGCGTCGCGCGGCACGATCAGATCGAGGGTGGGCCCGATGCCCTGGGCGAAGCCGGCGATCCACTTGAGGCCCTCGGGCGTGACGAGGTCGACGACGGTGCGCGGGTCCTTGGCCAGTTCGAAGTCCCAGGGGCGGGTGTTCGCCGCTCCGAGCAGCACCACGCGGGGTGCGGAGACCAGCCGGGAGAGGCGCTGGATGCTGGACGGCTCGAAGGACTGGAGGAACAGGGGCGCGTTCTTGCCGTCGCGGCCGTAGCGGCGCAGCAGCTTCGCGAGGGGCTCCTCCAGGCCGAGGCCCAGGGCCCGGAAGTAGCTGGGGTGCTTGGTCTCGACGTGCAGCCAGACCCGCTTGCCGCGCCGCCGGCCCTCCTGGTCGGCCCAGCGGAGCACCTCCTCGAAGGTCGGCACGTCCCACCGGCCGTCGTAGAGCGTGTTGCGCTGGCGGACGGCGGGGATACGTTCCTTCGCCCGCAGGGTCTTGAGCTCGGCGAGGGTGAAGTCCTCGGTGAACCAGCCGGTGACGGAGACCCCGTCGACGGACTTGGTGGTCCGCCGGGAAGCGAACCCGGGGTGGTCGGCGACGTCGGTGGTACCGCCGATCTCGTTCTCGTGACGGCACACCAGATGGCCGTCCTTGGTGGGGACCAGGTCCTGCTCGATGACGTCGGCGCCGAGGTCGAGGGCCAGTTGGTACGAGCCCAGGGTGTGCTCGGGGCGGTAGCCGCTGGAGCCGCGGTGACCGACGATCAGCGGCACCGGGAGGTCCCGGTAGCCGCCCTCGTGGCCGCCGCCCGCGGCCGCGGCGGCGGCCGGGCCCGCCGCCAGTCCGGTGAACCCGGTCCCCGCCGCGAGAACCGCGGCCCCCAGGACCGTACGCCGTGCTGCCCCACCCTGCGTCATGAGTGTCGCTCCCTGTGTCTGAGGGGTCGCCCGTCCCGGGATCTCCAGGTCAGACGGCCGGACCGGCCCGCCGATGGTAGGCAGCCGGCGGTGGCGGGCAGGGGGGTCCGGGCGGAACTTGGCGCAAACACACGTCAACACTGCGTATCCGACACGTGAACCCGATGTGCGATCAGTGACGACCCGCGAGTATCGTCCTCACCTGCACTACCACCATGTGGTGCGAAGCCGCTTTTCGAAGCCGGAGGGCTCACGTTGTTCCGTACCGCGTTCATCAAGGCCACCGTAGGACCGGTCATGCGGCTCATGTTCCGCACCCGGGTGGAGGACGTCGAGAACATCCCGGGCACCGGTCCGGTGATCCTCGCGGGCAACCACCTCACCTTCATCGACTCGATGATCCTGCCGCTGGTCTGCGACCGCACGGTCCACTTCATCGGCAAGGACGAGTACGTGACGGGCAAGGGCCTCAAGGGCCGGCTGATGGCGTGGTTCTTCACCGGCTCCGGCATGATCCCCGTCGACCGCGACGGCGCGAACGGCGGAGTCGCGGCCCTGATGACCGGCCGCCGCATCCTCGAAGAGGGCAAGATCTTCGGCATCTACCCGGAGGGCACCCGCTCCCCCGACGGCCGGCTCTACCGGGGCCGCACCGGCATCGCCCGCCTCACCCTGATGACCGGCGCGCCCGTGGTGCCGTTCGCGGTGATCGGTACGGACAAGCTCCAGCCCGGCGGCAAGGGCATGCCCCGCCCGGGCCGGGTCACCATCCGCTTCGGCGCGCCGATGGAGTTCTCCCGCTACGAGGGCATGGACCGCGACCGCTACGTGCTGCGCGCCGTCACCGACTCGGTGATGGCCGAGGTCATGCGGCTGTCCGGCCAGGAGTACGTGGACATGTACGCCACCAAGGCCAAGGAAGCCGCGTAGCCCCTGCCCCTGCCGCTGCCGCTACTGCCGCCGCAGTGACCGGCTGACGCCCGCCGCGGTGGTCGTGGCGAGGACCCAGCCGGTCACGATCAGCAGGTACGACAGCCACTGGTACCAGCCGCCCGGCGCGAAGGCCTCCTCCTGGCCGAAGCCGATGATCGGCAGCATCAGGTCGATGGTGTAGAAGACCGGGTTGAAGTCGGGGGCCTCCCCCGGCTTGAGCGGCCTGGGATGGTGCAGGGCGAACGCCATCGAGCCCGTCACCAGCAGGGCCAGCAGCCAGCCCGCCGCGCGCAGCGGCCGGAACCCGTAGCCGACGGTGGCGTCCTGGAGCAGCCCCCACACCCTGGCGGGCCGGGGCAGGGTGGCGCGGTGCCGGCGGAGTTTGGCGAGCTGGACGGTCCGGGCCGCCTCCTCGTCCCCGGCCGTCCGGTAGGCCGCGGCGAGCTGCTCGTAGGCGTACGGGAGGTAGCCGGCCTCCTCGCGCTCCAGTGCGGGCAGGCGCTGCTCGGCCGGCAGGTGGGGGGCCAGGGTGCGGTAGGTGAGGCCGTCGACGGCGATCCGCTCGGGCCAGCTCTGCGGCTCTACGTGGAGCAGGTCGAGGGTGGACCGGCGCAGGTTCACGTCCCCCTGGATCGGCGGGCACCGGCGTAGCCACAGCTCGCCGATGGAGCAGCTGGAGGCCCGTAGGGCGGTTGCGCCGGGGTTGCCGAGGTCGCTGCGGGTGAGGTTGGCCTGCCCGGGGATGCGGGATCCGGTGAGGTTGACCATGCCGCGGGCGTGCAGCCGGTGGGCGCGCAGGTCGGTGCCGACGGTCAGCGTCTCGGCGTGCAGGGCTATCGCGCCGGGGGCGAACAGGCGGGCGCCGTCGAGCTGGACCTGTCCGCCCACGGTGGCGCCGTTCAAGCGGAACTGACCGTGGACGGTGAGGTCGTTGGCGATGATGTCGGTGCCGATCTCGGCGTGGTTGAGCTGGAGCGCGGCCTCGCCCGCCGCCTCGCCCGGGGCCGGTTCGATCACGGCTCCCTGGAGGAAGATGCCACCGGCGATGCGGGCGCCCTGGAGCCGGACGGGCCCGGTGATCCGGCAGCAGGACAGCCGCAGGACCACCTCGACGCGCACGGTGGCCGCGGTCAGGCCGGGCAGGGTCGAGTAGCCGAGGACGAGCGCCTTCAACTGGGCCCCGTACAGCAGCGGCTTGCGCTCGAACCAGCAGTCCCGCAGCCGGATCGGGTGGTCGACGACGGCGTACCTGAGGTCGAGTTTGCCGGTGATCCGGGCACCCTTGACCTTGAGCCCGGCGACTTGGCCCGCCTCGGCCGGCCCGGCGCCGAGCAACAGGGCCCGGAGCACCTCGGCGCGGACGGTGCGCTCCGGTCCCCACCCGGCCCCGTCGACGGAGCGGTCCCCGGGTTCTTCCCGGAAGTCGACGGCCTCGCCGCGCGGGAAGGCGTCCCACACGCGGCGTTCGGCGGACGTCAGGTCGTTAATCTCCACTGCGGGATGGTGTCCGGCGGGCGACGGGGTGTCAACTCCGGCCGAAATGCCATCCCTTGGGGTGGCTCAGTGCTGGATGCCGTCCTGGAGCTCCTGGCCGCGCAGCAGGAACCATGCTGCCGCGGCGGTGGCCAGCAGGACGGCGGCGCCGACGCCCGAGGCCAGCCGGAGGCCGTCCACGAAGGCGTCCTGGGCCGCGCCGACCATCGTCTGCGCGGTCCCCGGGTCCAGCATCCGGCCCGCCTCCACGGCGCCGCCCAGCGATTCGTGCGCCGCGTCGGCGACCGGCGCGGGGACCGAGGCCGGGGCGGTGAAGCTCTGGTAGACACCGGTCACGATGGAGCCGAGCAGGGCGATGCCGAGGGCGGCGCCCAGTTCGTAGGCGGTCTCGGACACCGCGGACGCCGAACCGGCCTGCTCCTTGGGCACGCTGGAGAGGATCACGTCGGCGGTGACGGTGAAGGAGAAGCCGGCGCCGAGTCCGACGACGAGCAGGGCCGCGCCGAGCAGCGGGTAGCCGCTCTCCTTGTGGAGCAGCGTGAGCGCGCCCAGGGCCAGGCCGATGGCGGCGAGGCCGCCGCTGACGATCACCCGGACCGAGTACCGGCGGGCGTAGCGGCCGGCGAGCAGTCCGGTGGCCACGGCGCCGATGGCGGCGGGCAGTTCGGCCAGACCGGCCTCCAGCGGGTCGCGTCCCTGGACGAGCTGGAGGAACTGGGAGAGGAAGAAGACGAGTCCGGACAGCCCGAAGACGGTGAGCAGGTCGGCGAGGACCGCGCCGGAGAAGCCGCGGTGCTTGAACAGCCGCATGTCGAGCAGCGGCGCGCTCAGCGCGAACTGGCGGCGTACGAAGGCGTACAGGGCGCCGGCGCCGAGGACGGCGGCGGTGGCGACCTCCCAGGTGAGGCCGTGGGTGGCGGCTTCCTTGACCGCGTAGACCACACCGATGACGCCGACGAGCGAGAGGCCGACGCTGGGCAGGTCCCAGGGGCCGGCGACGGGGTTCTTCGACTCCGGCAGCAGCTTGATGCCGACGATGACCAGCACGGCCATCACGGGCAGGTTGATGAGGAAGACCGAGCCCCAGTAGAAGTGCTGGAGCACGGCTCCGCCGACGACGGGCCCGACGGCGGCGCCGGCCGAGGCGGTGGCGCCCCAGATGCCGATGGCCAGGCTGCGCTCGCGCGGGTCGTGGAAGATGTTGCGGATCAGCGCGAGGGTGGACGGCATCAGGGTCGCGCCGGCCACGCCGAGCAGCGCCCGGGCGGCGATCATCATTTCGGGGCTGGTCGCGTAGGCGTTCAGCACGGAGACGGCGCCGAAGGCGGTGGCGCCTATGAGGAGCAGCTTCTTGCGGCCGATCCGGTCGCCGAGCGAGCCCATGGAGACGAGCAGACCGGCGATGACGAAGGAGTAGATGTCGCCGATCCACAGCAGCTGGGTGCCGGACGGCTTGAGGTCCTCGCTGAGGGACGGAGTGGCGAGGCCGAGTACGGTGGCGTCGACCGCGACCAGCAGGACGGCCAGGACGAGCACGGAGAGCGCGAGCCACCTGCCGCCGCTCTTCGCCTCCGTCCCCTTCTGCCGTGTGAGCTGTTCGGTACGGGTCATTTCTCCACACTCCGTCGTGCGCCACCGAGCAACAGCTCGATGATCATGTACTGGAAGTCCTTGGCCGCGACCCGGCCGTCCATGACGGCCCAGGCACAGGTGCCGATGAGGCCGTAGAGGGCCTCGGTGAGCCAGGCGGGGCTCAGGTCGATCCGGATCGTGCCCTCGTCCTGGCCGCGCCGGAACAGGGCGCTGACGCGGGCGTCGAGCCGGGACCACCCCTCGTGGACCTGATCGCCCTCGAAGAGCTGGTTCTCGGTGACGAGGAAGGCCAGCAGCTGGGCGTTGGGTTCGCTCTCCGCGACGAGCCGCCTGAGCGCCTCGACGGCCGTGCCCTCGCCGAGGCGGGCGTTGTCGAACGCCACCTCGAACTCCCGGATGCCCATCTCCTCCAGGGCCCGCACGAGGGCGTCGCGCCCGGCGAAGTGCCGGTGCAGGGTCGCGCGGCCGATGCCGGCGGCGCGGGCGACCTCGTCCATCGTCGCGGTCGATTTCCGGGAAAGCAGGGCGGCCGCGTCGCGGAGCACCTGGTCACGATCCATGGCCATGAGACAACGATACCCCAAATGAGACGCCGATGTCTCATTCAAGCGGAAAATGGGCTGCCCTGGCGGCAGCCGGAAGGAATCCTGCCGAGATGGAACCGCTGAAGCCGCTGCTGCTGATCGATG
This sequence comes from Streptomyces sp. NPDC026522, assembly GCF_055567555.1. Lineage (NCBI taxonomy): Bacteria > Bacillati > Actinomycetota > Actinomycetes > Kitasatosporales > Streptomycetaceae > Streptomyces > Streptomyces sp. NPDC026522. The sequence continues at coordinate 224,179 of NZ_JBVHQF010000011.1, forward strand.
TCGACGGACCACTGAACCCCTACGCGGCCAAGCCGCAGCGCCGCCCCGAGGGCTACGCCACCCACCGGATGCGCCCGACCGGCTGGAGGGAGGCCGAGAGCCGCAAGCCGCTGCGGGTGTGGCTGAACCCCGGTCACGGGGCGGAGCTGCTCGCGCTGGCGGGCGCGTACGAGTTGGTCTGGGCGACGACCTGGAAGGACGAGGCCAACGAGTGGATCGGGCCGCGCCTGGGGCTGCCCCGGCTGCCGTTCGTCGACTGGCCGCAGATGCACGGGCGGGCGCCGCGCGGCACCTTCTGGAAGACCCAGTACGTCCTGGAGTACGGGGGCCACCGGCCCTTCGCGTGGATCGACGACGACATCACGGCCATGGACCGGGAGTACGTAGACCGGCGCCACCCCGCGCGGGCGCTGCTGATGCGGATAGACGAGCGGGTCGGGCTGGTCCGGGCGGATTTCGGGGCGCTCGCGGCCTGGGCGGCGGCGTAACCGACGGGAGGGCGGCCGGAGCGGGTGCTCCGGCCGCCCTCCCGGGGGGTGACGCGGTTACTGCTTGTGCGCGGCCCAGGCGTGCTGGATGACCAGGTCCGCCTTGAGCTCGGTCAGCTGGGTGGCCACCGCCGACGGCGCGGTGCCGCCGCGGCCGTTGCGGGAGGCGAGGGCGCCCTTGACGTTGAGGACCGTACGGACCTCCGGCGTCAGGTGCTCCGAGATCTTGGAGAACTGCTCGTCCGTGAGCCCGTCCAGCTCGATGCCGAGCGCCTCGCACTCCTTGACGCACTCGCCGGCCACCTCGTGCGCGACCCGGAACGGCACGCCCTGCTTGACCAGCCATTCCGCGATGTCCGTCGCGAGCGAGAAGCCCGCCGGAGCCAGCTCCTCCATCCGCTCGCGGTTGACGGTGAGCGTCGCCATCATGCCGGTGAAGGCGGGCAGCAGGACCTCAAGGGTGTCGCAGGAGTCGAACACCGGCTCCTTGTCCTCCTGGAGATCGCGGTTGTACGCGAGCGGGAGGGCCTTGAGGGTGGCGAGCAGGCCGGTCAGGTTGCCGATCAGGCGGCCGGACTTGCCGCGCGCCAGCTCCGCGATGTCCGGGTTCTTCTTCTGCGGCATGATCGACGACCCGGTGGAGAAGGCGTCGTGCAGCGTCACGAAGGAGAACTCCTTCGTGTTCCAGATGATGATCTCCTCCGCGATCCGGGACAGGTTGATCCCGATCATCGCGGTGATGAAGGCGAACTCGGCGACGAAGTCACGGGAGGCCGTGCCGTCGATGGAGTTGCCGACCGAACCCCGCTCGAAGCCGAGGTCCGCGGCGACCGCCTCCGGGTCCAGGCCCAGCGAGGAGCCGGCCAGGGCGCCGGAGCCGTACGGGGAGACGGCGGTGCGGGTGTCCCACTGGCGCAGCCGCTCCGCGTCCCGGGACAGGGACTGCACGTGGGCCAGTACGTGGTGGGCGAACAGCACCGGCTGCGCGTGCTGGAGGTGCGTGCGGCCCGGCATGGCCACGTCGGCGTGCGCCTCGGCGAGCCCGACCAGCGCGTCCTGGAGGTCGGCGAGCAGGCCGCCGACGATCCGCGCGTGGTCGCGCAGGTACATCCGGAAGAGGGTGGCCACCTGGTCGTTGCGGGACCGGCCGGCCCGCAGCTTGCCGCCGAGGTCGGCGCCGAGCCGCTCCAGCAGGCCGCGCTCCAGGGCGGTGTGCACGTCCTCGTCGGCGATGGTGCCGGTGAAGGAGCCGTCGGCCACATCGGCTTCCAGCCGGTCCAGCCCGGCGATCATGCGGTCGAGCTCGTCGGCCGTGAGCAGGCCCGCTTTGGCGAGGACCCGCGCGTGGGCGCGGGAGCCGGCGATGTCGTACGGCGCGAGGCGCCAGTCGAAGTGGACGGACGCGGACAGCTTGGCCAGGGCCTCGGCCGGACCGTCGGCGAACCGGCCGCCCCAGAGCCGGACGTCACCGTTGTTGCTGCTCACAGCTACTGCTCCTCAAGAGTGGGGGTACGACCGGCTCCCTGTCGCGGAGGAAACAGGGAGCCGGTCTTCGTACTGCGTGGAACGACTCGGCTCAGCCGAGGTCGCGGCGCGCGGCGATCTTCGACGACAGGCCGAAGATCTCGATGAAGCCCTGGGCCTTCGACTGGTCGAAGGTGTCGCCCGAGTCGTAGGTCGCCAGGTTGAAGTCGTACAGCGACTCGTCCGACTTGCGGCCGGTGACGACGGCGCGGCCGCCGTGCAGCGTCATCCGGACGTCACCGGTGACGTGCAGGTTGGCCTCGTCGATGAAACCGTCCAGGGCCCGCTTGAGCGGGGAGAACCACAGGCCGTCGTAGACCAGCTCGCCCCAGCGCTGCTCGACCTGCCGCTTGTAGCGGGCCAGCTCGCGCTCGACCGTGACGTTCTCCAACTCCTGGTGGGCGGTGATCAGGGCGATCGCGCCCGGAGCCTCGTACACCTCGCGGGACTTGATGCCGACGAGGCGGTCCTCGACCATGTCGATCCGGCCGACGCCCTGGGCGCCCGCGCGCTCGTTGAGCTGCTGGACGGCCTGGAGCACGGTGACGGGCCTGCCGTCGATGGCGACCGGGACGCCCTCCTTGAAGGAGATGACGACCTCGTCGGCCTCGCGGGGGGTCGCCGGGTTCGCGGTGTACTCGTAGACGTCCTCGATCGGGGCGTTCCAGATGTCCTCCAGGAACCCCGTCTCGACGGCGCGCCCGAAGACGTTCTGGTCGATGGAGTACGGGGACTTCTTGGTGGTCGCGATCGGGAGGTCCTGCTGCTCGCAGAAGGCGATGGCCTTGTCGCGCGTCATCGCGTAGTCGCGGACCGGGGCGATGCACTTGAGGCCGGGGCCGAGGGCGGCGATGCCGGCCTCGAAGCGGACCTGGTCGTTGCCCTTGCCGGTGCAGCCGTGGGCGACGGTCGTCGCGCCGTGCTTCTCGGCGGCGGCGACGAGGTGCTTGACGATCGCGGGCCGGGAGAGCGCCGAGACGAGCGGGTAGCGGTCCATGTACAGGGCGTTCGCCTTGATCGCCGGGAGGCAGTACTCCTCGGCGAACTCGTCCTTGGCGTCCGCGACCTCGGCCTCGACGGCGCCGCAGGCGAGCGCGCGCTTGCGGATGACGTCGAGGTCCTCACCGCCCTGGCCGACGTCCACGGCGACGGCGATGACCTCGGCGCCCGTCTCCTCGGCGATCCAGCCGATGGCGACGGAGGTGTCCAGGCCGCCCGAATAGGCGAGTACGACGCGCTCGGTCACGGTCTTCTCCTCACGGTGCGATCGGCGATAGGCATAACTATGCACTGCTCCGTATGTTTCGTCAATCGAGCCCGGGGGCGCCGGGGTCTGTGCCGGGGCCTGGTGGGTGAGGGACCGGCCTGTCTGCGGGGTGCGGGGCGGTGGCCGTCGTAGCGTCTGGGGCGTGCTGCGTACCGCTCTCCTCGCCGGCTCGCTGGTGGTCGGCTGCCTGCTGCCCCACCGCCCGGAGCCGTTGCCCGCCCGCCTCGCCGACACCGGCGGGGGCAGTCAGCTCATCGTCGCCGTCGCGCCCTCGGCGGGCTCCACTGCCGGGTGGCTGACCTGGTGGGACCGGCGCGCGGGCCGGTGGTACGAGGAGGGGCGGGCGCCCGCGCGGTTCGGGGCGAACGGGCTGGCCGAGGGTGCGAGCCGGGTCCAGGGGACCAACACCACCCCGGCCGGGCTGTACGACCTCCCGTACGCCTTCGGTGTCGCACACGCCCCCGTGAACACGCGGTACCCCTACCGCCGGGTGACGGACCGCTCCTGGTGGTGCCAGGACAACGCCTCGGGCCGCTACAACCGCTGGGTGGAGCCGCTGCCGGCCGACTGCGCGCCCGGCGAGGCGGAACACCTGGCCGGGTACGGGGAGCAGTACGCGCACGCCCTGGTCATCGGCTTCAACTACGAGCGGCCGGTACGCGGCCGCGGCGCGGGCATCTTCCTGCACGTCAACGGCAAGGGCGCGACGGCCGGCTGCGTGTCCGTCCCGGTGCGGGCCATGCGGGCGGTGCTGCGCTGGGCGAACCCGCGCAGGCACCCGCACATCGTGGTCGGCACGGAGTCCGGACCACTGGCCGTGACGCGCTACTAGGACGGCCCGGTCCCGTCAGCTTTCCTTCTGTGCCAGCCGCAGCAGGTGGTCCGCGAGGGCCTGGCCGCCCACCGGATCACGGCTGATCAGCATCAGGGTGTCGTCGCCGGCGATGGTGCCGAGGATCGACCGCAGTTCCGCCTGGTCGATCGCCGAGGCCAGGAATTGGGCCGCACCCGGCGGGGTGCGCAGGACCACGAGGTTCGCGGAGGCCTCCGCCGAGATCAGCAGTTCCCCGGAGAGGCGCCGCATGCGCTCCTCCTTCGCCGACTCGCCCAGCGGGGCCTGCGGGGTGCGGAAGCCGCCCTCGCTGGGGACCGCGTAGATCAGCTCGCCGCCCGTGTTGCGGATCTTCACCGCGCCCAGCTCGTCGAGGTCGCGGGAGAGCGTCGCCTGGGTGACGCTCAGCCCGTCGTCGGCGAGCAGTTTGGCCAGCTGGCTCTGCGAGCGGACCGGCTGCCGGTTGAGGATGTCCACGATCCGGCGGTGGCGGGCGGTGCGGGTCTGCGGGACGGACGGGCCGCCCCCGGAGTCCGTCTGGGAGGACCCCCAGGACTCGTGTTCCTGCGCCTGACTCATCGTCGTCTCATTCCCCGGTTCGTCCGTCCCCGTTGGCCTCGTCGGACGCGGCCTGGGCCGCGTCGAGCACGCCGGGCAGCGCCCGGACGAACGCGTCCGCCTCGGCCTCGGTCAGTACGAACGGCGGCATGAGCCGTACGACGTCGGGGGCGGGCGCGTTGACCAGGAAGCCGGCGTCCTGAGCCGCCTGCTGCACCAGCGGTGCGAGCGGCCCGGTCAGCACGATACCCAGCAAAAGGCCCGCCCCACGGACATGGGAGACCAGCTCGTGCCCGGTGCCCTCGATTCCGGAGCGCAGCCGCTCCCCGCGCGCCTTGACCCGCTGCAGCAGTCCGTCGGCGGCGATGGTGTCGATGACGGCGAGTCCGGCGGCGCAGGCGACCGGGTTGCCGCCGAAGGTGGTGCCGTGCTGCCCGGGCCGGAGCAGGTCGGCGGCCGGGCCGAAAGCGGCGACCGCGCCGATCGGCAGGCCGCCGCCCAGCCCCTTCGCGAGCGTGACGAGGTCGGGCTCCACGCCCTCGTGGGCCTGGTGCTCGAACCACTGGCCGCAGCGCCCGATGCCGGTCTGCACCTCGTCGAGGACGAGCAGGGTCCCGGTGGCCCGGGTGATCGCGCGGGCGGCCGTCAGGTAGCCGGCCGGGGGTACGACGACGCCGTTCTCGCCCTGGATCGGCTCGATCACCACCAGCGCGGTCTCCTCGGTGACGGCGGCCCGCAGGGCCTCCACGTCACCGTAGGGGACGTGGGTGACGTCGCCGGGCAGCGGCCGGAACGGGTCCTGCTTCTTGGGCTGGCCGGTGAGCGCGAGCGCGCCCATGGTCCGGCCGTGGAAGCCGCCGTCGGTGGCCACCATGTGGGTGCGCCCGGTCAGCCGGCCGATCTTGAACGCGGCCTCGACGGCCTCGGCGCCGGAGTTGCAGAAGAAAACACGGCCGGGGCGGCCGAAGATCTGGAGCAGCCGCTCGCCGAGCGCGAGCACCGGCTCGGAGGCGTACAGGTTGGAGACGTGGCCGAGGGTGGAGACCTGCTCCGTCACCGCGGCGACGACCGCCGGGTGCGCGTGCCCGAGGGCGTTGACGGCGATGCCGCCGACGAAGTCGGTGTACTGCTTGCCGTCCGCGTCCCAGACCTGTGCGCCTTCGCCGCGGACGAGGGCCAGCGCCGGGGTGCCGTAGTTGTCGGTCAGCGCTCCCCGCCAGCGGGCCGCGTAGTGCTCGTTGCCGGTCGTGCCGGTCATTGGGGTTCCCCTCCCTGTGGGTCGGGCACGACCATGGTGCCGATGCCCTCGTCCGTGAAGATCTCCAGCAGGATCGAGTGCGGGACCCGTCCGTCGATCACGCGAGCGGTGCTCACTCCGCCGCGCACGGCGTGCAGGCAGCCCTCCATCTTGGGCACCATGCCGCTCGACAGCTCGGGCAGCAGCTTCTCCAACTGGCTCACCGTCAGCCGGCTGATGACCTCGTCGCTGTGCGGCCAGTCCGCGTACAGGCCCTCGACGTCGGTGAGGACCATCAGCGTCTCGGCGCCGAGCGCCGCGGCGAGCGCGGCGGCCGCCGTGTCGGCGTTGACGTTGTACACGTGGTGGTCGTCGGCGCTGCGCGCGATGGAGGAGATCACCGGGATCCGGCCGTCCGCCAGCAGGGCCTCGATCGCGCCGGTGTCGATGGCGGTGATCTCGCCGACCCGCCCGATGTCGACGCGTTCGCCGTCGATCTGCGGGCTGTGCTTGGTGGCGGTGATGGTGCGGGCGTCCTCGCCGGTCATGCCGACGGCCAGCGGCCCGTGCTGGTTGAGCAACCCCACCAGCTCGCGCTGGACCTGACCCGCCAGCACCATCCGTACGACGTCCATCGCCTCGGGGGTGGTGACGCGCAGGCCCGCCTTGAACTCGCTGACCAGGCCCTGCTTGTCGAGCTGGGCGTTGATCTGGGGGCCGCCGCCGTGCACCACGACGGGCTTCAGGCCGGCCTGGCGCAGGAAGACGACGTCCTGCGCGAAGGCCGCCTTGAGGTCCTCGTCGATCATGGCGTTGCCGCCGAACTTGATGACGACGACCTTGCCGTTGTGCCGGGTGAGCCAGGGCAGTGCCTCGATGAGGATCTGCGCCTTGGGCAGCGCGGTGTGCTTGCGCGCGGTTCCGGCGCCGGGCTGTCCGGCCTTGTCGCCGCTCATGAGCTGTACGCGCTGTTCTCGTGGACGTACTCGGCGGTCAGGTCGTTGGCCCAGATGACCGCGGAGTCGGAACCGGTGGCCAGGTCAGCGGTGATGCGGACCTCGCGGTCCTTCATCGAGACCAGGTCCCGGTCCTCGCCGACGCTGCCGTTCTTGCAGACCCAGACGCCGTTGATGGCGACGTTCAGCCGGTCGGGGTCGAAGGCGGCCTTGGTGGTGCCGATCGCGGAGAGCACCCGGCCCCAGTTGGGGTCCTCGCCGTGGATGGCGCACTTGAGGAGGTTGTTGCGGGCGATGGACCGGCCGACCTCGACCGCGTCGTCCTCGTTCGCCGCGCCGATGACCTCGATGCGGATGTCCTTGCTCGCGCCTTCGGCGTCGCCGATCAGCTGGCGGGCGAGGTCGGCGCACACCGTCCGTACCGCCTCCGCGAACGCCGCGTACGCGGGCACCTGGCCGGAGGCCCCGGAGGCCAGCAGCAGCACCGTGTCGTTGGTGGACATGCAGCCGTCGGAGTCGACCCGGTCGAAGGTGGTGCGGGTGGCGGCGCGCAGCGCCTTGTCGAGGGTGGCGCTGTCCAGGTCGGCGTCGGTGGTGAGGACGACGAGCATGGTGGCGAGGCCCGGGGCGAGCATGCCCGCGCCCTTGGCCATGCCGCCGACCGTCCAGCCGCCGCCGTCCCCGGCGGTGACGACGGCCGTCTTGTGGACGGTGTCGGTGGTCTTGATGGCGATGGCGGCGGCCTCGCCGCCGTCGGCGGAGAGGGCGGCCGCCGCCGCGTCGATGCCCGGGAGCAGCTTGTCCATGGGGAGCAGGACGCCGATCAGCCCGGTGGAGGCGACGGCGATCTCGCCGGCGTTGTGCTCGCCGCCGAGTACGCGGGCCACGCGTTCGGCGGTGGCGTGCGTGTCCTGGAAGCCCTTGGGGCCGGTGCAGGCGTTGGCGCCGCCGGAGTTGAGGACCACCGCGCTGACGGCGCCGCCGCGCAGCACCTGCTCGGACCAGTGGACGGGGGCGGCCTTGACGCGGTTGGAGGTGAAGACGCCCGCGGCGGCCAGACGCGGCCCGTTGTTGACCACGAGGGCCAGGTCCGGGTTGCCGTTCGCCTTGATTCCCGCGGCGATGCCCGCCGCGGTGAACCCCTGTGCTGCCGTGACGCTCACTGCATCTCCTTGGTCGTGGTGGCTGCGGGGGCGTCGCTCACGGAGCGACTCCGACCGCGGTGAGCCCGAGCTGCTCGGGCAGCCCGAGGGCGATGTTCATGCTCTGCACCGCGCCGCCGGCGGTGCCCTTGGTGAGGTTGTCGATGGCGCTGATCGCGATGATCCGCTGGGCGGAGGCGTCGTACGCGACCTGGATCTGCGCGGCGTTGGAGCCGAGGACGGACTGGGTGGCCGGCCACTGCCCCTCGGGCAGGAGGTGGCCGAAGGGCTCGTCGGCGTACGCCTTCTCGTACGCGGCGCGCACCGCGTCGGCGGTGGTACCGGGGACGGCCTTCGCGGAGCAGGTGGCGAGGATCCCCCGGGCCATGGGCACCAGGGTGGGGGTGAAGGAGACCGACACCCGCTCTCCCGCGAGCGGGCTCAGGTTCTGCACCATCTCGGGGGTGTGCCGGTGGCCGCCGCCCACCCCGTACGGGCTGACGGAGCCCATGACCTCGGAGCCCAGCAGGTGCGGCTTGAGCGCCTTGCCGGCGCCGGAGGTACCGGTGGCGGCGACGATCACCGCTTCGGGTTCTGCGAGGCCGGCCGCGTACGCCGGGAAGAGGGCGAGGGAGACGGCGGTCGGGAAGCAGCCGGGGACCGCGATGCGCTTGGCCCCCTCCAGCGCGGCGCGGGCGCCGGGGAGTTCGGGCAGCCCGTACGGCCAGGTGCCGGCGTGCGGCGCCCCGTAGAAGGCGTCCCAGTCGGCGGGGTCCTTCAGCCGGTGGTCGGCGCCCATGTCGATGACGAGCACGTCGTCGCCGAGCTGCGCGGCGACGGCGGCGGACTGGCCGTGCGGCAGCGCGAGGAACACCACATCGTGCCCCGCCAGCACCTCGGGCGTGGTCGCCTCCAGCGTCCGGCCGGCGAGCGGCACGAGGTGCGGCTGGAGCGCGCCGAGGAGCTGCCCCGCATTGGTGTTGCCGGTCAGCGCGCCGATCTCCACCTCGGGGTGCGCGAGGAGCAGGCGCAGCACTTCTCCGCCCGCGTACCCGCTCGCTCCGGCCACCGCTACACGTACCACCATCGGACCTCCTCCTCGATGGCATGACTATACGGCCCCCCGCAGTTTTATGCAAAGCTCTTCCATGCCTCGCCGGACGGCCGCTGAGGGACGGTGTCCCGGTCAGCCCCGGCGTGCACGGAACGCGGCGGCCTTGGTGCGGTTCTGGCAGGCGGTGGAGCAGAACTGCCGGGCCGCGTTGCGGGAGGTGTCGACGTACACGCGGTCACAGCGGTCGGCCCGGCACACTCCGAGCCGGCCCGCGAGGCCGCCGCCCACCGCCAGGGCCAGCGCGGTCGCGCAGCTGGCGCTGCAGCCCGCCGCGAACGAGTCGTTCGCCCCGTGGAAGTGCACCTGCCAGGGCTCGCCCTCGGCGCGGTCCAGCCGGGGCCGGGCCGCCGTGTCGCACAGCAGGGCGTTCACGGCCCCCGCGGCGGCGTCCGGCTCGCCGTCCTGCACGGCTCGGAACACCTCGCGCATCCGCCGGGCCGTCCCCACCAGGTACCGCACCTGCTCGGCGTCGATGTCGCGCGGCAGGGACGCGGCGGCGCGTCCCACGGCGGCGTCGATCACCTCCGGCAGTTCCGCGGCGGGCGGTGCGGTGTAGGGGCGACCGCGCGCCTCGCCGTCGGTCAGCGCGTTCACGAGCGACACGGCCTGGTCCAGCAGTACCGCGACGTGACTGTCGAACATCACTTGACCAGTCACTCCTTCCATGGCTAGCGTCTCGATGACTGACATTATCCGGTTCGACAGTTACGCGAGGGGTGGCGGACATGCCGCGGACCGTATGGCTGCTGGTGGTGGCGCGGGCGATCAACCGGCTCGGCGCCTTCTCGCTGCCCTTCCTGACCGTCCTGATCAGTACGGATTTCGGCGCGAGCGCCACCACGGCCGGCCTGCTCTCCGCCGCCTTCGGGCTCGCGACGATCCCCTCCCGGCTGGCCGGCGGCCGGCTCGCGGCCCGGCTCGGACGCCGCCGCACGATCGTGCTCGGCCTCACGGGATGCGCCGTCGCCCAGTTGGGCATCGCCGCCGCCGGCTCCCTGGCCGCGGTGGCGGCCTGCGCGATCCTGCTCGGCCTGGCCTTCGAGCTGTACGAGCCGCCGAGCCAGGCGATGATCGCCGACGCAGTCGGGCCCGCCGAGCGGGTGCGCGCGTTCAGCCTGCTGGGCGCCGCCCTCGCCGCCGGCGGCACCGGCGCCGGACTGATCGCGGCGGCCCTGGGGCGGTGGGACCTGCGCTGGCTGTTCGTCGCCGACGCGCTCACCTGCCTGGCCTGCGCCCTGATGCTGCGCCTGGCGCTGCCCGCCGACCGCCCCGGCGGCACGGCCGCCCGGACCGCCGACCGCGAGGAGCCGGTCCGGCCGTGGCGGGACGGGGCGCTGTGGGCCGTCTTCGCGGCCGGGACCGGCTTCGCGCTGGTCTCCATGCAGATCGTGGTCGCGCTGCCGCTCACCCTCGGCCGCACCGGCTTCGCCCCGGCCGACGCGGGACTGCTGTTCACCGCCTCGGCCGTGACCGTCGTCGCAGCCCAGCCCGCGCTGCGCCTGCGCCGGCTCGCCGCGCTGCCCGACTCCGCGGTCCTCGCCCTCGGCTACGTGCTGATGGCGGCCGGGCTGGCCGGTTACGCGGTGGCGCACGCCCTGCCCGGGTTCCTGGGGGCCACCGTCGTGTGGAGCCTGGGCGACCTGCTCATCCTCGGCCGGGCGTTCAGCGTCGTGGCGGGACTCGCGCCGCCGGGCGGTATGGACCGCTACCTCGCCGGCTACGGCATCAGTTGGGGCATCGCCACCACCGCCGCCCCGGTCACCGCCACCCAGCTGCTCGCCCACGCCGGGGTCACCGCCCTGTGGGCCGGCACGGCGGCCTTCTGCCTCGCCCTCGCCGCCGCCCAACTCCTCGTGGTCGGCCCGCTCGTCGCCCGCGCGGTGCGGCCCCGCACGGCGACGGCCCCGGCCGCCGTACGGGCCGGCTCCGGCCTGCCCGGCTGACCGCGGGGACGCCGAGATGCAGCGCACCCCGTTCGGACGCACACTGGGCATGGCCCCCGCCGGTGCGGCCGGCCGAGCCAGGCGGAGTTCCTTCGGGTCCCCATGGGGAGGCTCTCGTGCTCTTCGCAGCCCTGTGCGTACCTGTTCTGATGATGCTGTTCCTGATCGGGATGGGCGCCTTCGAAGACCTCGTCTCCCGGCCGGCGCCCGAGCCCGTGGAGGTGGCCGCCGAGCAGGCCCCCGAGGTGTGACCCTCAGCCCAGCGGGTGGCGGACCCAGACGTTCGGTTCGACGTAGACCGCGTGGTCGTGGTCCGGTTCGCAGTGGACGGGAACCAGCGCCCCGGGCACCCGCACCGGTCCCGGCGCGTCGAACGGCAGGCCCGTCCACTCCCGCCACTGCGCCGTGGAACCGCTGATCGTCATGGACAGCGGGGCCACCGAGTCGATGACGGCCCCCGCCCGCACGTGGACCCGCAGCCACGGGTCGTACGGCAGCCCGTCCGCGCGGGTCCGGAACGCGTACTCCCCCATCGGGGTGTCCGGTTCGGCCGGCTTCCCGGTCGGCCGTACGGGCGCCACCACCTCCACGAACCCGTGCGCGCGGGCGTTGTCCCGCATGGCGGTGAGCAGCCGGCCGGACAGGCCCCGCCCCTGCCGGCCGGGGGCGACCGAGATCTCGATCGCGCTGACCGTGTCCGGCTCCACCGCGCCCCGCCGGTCCGCGAAGGCCCACATCAGGACCTGGTCCCAGCCCCGCGCGGGCAGCGCCCCGGCACGGCCCTCCGCATGCAGGGCGAAGGGCACGCTGAACGCCCGGGCGACCACCTCGTCGCCGTCCGTGGCGATGAACACGTACTCCGCCAGCTCCGCCACCATCCACGGGTACAGCAGCGCGGAGACGGGGTCGTGGGCGGCGAACGCGGGCCAGGGGTTTTCCATGTCCCAGAGGCGGTCGGTGAGTTCGGGCCGCTGCGCGAGCATGGTGATCAGTATGCCGGTCATTCACCGGAGGATAGTGCTGTGACCGGGAAGGTCTGCCGGGCGCCGCGACCCGGTGGACCTTTCCGGTCACGGCACCAGATCGCGGACGGCGCGGGGCTCAACCGCTCTGCGGCGGCCGCGTTCAGGGCATTCGGCCCAGGACGTCCCGCAGCCGCCTGACCGCCTCCGTCAGTTCGGCCGCCGCCGCGACCCCGGCGAAGCTGAGCCGGACGTACGGACCCGGCGGTTCCGCGCAGAAGTAGGGCCGGCCCGGGGCGACCGCCACACCGGCCCGCAGCGCGGCCGCCACGAAGGCGGCGTCGTCGCCCTCCCCCGGCCGGACCCACAACTGGTAGCCCCCGCGCGGCAGGTGGGGCAGCTCCAGCGCGGGCAGCTCACGGCGCAGTGCGCCCGCGAGCACGTCCCGGCGGTGGCGCAACTCGGCGGCGACGGCCCGCAGGTGGCGCGGCCAGGCGGGGGCGCCGACCAGTTCCAGGGCGGCCTCCTGGAGCGGGCGGGGCACGAAGAAGCTGTCCACGACCTGAATGGCGCGCAGCCGGTCCAGCACCGGTCCCCGGGCGGCCAGCGCCCCCACCCGCATGCTGGGCGAGGTCACCTTGGTCAGGGACCGTACGTGGACCACCACCCCGTCCTCGTCCTCGGCGGCGAGCGTGGCGGGCAGCGGTCCGGCGTCCTCGTGGGCCAGCGCCCGGGCGTAGTCGTCCTCGACCACGAAGGCCCCGGCGGCCCGCGCGATCCGCAGCACCTCGCCGCGGCGGGCCGCCGACAGCACCGCGCCGGTCGGGTTCTGGAACAGCGGCTGGCATACGAAGACCCGCGCGCCCGTCGCCTCGAAGGCGGCGGCCAGCAGCTCCGGCCGGACCCCTTCGGAGTCGACCGGGACCGGCACGGGCCGGCACCCCGAGGCGCGGGCGATCGCCAGCAGGCCGGGATAGGTCGGCGATTCCACCAGGATCGGCGCCCCGGGCGGCGCCAGCGCCCGCAGCGCGGTGGTCAGCGCGCTCTGCCCGCCCGCGGTGATCAGGACGTCGGCGGCGGTCAGGGCCCGGGCCGCGCCGCCGATGTCCCGGGCGAACCAGTCGCGCAGCTCGGGCAGCCCCTCCACCGGCGTCCGCCCCCACGCCCCGGGCCGGCGCCCGGCCCGGGCCAGGGCCGCCGCCATGGCCCGCTCGGGCTGGAGCGAGGGGTGCAGGTAGCCGCTGTGCAGCTCGATCACCCCGGGCGGCGGCGCCGCCAGCGTCACCAGCACCCCGGAGGCGTCGACGGAACGCGGTACGACGTCCCCGGCGCCCTCGGCGGTGAGGGCGACCTCCTGCCACGAGGTGTCCCCGGGCGCGGGGGCCGACGTACGGGGCAGCGCGCGGAACGCCCCGGCGCCGGGCCGGGTGACCACGAGCCCTTCCGCGGCGAGCTGGGCGAGGGCCCGGGAGACGGTGACCGGGCTGACCCGGTAGCGCTCCACCAGGGCGCGACTCGACGGCAGCTTCCCACCTGCCGAGTAGCGGTTCAGTTCCGCCCGCAAGGATTCTGCCAAGGCGGCCACACTGCTACGCTCGTACATGACAGCACACAATAGCGCTACTCTCTCCTCCCCGATAGCGGTCCGGGGATCGGCGAGGGGCGGAACCGCGCTGGCCGCGCTCGGCGTCACCATGTTCTCCCTGACCTTCCCCGGCACCGCCTGGGGGCTGGAAAGCTTCGGCCCCTGGTCGCTCGTCGCCCTGCGCGGCGTCCTCGCCGCCGTGGTGGCCGGCGGCTTCCTGCTCGCCCTTCGGGTACCGCTGCCGGCCCGGGAGCACTGGACGGGGCTGCTGGTCGTCGCGGCCGGGGTCGTCGTCGGCTTCCCGCTGCTGACCACCCTGGCGCTCCGGACCTCCACCACCTCGCACGCCGCCGTGGTGGTGGGGCTGCTGCCGCTGACCACGGCGGCGGTGTCCTCGCTGCGCACCGGGGCCCGGCCCTCCGGCCGGTTCTGGGCCGCGGCCGTCGCCGGGGCGGCGGTCGTCCTCGGATTCACCCTCGGCCAGAGCGGCGGCTCCCTCTCGGCCGGCGACCTGTACCTGTTCGGGGCGCTGCTGGTGTGCGCGGCCGGTTACACCGAAGGCGGCCGGCTGGCGCGGGTGCTGCCCGGCTGGCAGGTGATCGGCTGGGCGCTGGTGCTGTGCCTGCCCGTCGGGCTGGCCGGCTCGGCGGCCGGGCTCGCGTACGAGCCGGTGCACCTGAACTGGCACGGCGTCGCCGGGCTGGTCTGGGTGGCGGCGGGGTCGTCCTTCTTCGGCCTGTACGTCTGGTACCGGGGCATGGCGGAGATCGGCGCCGTCCGGGCCAGCCAGCTCCAGCTCGCCCAGCCGCTGCTGACACTGGTCTGGTCGGTCGCCCTGCTGGGCGAGCGGCTGTCACCGGCCGCGCCGGTGGCCGCCGGCGCGGTCCTGGTCTGCATCGCCGTGACCCAACGGGTCAAATAGGGACCTGTCGGCCTAAACTGCTAGCACGGATCGGACCGCCACCGAGGAGGTCAGCTATGCGCGCGACCGAGGGCGACCAGCTGGTACAGCACGGCAGGATCGTGGGCCAGCACGACAAGGTCGGAGAGATCACGCAGGTGCTGGGAGAGAACGGAACCCCTCCCTACCGGGTCCGCTTCCAGGACGGGCACGAGGCCGTGATGTCCCCGGGCCCCGACTGCGTCGTGAAGCACCCGAGCGAACCCCCCCAGTAATTCCTCCTCTTCCGCCACCCGCGCCCGGCCGCGGCCGCCTTCAGCGCGGTGGCACCGGCGTCGGGTAGTGGTCGGCGACCACCCGGGCCATCGCCCCGTTGGGGTCCGCGACCATCTGCTTCGCCGAGAAGTAGACGTGGCCGCGGACCTCGGGGTGGTCCTTGGCGAAGCTCACGTGCCGCGACAGTTCTGCGGGGTCGCGCCACGCCTCGGTCGGACTGTCGGGGTCGCAGCGGTACAGCGCCTCCCCCACGTACAGGCTCACTCCGGTCCCGGCGACCGTACGGGCCCACCAGGGCACGATCTCGGCGTAGTCGGCGGTCGGGTGGCCCAGCTGCCAGTAGGCCTGCGGCACGATGTAGTCGATCCAGCCCTCCTTGACCCACTTGCGGGTGTCCGCGTACAGGTCGTCGTACGTGCCCACGCCCGCGCGGGTGTGTGAGCCGAGCGGGTCCACGTCGTCGTTGCGCCACACGGCGAACGGGCTGATGCCGAACCGGGCCGCCGGCCGGATCCGGCGCA
This sequence comes from Streptomyces sp. NPDC026522, assembly GCF_055567555.1. NCBI lineage: Bacteria > Bacillati > Actinomycetota > Actinomycetes > Kitasatosporales > Streptomycetaceae > Streptomyces > Streptomyces sp. NPDC026522. The sequence continues at coordinate 239,485 of NZ_JBVHQF010000011.1, forward strand.
GCCGCTCGGACATCTCCCGCACCAGGGCGTCCGTGTTGGCGCGGCGCCAGTCCGCACGGGACTCGAACCCGCCGCCGAACTCCTCGAACGCCTGGTCGTCGTCGAAGTCCTCGCCCTCGACGGGGTACGGGTAGAAGTAGTCGTCCCAGTGCACCCCGTCCACCGGATAGCGGGCCACCGCGTCGGCCATGGCGTCCTGCACGAACCGCCGCACCTGCGGCAGCCCGGGGTTGTAGTACAGCTTCCCGCCGTACGGGACCAGCCACTCGGGGTTGCGGCGGGCCGGGTGGGTCGTGGCGAGCCGGTCGGGGTCGGTGTGGTTGGCCACCCGGTAGGGGTTGAACCAGGCGTGCAGCTCCAGCCCGCGCTCGTGCGCGGCGGCGACCGCCGTGCCCAGCGGGTCCCAGCCGGGGTCGCCGCCCTGGACCCCGGTCAGCCACTGCGACCAGGGCTCCAGCGGCGAGGGCCACAGGGCGTCGGCCGCCGGCCGGACCTGGAGGATCACGGCGTTCAGCCGGCGCTCGACGGCGGTGTCCAGCAGGCCCAGCAGCTCGGCGCGCTGCCGGCCGGCGGACAGCCCGGCCTTCGAGGGCCAGTCGACGTTCTCCACGGAGGCGATCCACATCCCACGGAACTCGGCGCCGGCGGCGCCCCGGCCGTGCCCGCCCGCGGCTCCCGTTGCGGCCCGTGCCGCCCGTGCGGGGGCCGCCGCGGCCCCGGCGGCCAGCAGGCCCGCCGCTCCGGCCAGCAGCCTGCGTCGTCCGATGTGCGCCATGTGACGGCTCCGTTCCGCTCTGTGACATCGCTCGCGTTCGCCCAGCATGCCCGCCCCGGGCCGCCACCGGGGGGAAGGTCGGGGGTAACGTCGTGGGGCGTGGCGGGCGCCGGACAGCAGTTACCACTGCCGAGCACGGGGGACCCGCCGACGGATGAGCAGCGAAAGGCACGAAGTGACTGACCTCCCTTCCGACATCACTCGAGTCGGCGTAGTGGGCTGTGGCCAGATGGGCGCGGGGATCGCCGAGGTGTGCGCCCGCAGTGGCCTTGAGGTCAAGGTCGCCGAGACCACGGGCGAGGCCCTGGAGATCGGACGTACCCGGCTGTACAACTCGCTGACCAAGGCCGCCGAACGCGGCAAGATCAGCGAGGAGGAGCGGGACGCCACCCTGGCCCGCCTCACGTTCACCACCGACCTCGGCGAGTTCGCCGACCGCGACCTGGTCATCGAGGCCGTCGTCGAGAACGAGCAGGTCAAGACGGAGATCTTCCAGGTCCTGGACCAGGTGATCACCCGCCCGGACGCGATCTTGGCGTCCAACACCTCCTCGATCCCGCTGGTCAAGCTGGCCGTCTCGACCTCGCGGCCCGACCAGGTGATCGGCATCCACTTCTTCAACCCGGCCCCCGTCCAGCAGTTGGTCGAGCTGATCCCCGCGCTGACCACGGGCGAGGAGACCATCAAGCGGTCCGAGGCCCTGGTGCGGGACGTGCTCGGCAAGCACGCGATCCGCGCCCAGGACCGGTCCGGCTTCGTGGTCAACGCGCTGCTCATCCCGTACCTGCTGTCGGCGATCCGGATGTTCGAGTCCGGCATCGCCAGCCGCGAGGACATCGACAACGGCATGGAGCTGGGCTGCGCCCACCCGATGGGGCCGCTGAAGCTGGCGGACCTGATCGGCCTGGACACCGTCGCGTCGGTCGCGGACAGCATGTACGCCGAGTTCAAGGAGCCGCTGTACGCCGCTCCCCCGCTGCTCCAGCGGATGGTCGACGCCGGCCGCCTCGGCCGCAAGACGGGCTCCGGCTTCTACCCGTACGGCTGAACCGGGCGGCTCAGCCCAGCCGCAGGTGGCGCAGCAGGAGCAGGCCGGCCGCCATGTTGGCGGCCGGTACCTCGCCCCGGGCGATCATGTCCGGGACCTGTTTGAGCGGCACCCAGGCGCGGCGCGAGGATTCGAAGTCGTCCTCGGGGTGGCCGGTGTACGTGGCCCCGTCCGCCCAGTAGAGGTGGTGGCGGGCGTCGGTCAGCCCGTTGGAGGGCTCGACCGTCATCAGGTGGTGCAGCGGGCCGGGCCGCCAGCCCGATTCCTCCTCCATCTCGCGGGCGGCCGCGGCCGCGACGTCCTCGCCGTCCTCGACCACCCCGGCCGGCAGCTCCCAGCCCCAGCTGCCGGTGATGAAGCGGTGGCGCCACAGCAGCAGCACCTCATTGGCGTCGTTCACGGCCGTGGCCGCGGCGACGGGCCGCAGCCGGATCACGAAGTGGTCCAGGTGCCGCCCGTCGGGGAGTTCCACATCGGCCAGGTTCACATCGAACCAGCGGTTCTTGTACACGGTCTGCTCACTCAGGTTCGTCCACTGCACGGCTTTGCCACCTTCCTTCGAACGGATGGCAACATGGCAGCAGTTACGGACGTCACAGGGGAACGCGCAGCGCCCCGTCGATCAGCCGGGTGGTCTCCTCGGCTCCGGCGCAGCCGCTGGTCAGCAGCTGCTCCCGGACCGCGCGCAACCGGTCGCGCAGCCGCAGCGACTCCATCCCCCGGGCCCGCTCCGCCATTTCGGCCGCGGCCGCGACCGCCCGGTCCGCCTCGCCCTGGCGCAGCTGGATCTCGCACAGCATGGCCAGCCGGTGGACCCGGCCGCGGTCGTGCGCCGGGGTGCAGGCGGCGGCCGCCGCCTGCTCGTGCGCGGCCGCCAGATCGCCCAGGCTGAGCAGCGCCTCGGCCACCTGTACGTTGACCAGCCCGGGCTGTACGTACCCGGTCTCGGCCGGCTCCGCGCCCGGGTGGATCCGCTGGGCGGCCGCCTCCGCGCGCCGGATGCAGGAGAGCGCGGCGGCGCCGTCCCCGAGCCGGGCGTAGGCCTTGGCCTGCATCGCGTACAGATCGGCGGCCAGGGCGGGGGTGGTGCGCCGGCCGGCGGCCCGCAGTGCGGCTTCGGCGAAGGCGACAGCCTGCCGGTGCTCCCGCAGGTGCAGCGACTGGTTGACGAGCAGCGCGATGACGTACGCGCCGAGCCCCCGGTCGCCGCTGGCCTTCGCGAGCCGCAGCGCCTGGTGGAAGTACCGCTGGGCGAGGCCGTGGGCGTCCGAGTCGTACGCGCAGATGCCCGCCACCGCCACCAGGGACCCGGTCGCCCGGTGCAGCTGCCTCCCCAGGGCGTCGGGGTAACTCCCGCGCAGCATGGGCGCGGTCTCGCTGCCGAGGAAGCGCACGATGCGGGCCCGGGTGGCGAGGCCGCCCGAGCGGCGGTACATCAGCTCGTAGTGGGCGCGGGCGGCGGTCAGGATCTCGATGTGCTCGGGCCCGACGGGGTGGGACCCGTCGCGGGACACGTCGCAGTCCTCGGGCGGGTTCTCCCACTCCCAGACCGGGATCACGGCGGGCGTTCCCGTGAGCGCCTCCACGGCCGTCGGCCGGGACCGCCCCTGCTCGTCGGCCCGCCAGAGCGCGGCGGCGCGGTCGACGAAGCCGCTGAGCGGGGTGGGGTGCGCCGCGGGCTGCCCCGGCCGGCCGAGGCCGGCGTCGTCCAGCGAGACGGGCCGCCGCAGCCGTCCGCCGAGCACCTCGCAGATCAGCTCGGGCACCTGGCCGCGCGGCCGCTGCCCCTTCAACCAGCGGGAGACGGCGGTGTGTTCGTAGCGCAGCGCGAGTCCGCGGGACCGGCCGGCCTGGTTGACGTACGCGGCGAGGCCGGCGTGGGACATTCCCGCCTCGGCGAGGAGGGCGTCGAGCAGGGCGTTGGGCTGCATGGGGCCCCTCCAAGGGCTTGTCCCGTTCAGGCTAGTGGGTGCGGGGTTCACACGGGGTGTGAACCGAGTACGCGCATAAATGCGATACGCACCCTGCCGCGGGGGTGCCCGGGAGCGCTTCACTTAAGGGCCTCGCCAAGAGGCCGCTCGGGTCGTCGGCTCCCCCTCGTACAGTGCGACGACCCGGCACCGCGCCGCCCGTCCTGTTGTCTGCCCGACACTCCACGGCAGGCGGGCGGCGCGCCGCGGTTCCGCCGCAGCCCGGTTGGTCGCCGGGCCCGGCCGGAACCGGGGCGACCGCGCACCGGGCCCTCCCACCGGGACCCGGTGCGCCGTCCCGTCCGGGGGTTCCAGCGCCGGGGGTCGGGGCAGCCGCGCCCCGCCGACGGCCGAGCCGCAGCGCCGTTCCCCGGGCTCCGCCGTAAGCCGGCGGGGCCGGCGAACCAGCCCCGCCGGCGTTCGAGCCCCGCGGGCCCGGGCGCAGCCCGGGGCGCTTGCGCGGCGGCGGCGCGGCCGAACGGCCCGGCAATGGGTGAGGGGCGCACCCGGATCACCGGATGCGCCCCTCACCGGAGCCCGCGGCAGCGGCTACGCGCCGCGCAGCACCGCCCCCGTACGCTCGGCGGCCAGCGCAACGGCCGCGTCGCGGGCCGCCGTCGACTCCTCCGCCGTCAGCGTCCGGTCGGCCGCGCGGAAGCGCAGCGCGTACGCCAGGGACTTCTTGCCCGCCCCGACCTGCTCACCGGTGAACACGTCGAACAGCCGCAGCGACTCCAGCAGTTCGCCCGCGCCCCGGCGCAGCGCGTCCTCCACCGCCGAAGCCGGCACGGAGGCGTCCACGATCAGCGCGACGTCCTGGGTCGCCACCGGGAAGGTGGAGATCCGCGGCGCCTGCACGGCCTCGCCGCCGGCCGCCGCGAGGCGGTCCAGGTCGAGTTCCATGGCGCTGGTGCGCGCCGGCAGGCCCATCGCCTTGACCACCCGCGGGTGCAGCTCACCGGCGTGGCCGATGACCGTCTCCGCCCCGTCCAGGGTGACGACCAGCTCCGCGCACCGGCCCGGGTGCCACGGACCGTACTGGCCCTGGCGCACCACCAGCTCCGCACCGGCCTCGACGGCCAGCGAGCGCGCCGCCTGGACGGCGTCCGCCCAGTCCGCCGGACGGCCCTTGCCCCACCAGCCGGCCTGCTCGCGCGCCCCGGCCAGCACGACCGCGGCGTACCGCGGCTGCTCCGGCAGGGCGGCGTTCAGCGTGGCGATCTCCTCGTCCGTGGGTCGCCGGTCGACGGGCAGCCGTACCGCGACGCCCGGCCGCCCGGCGGCCCGGAAGACGGAGCCGGTCTCGAAGAGCGCGAGGTCGTGGCTGCCCCGGCTGTCGTTGCGGCGCAGCGCGCCCAGCAGACCCGGCAGCAGCGTCGTGCGCAGCGCCGGCTCCTCGTCGGAGATCGGGTTGACCAGCGTGACGACCTGCCGGGCCGGGTCGCCGGCGGGCAGCTGGAGCTGGTCGAAGACGCCCTCGCCGAGGAACGGGTAGCTGAGCGCCTCGACGTAGCCCGCGCCGGCCAGCGCCCGGCCGACCCGGCGGTGCAGCTGCTGCCGGGCGGTCAGGCCGCGGCCGGAGGGCACCTGCGGCAGGGTCGACGGGAGGTTCCCGTAGCCCTCCAGCCGGATGACCTCTTCTGCGAGGTCGTTGGGCTCGGCGAGGTCGGGCCGCCACGACGGGACGGTGACGACGAGCTCGTCCTGCCCGTAGACGTCGCAGCCGACCTCCTGGAGGCGGCGCACGACGGTCTCGCGGCCGTACTCCATGCCCGCCACCCGGTCCGGGTGGTCCGCGCGCATCGCGATGGTGCGCGGGGCGCCCGGCGCGGTGAGCTCGGTGACGCCGGCCTCGGCGGTGCCACCGGCCAGCAGGACGAGCAGGTCGACGGTCCGCTGCGCGGCCGCGGCGGCGGCCTGCGGGTCGACGCCGCGCTCGAAGCGCTTGGACGCCTCGGAGGACAGCTTGAGGCGGCGGGCGGTGCGCGAGATCGACACGGAGTCGAAGTGCGCGGCCTCGATGACGACGTCCGTGGTTCCGGTGACCTGGCCGGTCTCCGGGTCGGTCACGGAGTCGGCGATCTCGGTGTTGGCGCCGCCCATGACGCCCGCGAGCCCGATCGGCCCGCTGTTGTCGGTGATCACCAGGTCCTCGGCGTCGAGCGTGCGCTTGACCCCGTCGAGGGTGGTGAACGTCTCGCCCTGCTCGGCCCGGCGGACGCCGATGGCACCGTCCAGGCGCGAGCGGTCGTACGCGTGCAGCGGCTGGCCGAGCTCCAGCATCACGTAGTTGGTGACGTCGACGGCGAGCGAGATCGGGCGCATGCCCGCCTTCTGCAGGCGGCGGGTGAGCCAGATCGGGGAACGCGCCTCCGGGTCGAGACCGGTCACGGTGCGGGCGGTGAAGCGGTCGCAGCCGGCCGGGTCGTCGATCTTGACGAGGTAGCCGTACGAGTTCGGCGCGGGCACGTCCAGCAGCGCCGGGTCGCGCAGCGGCAGGCCGTAGGCGGTGGCGGCCTCGCGGGCCACACCGCGCATCGACATGCAGTAGCCGCGGTCGGGGGTGATGTCGATGTCGAGGACCTCGTCGACGAGCTGGAGCAGCTCGATCGCGTCGGTGCCGACCTCGTGCTCCGGCGGCAGCACGATGATCCCGTGCGTACCGTCGTCCCCCATGCCCAGCTCCTCGCCGGAGCAGATCATGCCGTGCGAGGTCTTGCCGTACGTCTTGCGCGAGGCGATCGCGAAGTCGCCGGGCAGCACCGCGCCGGGCAGCACCACGACGACCTTGTCGCCGACGGAGAAGTTGCGGGCGCCGCAGACGATCTCCTGCGGCTCGCCGGTGCCGTTGGCCCGGCCGACGTCCACCGTGCAGAAGCGGATGGGCTTGCGGAAGCCCTCCAGCTCCTCGATGGTCAGCACCTGGCCGACGACGAGGGGGCCCTTGAGCCCGGCGCCGAGCTGCTCGACGGTCTCGACCTCCAGGCCGGCGTCGACCAGCTTGGCCGCGACGTCGCGACCGGTTTCACCCGCGGGGAGGTCGACGTACTCCCGCAGCCAAGAAAGCGGGACCCGCATCAGATCTCCATCCCGAACGGCCGGGTGAAACGGACGTCACCCTCGACCATGTCTCGCATGTCTTCGACGTTGTGGCGGAACATCAGCATCCGTTCGATGCCGAACCCGAAGGCGAACCCGCTGTACTTCTCGGGGTCCACACCGCAGGCGATGAGCACCTTGGGGTTGACCATGCCGCAGCCGCCCAGCTCGATCCAGCCCTCGCTGGAGCAGGTACGGCACGGGCGGTCGGGGTTGCCCACCGACTCGCCGCGGCACACGTAGCACTGCATGTCCATCTCGGCGGACGGCTCGGTGAACGGGAAGAAGTGCGGGCGCAGCCGCGTGGTGGTGCCCTCGCCGAACAGCTCCTGGACCATGTGGTCCATGGTGCCCTTGAGGTCCGCCATGGTCAGGCCCTCGTCCACGGCGAGCAGCTCGACCTGGTGGAAGACCGGGGTGTGCGTCGCGTCGAGCTCGTCGGTGCGGTAGACCCGGCCCGGGCAGACGATGTAGACGGGCGGCTTGCGCTCCAGCAGCGACCGCGCCTGCACCGGGGAGGTGTGGGTGCGCAGCACGACGCCGGATTCGTCGCCCTGGGTGCCTTCCGGCCCCCGGACGAAGAAGGTGTCCTGCATCTGGCGTGCCGGGTGGTCGGGCGTGAAGTTGAGGGCGTCGAAGTTGAACCACTCCGCCTCGACCTCGGGGCCTTCCGCGACCTCGTACCCCATGGCCACGAAGATGTCCGCGATGCGGTCCATCAGGGTGGTCAGGGGGTGGCGGGCGCCGGCCGGGACGCGGTCGTGGGGCAGCGTGACGTCCACGGCCTCCTCGACCAGCACCCGCTCGTCGCGCTCGGCTTCGAGCTCGACGGTGCGGGCCCCGAAGGCCTTGTTCACGGCGCCGCGGGCCTGGCCGACGCGCTTGCCGGCCTCGGCCTTGGCCTGGGGCGGCAGGGCGCCGATCTCGCGGTTGGCGAGCGCCAACGGCGAGCGGTCGCCCATGTGCGCGGTCTTCGCCTCACGGAGCTCGTCGAGGTCGCCGGCGGCCGCGAAGGCGGCGAGCGCCTCGTCCCGCATGCGCTCGATCTCTTCCGGTTTCAGTGCCTCGACCTCGACAGGGTCGTACGACTTGTTCGGTGCCGACATCTCTTCCCGTACTTCCGATGGCTGGCTGGTGGTCCCCGTACGACTCGATCGGACCGATCGAAGCAGAGACACAAAGGTGCCAAAGCACGAGTCTAAAGGTCGCCGGGGGTGGAGGGGCCCGTGGGCCGCCTGGCGAGACGCTCCGCAGGGTTACTGCGTGAGGTAGGCCGGGGCGGCGACGGGCAGGATGAATCGGAACTCGGCGCCGCCGCCGGGACCGCGGCCGACCGTGATGGTGCCCCCGTGGGCCTCCACGATGCCCTTGACGATGTACAGGCCAAGGCCGGTGCCGCCGCGTTTGCTGCCCCGCCAGAAGCGGGTGAACACGCGGCCCATCGACTCCTCGGGGATACCGGGGCCCTCGTCGGTCACGGTGACGGCGGTTCCCTTCTCGGTCTTCCCCGCGGCGTTCGCGAAGGCGGTCGGCGATACGTCGATGGTGACCGTTCCCTCACCGTGCCGCACCGCATTTTCGAGCAGGTTGCCCAGGATCTGGTCGATCTTGTCCGGATCGGCCCACAGGTCGGGGAGCGGCCGGCTGACCCGGACGAGGAACCGTTCGGGCGCCTGCCCGTTCGCGGTGAGCGCCTGTACGTGCCGGCCGACGGCGGTGGCGATGTCCACCGGCTGGCGGCGCACCTCCAGCCGCCCGGAGTCGATGCGCGAGATGTCCAGCAGTTCCGCGATCAGCCGGGTGACGCGGTTGGCGTCCGCGTCGACGGTCTCCAGCATCAGCCGCTTCTGGTCGTCGGTGAACCGGCCCCACTTGGCGAGCAGGGTCGCGGTGAAGCCCTTGACGGAGGTCAGCGGGGAGCGCAGCTCGTGCGCGACGGTGGCGATCAGCTCGGCGTGGCTGCGTTCGGTGCGCCGCCGGGCCTCGGTACCGCGCAAGGTGATCACCAGGCGGCGCAGCGGGCCCTTGGGGTGGGTGCGCACGTAGCGGGCGGAGACCAGGACCTCCCGGCCGCCCGGGAGCAGCAGGTTCCGCTCCGGCTGCCCGCGCCGGGTGGCCAGGCCCCCGTACGGATCGGTCAGAGTCCACCAGCGGCGGCCTTCGAGGTCCTCCAGCGGCAGCGCCCGGTCGATCCGCGCCCCGAGGGCTTCGCCGGGCGCCAGCGCGGTGATCCTGGCGGCGGCGGAGTTGAAGCAGATGACCCGGCCGGTGTCGTCGGCGACGACCAGGCCGTCGGGGAGGTCGTCGGCGTCTATCCCCAGGGCCCCGAGGTCCGCCCCGGCGACCTCCGCGGGAACGGCGCGGCGCGGCGGCCCGGCCGCTCCGGCGGCCGCCGCCGGCGAGCTGTTCGTACCGACGCTCATGTCCCCGTCTACCCCACATCTCCGAGTACCGCGGTGGGCCCCCCGGGCAGCCACATTACTAGCTGGGGGTCACGCAGCGGCACCCTCCGGACGCCCGCTGTGCACGCGCGGACGCGTACAGGCACACCGCGGCGGCCGTGGCGAGGTTCAGGCTCTCCGCCTTGCCGTGGATCGGGACGCGTACGACGGCGTCCGCCAGCGCCCGGGTCTCTTCCGGCAGGCCCCACGCCTCGTTGCCGAACACCCAGGCGGTGGGGCCGCCCATGGTGCCCGCGTCCAGCTCCGCGTCCAGGTCGTCCTCGCCGGCCCCGTCCGCGGCGAGGATCCGTACGCCCGCGGCCCGCAGGCCCGCCACGGCCTGCTCCACCGGCACCCCGACCGCCACCGGCAGGTGGAAGAGGGAGCCCACGGAGGCCCGTACGGACTTCGGGTTGTACAGGTCCACGGAGGCGTCGGTCAGCACCACCGCGTCGGCGCCCGCCGCGTCCGCGCAGCGCAGCACCGTACCGGCGTTCCCGGGGTCGCGTACGTGGGCGAGGACGGCGACCAGCTTGGGGCCGGCCGCCAGGATGTCCTCGAACGGCGAGTCGAGGAACTGGCAGACGCCGACCAGGCCCTGCGGGGTGACGGTCTGCGAGACCTCGGCGAGCACCTCGTCGCAGGCGTAGTGCACGCGCGCCCCGGCCAGCAGCGCGGCCTCGACGATGTCGGCGTAGCGCTCGGCGGCCTCGACGGTGGCGAACAGCTCGAGCAGGGTCGGGGCGCCCCCGGGGCCGCGGTGCTCGACGGCCTCGCGGACCGCCTGCGGGCCCTCGGCGATGAACCGGCGCTCCTTGGTGCGGAAGTTGCGCCGCGCCAGGCGCCTGGCGGCGGCCACCCGCGGGGATCGGGGGGAGATCAGCTCGGCGGGGGTGCCCATGGCGTCAGCGGTTCTTTCTCGGGTGTCCGGTGCGCGGCTCCGGCGGGACGTGCGGCCACGGGGGCCTGGCCGGTCGGAGACGAGCGGGGGTCGCGGGGCCCCGGCGGGCGGGGCGAAAGCACACGGACCCGCAGGCGATTCGCCTGCGGGTCCGTGGGTGCCGACTGCGTTACGCGGCCGGCCAGTCCTTAGGCAGCGGCCTTCGGGGCGTTGACGTCGGCCGGGAGGGCCTTCTGCGCGACCTCGACGAGCGCGGCGAACGCGTTGGCGTCGTTGACGGCCAGCTCCGCGAGGATCTTGCGGTCCACCTCGATGTTGGCGGCCTTGAGACCCTGGATGAGGCGGTTGTACGTCATGCCGTTCTGGCGGGCAGCGGCGTTGATGCGCTGGATCCACAGCTGACGGAAGTCGCCCTTGCGCTTCTTGCGGTCGTTGAAGTTGTAGACCAGCGAGTGGGTGACCTGCTCCTTGGCCTTGCGGTACAGGCGCGAACGCTGACCGCGGTAGCCGGAGGCCGCCTCGAGGATCGCCCGGCGCTTCTTGTGGGCGTTTACTGCCCGCTTGACGCGTGCCACTTTTTAACTCCTTGTAGCGGGGCCGTGGGTGTCTTCACACGGCCCGAATTCAGATGGGGTCCCGGTCTCGACGTACCGCTCCCGGCGAGGGGAGCGGAGGACGTCACTTGCCGAGAAGCTTCTTGATCTTCGCGGCGTCGCCGGGGGCCATCTCCGCGGTGCCGGTCAGGCGGCGGGTGACACGGGACGACTTGTGCTCGAGCAGGTGGCGCTTGCCGGCGCGCTCACGGAGCACCTTGCCGGAGCCGGTGATCTTGAAGCGCTTCTTGGAACCGCTGTGCGTCTTGTTCTTCGGCATAGCGCCGTTATCTCCTCGTCGGTGGCGCTCCCGCCGGTCCTGGGGACCGGCTCACGGGAGCGTCATGTTGTGTCGGTGATTCCGAGGCGGGCTGCCCCGGGATCAGGCCTCGGCAGAAGCCTCGTGAGAGGTGTCCGCCTCGTCGGAGGCGGCCTCGGCGGAGACGTCTGCCTCGTCTGCGTCGGCCTCGACGGCGGTGTCGGCTTCCTCGGAAGCCTCCTCGCCGGCGGGAGCGACGCCCTGGCGCTCGGCCTTGCGGGCGGCCTGCGCCTCGCGGGCTTCGGCCATCGCCTCGGTCTTCTTCTTGTGCGGACCGAGAACCATGATCATGTTTCGGCCGTCCTGCTTCGGGTTCGACTCGATGAACCCGAGGTCCTCGACGTCCGAGGCGAGGCGCTGCAGCAGTCGGTAGCCGAGTTCCGGCCGGGACTGCTCGCGACCACGGAACATGATCGTGATCTTGACCTTGTCGCCCTGCTTGAGGAACCGAACGACGTGACCCTTCTTGGTGTCATAGTCGTGCGGGTCGATCTTCGGCCGGAGCTTCATTTCCTTGATGACCGTGTGCGCCTGGTTCTTGCGCGCCTCACGGGCCTTCATGGCCGACTCGTACTTGAACTTGCCGTAGTCCATGAGCTTGCAGACCGGCGGGCGTGCGGACGCCGCGACCTCGACCAGGTCGAGGTCGTACTCCTGCGCGAGCTCAAGCGCCTTGGCAAGCGGCACGATGCCGACCTGCTCGCCGCTGGGACCGACGAGTCGTACCTCGGGAACGCGAATCCGGTCGTTGATGCGGGGCTCGGTGCTGATGGATCCTCCTCGGTAGCACCACACGGCTGCCTGGCAGACAGCCGTTGACGTTGGTGTCGTCAGACCGGCCGCGGCGGGAACGAAAAAAGCCCCGCCGGGACACAGGCAGGGGCTCCAAAACAACCGGAGCACCGTCGCGTGAACCGCGGGGCGCAGACTCGGGCGGCTTTCCATCGTCCGTACGGAACGATGGATACCGCCTGACCGGTGACCCGCCGCCCCGGAAGGCGGTCAGGTGGGAGAATCGGAGCCTCCACTTGTGGGCCGGGGACATAGGTCTCCGGCCGGTCGTAGCCCAATATAGCATTCCGCGCCAGGGCCGCTCACCCGGAGCGGGCGGTCAGCGGCCGGCGCGGCCCGGCTTATCGTGTGAAGCATGACTGACGCGACCCCCAACCCCGCCACCGAGGCCGACAGCACGCCTGACGCTCCCGACTACGACGCCATGACCCGCGACATCGCGGACGTGCCCGCCGTCGAGGTGATCACCACGGTGGCCGTGCACCTGCTGAGCGCCGCGGCGGTCAACCTGGGACTGGACAAGCCCGACTCCGAGCACAAGGACCTCGACGAGGCCCGCAAGCTGATCACCGCCCTCGCCGGCCTGGTCACGGCGAGCGCCACCGAGATCAGCTCCTTCCACGCGGCCCCGCTGCGCGACGGCCTCAAGTCGCTCCAGCTGGCCTTCCGCGAGGCCTCGATCGTGCCGGACGAGCCGGGCCAGGGGCCGGGTGAGAAGTTCACGGGTCCGGTGTACGCCTGAGGGCTGTCTGTCCGGTAACGACCCCGAAGGGCCGGGACCGCCGCCGTCGCGGCCGTCCCGGCCCTTCGCCGTCCGTACGGTCTCAGCGGGCGAACAGGGGCTCTCCGGGCGGCGCCGCCGCGGTCGACGGCAGCAGGGCCAGGTCCAGCCCGCGCACCAGCCTGCCGCGCAGGACCTCGTCGGCCGCCAGCGCCTCGGCGACCCGCCGGGCGGCGGCCGGGCCGCCCGCGTCGGAGGACGGCACGATCGCGAGGGTGCCGTCGGAGCCGGCGCCGCCGGGGCCGAGGTGGGCGCGCAGTACGTCCGGCTCGCCGGCCACCGCCGCCCGTACGGCCTCGCGCACGGCCGGGTCCGCCAGCGGGTCGGGGTCCGTGCGGCCCTCCGCGAGGGCCAGCAGGGCCGGGCCGGTGAGCTGGTACGGGACGGGGCCGGCCAGGTCGAGCACGATCGTGTCGGCCTTCTCGTGCGCGGCGGCGGCCAGCGCCTGGTGCAGCGGGACCGCCACCGGGCGGGCCGCCGGGTCCCACAGCGCGAGCGTGGCCGTCGAGGTGAAGGCGGGCAGCGCCCGGCGGTTGCCCGCGGTCAGCGTCGGGACGGCCATGTCGCTGGTCTTCTCGCGCCTCAGGCCCGTCTGCGGGTCGGTCTCGGCCTCGCCCAGCACGGCGACGACGGGAACCAGCAGGCGGGCGCCCTTGAGCGCGGCCAGCACCTGCTGTTCGGCCGAGCGGTCCTGCGCCCAGGCGGCCAGGGCCGCGCTCAGTGCGGGATCGGCGGAGCCGTCGTCGTCGGAGAAACCGGGGTCGGGAATGTTCTTGTTCGCCACAGTTAACCGACCCTATCCCGCCGCGGGCCGCGCGGACGCCGGGCCAGTACGGCGGCCACCACCAGCAGCGCCACCCCCGCGGCGGCCGCCGCCGGGGCGCCCAGCCGGGGCCGGCGCTCGGTACGGGCGGCGGACTCGGGGCCGGGGCCGAAGTAGGGGCGCCCGGCCGCGACGGGCGTGGGCAGCGGCGCCTCCGGGCGGAGCCCGTCCGCGCCCTGGAGCGCGGCGGCGGCGTCCACCGTGCCGTATCCGCGGGAGTCGTCGCGGCCGCCGGCCGGGGCGTCCGCGGCGGTGTCCCGGAGCAGCTTCTTGATCTGTGCCGGGGAGAGGCCGGGGTGGGCGGCCTTGACCAGGGCGACCGTGCCGGAGACGAAGGCGGCGGCCGCGCTGGTGCCCCAGCCCTCGTAGTAGCTGCGGTCGGGGTCGGCGATCACCACGTCGACGCCGGGGGCGCTGACGGTCGCGTACCAGTGGCGGGTGGAGAAGCCGGCCTTGTGGCCCTTGCGGTCGACGGCGGCGACCGCGATCACCCCCGGGTAGGCCGCGGGGTAGGAGACGGGGTCGCCGTGCTCGCCGCCGTTGCCCGCGGAGGCGACGACCACCACGCCCTTGCCGAGCGCGTACTGGACCGCCTCGTCCTCGGCGGCTTCGTGGTGGGCGGATTCGCTGTCGTCGCCCAGCGAGAGGTTGATGACGTCGGCCCCGTGGTCGGCGGCCCAGCGGATGCCTTCGGCGAGCGCGCCCGACTTGCTGTCGCGGGCCTTGGCACGGCCGGGGTCGCTCTCCTCCAGGATCACCCGGACCGGCAGGATCCGGGCGCGCGGGGCGACGCCGAGCACGCCTTCGGCGCGGTCGGGGCCGTGGCCGCGTCCGGCGATGATGGCGGCCATCGCGGTGCCGTGCCGGGCCCAGGCGCGGTCGCCCCGGCCGGCGCCCATGCCGACGAGGTCGGCGCCGTCGAGGACCTGGCCGGCGAGGTCGGGGTGGGTGCCGTCGACGCCGGTGTCCAGGACGGCGACCGTGACCCCCTCGCCCTGGGTGGTGCCCCAGGCCTCTTCGGCGCGCAGGGTGAGCAGGCCCCACTGGCGGTCGCGGACGACGTCGGCGGCCGCGGGGTGCGCGCCGGCGGCGGTGAGGAGGGCGGCGAGGGCCAGCGCCCCGGCCGTGCGGGTTCGGCTCATCGGGCGGACTCCGGGTCCGTGCGGTGCGGCGCCGGCGGGGCGGCGAGGTCCTCGACGGCCCGCTCGACCCGCCCGGCGACGGCCTTGGCCTCGTGGCCGAGGCCCGCCTGGGCCGGTGCCCCGGTGGCGGCGGGCCGGGCGGCTTCCTCGGCCGGCTGGGGCGCGTCCTGGATCCGGCCGTCGGCGAAGGCGGAGACGGCGTAGACGACGGCCGGGGCCCGGGTGACGACGTCCGCGGCCCAGGTGGCGCGCTGCGGGTCGGTGAAGCCGTAGCCGGAGGGGGCGGGGAGGTGGCCGTGCAGCCCGGCCAGGACGGCCGGGTCGGCGGTGGTGAAGACCAGGCCGACGCTGACCAGGGAGCTGCGGGTGGAGTCGGTGTAGGTGGCGCGCAGGACCCGGGCACAGCCGGTGGGGGCCAGGGCGGCGCGCCAGTCGGCGTTGAGGGCGGCGGGGCCGCAGTCCGCGTCGGGGGCGAGCGCGACCCTGGTCCAGGTCCGGTCGGCGCCGCCGGGGCCGTCGCCGGAGCCCTCGATCACCGGCGGCAGGAGCCGGTCGACGGGGGCGTTGCGCCACAGCGACGCGGCCGCGCGGTAGGCGGCGTCGGCCGGCCGGGGGCGGTGGGCGGCGCGGTGGTCGCTCCAGGCGGTGGCGGCGGCCCCCGCGGTGAGGCCGGTGCCCAGCAGCGCGCAGAGCACGGCGGCGGTGACGCGGGCGGGGCCGCGGTGGCCGGGGGCCGTCCCGGGGCCGGGTCCGGCGAGGTCCGCGGGCAGCGGTGTAGACGTCGTCATCCGGCGGCTCCGCCCCCCGTTCGTCCGCTGCGGCCTTGTCCGTACTCTACGAGGTCGAGCGGGCCGGCCCGCGGTGTCCCCCGGGGTGCGCGAAGTGCCGAGGGACCGCGCCCGACCCCTACCCACGGGTACACCCGCGTGGCAGGCTGCCGCCATGACTTCCGACCGTGCCCGGTACGACGCGGCCACCGCCCACCTCGACGCGCCGCTGGCGATCGTCGACCTGGACGCGTTCGACGCCAACGCCGACGACCTCGTCCGCCGCGCCGGCGGCAAGCCGATCCGGGTGGCCAGCAAGTCCGTGCGGTGCCGGGCGCTGCTGGAACGGGTGCTGGCCCGGCCCGGGTTCGCCGGGATCATGTCGTACACGCTCGCGGAGAGCATCTGGCTGGCCCGCTCCGGTTTCGCGGACGTGCTCCTCGCCTATCCGTCCGCGGACCGCGCAGGTTTCGCCGAACTCGCCGCCGACCCGAAGCTCGCCGCCGCCGTGACCGTGATGGTCGACGACCCCGCGCAGCTGGAGCTGATCGACCGCTCCCGCGCCGGCGGCGCCGAGGAGGTCCGGGTCTGCCTGGAGCTGGACACCGCGCTGCGGCTGCTCGGCGGCCGGATCCGGGTCGGGGCCCGCCGCTCGCCGCTGCGCGAGCCGGCCCAGCTCGCCGCGCTGGCCCGTACGGTGAGCGCCCGACCGGGGTTCCGGGTGGTGGGGCTGATGGGCTACGAGGGCCACGTGGCCGGGGTCGGGGACCTGCTCGGGGGGCGCCCGGTGCGCTCCCGGGCGATCCGGCTGATGCAGGCCGCGGCGCGCCGGGAGCTCGCGGCCCGGCGCGCCGAGGCGGTCCGGGCCGTCCGGGCCGTCGTGCCGGACCTGGAGTTCGTCAACGGCGGCGGGACCGGCAGCGTGCAGCACACCGCCGCCGAGGAGGCCGTCACGGAGATCGCCGCCGGGTCGGGGCTGTACGTGCCGCGCCTGTTCGACAACTACACCTCGTTCCGGGGCCGGCCGGCCGCGCTCTTCGCCCTGCCGGTGGTGCGCAGGCCCGGCGTCGGGGTGGTGACGGTGCTCGGCGGCGGCTACCCGGCCTCCGGCGCCCCCGGCCCGGACCGGCTGCCAGAGCCGTACCTGCCGCGGGGGCTGCGCTACGACCCGCAGGAGGGCGCGGGCGAGGTGCAGACGCCGCTGCTGGGCGGCCCGGCCGACGACCTGCTGATCGGGGACCGGGTCTGGTTCCGGCACGCGAAGGCGGGTGAGCTGTGCGAGCGCTTCGACGCGCTGCACCTGGTCGAGGGCGACCGGGTGACGGCCACCGTCCCGACCTACCGGGGCGAGGGCCGCACCTTCCTGTGAGGCGGCGGGGGGCTCCGGCGCAGTGGATCCGGCGGGGCGGATCCGGCGGGGCGAATATCGGGTGACCGCGGTCCGTACCGGCACGTAACGTGCCCTCCATGGACCCGCTCACCGAACAACAGATCCGCTCGTCCTTCGTGAACTGCAGCAAGGGCGAGGCGGCCCGGCTGAAGCTGCCGCTGGACTTCGCCGAACTCCCCTGGGACGACCTGGACTTCCTCGGCTGGGTCGATCCGGGCGCGCCGCTGCGCGCCCATATCGTGCGGCCCGCGGCGGACGGCTCGGCCGTCGGCATCACCCTGCGGGTGCCGGGGGCGAACCGGGCGGCCGCCTTCAAGTCGAGCATCTGCCAGATATGCCTGACCGGGCACGCGTCCTCCGGTGTCGCCCTGCTCGTCGCTCCGCTGGCGGGGGCGCGCGGCCGGGAGGGCAACAGCGTCGGTACGTACCTGTGCGCCGACCTGGCGTGCTCCCTCTACATGCGGGGCAAGCGGCAGCCGAAGCTGCGTACCCGCGGATACGAGGAGACGCTGTCCCTGGAGGAGCGCGTGGCGCGCGCCGAGGCGAACCTGGACGCCTTCGCCGCCAAGGTCACCGGCTGACGACGGCGCCCGGAACACCGCGTCCGCGAACGGTGCGGCGCGGCCCGGCAGCCGGACGCCGGGCGACGTCCGGCTGCCGGGGCACGGCGGAGGGGCGGCCCCTGGGCCGTCCCTACAGGGGCGTGACGTACGCGCCGGAGATGCCGCCGTCCACCAGGAAGTCGGTGGCGTTGATGAACGAGGAGTCGTCGCTGGCCAGGAAGGCGACGGCGGCGGCGATCTCGGTGGGTTCGGCGAACCGGCCGAGCGGGATGTGCACCAGGCGCCGGGCGGCCCGCTCGGGGTCCTTGGCGAACAGTTCCTGGAGCAGCGGGGTGTTGACCGGCCCCGGGCACAGCGCGTTGACGCGGATGCCCTCGCGGGCGAACTGCACGCCGAGTTCGCGGGACATGGCGAGGACGCCGCCCTTGGAGGCGGTGTAGGAGATCTGGGAAGTGGCGGCGCCCATGACGGCCACGAAGGAAGCGGTGTTGATGATGGAGCCGCGGCCCTGGCGCTGCATGTAGGGCAGGGCGGCCTTGCAGCACAGGTAGACCGAGGTGAGGTTGACGTCCTGGACGCGCTTCCAGGCCTCCAGACCGGTGGTGAGGATGGAGTCGTCGTCCGGCGGGGAGATGCCGGCGTTGTTGAAGGCGATGTCGACGGAGCCGTAGGTGTCGAAGGCGGTCTTGAAGAGGGCTTCGACCTCCTCGGGGCTGGTGACGTCGACCTTGACGAAGGTACCGCCGACTTCCTCGGCCGCGGCCTTGCCGGCGGTCTCGTCGATGTCTCCGCAGACGACGTCGGCGCCCTCGGAGGCCAGGCGGCGGGCGGTGGCGAGGCCGATGCCGCTGCCGGCGCCGGTGATGACGGCGGTGCGGCCGACCAGGCGGCGGCAGACGGGCTCTTCGTTGACTCGACTGGACATGGGGTTCAGGCCTCCGTGCTGATGAAGACGTTCTTGGTCTCGGTGAATGCGGTCAGGGCGTCGGGTCCGAGCTCCCGGCCGAGGCCGGACTGCTTGTAGCCGCCGAAGGGGGTCCAGTAGCGGACGCTGCTGTGGGAGTTGACGGACAGGTTCCCGGCGGCGACGGCGCGCGAGACGCGCAGGGCGCGGCCGATGTCGCGGGTCCAGAGGGAGCCGGAGAGGCCGTAGTCGGTGGCGTTGGCCAGGCGTACGGCGTCTTCCTCGTCCTCGAAGGGCAGGACGACGGCGACCGGGCCGAAGACCTCCTCCATGGCCACGGGCGCGGTGGGGGCGACGTCCGTGACGAGGGTCGGCGGGTACCAGAAGCCGGGCCCCTCCGGGGCGGTGCCGCGGACGGCGGTGAGGTCGTCGGTGACGTATCCGCGGACCCGCTCCAGCTGGGTCCGCGAGATCAGCGGGCCCATCTGGGTCTTCTCGTCGGCGGGGTCGCCGACGCGCACGTCCTGGAGGGCCGGGGCGACGAGTTCCAGGAACCGGTCGTAAGCGGAGCGCTGGACGAGGATGCGGGTGCGGGCGCAGCAGTCCTGGCCGGTGTTGTCGAGGAAGGCCATGGGGGCGGCGGCCGCCGCGGCCTCGATGTCGGCGTCGGCGAAGACGATGTTGGGGCTCTTGCCGCCGAGTTCGAGGGTGATCCGCTTCACCCGGTCGGCGCACTTGGACATGATCTGCTTGCCGACGGCGGTGGAGCCGGTGAAGACGATCTTGGCGACTCCGGGGTGTTCCACCAGCGCGTCGCCGGTGACGGCACCGGTGCCGGGGAGCACCTGGAAGAGGTGCTCGGGGATCCCGGCTTCGAGGGCGAGTTCGGCGAGGCGCAGGGCGGTGAGGGGGGTGGTCTCGGCGGGCTTGAGGATGACGGCGTTGCCCGCGGCGAGGGCGGGTGCCAGGCCCCAGGCGGCGATCGGCATGGGGAAGTTCCAGGGGGCGATCACGCCGATGACGCCGAGGGGTTCGAGGAAGGTGACGTCGATGCCGCCCGCGACGGGGATCTGCCGGCCGGAGAGCCGTTCGACTCCCCCGGCGGCGAAGTCGAGCAGGTCGCGTACGTTGCCCGCTTCCCAGCGGGCGTTGCCGATGGTGTGGCCGGCTTCGCGGACTTCCAGCCGGGCGAGTTCCTCGGCGTGTCCGTCCACCACCGCGGCGAACCGGCGCAGCAGCCTGGCCCGGTCGGCGGGGGCCGCGGCCGCCCAGCCGCGCTGGGCGCCCGCGGCTCTGGCGACGGCGGCGTCGACGTCGTCCCGTGTGGCGGCCGGGACGGTGGCGACGAGTTCCTCGGTGGCCGGATTCAGCACGTGCAGGGCGGAAGGGGCCAGCACTTCGGACACGTGGTGCCTCACAGACTTTCCGTAGGGGGAGTTACAGGCGTTCGAAGGAGCGGCGCAGCTCCCAGTCGGTGACCGCGGAGTCGTACGCGTCGAGTTCGACGCGGGCCATGTTGCGGTAGTGGGCGACGACCTCGGGGCCGAAGGCGGCCTTGGCGATCTCGCTGTTCTCCCAGAGCTCCGCGGCCTCGCGCAGGGTGCTGGGGACGTGCGCGAAGTCGGCGGTGTAGGCGTTGCCGGTGCAGGCCTCGGGCAGTTCGAGGCGGTTCTCGATGCCGTAGAGCCCGGCCGCGACCAGTCCGGCGACGGCCAGGTAGGGGTTCACGTCGCCGCCGGGGAGCCGGTTCTCGAAGCGCATGGAGCGGCCGTGGCCGACCACGCGCAGGGCGCAGGTCCGGTTGTCCACGCCCCAGGCGACGGCGGTCGGGGCGAACGATCCGGGCCGGAAGCGCTTGTACGAGTTGATGTTCGGGGCGTAGAGAAGGGAGAAGTCGCGCAGTGCGGCGAGCTGGCCGGCCAGGAAGTGGCGCATCACCGGTGACATGCCGTGTTCTTGGACGTTCCCGTCGCCGGCCATCACGTTGTGTCCGTCGGTGTCGGTGAGCGAGAGGTGGATGTGGCAGGAGTTGCCTTCGCGCTCGTCGTACTTGGCCATGAAGGTGAGCGAGACGCCCTCTTGGGCGGCGATCTCCTTGGCCCCCGTCTTGTAGACGGAGTGCTGGTCGCAGGTGGTGAGCGCCTCGTCGTAGCGGAAGACGATCTCGTGCTGGCCGAGGTTGCACTCGCCCTTGGCGGACTCGACGACCAGGCCCGCGGCCTGCATCTCGTTGCGGATGCGGCGCAGCAGGGGCTCGATGCGGCCGGTGCCGAGGACGGAGTAGTCGATGTTGTACTGGTTGGCGGGGGTCAGGTCGCGGTAGCCGGAGTTCCAGGCCTGTTCGTAGGTGTCCTGGAACACCATGAACTCCAGCTCGGTGCCGACCATCGCGGTGTACCCGTGCTCGGCGAGGCGCTCCAGCTGGCGGCGCAGGATCTGCCGGGGCGCGGCAACGACGGGCGAGCCGTCGTTCCAGGCGAGGTCGGCGAGGACGAACGCGCTGCCGGGGTTCCACGGGATGCGGCGCAGGGTGGCGAGGTCGGCGTGCATGGCGAAGTCGCCGTAGCCGCGGTCCCAGGAGGACATCTCGTATCCGTCGACCGTGTTCATCTCGGTGTCGACGGCGAGCAGGTAGTTGCAGCCCTCGGTGCCGTGGGCGAGGACTTCGTCGAGGAAGAACTGTGCGGCGAACCGCTTGCCCTGGAGGCGCCCTTGCATGTCGGGGAAGGCCAGGACGACTGTGTCGATCTCTCCGCTGGCGACCAGGGAGCGGAGCTCCTCGGGCGCGAGCGGGGGCTTGCGGTCTACCACTGGAATCTCTCCTTCGGTGAGCCGAGGGGACCTAAGGTATTGAACAGAACCATTGCTTGGGAAGGGGTGGAGCCGAGATGGCCGATACGGCGAGTGAGGGCGACGCGATCGCACGGCTGAATCCCGTGCTGCGACAGGTGCGCGCGGGCAACGGTTTCGAGGAGGCGCTGGAGCAGATCCTCCAGGTGGTCCGGCTGGGGCTGGTGTCCGGTGGGGAACGGCTGCCGCCCGAGCGGGAGTTGGCTGAGCGGATGGGCATCAGCCGGGTCACCCTGCGCGAGGTGCTGAAGGTGCTCCAGGACCAGGGCCTGGTGGAGGCCCGGCGCGGCCGGTACGGCGGAACGTTTGTGCTGGGCCGCCCCGACCCGCCGGCCGGCGGCGCCGAGCAGGAGCTGCGCCGCCGGGTCGCGGGGGTGGACATCGAGGACGCGCTGCGGTTCCGCGAGGTCCTGGAGGTGGGCGCGGCCGGCCTGTGCGCCACGCACGGGCTCACCGAGGAGGGTACGGAACGGCTGCTCGGCGCCCTCGCCGCCACCCATGACGCCCCGCTCCAGGACTACCGCCGCCAGGACACCCTGTTCCACCTCACCCTGTGCGAACTGGCGGGATCGCCCACCCTGACGGCCCAGTACGCGGCCGTCCGGGCGACCGTCAACGACCTGCTGGACTGCATTCCGCTGCTGGTGCGCAACCTGGAGCACTCACAGCAGCAGCACACCGCACTGGTCGAGGCGGTGCTGGAGCGGGACGCGGACTCGGCCCGCGCGACGATGCGCGAGCACTGCTGCGGCACGGCCGCGCTGCTGCGGGGATTCCTGGCGTGAACCGTCCGGAGCGGCGCAAGACCGAGAGGTTTTCGTAACCCCTGTTTAACACCGGGGACTTGCGCGCTCCACCCTCATGACGCAAAGGTACGCCTCACAACCATTGCACGCGTCTCACCCCCATCACCCGTTGCACCACCTTGCCCCAGGCAGGAGCGCACATGGCCGACGACATCGAGGCCCGGCTGACCGCCGCGCCCGGATCCACCAAGGCCCCGCAGGCCGGCGACACCTACCTGGAGCGCCGCACGCTGCGCCGCGGCAGCGCCGGGTGGCTGCTGCTCACCGGCCTCGGCGTCGCCTACGTCGTCTCGGGCGACTTCTCCGGCTGGAACGTCGGTCTCGCCCAAGGCGGGTTCGGCGGCCTCGCCATCGCGACCGCACTGATGGGCGCGATGTACGCCTGCCTGGTGTTCTCGCTCGCCGAGCTGTCCGCCATCCTGCCCACGGCGGGCGGCGGTTACGGCTTCGCCCGCCGGGCGCTGGGCACCTGGGGCGGCTTCCTCACCGGCACGGCCATCCTCATCGAGTACATCCTCGCGCCCGCCGCGATCTCCATCTTCATCGGCGACTACGTCGAGTCGCTGCACCTGTTCGGCCTCACCTCCGGCTGGCCCGTCTACCTCGCCTGCTTCGCCGTGTTCATCGGCATCCACCTGTGGGGGGTGGGCGAAGCCCTGCGCTTCTCCCTCGTCGTCACCGCGGTCGCCGTGCTGGCCCTCATCGTCTTCGCGCTGGGCGCGTTCACCGAGTTCGACCCGGCCCGACTGGACGACATCGCCGTCGACACCACGGCCGCGGGCGCGAGTTCGTGGCTGCCGCTCGGGTTCCTCGGCATCTGGTCCGCGTTCCCCTTCGGCATGTGGTTCTTCCTCGGCGTGGAGGGCGTCCCGCTCGCGGCCGAGGAGGCCAAGGACCCGGTCCGCTCGATGCCCCGCGCGCTGTCCATCTCCATGGGCATCCTGGTCCTGCTGGCCCTCATGACGTTCCTGGCCTCCACCGGCGCCCGCGGCGCGGACGCCATCAAGGACGCGGGCAACCCGCTGGTCGTGGCGCTGGAGGGCGACCCGGGCCGGTCCTGGCTCAAGACCTTCGTCAACTACGCCGGCCTCGCCGGGCTCGTGGCCTCCTTCTTCTCCCTCATCTACGCGGGCTCCCGGCAGCTGTTCGCCCTGTCGCGGGCCGGCTACCTGCCGCGCTTCCTGTCCCTCACCTCGAAGCGCAAGGCCCCGTACCTGGGCCTGCTGATACCCGGTGCGATCGGGTTCGCGCTGGCCGCCGCCACCGGCAACGGCCCGCGCATGCTGAACATCGCGGTGTTCGGCGCGACCATCTCCTACGCCCTGATGGCCCTGTCCCACATCGTGCTGCGCCGCCGCGAGCCCGGCCTGGAGCGCCCGTACCGCACGCCGGGCGGCGCCGTCACCTCTTCGGTGGCCTTCGTGCTGGCCCTGTCCGCACTGGTCGCCACCTTCCTGGTGGACCAGGACGCGGCGTTCATCGCGCTGGCCGTCTACGCCGTCGCGCTCGCCTACTTCGCCTGCTACAGCCGCCACCGGCTCGTCGCGTCCGCGCCCGAGGAGGAGTTCGCGGCGCTGGCCGAAGCCGAGGCGGAATTGACCCGTGACTGAAATCCTGACGCTGACCCGGATCCCGTCCACCTGGAGGTAGAACCGTGCCCAGGCCGCTCATCGGCATCACCACCTACGTCGAGGCGTCCACCCGCTACGGCGTGTGGGACCTCGCGACGTCCCTCGTCCCCTCCGGGTACTACGAACTCGTCCAGGCGGCGGGCGGTACGGCCGTGCTGCTGCCCCCGGACGACCCGTCCCGGGCGGCGGAGGTGCTGAGCCGGGTGGACGGCCTGGTCGTCGCGGGCGGTCCGGACGTGGACCCGGTGCACTACGGCGCCCCGCGCGACCCCCGTACGGGCGCCCCCGCGACGGTCCGTGACACCTGGGAGCTCGCCCTGATCAGGGCCGCGCTGGAGTCCGGCGCCCCGCTGCTCGGCATCTGCCGGGGCATGCAGGCGCTGAACGTGGCCCTGGGCGGCACCCTGATCCAGCACATCGACGGCCACGTGGACACCCCCGGCGTCACGTCCTGGCACCCGGTCCGCCCCGTCGGCGGCACCCGCTACGCGGCGCTGGTCCCGGAGCAGGCCGAGGTCCCGACCTACCACCACCAGGCGGTGGACCGGCTGGGCGAGGGACTGGTCGTCTCGGCGCACGCCCTGGACGGCACGGTCGAGGCCATCGAACTGCCGGACCCGGACCGCTGGGTGGTGGGCGTGCAGTGGCACCCCGAACGCGACAAGGACACCCGGGTGATGGCGGCCCTGGTCGACGCGGCGGCGGAGTTCAACCTCACGGCGCCCACCGCGGCGGCCTTGGCCCCGGCGGCCCTCTAGGGGAGGCCCGGGCGGCTTCTCAGGACGGTCCGGGGCGGCAGCCCGTCATTCGCACCCGGTGCGGCTGCCCGGCCCGCGCCGTCCGACGGCTCAGGCGTGCTGCGGGACCTCGTCCTTCATGGCCGCCTTGAGCTGGTCGCGCAGCTCCTGGCTCGCGGTGTGGCCGTGCACGGAAACGGCGTGCTCCTCCGCGGCGCGGACCAGTTCCGCTTCCTCGCCCGCCATGAAGAGGCTGCAGTTCGATTCACTCGGGAATTCGCGGCAGTCGATCATCTTGCGCATCACGCGCCTCCTCGGATCCGACTGCCTCCATTGTCCGCCCGTACCGTCACGATGGCGAACACTGGCCCCGCGTCGGCCGTGCCCGGCCCGGTCACGCCGGGCGGCGGGTCAGGGAGAGCAGGTCGCGGGCCGGGCCGGCCGGGCGGGCGCCCGTCGGCCAGACGGCCCGCAGCGCCCGGGCCAGGCCCGCACCGGCCACCGGCACCTCCACCAGCCGCCGGGACCCCAGCTCGTCCCCCACCGCCAGCTCCGACAGCACGCACGGCCCCGCCCCGCTCAGCGCCGCCGACTTCACCGCGGTGGTGGACGCCAGCTCCAGCAGCGGCTGCGCCAGTCCCCCGGACCCGGCCAGCGCCGCGTCCAGCACCTGCCGGGTCCCCGATCCCCGCTCGCGCAGGATCAGCGGGGTCGCCGCCAGCTCCTCGGCCGCCACCCCGCGCGGGCGCCGCGCCCACGGGTGCCCAGGAGCCACCGCCACCACGAGCCGGTCCTGCGCGATGACCGCCGAGTCCAGTCCCTCGGGCACCGAGAGCCCCTCCACGAAGCCCAGGTCCGCTTCGTGCGCGAGGACCAGCTCGGCGACGATCGCCGAGTTCCCCGCGTGCAGGGACACCGCGGTCCCCGGCCGCTGCCCCCGCAGTGCGATCAGCCACCCGGGCAGCAGGTACTCCGCGATCGTCATACTGGCCGCGACCCGCAGCCGCGAGTCCCGCTGTCCCCGCAGCGCCTGCGCGCCCACGTCGAAGGCCTCGGCCGCCTCCACCACCCGCCGCGCCCAGTCCGTGACCAGCGCGCCCTGCGCCGTCAGCGTCGAGCCGCGCGGCGAGCGGTCCACCAGCGCCACCCCCAGCCGGGTCTCCATCGCCCGGATCCGGCTGCTCGCCGCCGGCTGGGTGATCCCCAGCCGCCGGGCCGCCCCGCTCAGGCTGCCGACCCGCGCGACCGTGAGCAACAGCTCCAGCGCGCCCAGGTCCGGCACCCGGTGCGCCAGCGGCACCCGTTCCTCATTACCCATAAACCCAGTTTATGCCCTCATACGGAACCGCCCCCTCCCCCCGGCCGCGCCCGGCCACGAGGCTGGGGCCATGGCCACCACCCTCGTGCGACCCCGCACCACCACCGCACCTGCGCCCCGGGCCCACAAGGCCCCCGCGCTCCGCAACCTCGGCCCCAACTGGTACGCCTGCGTGATGGGCACGGCGATCGTCGCCAACGCCGGCGCCACCCTCCCGTACCAGCTCCCCGGCCAGCGCGTGGCCTGCCAGCTCGTCTGGGCGCTGTCCGCCGCGGCCCTCGCCGTCCTGCTCACCGCCCGCGCCGGGCACTGGCTCCACCACCGCGACCAGGCGCGCGCCCACCTGCTGGACCCCGCCATGGCCCCGTTCTACGGGTGTCTGGCCATGGCCCTGCTGGCGGTCGGCGGCGGCACCATGATCGTCGGCAAGGACCTGATCGGCACCCCGGCGGCCGTCGCCGCCGACGCCGTGTTCTTCACCGCCGGGACCGCGATCGGCCTCCTGATGGCGGTACTGATCCCCTACCTGATGGTGGTGCGGCACCGGATCGAGCCCCAGCAGGCCTCCCCCGTATGGCTGCTGCCCCTGGTCTCCCCCATGGTCTCCGCCGCCCTCGGCCCGCTGCTCATCCCCCACCTGCCCGCCGGCCAGCCCCGCGAGGCGATGCTGCTGGCCTGCTACGCCCTCTTCGGTGTGAGTCTGCTGGCCGTCCTGCTGATGCTGCCCCTCGTCTTCGGCCGGCTGATCGTGAACGGGCCACTGCCACTGGCGCTGACCCCCACCCTGTTCCTGGTCCTGGGTCCCCTCGGCCAGTCGGCCACCGCCGTGAACCAGCTCGCCGACCTGGTTCCCCTGTCGATCGGCGCCCCCTACGCGGACGCGTTCGGCGCCTTCGCCGTGGTCTACGGGGTGCCCGTGCTGGGCTTCGCCCTGCTGTGGCTGGCCCTCGCCACCGCGCTGCTGGTCCGGGCGGCCCGGGGCGGCATGGGGTTCGCGATGACCTGGTGGGCGCTGACCTTCCCCGTCGGCACCTGCGTGACCGGAGCCGCCGGCCTGGCCCGTCACACCGGCCTGACCGCCTTCGCCTGGCTGGCCGCCGCCCTGTTCCTCACCCTGCTGGCCACCTGGCTGCTGACCGCCGCCCACACCCTGCGCGGCCTGCTCACCGGCCGGCTGCTGCCCCGTTAGGGGGTGTCTGGCGGATCATGGCCGGGCCCGGCCCGCCTGGCACCGCGGCTTGCCGCGTTGTCGTCGGTCACCCACGTCCCCCAGCCATCTCCCCCAGACTCCGTCCGGGGGGGACCCCAGAGGTACCCCCACCGCGGTGGCTCCCTCCTCCGCCGTGCAATCCACGGCACCGGCCGACCCGGGCTATCCGACCCTGATCCGCCAGACACCCGCTACCGCGCGGCCCGCAGCGCCCGCGCCAGCACCGCCGGGGCCTCGACCAGCGAGGGCCCGTACCAGGTCAGGTGCCGGCCGCTGACGAGGGCGGCCGGCAGGTCCGGGAACGCCTCGGGGCCGTCCTCGGCCGTGAACCGGTACGGCTCGTCCGGCAGGACCACCAGATCGCAGCCCGCGCCGTCCAGGCCGGTCGGGGCGATGCGCGGGTAGCGCTCGGCGTGTCCGGCGTGGACGTTGCGCACGCCGAGCCGGGCCAGCAGGTCCCCGGCGAAGGTGTCCCGGCCCAGCACCATCCACGGCCGCCGCCACACCGGTACGACGGCGCGCAGCGGACCGAGCGGCTCCGCCGACGCCCACGCGGCCTCCGCCTCGGCCAGCCAGGACGGCCGCGCCAGCCCCAGCGCCCCCACCAGCACCCGGTCCAGTTCACCGAAGGCCTGCGCCAGCGTGCGGACCTCGGTGACCAGCACCGGCACTCCCGCCGCCCCGAGGGCCGCCAGGTCCGGCGCCCGGTTCTCCTCCTCGTTGGCGATGACCAGGTCCGGGCGCAGCGCGGTGATCGCGGGCACGTCGGGGTTCTTCGTCCCGCCGATCCGTACCGCTCCCCCGAGGTCCCCGGGGTGCGTGCACCAGTCGGTGACCCCGACGAGCAGGCCGGGCGCGCTGACCGCCACCGCCTCGGTCAGCGACGGCACCAGCGAGACGACCCGCCGCACCCCGCTCAGTGCTCCGGGGACGGCGGCTCGGACGTCGCGTGGATGTGCTCGCCCACCGCCACCACCAGGATCCGGGTGTCCTCGCTCACGGCCCGCCAGCGGTGCCGTACGCCACCGGACAGGAACAGCGCGTCGCCGTTCTCCAGCCGGTACGCCCGCCCCTCGGCCTCCACCTGGCAGGCGCCCGCGACCACGTACATCAGCTCGTCGTTGCGGTGCTGGTACTCGCGGCCCGCGTCCTGGTCCCCGCTGAATTCGAGCGCGTGCAACTGGTGGTGCCCGCGTACGAGGGGACGCACGCCCGGGGCCGGCGCCAGGCCGGAGTCGTCCCCGGCCCGTACGAGGTCCACCGTGCGCGCGGTGTCGGAGGCGGCCAGCAGTTCGACGGCCGTGGTCTCCAGCGCGTCCGCGACCCGCTCCAGGGAACGCATGCTGGGCCGGGCCCGCTCGTTCTCTATCTGGCTCAGGAAGGGGACGGACAGGCCGCTGCGCGCCGACACGACGGCGAGGGTCAGATGGAGCGCGCGGCGCCGTTTGCGTACGGCGACGCCCACCCGGAGCGGCCGCTCCTTGCCGTCCTTCTCCTTCTCGTCCCTGCCGTCCGTGCCGATCTTGCCGTCCTTGTCGTTCATGTCGGGGCTGCCCTCCCCCACTCGTCGCACATCGGTGTGCTGTAAGCACCTTACGCAGCAACCGCCCCCGGATTCGCGTTCACGGCAGGACCGGCCGCCGGCCGCGGGCGGCGGGGCGGCTGCGGCATCATCGTCAGCGTGACGACACGACGCCTGATGCTCCTGGACACCGCCTCCCTCTACTTCCGCGCGTACTTCGGCGTGCCGGACTCCGTGAAGGCCCCGGACGGCACGCCGGTCAACGCCGTGCGCGGCCTGCTCGACTTCATCGGCCGGCTGGTCCAGGACCACCACCCGGACGACCTGGTGGCCTGCATGGACGCCGACTGGCGGCCGCAGTGGCGGGTGGAGCTCATCCCGTCCTACAAGGCGCACCGGGTCGCGCAGGAGCGCGAGGGCGGCCCCGACGTCGAGGAGACGCCGGACACCCTCACCCCGCAGGTACCGATCATCGAGGCGGCGCTGGACGCGTTCGGGATCGCCCGGGTGGGCGTGGCCGGGTACGAGGCGGACGACGTCATCGGGACGCTCACCGCCCGGGCCACCGGCCCGGTGGACATCGTCACGGGCGACCGGGACCTGTACCAGCTGATCGACGACGAGAAGCGGCGGCGCGTGCTGTACCCGCTCAAGGGCGTCGGCTCGCTCCAGGTGACGGACGAGGCGTGGCTGCGGGAGAAGTACGGAGTGGACGGCCCCGGCTACGCGGACCTGGCGCTGCTGCGCGGGGACCCGAGCGACGGCCTGCCGGGGGTCCCCGGCATCGGTGAGAAGACGGCGGCGAAGCTGCTGGACGCGTTCGGCAGCCTGTCCGGGATCATCGCGGCGATCGACGACCCGAGGTCGAAGCTGACCCCCGCGCAGCGCAAGCGGCTGGACGAGTCCCGGCCGTATCTGGCCGTCGCCCCGAAGGTGGTCAAGGTCGCCTCGGACGTCCCGCTGCCGGCCTTCGATCCCGCCCTTCCGGCGGCGCCGGCCCAGCCCGAGCTGGTCGAGGCGCTCGCCCGCCGGTGGGGCCTGGGCGGAGCCGTGGCCCGGCTGGGCAGCGCACTCCACCGGTGAGATGCTAACTTAGGGGAACCTAAGTTTCTGTGGAGTCAGGGGAGACGCCGTGGCAGAAGGACGCGCCCGCTCGGTCGGCACCGCCGTCGTCGTACGTACCGAGCGGCTGACGCCGCACATGGTGCGGGTGGTGCTGGGCGGAGACGGGCTGGCCGGATTCGGCGCGGGCGGCTTCACCGACCACTACGTGAAGCTCCTCTTCGCCCCGGTCGGCGTCCGCTATGACACCCCCTGGGACCTGGACCGGATCCGCGCCGAGCACCCGCGCGAGGAGTGGCCGCGCCAGCGGGCGTACACCGTCCGCAGCTGGGACCCGGTGCACCGGGAGCTGGCCCTCGACTTCGTGGTGCACGGCGACGAGGGCCTCGCCGGGCCCTGGGCGGCCTCCGTCCAGCCCGGCGAGGAGGTCCGCTTCCTCGGCCCGGGCGGGGCCTACGCCCCCTCCCCGACCGCGGGCTGGCACCTGCTGGCGGGCGACGAGAGCGCGCTGCCGGCGATCGCCGCGGCGATGGAGCGGATGCCGGCGGGCGCGGTGGTGCGCGCGTTCGTGGAGATCGACGGCCCGGCCGACGAGCAGAAGATCGCCACCCCGGACGGCGTCGTCCCGGTCTGGCTGCACCGCGGCGACCGCCCGATCGGCGAGGCCCTGGTGGAGGCGGTCTCGGCGCTGGAGTTCCCCTCGCACGACGTCCACGCCTTCGTCCACGGCGAGGCGGGCTTCGTGAAGGACCTCCGCCACCACCTCCGCGTGGCCCGCGGCATCCCGCGCGAACGCCTCTCCATCTCGGGCTACTGGCGCCTGGGCCAGACGGACGAAGGCTGGCGAGCGATCAAGCGCGACTGGAACGCCCGCATCGAAGCCGAACAAGAACCCGCCGCCGCGGCCTGACATCCAGCCCGGGGCCCGATCCAGCCCCCGGCATTGAAGGCGCGCCCAACCCAGCCCCGCCGGCATTGGAGACGCGCCCAACCCAGCCCCGCCGACATTGAAGGCGCGCCCAACCCAGCCCCGCCGACATTGGAGGCGCGCCCACCCCAGCCCCGCCGGCGTTTGAGGCGCGGGGCCCCAGCGCTACCCGCTCGCCCACTACGACGGCGACACGTTCAGCTTCGAGACCCGCGGCGAGAACGCGGTCGGCCGCACCGGTGCCACCTTCACCGGCGCCACCCTGCGCATCGAGCACCTGGACGCCACCCACCTGGGCACCTTCACCCACCGGTAGCCGCCCCGGCAGGGCCTACGCTGGACCCCGATGAGACGCAGATCCCACATCCCGCCCGCCCCCCTGCCCCAACTGGCCGGCATCGACCCGGTCCGGCTGCGGCTGCCCCCCGACCCGGACGGGCTGTGGCCGGACCTCGGCGCCTACCTCGCCGCGCGCTACGCCGGCACCCGCGGCGCCGAGTCCATGGCGCGGCTGCTGGACTCGGGCCGCGTCCTCGGCCCCGGCGGGCGCGTGCTGCGCCCGCGCGACCCGTACGAGCCGGGCGCGTTCCTGTGGTTCCACCGGGACATGCCGCCCGAGCCGGTCGTGCCGTTCCCGATCCGCGTGGTCCACCGCGACCCGCACCTCCTGGTCGTGGACAAGCCGCACTTCCTGGCGACGACCCCGCGCGGCACCCACGTCTTCCAGACCGCACTGGCGCGGCTGCGCGCGGAACTGGACCTGCCCGCCCTCAGCCCGGCGCACCGCCTCGACCGGATGACCGCCGGACTGGTGATGTTCAGCATCCGCTCCGAGGACCGCGGCGCCTACCAGTCGCTGTTCGAGCAGCGGAAGGTCTTCAAGGAGTACGAGGCCGTCGCGCCGCACGATCCGCGGGTCCGGCTGCCGCGTACGGTACGCAGCCACATCGAGAAGGTGCGCGGCGAGATGGCCGCGGTGGAGGTGGCGGGCGCCGAACCGAACGCCGAGAGCCTCGTCGAGCTCATCGCCACCCGCGGGGAACTGGGCCGCTACCGGCTGACCCCGCACACCGGGCGCACCCATCAGCTGCGGGTGCACATGAACAGCCTGGGCCTGCCGATCCTGGGCGATCCCGTCTACCCGGTGGTCGCCGCGGCCGCGGACCCGGCCGACTACCGGCGCCCGCTCCAACTCCTCGCCCGCCGACTCGCGTTCACCGATCCCCTGACCGGCACCGCCCACCGCCTGGAGAGCGGCCTGACCCTGCGGGCCTGGGACGACCTCCCCGGCTGGGAGACCGGCCCCTGAGGCGAAAACGCCTCAAGGGTCACAAGTCAAGGGGCCGCAAGGGGGTCGAGGGCCTCAAGCCTTCTCGCTGACCCCGGCGACCCGCAGCGCCGCGTCCGCGGCGGCCTCGGCGAAGGCGGCGACCGGCCGCGCCGGGTCGGAGCGGTGGGTGAGCATGACCCCCTCGATGAGGCCGAAGACGAGGTCGTTGCGCAGGGCCAGCCCGGCCCGGTCCCCGGCCAGTTCGGCCCCGACGGAGGTGGCGCGCAACAACTCCCGGTAGGAGCCCCGCAGTTCCCCGCGCATCCGGTGGAACTGCGCGAACCGGGTCCCGCGCACTTCGGGCAGCAGGTAGAGGGCGCCGAGGTTGTACGGGCCGCCGCACAGCAGCAGCACCTCGGAACGGCACAGCTCCCACAGCCGCCGCGCGGCGGGGAGCGCACTATCGGCCAGCAGCCGGCGGGCCAGCGCCAGCGAGGGCGCGACCGTGGATTCCAGCAGTTCGGCGAGGAGTTCCTCCTTGCCGCCGAAGTAGTGGTACATCGTCGCCTGGCGCATTCCGGCCCGTTCCGCGACGGTCCGTGTGGTGGTCGCCGCGTACCCGTGCACCGTGAACAGCTCGGCCGCCGCGCACAGGAGTTCCTCGCGCGGCGGCCGGCCACCGTGCCGTCTCAGCTGATCAGCGCGTGGCCGACCGACCCGTCTCGGCCCTTCGTCCGTTCCCCCACTCATGTGCCGATCGTCGCACGGGCCACGTCCGATCGATCATGGCAAGAGATGAGATCCGGCCTTGCCCCTCTCGGAGGAAGACCCAAATCCGGTTAGCCGACGGAGCTGTAGGCCACCACACCCCGAAGGAGCGCGTCCACGGCCTTACGGGCATTTCGCGCCACCGTGCTGCCGCCCTGGGAGGACGGCGGGGCGGAGGACGCCGGCGCGGCCGCCGCGATCTGCCCGAGCACGTCGATGACTTGCTTGCACCAGCGCACGAAGTCACCGGCCGGCATCTCCGCCTCGCGCAGCACCTCGTCCAGGCTCTTGTCGGACGCCCACTGGTAGGCCGCCCATGCGAAGCCGAGGTCCGGCTCGCGCTGGCCCACGCCCTCCGCCTGGTTGATCCGGTGCTCCTCCTCCAGGGCGTCGAGCCGGCCCCAGATACGGACCATCTCGCCCAGCGCCGCCTTCGCCGCGCCGCCCGGCACCTTGGGCGCCACCGCGTCGTCGGACTGGCGCGCCTCGAACACCAGCGCCGAGACGCAGGCGGCCAGTTCGGCCGGGTTCAGCCCCTCCCAGACGCCCTCGCGCAGGCACTCGGACGCCAGCAGGTCCAGCTCCCCGTACAGCCGGGCGAGCCGCTTGCCGTGCACGGTGACCTCGTCCTCGCGCAGGTAGTCCAGCTCGGTCAGCAAGGCGTGGATCCGGTCGAAGGTGCGGGCGATGGTGTTCGTCCGCCCCTCGATGCGCCGCTCCAGCTGCACGGTGTCCCGCTTGAGCCGGTGGTAGCGCTCGGCCCAGCGGGCGTGGTCCTCGCGCTCGTCACAGCCGTGGCAGGGGTGCGCCCGCAGCTCGGCGCGCAGCCGGGCGATCTCGCGGTCGTCGGCCGCGGCGGCCCGCCCGCGCCCCCGCCGCTCGGGGACTATGTGCCCGGCCTTGGCCCGCAGCGCGGACGCCAGGTCCCGACGCGACTGCGGTGAGCGCGGGTTGAAGGTCTTCGGGATCCGCATCCGGTCGATCGCCTCCACCGGGACCGGGAAGTCGATCGCCGCGAGCCGCTTGACCTGGCGCTCCACGGTGAGCACCAGCGGCCGCGGCCCCTCGGTGTACTCGTACCCCCGGTGCCCGTTGGACCGGCCGGCCGGCATGCCCGGGTCCAGCACCAGCGCGAGCCCGGCGAACTTGCCGGTCGGCACGTGGATGACATCGCCCGGCTTGAGCTTCTCCAGCGAACCGGCCGCCTGGACCCGGCGCTGCGCCGCGCCCTGCTTGGCCAGCTCCGTCTCGCGGTCCTTGAGGTCGCGGCGCAGCCGCGCGTACTCCTCGAAGTTGCCCAGGTGGCAGGTCATGCCCTCCCGGTAGCCGTCCAGGCCCTCCTCATTGCGCTGCACCTGCCGGGAGATGCCGACGACCGAGCGGTCGGCCTGGAACTGTGCGAACGAGGTCTCCAGCAGCTCGCGCGAGCGGTGCCGCCCGAACTGCTGCACCAGGTTCACGGCCATGTTGTACGAGGGCTTGAAGCTGGAGCGCAGCGGATAGGTACGGGTGCCCGCGAGCCCGGCGAGCGCCACCGGGTCCATGCCGCGCTGCCACAGCACGACCGCGTGGCCCTCGACGTCGATGCCGCGCCGCCCGGCCCGGCCGGTGAGCTGCGTGTACTCGCCGGGGGTGATGTCGGCGTGCTGTTCGCCGTTCCACTTGACCAGCTTCTCCAGGATCACCGTCCGCGCGGGCATGTTGATGCCGAGCGCGAGGGTCTCCGTGGCGAAGACGGCCTTGACCAGGCCGCGGACGAACAGCTCCTCCACGACCTCCTTGAAGGTCGGCAGCATTCCGGCGTGGTGCGCGGCGATGCCCCGCTCCAGCCCTTCGAGCCATTCGTAGTAGCCGAGGACGTGCAGGTCCTCGGTGGGGATGGACGAGGTGCGCGCCTCGACGATCTCCCGGACCCGCAGCCGCGCGCCCTCGTCGTTGAGCCGCAGGCCCGCGTACAGGCACTGCTGGACGGCGGCCTCGCAGCCGGCCCGGCTGAAGATGAAGTTGATGGCGGGGAGCAGGTCCTCGTTGTCGAGCCGGGCGATGACCTCGGGCCGGCTCGGGGTCCAGATCCGGCCGCGGGAGCGCCGCTCGCGCTCGCGGTCGGCCTCGCGGACCATCTTGCCGCGCCGCCGGTCCTTCGGGTTGTACGTGCGGCTGTTCTCTTCCCGCGCCATGCGCAGCAGGTCGGGGTTGACCTCGCGCCGGGCGGAGCCGCGGCCGCCGTGGTCGGACTCCTCCTCGAAGAGGTCGTAGACCTTGCGGCCGGCCATGACGTGCTGCCACAGCGGAACGGGCCGCTCCTCGGAGACGATCACCTCGGTGTCCCCGCGCACGGTGTCGAGCCAGTCGCCGAACTCCTCGGCGTTGGAGACGGTGGCGGAGAGCGAGACCAGGGTGACCGACTCCGGGAGGTGGATGATCACTTCCTCCCAGACGGCGCCGCGGAACCGGTCGGAGAGGTAGTGCACCTCGTCCATCACCACGTAGCCGAGGCCCAGGAGCGACTGGGAGCCCGCGTAGAGCATGTTGCGGAGCACCTCGGTGGTCATCACGACCACCGGCGCCTCGGAGTTGACGCTGTTGTCACCGGTCAGCAGGCCGACCTTCTCGGCGCCGTAGCGCTTGACGAGGTCGGCGTACTTCTGGTTCGACAGCGCCTTGATCGGCGTGGTGTAGAAGCACTTGCGGCCCTGCCGCAGCGCGAGGTGCACGGCGAACTCGCCGACGATCGTCTTGCCGGAGCCGGTGGGGGCGGCGACGAGGACGCCCTTGCCCGCCTCCAGGGCCCGGCAGGCCTCGACCTGGTACGGATCCAGGCCGAATTCGTACATCTCGCGGAAGGGAGCCAGGGCGGTGGCCTCTTCGGCGGCGCGGATCCGGGCAGCGGCGTACCGCTGCGCGGGTGAGAGTTCTTCGGTCATCTTGTCTTCGAGCCTACCCGCCGCCTGTGACAACAGTCGGATCTTTAACGGGCAGCCCGAGGACCGGCCCGAGGACCGGCCCCGGGGGCGGGACCGTCAGGTCGCGTCGTCGTACCCGTTGATCCGCTCGCGCCCGCCGTCGTCCTGCGCGGGCAGGGCCGAGGCGGCCGGAGCCGCCTCCACCGCCCCGATGGGCGCGGGCGTCAGGTCCAGCACGGAGGCCTCGTCGTCGTCCAGATCGGCGTCGGGGTTGCGCCGCTTGCGCCTGCGGTCGTTGAGCAGGCAGAGGCCGAGCGCGATGAAGTACAGGGCGATGATCGGGGCGGCCAGCGACATCATGGTGAGCGGGTCGCCGGTGGGCGTCGCGAACGCCGCGAAGATCGTGATGCCGAGCACCATGATCCGCCACCAGCTCGCCAGTCGCCTGGCGGTGAGCACACCGGTGAAGTTGAGCAGGATCAGCAGCAGCGGCAGCTCGAAGGCGAGACCGAACACGACGACCATGCGCGTGACCAGGTCGAGGTAGTCGTCGACCGGCAGCAGGTTGCGCGCGTTGTCGGGCGTGAACTCCAGCAGGATCATCGCGGTCTGCGGGAGGATCTTGTACGCGAGCACCGCGCCGGCGGCGAACAGCGGCGCTCCGGCCGCGACGAAGCCGACGGCGTACTTCTTCTCGTGGCTGTGCAGCCCGGGAGCGACGAACGCCCACAGCTGGTAGAGCCACACCGGCGCGGAGAGCACCACGCCGGCGGTGAGCGAGACCTTGAGGGCGATCGAGAACGGCGCGATGAGGCCGTTCACGGTCATGTCGGCGCAGGGGCGGCCGTTGCGCTGCGAGACCACCCCGTTGGTGCAGCCCACGGAGTCCAGCATCGGCTTCAGCATGAAGTCGATGAGGTTCTTGTAGAAGAAGGCCGCCACCACGGTGATCACGAGGATCGCCAGGACCGACTTCATCAGGCGGTTTCTCAGCTCACGCAGGTGCTCGACAAGGGGCATCCGCCCTTCGGCGTCCTTGTTCGCTTGACCCTGCTTGCGGGCAGACTTGAGCAACCCACGTCCCTCGTCTCGTTGCAGATGACTGGCGTGACCGGTGAGGCCGCAGGCTGTCAGCCCTGGGTGGTGCGGTTCGGCTCGCCGACCGGACGGGCGCTGGTCACGTCACCGGGCGAGGCCTGGATCGTGCGCGGCGCGACCGGCTGCTGCGGGGCCTGGTCGGCGACGGGGGCGGCGGCGGCTTCCTCGGCCTGGCCGTCCTGCTTCATCGCCTTGGCCTCGCTCTTGAGGATGCGGGCCGACTTGCCGAGGGAGCGCGCCATGTCGGGGAGCTTCTTGGCACCGAACAGCAGGAAGATCACGGCGATGATCAGGAGGATCTCAAGAGGCTTCAGATTGCCGATCATGGGCTGACTTCCTTCTCACCGAAACGGCTGGTTAAGGGCGACGGGCGGCCCGGGACGCAGTCCCGGCACCGCTCCTGCATGGATCGTAACCCCCAGGGGTTAACGCCCGGCAATCACCCGGCGTCTCCCCGCCCCCTGCGGCGCGGGCGGACCCGGACCCGGACCCGGTCAAGGGATCGTACGACCCCGTACGCGAGGTTTCTACGAGGGTACGCCTACCGGCTCGCCGCCCGGCCGGCCCCGGCCAGATCCGTGGCGGCCCGCTCCAGGTCGCCCGCGGCCTCGGTGACCCGGCGGCTGGCCTCGGCCACCTGCGCCGACAGCCGGCGCACCGCCAGGAACACCCGCACGGCCGGCACCGCCAGCACGGCGAGACCGAGGAAACCCAGGGCAATTGCGAGCATCGGCCACAGCATGGGAGGAGCCTAGCGCCGCCGCCGCCTCACACGCTGCGCAGGGTGCACACCCCGCCGCCCGTCAGCAGCTCCACGATCCGGTCCCCGGCGGGCTTGCGCACCTGCGCCCCGCACTGCGGGCAGGTGAACGAGTAGAACGTGCTGCGGCGGCTGCCCCCGATCGCCAGGCGCAGCGCGCCCGCCGCGAGCTCGAACCGCCCGCGGCACTCCGGGCACCCGGCCTTGAAGGTGACCGGACCGCCCCGGGCTGCACCGGCCCCGGGCCGCTTCTGCCCCGGACCGGCGGCCGGTCCCGGGCCGCCCCCCGATGTTGCCGGCATCGCTCCCCCTAGCCCTGTTCCCCGTATCCCGCGAGTGCCGCTCGAGCGGCGCTGCACGCGCTCTCCGCCAGCTCCGGAGGCGACACGATCCGCCCCTCCCGGCCCAGCCGCAGCGCGAGCCGGCGCAGCGAGGCCGGATCCGGGCTGCGCAGCGTGATCCGCAGGCCGCCCCCGGCCAGTTCCTCGGCACTGTCGTGCGGGTAGTACTCGGCGACCCAGCGCCCGCCGGGGCCCACCTCGACCACCACCTCCGGGTCCTCCGCGGCCGGCTGGACCAGCCCCTCCGACAGGTCGCGCGGCTCGATCGCGGGCGGCTCGGCCCGCTCGTCCAGCAGCCGGATCTCCGCGACCCGGTCCAGCCGGAAGGTGCGCCGGGCCTCGGACAGGTGGCACCAGCCCTCCATGTACGTGTGCCCCACCGCGAACAGCCGGATCGGGTCCACCGTCCGCTCGGTCAGCTCGTCCCGCGCCGGCGAGTAGTAGCGCAGCCACAGCCGGCGGCGCTCGGCGATGGCCCGGTCGACGTCCGCGAACACCCCGCCCTCGGACTCGAAGGTCACCGACAGCCGGGAGCTGGCCCCCGCCGCCTCGCCCGCGGCCGCCTCCAGCTTCGCGGTGGCCCGCAGCAGCGCGTCCCGGTCGCTCTCGCGCAGCCCCGGCAGGGTCGCCACCGCCCGGGCGGCGACCAGCAGCGCGGTCGCCTCGTCGGCGGCCAGCCGCAGCGGCTCGGCCGTCGACTCCCCCGACGCGTCGGGGTTGCGCCACCAGATGCGCTCCCCGTCGGTGTCGATGTCGAGCAGGTCCCCGCCGCGGAAGCTCGTCCCGCACATGGGCAGCACGTCGAGGTCCGAGATCAGCTCGTCCTCGGTGATCCCGAAGGCGCGCGCGACGTCGGCGACGTGCGCCCCGGGGCGTTCGCGCAGATACGTCACCAAGGACAGCATCCGGCGGGTCTGGTCAATGGCGTTCGCAGCCATGCTGGTACGTCTCCCCCTCAGGGCGTGCGTTCATGACATCCGAGCGGTACGGATTTCCCCGGCGCGGCCGCTCCCCGCCGCGGCCGGTCAGCCGAGCGCGACGGCGCGCAGCCGGTCCACCACGTCCGCCCGCAGATCGGCGGGCTCCACCACCACCACGTCCGGGCCGAACTCCACCAGCCAGGCGTCCAGGCCGTGCCCGTACGGGATCTCCAACTCGTCCCAGCCGTCGCCGCCCTCCTTGACGGAGGTGGCCCTGGCCCGCAGCGGGTACCCGGCCCCGGCCCGCAGCCGGATCCGCGCGCTGCGGTCCGCGCTCTCCCCGGCCCAGCTCGCCACGGTCTCCCGTACCGTCACCACGTCCGGCACCGGCGCGGTGTACTTGGCGGCCCGCGACCGGACCTTGCCGGTGATCCGCGACAGCCGGAACACCCGCTCCGCCACGCGGTCGCGGTCGAAGCCCGCCAGGTACCAGTGGCCCCGCCAGCACTCCAGCGCCCACGGCTCCACCTGCCGGGTCTCCGGGTGGGCGGCGGTGGACTTGCGGTAGTCGAACACCACCGGCCGCCGGTCCCGGCAGGCCAGCATCAGCGGCTCGAAGGCCGCCTCGTGGACCGGGATGCGCGGCTCGATCGCGCTGTGCTGGCCCTCGTACGGGTCACCGGCCTCCGGCATCCCGCCCGCGCGCAGCTTCTGGAGCGCCCCGCTGGCGGCGCCCGCCAGCCGGGCCTGCTGCCACACCTTGGCCGCCAGTCCCAGGGCGGCGGCCTCCTCGGCGTCCAGGGAGACCGGCGGCAGCCGGTTGCTGTCCCGGCGGGCCAGGTAGCCGGTCTCGCCCTCCAGGTTCTCCACCGTCTCGATCACCAGACCGAGTTCGCGCAGATCGTCCTTGTCCCGCTCGAACATGCGGTTGAAGGACTCGTCGTTCCCCGCTTCCAGGTACGCCTCGATGGAACCCCGCAGCTCACGCTTGCTCAGCGGCCTCCGGGTCCCCAGCAGACACAGCGCCAGGTTCATCAGCCGCTCGGCCTTGGCAATCGCCATCGACGCCCTTCCGCCCTTCCCGACGTACACCCACCGGCGTACACACCCGTGACCGTTGACCGTACCGCCCCGGAGGTCCCCGGCAAAAGCGAGGGCCCCCGCCTCACGGCAGGGGCCCACGGCTGTGACGGCGCGGTCGCTCAGGCGGCCATCAGGTCACAGACGAAGATCAGCGTCTCGCCCGGGGCGATCACGCCGCCGCCGGCGCCACGGTCACCGTACGCGAGGTGCGCCGGGATCGTGATCTTGCGACGGCCGCCCACCTTCATGCCCTGGACACCCCGGTCCCAGCCCTCGATGACCTGGCCGACACCCAGCTTGAACTCCAGCGGGGTACCACGGTTCCAGGAGGCGTCGAACTCCTCGCCGGTCGAGAACGCCACACCCACGTAGTGGACCTTGACGAACGCACCGGCCTCGGCCTCGGCGCCGTCGCCCACCCAGATGTCCTCGACCACGAGGTCGGACGGGGCGGGGCCCTCGGGGAAGTCGATCTCGGGCTTCTCGAGCTTGTCGCTCACGGAACTGCTCCTCATACGAACCAACAGGGGGCGCCTCCCGGCCGGGGCCGGGAGGAAACCGGAACCAAGTGTTACATCACCGCGAGGATGTCGAGGCTGAACACCAGCGTCGAATTGGCCGGGATCGTCCCCTGCTCCTTGTCGGCGAACGCCTGGTCCGGCGGGATCACCAACAGGATCCGGCTGCCGGCCTTCTTGCCCAGGATGCCGTCCTTGAGACCCTTGACCGACAGGTCGGACAGCGGCCACGTCACCACCGTGTCGGTGGCGTAGGTGCTCTCGAAGGTCTTGTCGTCCTTCCAGGTCTTGCCGTTGAACTTCACCACGACCGTGTCGGTGTCCTTCACGACCGGGCCGTCACTCTCCAGGACGTAGTTCGAGACCAGCTTCGCGGGCGGGGCGGCGTCCTTCGGGACGGTCACCGACACTTCCTTGCCGTCCGTGTTCGTACCGACCTTCGGCAGGTCCTTGTCGTCCTGCGGGACTTCCTTGCCCGTCGCCGACACCGGGACGCTGGCACCCTTGACGATGTCCACCACGAACACCAGCGTGGCGTTCGGCTTGATCTTCTCGCCCGAACCCTGCGCGCCGTAACCGAGGTCCGGCGGGATCACCAGCTCGACCCGGCTGCCGACCTTCTTGCCCGCCAGGCCCTGGTCCCAGCCCTTGATGACCATGCCCGCGCCCACGGTCACATCGAAGGTCTTGCCCTTGCTGAAGCTCTCGTCGAAGGGCTCCTTGCCGTCCCACACCTGGCCGTAGTAATTGACCTGGGCGACGTCCTTCGCCTTCAGCACCGGGCCGGTGCCCTCGTGGAGAACCACCGCCTTCAATTCCTTCGGCGGGTCGCCCTTCCCCTTCGACAGGGTCGGCTTCTCCCCGAACTCGGCGCCCTTCGTGATCGCGGGCACCCCGTTCTTCATCTGGGCGGAGTCGGAGCCGCTGTCGTCACCGCAGGCTGCCGTCGTCAGCAGCAGAAGGGGTACGACCAGCAGGCCGGCAAGTCGGCGCACGTGTTCCTCAGATCTCAGACGGCAACGCGGTCGCCCGCCACTCTAAGGCGTGGACGGGGCCCCGTACGAGATACGTACGGGGCCCCGGCCAAGATCAGTGAGATGTCACACTTTGCCGCCGTCCGCCGGGCCGCGGAGCGGCTACATACCGGCGATCAGCTTCTCCACCCGGTCGTCCACCGAACGGAACGGGTCCTTGCACAGCACCGTCCGCTGCGCCTGGTCATTCAGCTTCAGGTGCACCCAGTCGACGGTGAAGTCCCGCCGCTGCTCCTGCGCCCGGCGGATGAAATCGCCGCGCAGCCGCGCCCGCGTCGTCTGCGGAGGCACCGACTTGCCCTCGAAGATCTTGAGGTCGTTGCAGATCCGAGCCGCCTGCCCCTTGCGCTCCAGCAGGTAGTACAGCCCGCGCCGGCGGTGGATGTCGTGATAGGCGAGGTCTATCTGGGCGACCCGCGGATTCGACATCGTCATGTTGTGCTTGTCCCGGTACCGCTCGATCAGCTGGTACTTCATGACCCAGTCGATTTCGGTCCCGACCCGGTCCAGGTCCTCCGCCTCGATCGCGTCGAGGGTACGGCCCCACAGCTCCAGCACCTGCTCCACCACACCCGTACGGATGCCGCGGCGCTCGGCGAAGTCCAGCGCCTTGTCGTAGTACTCGCGCTGGATCTCCAGCGCCGACGCCTCGCGCCCGCTGGCCAGGCGCACCTTGCGCTGGCCCGTGATGTCGTGGCTGACCTCGCGGATCGCCCGGATCGGGTTCTCCAGGGTCAGGTCCCGCATCACGGTCCCCGCCTCGATCATCCGCAGCACCAGGTCGGTGGCCCCCACCTTGAGCAGCATGGTCGTCTCGGACATGTTCGAGTCCCCGACGATCACGTGCAGCCGGCGGTACCGCTCCGCGTCCGCGTGCGGCTCGTCCCGCGTGTTGATGATCGGCCGGGACCGGGTCGTGGCCGAGCTGACGCCCTCCCAGATGTGCTCCGCGCGCTGGCTCACGCAGTAGACCGCACCCCGCGGGGTCTGCAGGACCTTGCCCGCGCCACAGATCAGCTGGCGCGTGACGAGGAACGGAATGAGGATGTCCGCCAGGCGGGAGAATTCACCGTGCCGCGCCACCAGGTAGTTCTCGTGGCAGCCGTACGAATTGCCCGCCGAGTCGGTGTTGTTCTTGAAGAGGTAGACGTCGCCCGCGATCCCCTCC
This sequence comes from Streptomyces sp. NPDC026522, assembly GCF_055567555.1. Lineage (NCBI taxonomy): Bacteria > Bacillati > Actinomycetota > Actinomycetes > Kitasatosporales > Streptomycetaceae > Streptomyces > Streptomyces sp. NPDC026522. The sequence goes on from NZ_JBVHQF010000011.1 coordinate 281,720, forward strand.
TCGTGCAGGCGGCGTTCGGCATCGACGAGCAGGCCTTCGAGAATGCGCTCGCCGGCCTTGTCGTGAGTGACCAGTTCGGTCAGGTTGTCGCATTCGGGAGTTGCATATTCCGGATGCGAACCCACGTCGAGGTAGAGGCGGGCGCCGTTCCGCAGGAAGACATTGCTGCTGCGGCCCCATGACACGACACGGCGGAAGAGGTAGCGCGCCACTTCGTCAGGTGACAGTCGGCGCTGTCCCCTGAACGTGCACGTGACGCCGTACTCGTTCTCCAGCCCGAAAATGCGGCGGTCCATGACTGAACATTACGCCTTCTGCCCTGTTCTGAAACCGGGTTCGAGAGCGGGGTTCCGATCAGTTTCCCGCGAAGGGCTCCGACACGCCGTCCGCACGGGCCGTACCGGCGTCACCCGGCAGCTGCCCCGCACCACCCGCGCCGGACCCCGCCACCGCCCGGCTGCGCCCGGCCGAGGCCAGCACCCGCTGAGTGGCCGTCAGCACCAGCAACGCCGCGCCACCCGCCACACCCGCCACCGCGAAACCGGCCGCCGTGCCACCCAGTTCCACCGCCGGACCCGCCGCCGCCGTACCGATCGCCGCCCCCACCCCGAAGAAGGTCACCAGCCACGAGAACGCCTCCGTCACCGTCCCCGCCGGAGCGTGCCGGTCCACCACGATGAACGCACACGCGATCGCCGGCGCCAGGAACACCCCCGCCAGCGCCGTCAGCGCCGTCATCGCCACCACCCCCGGCACCAGCATCAACGGCAGATAACCCGCCGCCAGCAACGCCACCAGCACCCGCAGCCGCCGCTCCGGCGCCCCCGGCCACTGCCGGGCCCCGTACAGCACCCCGCCGAACAGCGCACCCAACCCCAGCGCCGCCATCAGCCAGCCGTACACCGCCTGACCGCCATGACCGTCCGCGTACGCCACACCCGCCACCGTGATCGACCCCAGCGCCGTACCCACGAAGAAGAACGCCCCCAGCAGCGCCAGCAGCCCGCGCGAGCGCAGAGCGCCGAGCCAGTGCGCCGCCCGCGGCTCCGAACGCCACTCCCGCGACGGCCGCGACACCACCACCGACAGGGCCCCCAGCACCCCGATCCCGTTGAGCAGCACCAGGGCGACCGCCGGGTCCCACAGCGACACGAACAGCGTCACCAGCAGCGGGCCGACCGTGAACATGACCTCCTGGGCCACCGCGTCCATCGCATACGCGGCATGGACCCGCTCCTCCCTGCCGCCCAGCACCGACGGCCACAGCGCCCGCAGGCCCCCCTCCAGCGGCGGCGTGAACAACCCCGCCACCACCACCGCCGCGTACGCCGCCGCCACCGACCCCGTCCCCGCGAGTGCCAGCCACACCATCCCCAGCGCGGAGACCACCGCCGCCGGCAACTGCACCCGCGGCTGCCCGTACAGGTCCACCGCCCGGCCCAGCAACGGCTGCCCCACGGCGTTCGCCACGCCGTACACCGCCGCCAGCGCCCCCGCGAGGCTGTAGCTGCCCCCCTCCGCCCGGGTGAACAGCACGATCGCGATCGGCGCCGTCGCGTTCGGCAGCCGCCCTATGAGCGTCCCCACCAACAGCCTCGCGGCGTGCCGGGTTTTGAGCAGCTCCGCATAACCCGCGGCCATGTCCGCCCCTTCCTGCCCGGATCAAGCCGGAGTAATACGTATAACGTGACCCGCCATACGTACCATGGCCACAACCCGCCAGTCCAGACGGCCCACCCGCCCCCACCGCCCCCACCCCCGTGACCTCGCACTACAGGAGCCCCGCGTGACGAGACCCACCAGCCGGGACGTCGCCACCGCCGCCGGGGTCTCCCAAGCCACCGTCTCCCTCGTCCTCGGCGACAAATGGCGCGGCCGCGTCTCCGAACGCACCGCCGCCCTCGTCCGCGAAACCGCCACCCACATCGGCTACCGCCCCAACCTCGCCGCCCGCAACCTCCGCCTCGGCAGCACCCGCACCGCCCTCCTCGTCGTCCCCGCCCTCACCAACGAATTCTTCGCCCGCGTCTACACCGGCGCCGCCGAAGTCGCCGCCGAACACGGCTTCGGCGTCGTCCTCTACCCCTCCCCCGACGGCACCGGCCCCGCCCGCGACCCCTTCGCCTCCGCCCGCGCCGCCCTCGACGGAGTCATCGCCTCCTCCATGGCCGCCGACGCCCTCGACGCCATCGGCGGCAACGGCCTCCCCCTCGTCATGCTCGACAGCGACCCGGCCTCCCACACCGCCGCCGCCCACGTCAACCTCGCCATGGCCGACGGCATGCGGCAAACCGCCGAACACCTCCTCGCCCACGGCCACCGCCGCTTCCTCCACCTCGCCTCCGCCGTCGACTCCTGGACCTTCCGCATCCGCGCCCGCGCCCTCGCCGGCCTCCTCAAAGCCACCGCCGAGCTGCGCACCGTACGCGCCCCCCTCACCGTCACCGGCGCCCGCACCGCCCTGGAAGCCGCCCTCACCACCCCCGGCCCCCGCCCCACCGCCGTGATCTGCGACGACGACATCCTCGCCGCCGGCGCCTGCAAGGCCGCCCGCCGCCTCGGCCTGCGCGTCCCCGACGACCTCTCCGTCACCGGCTTCGACGACCTCGCCCTCGCCACCGCCGTCGAACCCGAACTCACCACCGTCCGCCTCCCCGCCGAAACCGTCGGCCGACAGGGCATGACCGCCCTCCTCGCCGTCCTCGAAGGCACCCACTGGTCCGCCCCCGACATCCCCGTCGGCCTCGTCGTCCGCGACTCCTCCGGCCCCGCCCCCCGAGCCTGAACGCACGAAAGCCCCGGCCCGCCGCAACGGCAGACCGGGGCTCCCCCGACACGCACTACTCCGACTCGTCCTCCGGACCCTCGTCGTTCGACACCGCGTCGGCCTGAGCCGCCGCCGGCACGTCCGCCTCCAGCAGCCGCGCCAGCTGCCGGCCCCGGATCCGCTTGAACTTCCGCTGCTGCGGCCGCGTCCGGTCCAGCACCGCGACCTCCAGCCGCTCGGCCGGGATCGACTTGTCCGCACCGTTCGCCTGGCTGGACAGCGCCTGCACCGCCAGCTTCAACGCCTCGGACAGCGTCATCCCGTCCCGGTGCCGCTGGTCCAGGTACGTACTGATCTGCTCGGCATTGCCACCCACCGCGACCGAACCGTGCTCGTCCACGATCGACCCGTCGTGCGGCAACCGGTAGATCTGGTCCCCCGCGGCCGTCGCACCGACCTCCGCCACGACCAGCTCCACCTCGTACGGCTTCTCACCCGCACTGGAGAAGATCGTGCCCAGCGTCTGCGCATACACGTTCGCCAGCCCACGGGCCGTCACGTCATCGCGGTCATAGGTGTACCCGCGCAGATCCGCGTACCGCACACCACCGATCCGCAGGTTCTCGTACTCGTTGTACTTGCCGGCGGCCGCGAAGCCGATCCGGTCATAGATCTCGCTGAACTTGTGCAGCGCACGGGACGGGTTCTCCCCGACGAACACGATGCCGTCGGCGTACTGCAGCACGACCAGGCTGCGACCGCGGGCGATGCCCTTCCGGGCGTATTCCGCCCGGTCGGCCATGGCCTGCTGGGGTGACACATAGAACGGAGTCGACACCGGCTGTCCGTCCCTTTCTTCTGGGTCCTACGGGGCGACGGATGGTCAGAGCAGGGCGGCGCGCGGGCCGTCCGGCTGCTCGAGCCGACGGTTGGTGACCGTACGGGCGATCTCCTGCGACTCGTCGTCGGTCAACCGACGGAAGCCCTCATCGGTGATGACGGTGACGATGGGATAGATGTGACGGTAGAGGTCGGGCCCACCCGTCGCCGAGTCGTCATCGGCGGCGTCGTACAGCGCCTGCACGACCAGCGTGGTGGCCTGCTCCTCCGTCAGGTCGGGGCGGTACAGCTTCTTCATCGAGCCCTTGGCGAAGATCGAGCCCGAACCGGTGGCGGCGAAACCGTGCTCCTCGGAGCGGCCGCCGGTCACGTCGTACGAGAAGATCCGGCCCTTCTCCTTGGCCTCGTCGTACCCGGCGAACAGCGGCACGACGGCCAGCCCCTGCATCGCCATCCCCAGATTGCTCCGGATCATGGTCGAGAGCCGGTTCGCCTTGCCCTCCAGGGACAGGGTCGTCCCCTCCACCTTCTCGAAGTGCTCCAGCTCCAGCTGGAACAGCTTCACCATCTCCACGGCCAGACCGGCCGTACCGGCGATGCCGACGGCGGAGTACTCGTCGGCCGGGAACACCTTCTCGATGTCCCGCTGCGCGATCATGTTCCCCATGGTCGCCCGCCGGTCACCGGCGAGCACGACCCCGCCGGGGAAGGTGACGGCCACGATGGTCGTCCCGTGCGGCGCCTCGACGATCCCCTCCGGCAACTTGCGGTTGCCGGGCAGCATGTCGGGCGCCTGCGCGCCCAGGAAGTCCATGAAGGACGAGGACCCCGGCGTCAGGAAGGCTGCCGGTAGACGCCCTGTGCTACGAGTGTTGGGTTCCACAGGTTTCCTTCCACGTAAGCGGCTGCACGCCGTATGACGTCCGGCCGATCCTTGAACTGCCCCAGTCCGGCGTTGCAGCTGAAGCACAGTACGCCTCGGACCTTACCCGTCTGATGATCGTGATCAACGTGCTCTGCCGGAGCTGTCCGACAGAGCAGGCAGGTCCCGCCTTGAGTCGCGATCATGCCGTCGCGTTCAGCCTCGGTGATGCCGTACTTGCGCTTGAAATAGCTCGCGCGGTTCCGCTGGGCCCGACAGACACGGCAGTAGCTGCTCCAGCCGTCGGATGAAGTTTTGTTGGGCTCCCATTCCGAATGGGGCTTGATTTCCTCGCACTGTGGGCACCGCTTGTGGCCGGACGGCACGGCCACCTTTTCCCGTACCGTCCGCCCCTTCGCGAGCTGGCGTTCTCGATGCTGCTCTGCCTGACAACCCCGACAGTAGGCCTGGAGGCCATCCTTCATCGCCCGATTGGACGCGAACTCAGCCCGTGACCTGTACGTCTTGCAGCGCGAGCATCGCTTCGTCCCCTCGACGCCATCCATCCCCCGCCCCCCGCAGAACCTTCGAATCGAAGGTCAAGCGACCTACTGGCCGCCCTTTTGCACGAATGACCTCACGAAATCCTCAGCATTCTCTTCCAAGACGTCGTCGATCTCGTCAAGCACGGAGTCGACGTCGTCGGAGAGCTTCTCCTGGCGCTCCTTGAGGTCGGTCGATTCTTCGACCGCGGCCTCCTCGACCTCCTCGGTCGAGCGCGTCGCCTTCTGCTGTCCGCCGCCGGTGTCCTTGGTCGCCATGTCTACCTCACCCCGCTCGGTTCGCACGCTCACGTCGAGAGATCCCGGACCGGGACCTCTCCCAAGATCAGACCTTATGCCGGACCCTACAAGGAGGGTCCGACATCCGTCCCCGCACTTTCATAACGTCCGGGTGTTCCCATGATTCCCAGACCGGGGCCTTTTCAGGCCCCGCCCGGGGCCCGGAAAGGGCCGGAGCCGCGGTCAGCGGCCCGACAGGACCCGTACCAGGTCCTCCGCCGTGCGGCAGCGGTCCAGGAGCTCCTTCACGTGGGCCCGCGTCCCGCGCAGCGGCTCCAGCGTCGGTACGCGCTGCAGCGAGTCGTGGCCCGGGAGGTCGAAGATCACCGAGTCCCACGAGGCCGCCGCCACGTCGTCCGCGTACTGCTCCAGGCACCGGCCCCGGAAGTAGGCCCGGGTGTCCTCCGGGGGCTTGCCCTCGGCCCGCTCCACCGCCGGCTCCGCCAGCAGCCGCTTCATCTTGCCGCGGGCCACCAGGCGGTTGTACAGGCCCTTCTCCGGGCGTACGTCCGCGTACTGGAGGTCGACCAGGTGCAGCCGGGCCGCGTCCCAGTCGAGCCCGTCGCGCCTGCGGTAGCCCTCCAGGAGCTCTCGTTTGGCGATCCAGTCCAGCTCCCCCGACAGGCTCATCGGGTCGGTCTCCAGGCGGCCGAGGACGTCCTCCCACCGAGCGAGGACGTCCTTGGTCTGCTCGTCCGCGTCCGTGCCGAACCGCTCGTCCACGTACTTGCGGGCCAGCTCGAAGTACTCCATCTGCAGCTGTACGGCGGTGAGTGTCCGGCCGCTGCGCAGCGTGATCAGGTGGTGCAGGTCGGGGTCGTGGGAGACCTGGTGGAGGGTGCGTACGGGCTGGTCGACGGCGAGGTCGACGTTGATGAACCCGTCTTCGATCATGGACAGGACCAGCGCGGTCGTGCCGAGTTTCAGGTAGGTGGAGATCTCCGAGAGGTTGGCGTCGCCGATGATCACGTGGAGCCGGCGGTACTTCTCGGCGTCGGAGTGCGGCTCGTCGCGGGTGTTGATGATCGGCCGTTTGAGGGTGGTCTCCAGGCCGACCTCGACTTCGAAGTAGTCGGCGCGCTGGCTGATCTGGAAGCCGTGGTCGCGGCCGTCCTGGCCGATGCCGACGCGGCCGGCGCCGGTGACGACCTGGCGGGAGACGAAGAAGGGGGTCAGGTGGCGCACGATGTCGGAGAAGGGGGTCTCCCGCTTCATCAGGTAGTTCTCGTGCGTGCCGTAGGAGGCGCCCTTGTTGTCGGTGTTGTTCTTGTAGAGGTGGATGGGCTGGGCGCCGGGGAGCTGGGCGGCGCGTTCGGCGGCCTCGGCCATGATCCGCTCGCCGGCCTTGTCCCAGAGGACGGCGTCGAGCGGGTTGGTGATCTCCGGGGAGCTGTATTCGGGGTGGGCGTGGTCGACGTAGAGCCGGGCGCCGTTGGTGAGGATCACGTTGGCGAGGCCGATGTCCTCGTCGGTCAGCTGGCTGTTGTCGGCGGCCTCGCGGGCGAGGTCGAAGCCGCGGGCGTCCCGCAGCGGGTTCTCCTCCTCGAAGTCCCAGCGGGCTCGGCGCGCCCGGTGCATCGCCGCCGCGTAGGCGTTGACGATCTGGGACGAGGTGAGCATGGCATTGGCGTTCGGGTGTCCCGGGACGGAGATCCCGTACTCCGTCTCGATCCCCATTACTCGCCGTACGGTCATGCGGCCCTCCTTGCCCGGCGGCGCTCCCGTCCGGGAGCGGCGCTCAAGTACCGCTGGTGCTCCGATGCGTCGTGTGCGGCGTCCGTCCCCGCACTGCGCGACCTGCGGTACGGATGAGCCTAGAACCACTCCGCGCTGGTGGGGAGATCATTTCAGTCATTGAATTTGTCCTGCCACCGGCTGGAAAATGCAGTCGGTAAAGCAGTCGGCTGCGGGTGCCCCGGTGGGGGGCACCCGCAGCCGCCCCGCTTTGTCAGAGGTACTGACCGGTGTTTGCCACCGTGTCGATGGAGCGTCCGGTGTCCGCGCCTTGCTTTCCGGTGACGAGGGTGCGGATGAATACGATCCGCTCGCCCTTCTTTCCGGAGATTCGGGCCCAGTCGTCCGGGTTGGTGGTGTTGGGCAGGTCCTCGTTCTCCTTGAACTCGTCCACGCAGGCCTGGAGGAGGTGGGCGACCCGCAGGCCCTTCTGGTTGTGTTCGAGGAAGGCCTTGATCGCCATCTTCTTGGCCCGGTCCACGATGTTCTGGATCATGGCGCCGGAGTTGAAGTCCTTGAAGTAGAGGACTTCCTTGTCGCCGTTGGCGTACGTGACCTCGAGGAAGCGGTTTTCCTCGCTTTCGGCGTACATCTGCTCGACGACGGTCTGGATCATGCTGTGGACGGTGCCGGCCGTGGAGCCCTGGTGTTCGGACAGGTCGTCCGCGTGCAGGGGCAGCGAGGCCTTGAGGTACTTGGCGAAGATGTCCTTGGCGGCCTCGGCGTCCGGGCGCTCGATCTTGATCTTCACGTCGAGCCGGCCGGGGCGCAGGATGGCCGGGTCGATCATGTCCTCGCGGTTGGAGGCGCCGATGACGATGACGTTCTCCAGGCCTTCCACGCCGTCGATCTCGGCGAGGAGCTGGGGGACGATGGTGTTCTCCACGTCCGAGCTGACGCCGGATCCGCGGGTGCGGAAGAGGGATTCCATCTCGTCGAAGAAGACGATGACGGGGGTGCCCTCGCTGGCCTTCTCACGGGCACGCTGGAAGACGAGGCGGATGTGCCGCTCGGTCTCGCCGACGTACTTGTTGAGGAGTTCGGGGCCCTTGATGTTCAGGAAGTAGGACTTCCCGGTGGGGCGGCCGGTGACCTCGGCGACCTTCTTGGCAAGGGAGTTGGCGACGGCCTTGGCGATGAGCGTCTTGCCGCAGCCGGGGGGGCCGTAGAGCAGGATGCCCTTCGGCGGGCGCAGTTCGTGCTCCTTGAAGAGGTCCGGGTAGAGGTAGGGGAGCTCGACCGCGTCGCGGATCAGTTCGATCTGGTCGCCCAGGCCGCCGATCTTGTCGTAGTCGATGTCCGGGACCTCTTCGAGGACGAGGTCTTCGACCTCGCTCTTGGGGACCACTTCGTAGACGTAGCCGGAGCGGGGTTCGAGGAGCAGGGCGTCGCCGGGGCGGATGGTGATGTCCAGGAGCGGCTCGGCGAGCCTCACCACCCGTTCCTCGTCGGTGTGCCCGATGACCAGGGCGCGCTCGCCGTCCTCAAGGATCTCCTTGAGGGTGACGATGTCCCCGGCGCGCTCGAATTCCATGGCTTCGACCACGTTGAGCGCTTCGTTGAGCATGACCTCCTGGCCGCGCCGGAGCTCTTCCGGGTCGACGCTGGGGCTCACGTTCACGCGGAGTTTGCGGCCTCCGGTGAAGATGTCGACGGTGCCGTCCTCGTTGGCTTGCAGGAAGACACCGAAGCCGGCCGGCGGCTGGGCGAGCCGGTCGACTTCTTCCTTGAGGGCCACGATCTGGTCGCGGGCCTCACGGAGGGTATTCGCCAGTCGTTCGTTCTGTGCGGATACGCCGGCCAGATTCGTCTGGAGCTCTACGATCCGCTCTTCGAGAATCCTCGTGTGACGCGGTGAGTCGGCGAGCTTGCGTCGCAGGACGGCGATTTCCTGCTCGAGATAGGCAACCTGGCCAGCGGGGTCCTCGGACCCTCGCCCGGGCCGGATGCCGCGGTTGATGTCGTCGTCGTGGGCTGCCACGGTCCTCACCTCCTCCAAGGGGAGCTGGACGCTTCCTGACCCTACCTGGGCTGGTGGTGATTGAAACCCCTAGATCACAAAGACGGTAGAGGTGTGTCCGATCTTCACCCTTGCGTACTCCCTCTCGCCAAGGAAATACCCACCCAGCAGCATCGGAAAGCAGCCGGTTGTAAGGTCGAAGCGTTCAACACCCGTCAGGGCCCGCGCGACTTGTCGCGAGTTGTGACCGGGAGGGATCACTCAGTGCAGGGAACGGCAGGAGATATGACCGTGCAGCAGGAGGCAACCTCCGACGGAACCGCCGGTGCCGACGAGGCCGGGGCGTCGCTGGAGGTGTGGATCGACCAGGACCTGTGCACCGGCGACGGCATCTGCGTGCAGTACGCCCCGGAGGTGTTCGAGCTGGACATCGACGGTCTGGCGTACGTGAAGAGTGCGGAGGACGAGCTCCTCCAGGCCCCGGGGGCGACGACTCCGGTTCCGCTGACGCTGCTCCAGGACGTGGTCGATTCGGCGAAGGAATGCCCGGGTGACTGCATCCACGTCCGCCGTGTTGCCGACCGGGTCGAGGTGTACGGCCCTGACGCGGAGTGACGGTTCACACCCGGCCGGGGCGTGCGTCGGTAAGCTCCTGGCGGAATTTTCCGCCCGTCCAGCGCCACTTGGCGAGCTGTTCGGTGTCGGGGCTGTAGCGCGGGACCGCCGGTGAGGAGTATCCGAGGAGACGTGCTGTTACCGCGGCGTCACTGATGGTGAGGTCGGTGGCGGTCTGCCGGCGGGCGGTGTCGAGCAGGGTGGCGACGACGCGTGGCGGGGCGCCCGGGGTCTTGTCCTGGGTCAGGACGTAGATGGCGTGCGGCGGGGCGCCGGAGCCCGCGTCGCAGCGGACGGCGGCCACGGTCTCGGGGCGGCCGTCGCCGTCGAGGTCGCCCTCGGCGGTGGCCGTGACGAGGTGCGGCATGCCCCTGCAGTCGAGGGGGTAGCTGACGGCGTGCGCGTCGGGGGCGGCGGCCGGCGGGCCGGCGGGGGCCGCGGCGGAGGTCGCGGTGACCGGGGCGCCGGTCGCGGGATCGGGCTGGAGGAAGCCCGCGGCGGCTATGACGGCGGCCATCGCGGTGGCCGTGGCGACCCAGTGGATGGCGTCGGCGCCACCGTGCGCCAGGGTGTCCAGTACGGGGGCCGGCTCGGTGGGGCTGTGCAGCACGCGGGGTGTCTCCTGTGCGAAGGGTGACGCGGTGCCAGCATCGTGCCACACCTCACACCGGGGTGGAACGGGTGGGTGCGGGTGGGTGCCGACGGCGTCCGGAGCTGTCGGTCCCGGTAACGAAAAGGCGCTGTGGCGCAGTTCCCGTCCGGTCGGGGGAACTGCGCCGCAGCGCCTTCGTGTTGGGGTCTGCGCCGGGTGGGCGCGGGCCGGTGGGTCAGTCGCGGTCGCCGCCGCGGCTCTGGCTGCCCGGTCCTTCGTAGTCCTCGCCGTAGGCGCCCTTGGAGGGGCGGCGGCGGCGCATCGGGGGTTCGACGCCGTCCGCGAGGCGGCGGGCGGTGACGAGGAAGCCGGTGTGGCCGATCATCCGGTGGTCCGGGCGGACGGCGAGGCCTTCGACGTGCCAGTTGCGGATCATCGATTCCCAGGGCTGCGGCTCGGCGTAGCAGCCGAACTCGCGGATGGATTCGACGGTGCGCGAGAGCTGGGTGGTGGTGGCCACGTAGCAGCAGAGGATGCCGCCGGGCACGAGTGCCTTGGAGACGGCTTCCAGGCATTCCCAGGGGGCGAGCATGTCGAGGATCACGCGGTCGACGTCGGTGTCGGACAGGTTGTCCTGGAGGTCGCCGACGGTGAGCTGCCACGCGGGGTGGGGGCCGCCGAAGTAGCGTTCGACGTTGGCGGTGGCGATCTCGGCGAAGTCCGCGCGGCGCTCGTAGCTGTGGAGCATGCCCTGGTCGCCGATGGCGCGCAGCAGGAAGCTGCTCAGGGAGCCGGAGCCGACGCCGGCTTCCACGACGCGGGCGCCGGGGAAGATGTCGGCGAAGGCCAGGATCTGGCCGGCGTCCTTGGGGTAGACCACGGCGGCACCGCGGGGCATGGACAGGACATAGTCGGGGAGCAGGGGGCGCAGCGCGAGGTACGCGACGTTTCCCGTGGTACGGACAACACTGCCCTCGGGAGCACCGATCAGCTCGTCGTGCGGGAAGGAACCCTTATGGGTGTGGAAATTCTTCCCGGCTTCGAGCGTGAACGTGTAGTGGCGGCCCTTGGGGTCGGTGAGCTGAACCTGGTCCCCGACCTCGAAGGGCCCGCGTCGGCGGGCGGCACCGGTCGGTTCGGACATGTGACCAGTGTATTGGGTTCAGGACTGGGGCCGCGCCATGGCCTTCACGAAGGCTTTTTCGACGTCCGTGGTGGACAGGACGCCGTAGATCCGGCCGCCGGGTTCGAGGACGAGGTATTCGGTGGCGGGGGTGGCGCGGAGGTGGTCGAGGAGGTCTTCGCCGGCGAGGTCCGTGGAAACCTTCATGCCTTCGGTGAGGTCCTGGGAGAGGGTGCTGACGGCGATCCAGGGGCGGCGGTGTTCGGGGACGGAGGCGATGGCGGTCTCACGGACGATGGCGGTGGGGTCGCCGTGTCCGTCGACGACGACGAGGGCGCGGGCTCCGGCTTCGTTGGCGCGGCGGAGGGCTTCGGAGAGGGGGGTGGCGTTCTCGACGGGGATGGCGCGGCGGGTGAGGGCGCGGGCCTGGAGTTCGGGGAGGTGCTGGCGCAGGCGGGCCATGCGCAGGCTGTTGCCGGCGCCGGTCCAGATGATGGCGGCGAGGATCGCGGCGAGCAGGGCGTCCATGACGGTGTCCATGCCGCCGATCTCCTGGCTGCGGTTGCCGAGGAGTCCGGTCTGGGTGACCAGGGGCAGGCCGATGAGGACGGCGACGGCGAGGGCGCGGCCGACCCAGGCGGCGGCGACGGTGCCGGCCATGGGTTTTCCGGTGATGCCCCAGATGACGGCGCGGAGCATGCGGCCGCCGTCGAGGGGGAGGCCGGGGAGCAGGTTGAAGGCGGCGACGAGCAGGTTGGAGATCATGAGGCCGGCGAGGAGGACGCCGGGGACGGTGGGGGCGTCGACGGCTTCCATGCCGAGGTAGAAGGCGCCGGCGAGGAGGAGGGAGAGGAGGGGGCCGACCGAGGCGAGGACGAATTCGCGGGCGGGGGTTTCGGCTTCCTTCTCGATTTCGGAGACGCCGCCGAAGAACTGGAGCCGGATGCGGCGTACGGGGAGCCGGAAGCGCAGGGCGGCGACGGTGTGTGCGAGTTCGTGGACGAGCACGGAGGCGTAGAAGGCGACGGCGAAGAAGAGGGAGACGAGGTAGCGGGCCGGTCCGAGTTCGGGCAGGACGCGGTCGAGCTGGTTGCCGAAGACCCAGGTGATGAGGGCGGCGACGAGGAACCAGCTGGGCGAGACGTAGACGGGTACGCCGAAGGGGCGGCCCATGAGGAGTCCGCCGCCCGGGTCGGAGCGCTTGGGTGCGCGCTCGCCGGTTTCGTCGGTGTCTGGCACGGCTGTCCTTCGTTCGGTGCTGTCCGGTGGGGCGGTTCCGCCGGTGGTGTGCGGGGCGTTGTGCGGGTGTGTCGGGTGGGTGTGCGGTGGCGCGGTAGCACGGTGTGATGCTCTGATCATGCAGTGCGAGGGGGCACGGAGTCGATGGTATGCGCGTGCTGTCGGTGGCGGGTCGTAGGGTTTTACGCATGACGACGAGCCCCGGTCCTGTTCCTGGCGTGGCTGCTGCCGATGCCGATGCCGCGCCCGAGGGGCCGGCCGGCGCGGTGCGGCCCGCTTCGCTGTCGCCTTCGCGGGCGAGCGATTTCATGCGGTGTCCGTTGCTGTACCGGTTCCGGGTGATCGACAAGCTGCCGGAGAAGCCGAGTGCGGCGGCGACGCGGGGGACGCTGGTGCACGCGGTGCTGGAGCGGTTGTTCGACCACCCCGCGCAGGAGCGGACGGCTCCGCGGGCCAAGGCGTTGCTCCCGGGGCAGTGGGACCGGCTGCTGGAGGCGAAGCCGGAGCTGACGGAGCTGTTCCCGGCGGGTGCTGAGGGGGAGGGTCTGGCGCGTTGGCTGACGGAGGCCGAGGCGCTGGTGGAGCGGTGGTTCACGTTGGAGGACCCGACGCGGCTGGAGCCGGTGGAGCGGGAGTTCTTCGTGGAGACGGAGCTGGAGTCGGGGCTGCGGCTGCGCGGGATCATCGACCGGGTGGACGTGGCGCCGACGGGCGAGGTCCGGATCGTGGACTACAAGACGGGCAAGGCGCCGCGGCCGGAGTACGCGGAGGGCGCGCTGTTCCAGATGAAGTTCTACGCGCTGGTGGTGTGGCGGTTGAAGGGGGTGGTGCCGCGGCGGCTGCAGCTGGTCTACCTGGGCAGTGGGGACGTGGTGACGTACGACCCGGTGGTGGCGGATCTGGAGCGGGTGGAGCGCAAGCTGCTGGCGTTGTGGGACGCGATCGTGGAGGCGACGGAGACGGGGGTGTGGCGGCCGCGGCGCACGAAGCTGTGCGGCTGGTGTGATCATCAGGCGGTGTGTCCGGAGTTCGGTGGGACTCCCCCGGTGTATCCGCTGGTGATCGTTCCCCGGGCGGCGGCGGAGGGGCCGGACGGACCGGGGGGTTCCTGATCGCCGGGTCAGGGCAGAATGGGCGGCGCCCGGCGAAGCCGCCGTTCGAAGTCCGAAGATCCCGAAGATGAAGATCCCGAAGATGAGGTACCCCTGTGGCGATCCGCGTCCTGTTGGTCGATGACCAGCCGCTGTTGCGCACCGGCTTCCGGATGATCTTGGAGGCGGAGCCGGACCTGGCGGTGGTCGGTGAGGCCGGGGACGGGCTCCAGGCGCTGGACCAGGTGCGGGCGCTGCAGCCCGATGTGGTGCTGATGGACATCCGGATGCCGCGGATGGACGGGGTGGAGGCGACGCGCCAGATCACCGGGCCGGGTCGGGACGGGCCGGCGAAGGTGCTGGTGCTGACCACGTTCGATCTGGACGAGTACGTGGTGGAGGCGCTGCGGGCGGGGGCGAGCGGTTTCCTGCTCAAGGACGCTCCGGCGACCGAGCTGGTGCAGGCGATCCGGGTGGTGGCGGGCGGCGAGGCGATGCTCGCGCCGAGCATCACGCGGCGGCTGCTGGACAAGTACGCGGGGCACCTGCCGTCGGGCGCGGAGACCGTCCCGGACACCTTGGGCACGTTGACGGAGCGCGAGGTGGAGGTGCTGAAGCTGGTGGCGCGGGGCCTGTCGAACGCGGAGATCGCGGCGGACCTGTTCGTGAGCGAGACCACGGTGAAGACGCATGTGGGGCACGTGCTGACGAAGCTGGGCCTGCGTGACCGCGTGCAGGCCGCGGTGTACGCGTACGAGAGCGGCCTGGTCCGCCCGGGCGCGCAGTAGCCGGCCGGCCGTGGTGACGGCGGGCTTGTGATGACGGCGACGGGCCGGCAGCCGCGTGGTGCGGCTGCCGGCCCGTTCGCGCGGCTCAGCCCTTGCTGATCTCCCAGAAGCGGAAGACGGTCGAGGCGTCCAGCGACCACTGGAGGCCGGTGACGTTCTGGCGGGTGACGGCGTACTGCTTGCCCTGCCAGAGCGGGAGGAGCGGGATCTCGTCGGCGACGATGTCCTGGAGCCGGGTGAAGTCGGTGTTGGCCGCGGTGCGGTCGGACTTCGCGGAGGTCGAGGGGATGATGGTCCCGCTGATCTCCTTGTTGTCGTAGTTGTTGTGCAGGACGTTGTCCGGGCCGAAGAACGGCTGGGTGAAGTTGTCGGCGTCCGGGTAGTCGGGCACCCAGCCCTTGACGTAGACGCCGTACTTGCCGGCTTCGATGTCCTTCTCGTACTGCTCGAACTCGACGGACTTCACGTCGGCGTCGAACAGGCCGCTGTCGTTGAGCTGCTTGGCGATGAGCTGGAGTTCCTGGTCGGTGGCCGGCCCGTAGCGGGTGGGCGTCGAGTACAGGGTGATCTTCACCTTGTTCGTGACGTTGGCGGCGCGCAGGACGCTCTTGGCCTTCTCCAGCTGGGGGCTGCCGCCGTAGCGGTCGAAGAAGGCGGTGTTGTGGGAGGCGATGCCGGCGGGGACGACCGAGTACAGGGAGGTGGCGGTGCCGTCGTAGACCTCCTTGATGATCGCTTCGCGGTCGACGAGGTAGGCGATGGCCTTGCGGATGGGGAGCTTTCCGGCGACCGGGTCGTTCATGTTGAAGACGAGGTGCTGGACTTCGGCGCCGGTGCCCTGGACGACCTCGACCTTCTGGTCGCCGGCCTTGTTGGCGAGGCTGGCGATGTCCTTGGCGGCGAGGCCGCGGAAGGCGAAGTCGACGTCGCCGCTCTCGAGGACCTTCTTCAGGGCGGCCTGGTCGTCGTTGAAGAACTTCATGGTCACGCCGGTGTTCTTCGGCTTGGCCTTGCCGCTGTAGGAGTCGTTGACCGAGAAGTTGGCGCTCTTGTCGCTGATGGAGTCCAGCTTGTAGACACCGGATCCGACGGCCTTGCCGTCGGTGCGGAGCTTGTCGGCCGGGTACTGGGTGTGGTCGACGATGGCGCCCGCACCTGCGGCGATCTTGCTGGGGAAGGTCGCGTCGGAGGTCTTGAGGCGGAAGATGACGGTCTTCTCGTCGGGGGTCTCGATGCCGGCGATCGACGAGAGCATGACGGCCGGGCCGGCGGCGTCATTGATCTTCAGGGTGCGCTCGAAGGAGTACTTGACGTCCTTGGAGGTGAGGCTGTCGCCGTTGCTGAACTTGAGTCCGGCGCGCAGGACGCACTTGTAGACCTTGCTGTCGGCGCCTTCGAAGCCGCAGGTCTGGGCGGCGTCGGGTTCGGGGCTGGTGCCGCCCTTGGGGAAGGTCAGCAGCGACTGGAAGACGTTGTTGAACAGGAGCCAGGAACCCGGGTCGTAGCCCGACGCGGGGTCGGTGGACTTCACCTTGTCGGATATTCCCATGACAACACCCTTGCCGCTGCCTGCGGCCGAGCCATCCTGCGAACCGCAACCGCTCAGCAGCGCGGCGGCGGTTGCGGCGCCGAGCGGGGCTGCCAACCACTGGTTACGTCTCATCACGCGAACGTCCTTCACAGTCGTACTGTCTCGTTGCGCCGGCCTGCGACACCCGCTGCCGGCTGGTGCCTTGCTCAGCCGCTGACGCCCCGGCCGAGTTCCCACAGCTGGAGGTCGGAGATGGCGTTGACCGACCATTCCGCCCCGGTGATCTCGTCGCGGGCGGCGACGTACTGCTTGCCCTGCCACAGCGGCAGGACGGGGACGTCGTCGGCGACGATGTCCTGCATCTCCGTGATCGCGGGCACGGCGACCGTGCGGTCGGCCGCGCGCCGGGAGTCGGGGATGAGCCTGGTGCGTACCGCGGCGTTGGCGTACGGAGTGCCCAGGAAGTTGTCCTGCTCCAGGAACGGGGCGAGGAAGTTGTCGGCGTCCGGGTAGTCGGGGAACCAGCCGAGCCCGTAGGCGGCGTAGTCGCCCTTCTTCTGCGCGGGGCGGTAGTCGGCCCAGTCGTTGCCCTGGACGGTGATGTCGAAGAGCTGGGTGGAGTTCAGCTGGGTCTTGAGTTCCTCGAACTCGGCGGCGGTGCCGTCACCGTAGTGGTCGGTGGTGTAGTTGAGGGTCAGCTTGACGGGGGTCTTGATCCCGGCGTTCTTCAGCAGGTCGGCGGCCTTGGCGGTGTTGGCCTCGCCGTACTTGCTGAAGAAGGAGTTCACGTGTCCTGTGACGGTGGTGGGGACCAGCGAGTACAGGGGCTGCGCGGCCTTGCCGTAGACCTTGGAGATCAGCGCGTTGCGGTCGACGGCGGCGGCGAGGGCCTGGCGGACGGCCTTGTCCTTGACGACGGGCGCATCGGTGTTGAAGCCGAGGTAGCGGATTTCCAGGCCGGGCAGCGGGACCAGCTTGACGGACTTGGGCGGCTTCGCGGAGAACTCGGCGATCTGGGCGGGCGACAGGGTGCGGGAGACGACCTGGACGGCGCCGTCGCGCAGGGCCTTGCCCATGCTGTCGGAGTCGGCGAAGGAGCGCAGTTCGACCTTGTCGTTCTGGAGCTTGATGTCGCCCTGGTAGTGCGGGTTCTTGGTGAAGACGGCGCGGACGAGCTGGTTGCCCTTGACTTCGGCCTTCATCGTGTACGGGCCGGAGCCGTCGACGGCGAAGCCGGCGCGCAGCTTCTTGGCGTCGTAGTCCTTGGCGCTGACGATGCCGGCGGCGGGGGTCGAGAGCTTGTAAGGGAAGGTCGCGTCGGCGGTCTTGAGGTGGAAGACGACGGTGTCGGCGCCCTTGGCCTCGACGGTGTCGATGGTGGAGAGCAGCGAGGAGGGGCCGTTCTCCGCCTTGATGGCCAGGACGCGGTCGATGGAGAACTTGACGTCCTTGGCGGTGAGCGGGTCACCGCTGGCGAAGGTGAGGCCGGGGCGCAGGGTGCAGCGGTAGCTCTCGTTGCCGGAGTCGGTGAAGCGGCAGTCGGAGGCTGCTTCGGGGACGGGCCGGCCGCCGCCGCGGGGGGTGTGCATCAGCGTCTGGACGGTCTGGCGCAGGACGTTCCAGGCGCCGGCGTCGTAGGCGTAGGCGGGGTCGAAGGGGGCGGGGGCGTAGTCGGCGGCTTCGAACCGGTCGGTGGTACCGACGACGATCGCCCCGGTTCCCGCTCCTCCTCCGCTCGCGCTGCCGCATGCGGACAGCGCGGGGGTGAGCAGGCCTATCGCGGCCGTCAGCACCATGGTCTTGCGGTTCATGCTGGAAGTACTCCCTCACCCGGCACTTGCTCAAAGCGGCGTAGAGGGCACTTGGCGGCGGTCGCCCGTTCAGGGCGGAACGATCGGGCCGGTGTGTGACGATCGGTCCACGCGGTACCGGCACAGGGGTGTGTGTCCGGTACAGCTGAGGTGCGGCGCAGTGCCCGGCGTCGACATTAGTGGCCTGGGACGGGATGGCTGGAACTGGCAGGAGTTGGGGCGTAACCGGACGGTCATGGGCGCGGACTGACCGTTCATCCCAGAGTGGGCGCAGAGGGGGTCAGGAGCTGATCAATGCGGACACAAGGGAACGGCTCAGGGCGTGCGGGAGGGCCCGGGACGGTTCCGTCAGGTGACCAAGCTCACCCCGCGGCAACTGCCAGCACGGGGATGGAATTTCGGCCTCCGCGGCGCCGGGCGGAAGATCCTCTCGCCGCTGCCCGACAGCACACTCGTTCTGTTCGGTACGCAGCGTGCGTGTTCAGTTCATCGGAGTGATGAGCGAGCGCAGGAACGCCAGGTCCACTTCTTCCAGGGAGCGCACGATCGTGCGGCCGGGCGCGGCGGGGATCAGGCCGACGGAGGGCACGGCGACGACCCGGCAGCCGGCGGCCTCGGCGGCGGCGACACCGGTGGCGGTGTCCTCGATCACGGCGCAGCGCGAGGGGTGCGCGCCGAGGGCCTGGGCGGCGAGGAGGTACGGGTCGGGGTGGGGCTTGGTCCGGGGTACTTCGTCGCCGGCGACCGTCATGGTGAAGCGGTCGCGGCCGAGGGTGAGCAGGACCTGGTCGATGACGCGGCGGTGGGAGGCGGAGACGAGGGCGGTGGGCACGTTGTGCCGGGCCAGCTCGGCGAGCAGCCGCTCGGCGCCGGGCATCAGGGGCACCTGGTCGGCGATGCGGGCCTCGAACCGTTCGTTGAGGAGCACGCTGAGCTCGGCGAGGCCGATGGCGGCTCCGGTGGACTCGATCAGGAAGGCGGCGCTGCGGCTCATGGGGCCGCCGACGACGATGTCGCGCCAGGTCTCCTCCAGCCGGTGGCCGAGCTCGCGGAAGATCTCCTCTTCGATCTCCCACCAGAACCCCTCGGTGTCGACGAGGGTGCCGTCCATGTCCAGCAGTACCGCCTGCAGGGCCGAACCGTCGGTCGTACGGGTGACGGCGGCTGGAACGGTGCTGGTCATGCGCACACACCTCTCACGGGGGACGAGAAGGCCGGTCACCTCGCTCCGCGGGACGTGCCCGGGGAACAGGTGACCGGCCTGTATGGGACCGACCAGTGTACGCCGCTCTGCGTCAGCGTGCGTTGAAATACTTCGCTTCGGGGTGGTGGATCATGATGGCGTCGGTCGACTGCTCCGGGTGGAGCTGGAACTCCTCCGAGAGGTGGACGCCGATGCGCTCCGGCTGGAGCATGTCGGCGATCTTGGCGC